>NZ_BAABII010000012.1:0-371793 GCF_039542665.1 Saccharopolyspora cebuensis
CTGAGAGAGGGGTGGGGCACGAAGACAAGTTGGTCTTCGTGCCCCACCCCTCCTTTTCGCGTTCTGCATGCAGACCGGACGGCGGCGGGGCCCTTCCGCTCAGCGACTGAGCGGAAGGGCCCCGCGGGCCGGGCGCCGTCTCGGCGGCGGGAGGAACTCAGTCCCAGGAGAGCGAGGCCCCGGACTGGTACTCGATGACCCGGGTTTCGAAGAAGTTCTTCTCCTTCTTCAGGTCCATCGCCTCGGACATCCACGGGAACGGGTTCGCCGTCTCCGGGAACACGGGGTCCAGGCCGAGCTGGGCGCAGCGCCGGTTGGTGATGAAGTGCATGTACTCGGCGCACTGGTCGGCGTTGATGCCGAGGATGCCGCGCGGCATGGTGTCCCGCCCGTAGGCGATCTCCAGTTCGCAGGCCTCGGTGAGCATCCGCCGCACCTCGGCCTGGAACTCCTCGCTCCACAGGTGCGGGTTCTCCAGCTTGATCTGGTTGATGCAGTCGATGCCGAAGTTCAGGTGGATCGACTCGTCGCGCAGGATGTACTGGTACTGCTCGGCGATGCCGACCATCTTGTTCCGCCTGCCCAGCGCGAGGATCTGCGCGAAGCCGGTGTAGAACCACATGCCTTCGAAGATGACGTAGAACGCGATGAGGTCCCGCAGGAACGCCTGGTCGGATTCGGCGGTGCCGGTGGCGAAGTCCGGGTCCTCCAGGCTCTGCGTGTAGTGCAGCGCCCAGGCGTCCTTGTCCGCGATGGACGGGATCTCCCGGTACATGTTGAACAGCTCGCCCTCGTCGAGGCCGAGGCTCTCGCAGATGTACTGGAAGGTGTGGGTGTGCACGGCCTCCTCGAAGGCTTGGCGCAGCAGGTACTGGCGGCACTCGGGGTTGGTGATGTGCCGGTACACCGCGAGCACGATGTTGTTGGCCACCAGGGATTCGGCGGTGGCGAAGAAGCCGAGGTTGCGCTTGAGCAGCCGGCGCTCGTCCGCGGAGAGCCCGTCGGCGGACTTCCACAGCGAGATGTCGGCCTGCATCGAGATCTCGGTCGGCATCCAGTGGTTGTTGCACGCGGCGAGGTACTTCTCCCACGCCCAGCGGTACTTGAGCGGCAGCAGCTGGTTGACGTCGGCGCGCGCGTTGATCATCGCCTTGTCGCCGACGTCGATGCGGTCCGCGCCGCGGGCGATCTCGCCGAGGCCGGTGGCGTCGTGGTGCTGCACTGAGGTCATGGTGCGGTGCTCCTGGGTTCGGGTGCTCACTGGCAGGCTTCGCAGTCGGGATCGGTGACCGAGCACGCCGCCGCGACGTCGGCGGGCACGGCGGCCGGGACCGCGTTGAGCTTGCCGTCGGTGCCGCGCAGGGTGCTCTTCTCCACGTGCGTGGCGCTGGTGGAGCGCAGGTAGTAGGTGGTCTTCAGGCCGCTGCGCCACGCCCGCCGGTACAGCTCGTCGAGGGTGCGACCGCTGGGCGCGGCCACGTAGAGGTTCAGCGACTGGGCCTGGTCGATCCACTTCTGCCTGCGCGCGGCGGCGTCGACCAGCCACTGCGGGGCCACCTCGAACGCGGTGGCGTAGAGCTGCTTGAGCCGGTCCGGGATCCGCTGGACCGGGGCGAGGCTGCCGTCGTGGTACTTCAGGTCGGCGACCATCGCCTCGTCCCAGAGCCCCGCCGCCTTCAGGTCGGACACGAGCTGCGGGTTGATGACGGTGAAGTCGCCGGACATGTTCGACTTGACGTAGAGGTTGCGGTACAGCGGTTCGACGGACTGCCCGACGCCGCAGATGTTGGAGATCGTCGCGGTGGGCGCGATCGCCATCACGTTGGAGTTGCGCATCCCGTCCCGCAGCACCTGCTCGCGCAGCGCGTCCCAGTCCAGGGTGGACGACCGGTCCAGGTCGACGTCGCCGCCGCGCGCCTCGGCCAGCAGCTCCAGCGAGTCG
Source organism: Saccharopolyspora cebuensis (assembly GCF_039542665.1). Classification (NCBI taxonomy): domain Bacteria; kingdom Bacillati; phylum Actinomycetota; class Actinomycetes; order Pseudonocardiales; family Pseudonocardiaceae; genus Saccharopolyspora; species Saccharopolyspora cebuensis. Next base: position 1,943 of record NZ_BAABII010000012.1, read on the forward strand.
ATCGGCAGCACGCCCCGGCTCCACAGCGACCCGTCGTAGGACTCGTAGCGCCCGCGTTCGGCGGCGAGCTCGCTGGAGGCGGCGATGGCGTGGTAGCTGACCAGCTCCATGCTGCGGTCGGCGAACTCCACCGCCTCGGCCGAGGCCATCGGGATGCGCTGGGCGAACAGCGCGTCGGCGTGCCCCATCAGGCCGAGGCCGACCGGCCGGTGCCGCAGGTTCGACCGGCGGGCCTCCGGGATCGTGTAGAAGTTGATGTCGATCACGTTGTCGAGCATCCGCACCGCGGTGCGCACGGTGCGCCGCAGCCGCGCCGCGTCGATGCCGTCGGGACCGACGTGCTGGGCCAGGTTCACCGACCCCAGGTTGCACACCGCGACCTCGTCGGCGCTGGTGTTGAGGGTGATCTCGGTGCACAGGTTGGAGGAGTGGACCACGCCGGCGTGCTGCTGCGGCGACCGGAGGTTGCACGGGTCCTTGAAGGTGATCCACGGGTGCCCGGTCTCGAACAACATGGTGAGCATCCGGCGCCACAGGTCCACCGCGCGGACCCGGCGGAACACGGCGATCTCGCCCCGGTCGGCCGCCTGCTCGTAGGCCCGGTAGCGCTCGGCGAACGCGGTGCCGTAGAGGTCGTGCAGGTCGGGCGTCTCGTCGGGGGAGAACAACGTCCACTGCTCGTCGGCCTCGACGCGGCGCAGGAACTCGTCGGGCACCCAGTTCGCGGTGTTCATGTCGTGGGTGCGCCTGCGGTCGTCGCCGGTGTTCTTGCGCAGGTCGAGGAATTCCTCGACGTCGATGTGCCAGGTCTCCAGGTAGGCGCAGACCGCGCCCTTGCGCTTGCCGCCCTGGTTGACCGCGACCGCGGTGTCGTTGGCGATCTTGAGGAACGGCACCACGCCCTGCGAGTTGCCGTTGGTGCCGCGGATGTGCGCGCCGATGCCGCGCACCGGCGTCCAGTCGTTGCCGAGCCCGCCCGCGTACTTCGACAGCAGGGCGTTGTTGCTGATCGAGTGGAAGATCGCGGCGAGGTCGTCGTCCACCGTGGTCAGGAAGCACGACGAGAGCTGCGGGCGGGTGGTCCCGGCGTTGAACAGGGTCGGCGTCGAGCACATGAAGTCCATCGAGGACAGCAGCTCGTAGAACTCGATCGCGCGCGCCTCGCGGTCGTCCTCGCGCAGCGCCAGGCCCATCGCGACCCGCATGAAGAACGCCTGCGGCAGCTCGTAGCGGGTGCCGCCGACGTGCAGGAAGTAGCGGTCGTAGAGGGTCTGCAGGCCGAGGAACCCGAAGGCGAGGTCGCGGTCGGGCAGCAGGGCGCGGCCGAGCCGGTCCAGGTCGAACGAGGCCAGTTCCGGGGCGAGCTGACCGGCGTCGACGCCGAAGCGCACGTAGTCGGCGAAGTAGCCCGGGTACTGGTCGCGCATTTCGACCTGGTCGGCTTCCCGCGGCTGTCCGGCCAACAGGCTCAGCACCTCGCGGCGCAGCTTGTCCAGCAGCAGCCGGGCGGTGACCGCGAAGTAGTTCGGTTCGACTTCGACCAGGGTGCGCGCGGCCATGATCTGCGCCAGCGCGAGTTCGTCACCGCTGATGCCGTCGTAGATGGTGCGCTGGACCTCGGCCAGCACGGCGTCGGCCGATACCCCGGTCAGGCCGTCGCACGCCTGCTGGACCACGGTGGACACCCGGGTCCAGGTCGGGGTGGCGAGTGTTGCGGTCACTTGGGCTCTCTCCCTCGCGAGCTCGGTGGACCACGACGGCGCACGGGGAGACCGCGGGGCGGTCGTCCGCGTGGACCCGCCCTCGAGGTCCCGGACAGGCACGCGCGCGGCGTGCCACCGGTGGCAGGTCTTCGGACTCACGGGCGGCCTACTGGTCGTGGCTTCCCAGGCTCGACGAGCCCAGTGCCGGATACGACGGTCGTTCCCGTTCACCGCTGCGGGGCAGTCCCGGACTCGCACCGGGTTCCCTCTTCGCCACCGGATCGCTCCGGTGGACCACCAGCGGCCACACACTACATCTTGGGTCAGCTCCTCTTTCGGATGGCCACATACCGGTGTGTCGGGCTTCCGGTCGACACGCCCGGACCGGTCGCCGAGACTGGCGGGGCGGACCACGGGGAGAGGGGGATCCCGGCATGGGGGCCGTCGACGAGGCCGAATTGCGCAGGCTGCTCGCCCAGCTCAGCGTCGCGGACAAGGTCCGGTTGCTGACCGGGGCGGACCTGTGGACGCTGCACCCGCTCCCGGAGATCGGGCTGCGTCCCTTGGTGCTCTCCGACGGTCCGCACGGCGTGCGCGGCCCCACCTTCGACGAGCGCGATGCCTCGCTGCTGCTGCCGGTGGCCTCGGCGCTGGCCGCCACCTGGGACCGGGCGGCGGCGCGCACCGCGGGCGGGCTGCTCGGCGACGAGGCCCGCAGGCGCGGCGTGCACGTGGTGCTCGCACCGACCGTCAACCTGCACCGCACCCCGTTCTCGGGCAGGCACTTCGAGAACTTCTCCGAGGACCCGCTGCTGGTCGCCGCGATGGGCGCCGAGGTCGTCGCGGGCGTCCAGTCCCGCGACGTGGCCGCCACGCCGAAGCACTTCGCGGCCAACGACAGCGAGACCGAACGGCTGTCCTACGACGTGCGGGTGGACGAGCGGACGCTGCGGGACGTCTACCTCGCCCCGTTCGAGCGGATCATCGCCGAAGCCGGGCCGTGGGCGCTGATGGCCGCCTGCAACTCGGTCCTCGGCCGGTCCATGACCGAGAACTCCTGGCTGCTCAACGACGTGCTCAAGGGCGAGTGGGACTGGGACGGCGCGGTGGTGTCGGACTGGTTCGCCACCCGCTCGGTGGAGGCCGCGGCGCTGGGCGGGCTGGACCTGGCCATGCCCGGGCCGGGTGGGCCGTGGCGGGAGCTGGGCGCCGCGGTGGAGGGCAACCGGGTGCCGGAATCCGTGCTCGACGACAAGGTGCTGCGGCTGCTGCGGCTGGCCGCCCGCACCGGGGCGCTCGGTCCGGAGCGCCCGGAACCCGGTCCACCGCCGGAATCCGCCCGGCCCGCCCTCCGCGACCTGGCGACCCGGGGTTTCGTGCTGCTGCGCAACGAACCGGTGGACGGCGCGCCGCTGCTGCCGGTGCCGGGCGAGGTGTCCCGGATCGCGGTGATCGGGGAGAACGCGCTGCTGCCCGTGGTGCAGGGCGGTGGTTTCTCGCGCGTCAGCCCGCCGCACGTGGTCACCCCGCTGGACGGGGTGCGCGCCGCGTTCCCCGCCGCCGAGGTGTTCTACCAGCGCGGGGTGCACCACCGGCGGCTGCTCGACCCGATCCCGCGCGCGGCGGTGCGCGATCCCCGGGGCGAGGGGACGGGCCTGCGGGTGGAGCACCTCGACGCCGACGGCGAGGTGCTGCGCAGCGAGCTGCGCGGCACCGACCGGCTGCTCTGGGCGGGCGACCTGCCCGCGGGCACCGAACGGCTGCGGGTGCGCGGCGAGCTGGCCGCCGCGGAGGGCGAGCACCGGTTCGGCGTGCACGGCGCCGGCCGGGTGCGGCTGTCGGTGGCGGGACGCGAGGTGCTCGACGCCGACAACGTCGCCGGGCCCGTCGACGATCCGGTGGGCGAGCTGCTGGAGCCGCCCGAGCAGCGCGTCGACGTGGTGCTCGTCGACGCCGACGTCACCGGTGGGGCGGTGGCGCTGGAGGTCGAGTTCACCCCGGCCGAGCCCCGCGGGCTGGTCGTGCTCGGGCTCGGGCACCGGGACCAGGAGCGGGACGAGGCCGGCGAGCTCGCCGCCGTGCGCGCGGTGGCGCGGGAGGCCGACCTGGCGGTGGTCGTGGTCGGCACCCACGACGAGGTGGAGACCGAGGGGCGGGACCGGGTCTCGCTGAGCCTGCCCGGCACCCAGGACGAGCTGGTCCGCCGGGTGGTCGAGGCCAACCCGCGCACCGCCGTGGTGGTCAACGCGGGGGCGCCGGTGCTGATGCCGTGGGCCGACGAGGTGCCCGCGCTGCTGTGGACGTGGTTCGGCGGGCAGGAGTACGGGCACGCGCTGGGCGACGTGCTGCGCGGCGCGGCCGAGCCCGGCGGGCGGTTGCCGACGACGTTCCCGGCGGAGCTGGCCGACGTGCCGGTTCCGCTGCCCGGGGTGCTGCCGGTGGACGGCGAGCTGCACTACACCGAGGGATCGCTGCTCGGCCACCGCGCCTACGCGGCGTACGGGGCCGAGCCCGCCTTCCACTTCGGGCACGGCCTCGGCTACACGACGTGGGAGTACGAGACCGCCGACGACGACGGCGACGCGGTCCGGGTGGTGCTGCGCAACACCGGGGACCGCGCCGGGCGCGAGGTGGTCCAGGTCTACGCCCGGCCGGACGACCTGCCCGCCTCGCTCGTCGGCTTCGCGGTGGCCGAAGCCGCAGCCGGTGACCGGGCGCAGGTGCGGGTCGCGGTGTCGGGGCGCCCCGGCGCGGAGCACCGCCTGGAGATCGGCCGCGGGCTCGGGGATCTGCGGCTCGTCGTCGACGGGGGCTGATCCGGGGGCCCGAGAACGGGGAGGACGTGACCATGCTGACCAAGCAGCAGGCGGCGGCAGCGGTCCGCGACGCCAAGGCGGAACTGGGCATCACCTGGCGGCAGCTCGCCGACACCGTGGGCAGGCCGGTGGCCTGGACCACGGCGGCGCTGCTCGGCCAGCACCCGATGGGCGAGCAGGAGGCGCGCGCGGCGGCGTCGCTGCTGGACCTGGAGCCGGAGGTGGAGGCGTCGCTGCGGGAGCAGCCGTACCGGGGCGCGCTGGGGCACCAGGTGCCCACCGACCCCACCGTCTACCGGTTGCACGAGGTGCTGGAGGTCTACGGGCCGACGATCAAGGAGCTCATCCACGAGGAGTTCGGCGACGGCATCATGAGCGCCATCAACTTCCGCCTCGACGTGCGTCGGGAGTCCGATCCGCAGGGCGACCGGGTGGTGCTCACCCTGAACGGCAAGTTCCTCCCGTACCAGTGGTGACGACCACCCCGCCCGCCCGCGGCCGTTGCCGGGCCACCCGGCAGTCGCTGCGCCATCGCGGGCCGGAGCAACGTTGTGGTCGGCGCATTCGGGAACGAAAAAGCCCCAGGCCGCGTGGCCTGGGGCTGCTGTGCGCCAACAGGGACTCGAACCCCGAACCCGCTGATTAAGAGTCAGCTGCTCTGCCAGTTGAGCTATTGGCGCTGGCACGTCGATCTGGGATTCCGTTCCGCATTTCCGCTTCCGGCGGGTGCTTCCCGGTCTCCCTGGCGACGTGAAAAACAATAGCACGGTTCCGGAGGGCCTCTCGCAGGGGGGTCCTCGATCGATCGAGGGCGCCGGGAACGCAACCTCACCCGGGGGCGTTGCGTCTACGAAGAGTGTAGATCCGCTGCGGGGATCACTCTGTGCAACGACCGGTGCCTGCACGCTCGGTCGGGGTATTGCTGCACACTGTTCCCGAGCGGTTTTTGGCGTATCGAATCGAACGGACTGTCGCCCATGAAGGTGTTGCGTAATCCTGTCGGGAGGTCCGCAGGGGTGTCGCGGTTGTTGTCGCTGCTGGTCCTCGGAGTGGTGGCGGTCTTACTCGCGGGGTGCGGCGGTTCCGGCCCCGCGGCGGAGCCCGCCGGGGAGCCCGCGGTGCCCACCGTGCGGACCACGCCGGACAACGGCGCCCAGGACGTCTCGCCGACCGGCGAGATCACCGCGTCGGTCACCGACGGCACGATCACCGAGGCGACCATGACCAACGAGTCCGGCGAGCAGGTCAAGGGCGCCGTCGCACCGGACCGCACCAGCTGGGCGGTGGGGGAGCCGCTGGGCTACGGCAAGACCTACACGCTGTCGGTGACGGCGCAGGGCCAGAGCGGTGAGCCGGTCACCCACCAGTCCACGTTCACGACGGTGAGCCCGAAGAACCAGACGTACGTGTCGATGAACCCGCTCGACGGCCAGACCGTCGGCGTGGGCCAGCCGCTCGCCTTCTACTTCAGCGCCGACGCGCCCGCGCCGGACAAGGAGCGCGCCGAGCAGGCCATCGAGATCAAGACCGAGCCGGCCGTCGAGGGCGCCTTCTACTGGTACGACGACCGCGAGGTGCACTGGCGGCCGAAGGAGTACTGGGAGCCCGGCACCAAGATCGAGCTGGACATCAACGTCTACGGCAAGGACCTCGGCAACGGCGTCTGGGGCCAGGAGGACCGCGAGGCCACCATCACCATCGGCGACGAGGTGGTGCTGCACGCCGACGGCGCCAGCAAGCAGATGCGGGTGACCCGCAACGGCGAGCTGCTGCGGACCATCCCGGTCGCGCTCGGCTCCCCGGAGTTCCCGTCCAACAACGGCGCCCACGTGGTGACCGAGAAGCACCCGAAGTACCTGATGGACTCCACGACCTACGGGCTCCCGCTGGACCAGGGCGGGTACAAGACCGAGGTCGAGTACGCCGTGCGGATCTCCAACGGCGGCGAGTTCCTGCACGCGGCTCCGTGGGCGGCGGCCGATCTGGGGCGGCGCAACGTCAGCCACGGGTGCATCAACATGACGACCGAGGATGCCAAGTGGGTGTTCGACCTGCTCAAGAAGGGCGACGTCGTGGAGATCACCAACTCCGGCGGGCCCGATCTGAAGTCCTGGGACGGCTTCGGCGACTGGCAGGTCCCGTGGCAGGAATGGGTCGCGGGCAACAAGTGATGCGGTCGGCCGGACCCTCCGGGGTCCGGCCCTCCCGGTGCCGGCCGTTCGCGGAACGACGAAGGCCCCGCTCCTGCTGGAGCGGGGCCTTCCGCGTGGGGTGAGTGACGGGATTCGAACCCGCGACTCCTGGGACCACAACCCAGTGCTCTACCGACTGAGCTACACCCACCACGTCCGCCGGATCAGCGGGACAGCCACCTCGTTCGTGCTGACCGCCTCAGCCGTGCCGGTGGAACCATCCTAGCGCGTCGCGCCGCGGGCTCCCGCACCGGCCCCGGTTTCGGCGATCGTGCGAGCTCAGCGCTCGTCCCCGGCCTGTTCCTGGCGGGCCTTCTCGATGCCGCCGACCCCTTCGCCGTCGAGCAGTTCCGCGGCGATCTCCTGGGCCCGCTCGCTGGACGGCCCGGGCGGCTCGACGAACGCGGTCCGCCGGTAGTAGGCCAGCTCCCGGATCGACTCCCGGATGTCGGCGAGCGCCCGGTGCGCCAGCCCCTTCTCCGGCTGCGCGAAGTAGATCCGCGGGTACCAGCGGCGGCACAGCTCCTTGATCGACGAGACGTCGACCATCCGGTAGTGCAGGTGCGCGTCGAGGGCGGGCATGTCCCGGGCGATGAAACCCCGGTCGGTGGCGATGGAGTTGCCCGCCAGCGGCGCCGACCGGCCTTCCGGCACGTACTTGCGGATGTGGTCCAGCACCTGCCGCTCGGCTTCGGCGAGGGTGGTGGTGGAGCGGCGCACCTCCTCGGTGAGCCCGGATTTGGCGTGCATCTCGCGCACCACCTCGGGCATCCCGGCCAAGGCGTCGTCGTCGGCGTGGATCACGATGTCCACGCCGTCGCCGAGCACGTTCAGTTCGGAGTCGGTGACCAGGGCCGCGATCTCGATCAAGGCGTCCTTGCCCAGGTCGAGCCCCGTCATCTCGCAGTCGATCCACACCAGACGGTCGTTCACCTGTCCGAGCCTAACGCGGCGGCGGGCGGTGTCGCGCGACCGCTCCTCAGCCGGCGTCGCGGCGGGCGAGCAGGTCGCCGGGCACCACCTTGCCGGTGGCGTTGCGCGGCAAGGAGTCGAGGAACACCACCTCGCGCGGCAGCGCGAACGCCGACAGCCGGTCGCGCAACCGGTCGCGCAGCCCCTCGGCGTCCAGCTCGGCGCCCTCGCGCAGCACCACGAACGCCGCCAGCCGCTGCCCGAACTCGGCGTCGTCCACCCCGATCGCGGCGGCCTCGGCCACCTCGGGCAGCGCGGCCACCGCGTCCTCGGTCTCCTTGGGGTAGACGTTCTCCCCGCCGGAGACGATCATGTCGTCCTCCCGGCCGACCACCTGCAGCCGTCCGGCCGCGTCGAACCGCCCGAGGTCCCCGGTGGCCATCAGGCCGTCCCGGAACTCCTTGCTCCCGCCGTGGGTGTAGCCCTCGAAGAGCATGTCGTTGCCCGCGAAGATCCGGCCGGTCCGGCCGCGGCGCACCGGTCGGCCGTCCTCGTCGAGGAGGCGCACGGTGGTCCCGCGCGGCGGACGTCCCGCGGTGCCGGGGGCGGCGCGCAGGTCCTCCGGCGTGGCGATGCTCACCCAGGAGACCTCGGTGGAGCCGTAGAGGTTGTGCAGCACCGGTCCGAACCGCTCCCGGAACCGCTCGGCGAGGTCGGCGGGCAGCGCCGAACCGCTGCTGGCCACGATCCGCAGCGCGCCGTGGTCGTAGCCGCGCTCGGGCAGGTCGAGGATGCGCTGGAGCATCACCGGCACGGCGAACATCGACGTGCAGCGGTGCCGGTGCATCGCGCCCAGCGCCTGCTCCGGGTCGAACTTGCGGCGCAGCACCATCGTCGCGCCCAGCACCGAGGCGAGCTGGAAGGCGGCGAGGCCCCAGGTGTGGAACAGCGGTGCGCCGACCAACATCCGCTCGCCCGCGCGCAGCGGGACCCGGGACAGGATGGTCGCGACGGGGGCCAGGCCCGGCGGTTCGGGCCGCCGCGCGCCCTTCGGGGTGCCGGTGGTGCCGGAGGTGAGCACGACCAGCCGGGAGCGCCTGCCGGGCCGCGGCAGCACCCGGGTCGAGCCGGTGGCCACCAGGTGCTCGACCGTGGAGTGGCGGGTGGTGCCGTCGGTCCAGGCCAGCACCACGTCGAGGTCCTCGGGCAGCGCGTCGAGGTGGTGGGTGAACTCGCCGTCCACCAGCAGCACGCCGACCTGCTGGGCGCGCACCACCTCGGCGACCTGCTCGGTGGGCAGCCCGGTGTTGAGCAGCACGACGTCGACGCCGAGCTTGCCGGCCGCGACCATCGCCTCGATCGGCCCGTGGTGGTTGCGGCAGAGCACCCCGAGGCGGGTGCCGGGGGCGAGCCGGGCGCGCAGCGAGTGGGCCAGCCTGGTGGTGCGCTGGGAGACCTCGGCGTAGCTGAGCGCCCCGCGCTCGTCGATGATCGCCGGGCGGTCCGGGTGCCGGATGGCGCCGACCGCGAAGCCCAGCGGCGGGGTGATGCCCCAGCGCCGCCAGGCCAGTGCGATGCGCAGCAGCTTGTCCGGCCGCATGGGGCGCACGACGCCCTGCCGGACCAGCACGCCGATCGTGTTCAGCGGGGCGAGCAGCCGTTCCAGGAGGCCGGCGGACCGGCGCAGCACCACGTTCACGCATCCACCCTCTCGGTACGAGTTACCCGGGAGTAGATGATGCCCGTTCGCGTTCCGGGCGGGAAGGCCCGAGCGCTCAGCCGTCCTCGTCCGCGGCGAGCACGACGGCGTCCCGCAGCGCGGCCCGCAACCGGCCGACCTCCAGCGGGGAGAGCACCGCGGCATCCCCCGGCGGGGAGACCACCACCACCTCGCCCCGCTCGACGAACACGGACATGTCCCGCCTGCGGCCCGCCACGTCGCGACAGGTCACGTGCCACTTCTTCGCGGTCTTCACCAGCATCCCCCGCATCCGTCGAACGTCGTCCCATCATGGGACGCGGCGGGTGCGGGCACATGACGCCGAAGGCTCCCGGGTGCGCGGATCGACCGTCCGGGGGATGGCCGACCCCCGCTCAGACCGGGCGGACGACCAGCCCGCCCGCCTCGGCGGTCAGGGTCAGCGAGCGGTCCTCGAAGTCGGCGATCGGGAGCTCGTCGCGCACCAGCAGGTGCCGGGCCCCGAACGCCTCCACGCGGGCCTGCCGGGTGGTCAGGGTCCGGGGCTCCTCCCCGGTGCCGCCGACCTCGATGCGCAGGCCCTCGTCGGTCACGGTGAGGCTGACCCAGCCGCCGGGCACCGACAGCGCCTCGCCGTCGTGCTCCACGGTCAGCGTGCTCTCGGCCGGGCACTCCGACCGCAGCGCGACGTGGGACAGCGCGACGTCGCGGCGCCCGTCCTCGGCCGCCATCGCGATCACGTTGCGGGAGACCTCGTCGGCCGGACCGTCGACCGGCTTGGGGGTGAGCACCGGGGCCTGCGCCTTGGCCGCCAGCCGGTAGGGCTGCCAGGACCCGGCGCCGGTCAGGTTCACCACGGCGGTGATCGGGGACTCGGTGGCGGGCAGCTCCGCACCGGACGCCGCGGTCACCTCCACGGCGGTGACGCCCCGCTCGTCCAGCAGGTCGCGCAGCGCCTTGCCGCGCTGGCGGCTGTTGCGGTCGAACGCGCGGTTGATGGCCACGGTCCCGGAACCGGCCGCGGCCACCGCGGCGTCGGTCAGGCTCGGCAGCGGACCCCAGATCTCCGCGGGGTCGGCCTGGCGCTGCGGGCGCCGGGAACGGGCAAAGCTCGGGGCGTCGGTCGTGGTCTCCATCGCCACCCATTTTAGTCCGGTGCCCAGGGGCGCTCCCGCGGGCGGTGGTCGAAGCGGGCTGTGAAATCCGTCGCCTCCGGCCCCACCCGCCCCATCGGCCCCGCCGACCTGCGGGTGTGGTCACGGCGCTCCCGGGTGGTTAGTGTGATCCGTGACGCGGGGTGCCCGGCAGGGCTGAGAACACACCCGTTGAACCTGACCTAGCTAGCACTAGCGGAGGGACGTCGTGATTCCCAACGTGCTGACCATCGCAGGCACCGACCCCAGCGGCGGTGCCGGTGTCCAGGCCGACCTCAAGGCCTTCTCCGCGCACGGCGCCTACGGCATGTCCGTGATCACCGCGCTGGTCGCCCAGACCACCACCGGTGTCGCCGAGGTCCACGAGGTGCCGCCGGAGTTCGTCCGGACCCAGCTCGACACGCTGCTCGACGACGTGCGGGTGGACGCGGTCAAGATCGGGATGCTCGGCGGCGCGGGGGTGATCCGCGCGGTCGTCGAGGTGCTGGACCGGTACGCGCCGCCGGTGGTGGTGCTGGACCCGGTCATGGTCGCCAAGAGCGGCGACCGGTTGCTCGCCCCGGACGCGGTGGGGGTGCTGCGCGAGGAACTGCTGCCCCGCGTCGACCTGATCACCCCGAACCTGCCGGAGGCCGCCGACCTGCTCGGCGAGCCCGAGCTCGGCGCGGTGGCGGGCATGGCCGACCAGGCGGCGCGGCTGGCCGGGCTGGGCGCCAAGCAGGTGCTGCTCAAGGGCGGTCACCTCGCCGACGAGTCCAGTGTGGACCTGTTCCTGGGGGACGGCGGGACCCGCGAGCTCAGCGGGGACCGGGTGCGCACCCGCAACGACCACGGCACCGGCTGCACGCTGTCGGCGGCCATCGCGGCGCTGCGCCCGCAGCGCCCGGACTGGTTCACCGCGGTGCGGGAGGCCAAGGAGTACCTGACCTCGGCGCTGCGCGCCGCCGATCGGCTCGACGTGGGCAGCGGCCACGGTCCGGTGCACCACTTCCACCGCTGGTGGTGACCGGCCGCCCCGATCCGCCCCGACCGAGAGGACCACCATGAGCACCCTGCCGCCCCCGCCCGCCGACGGCTTCTGCGCCCGCGCCTGGTCCCGCACCGCGGCGCTCCAGCAGGCGATCGTCGAGCACCCCTTCAACGCCGCGCTGGCCGACGCCACGCTGGACCGCGACCGGTTCGCCCAGTACGTCGTGCAGGACGCGCGCTACCTCGTCGGTTTCGCGCAGGCGCTGGCCGCGGCGGCCAGCCGCGCCGGTGATCCCGCCGACGCCGCGTTCCTGTCCGGGGCCGCCCAGGGCGCGCTGGTCGAGGAACGCCGGTTGCACGCCGGGTACGTCGAGGAGTTCGGCCTCACCGCCGCCGAGGTGGAGGGCGTGGAGACCCCGCCGTCGGCGCTGGGCTACATCTCCTACCTGCGCGCGTGCGCGCTGACCGAGCCCTACCCGGTGCTGGTGGCCGCGCTGCTGCCGTGCTTCTGGGTCTACCAGCACGTCGGCAGCACCATCCTGGAAGCCACCGGCGACCTCACCGGCCACCCGTACCGGGCCTGGATCGAGACCTACGCCGACGACGAGTTCGCCGAGGCGGTGCTCGCCGCCCGCGACCTCACCGACCGGCTCGCCGCCGAGGCGACCGGGGAGACCCGGGACGCGATGTTCGCGGCGTTCCAGCGGGCCACCGAGTACGAGTGGCTGTTCTGGAACAGCGCCTGGGAGAAGGAGGAGTGGCCCACCGCCCGCTGGCGGGCCTGAGGACCGCGCGAAGCGAGCATGTCGTGAGGTGAGGGGCACCCTTGACCAAGTAACTCGGGCAAGGGTGCCCCTCACTCAGCTCACGAACGGGTGAGAGGGGCGCGTGCCGGTGGTGCGGTGTGCGGTGTACCACCGGCGTTAGGAATTAGGCTAGCCTCGCCTTATTGTGATCGGGTGTTCGAGCCTCACCCGGTCGGGGTCACCGCCCGCGAGATCGACGTCGCCTACGGCCGCGACGTCGTGGTGCACGCCGCCTCGCTCGCGCTCGCCCCCGGATCGGTCACCGCCCTGATCGGGCCGAACGGCAGCGGCAAGTCCACGCTGCTGCGCGCGCTCGCCCGGCTGCACCCGCCCGCCGCGGGGGAGGTCGCCTTCGCCGACGGCACCGAGCTGCGCGCCCTGTCCAGCCGGGAACTCGCGCGCCGGATCACGCTGCTGTCCCAGCAGCGCGCGGTCCCCGGCGGGCTCTCGGTGCGCGAGCTGGTCGAGTTCGGCCGCCACCCGCACCGCTCCCGCTGGGGCGGACGCGACCCGGACGGGCCCGCCGCAGTGGCCCGCGCGATGGAGCTGACCGGGCTCACCGCGCTCGCGGACCGCCCGGTGCAGGCGCTCTCCGGCGGCCAGGCGCAGCGGGTGTGGCTGGCGAGCTGCCTGGCCCAGGACACCGCGCTGCTGCTGCTCGACGAGCCGACGACCTTCCTCGACCTGCGCTACCAGGTCGAGATCCTCGACGTGGTCCGCGACCTCGTCGACCAGCACGACGTCGGCGTCGGCGTGGTGCTGCACGACCTCGACCAGGCCGCCGCCGTCGCCGACCGGATGCTGCTGCTGGAGGGCGGCCGGGTCACCGCGGAGGGCGCGCCGGCCGAGGTGCTGACCACCGCGAACCTCACCCGCGCCTACGGCACCCGGATCGAGGTCGGGGTCGACCCCGGCGACGGGAGCATCCGGACCCGCGCCCTCGGCCGCTTCAACGGCGGCGGACGGCGCTCCGCGTCGGCCGGGGACCGGTCGCGCCAGTGAACAGGAGAGAAATGCGAATTCCCCGCGTGATCACCGGTATCGCCGCGGCCGTGCTGCTCGTGGCCGGTTGCGGCACCACGGAGGACCCGAGCCGCGGCGATGCCGTCGCCGACGGCGGGCAGCCCATCACGGTCGTCGACTCGCGCGGCAAGGCCGTCGAGCTCGACGGTCCCGCGAAGCGGGTCGCCGCCACCGAGTGGAACGGCGTGGAGGAGCTGGTCTCGCTCGGCGTCATGCCGGTGGGCGTCGCCGACCCGGAGGGCTACGAGCAGTGGGTGAGCGCCGCGCCGCTGGACGATTCCGTGCGCGACATCGGCACCCGCGGCGAGCCGAGCATCGACGCGATCAGCTCGCTGGGCCTGGACCTGGTGGTGGTCACCGCCGGGCTGCCCGAGGGGGCGCTGCGCCAGATCGAATCCCGGGTCCCCGTGCTGGTCATCGAGGGCGGCAACGCCGCGGACCCCATCGGCTCGCTGTTCTCCGACGTCGGCATGATCGCGAAGGCGACCGGGACCGAACCGGCCGCCGCCGCGCTGCGGGCGGAGTTCGACGACGGGCTCGCCGCGGCGAAGGCGGAGGTCGAGCGGCTCGGCGCGGCCGGTGACCAGGTCGCCTTCTCCGACGCCTACGTGAATTCCGGCTCGGTCACCATCCGCCCCTTCACCGAGGGATCGCTGGTCTCCGCGGTGTTCGAGCGCATCGGCCTGCGCAACCCGTGGCCGATGCAGGGCGACCCCCGGTACGGCTTGGGGCAGACCGACGTCGAAGGGCTCACCCGGTTGCCCGACGTGCGGTTCTGGTACCTCGCCAACGGCTCGCTCGGGGACCCCTACGCCGAGGTGCTCGCGGACAACGCGATCTGGCGCGGACTGCCGTTCGTGCAGCGCGGTGCGGTGCACCGGTTCCCGGACGGGCTGTGGATGTTCGGCGGCCCGAAGTCCATGGTGCAGTACGCCGATGCCGCCGTCGACGCGCTCCGCGGATAGCCCCGCGCCGCGGGTTCCCGGTCGGGTCCGGCGCCGCCGCGGCCGGCTGCTGCTGGTGGCGGCCGGGCTCGCCGCGCTCCTGGTCGCGCTGTCCGCGGCGCACCTGGCGCAGGGGACCTCGGGCGTGGACTTCGCCGCGCTCGTCCGGCTGGCCCTCGGTTCCGGGGCTGAGGACACCGCGGCGGTGGTCGTGGAGTCCCGGTTGCCCCGGTTGCTGGCCGCGCTGCTGGTCGGCGCGGCGCTCGGCGTCGCGGGTGCCGTGCTGCAGTCGGTGGCGCGCAACGTCATGGCCTCCCCGGACACGCTGGCGGTGAACGCGGGCGCGCACCTGGCGGTCGTCGCGGTCACCGCCTTCGGCTTCCAGATCCCGCTGCTGGGCGCGGCCGGGATCGCGTTCGCCGGTGGGCTGGCGGCCGCCGCCCTGGTGCTGGCCCTGGCGGGCAGCGGCGGCACCGGGGTGGTCCGGCTGGTGCTCGCGGGCACCGCGATCGCGCTCGCCATGACCTCGGTCACCCAGATGCTCCTGCTGCTGTTCCCGCAGGAGACCCAGGGGCTCTACGAGTGGGGCGCCGGTTCGCTGGGCCAGAACGGGCTCGACGGGGTGCGCGCGCTCGGCCCGGTGCTCGGCGTCGTGGTGGTGCTGCTGATGCTGCTGGCCCGGCGGCTGGACGTGCTGCACCTCGGCGAGGACCACGCGCGCACGCTGGGCGTGCCGGTGGGCCTGGTCCGGTCGGCCGCCGTGGTGCTCGCGGTGCTGGCGGCGGCCGCGGCGGTGACGCTGGCCGGTCCGATCGGCTTCGTCGGGCTCGCCGCGCCCGCGCTGGTGCGGCTGCTCGCCGGCGCGGTGCCGGGGCTGCACCGGCACGCCGCGCTGGTCCTCGTCTCCGCCGCGACCGGCGCGGTGCTGGTGCTCGGCGCCGACGTGCTGCTGCGCGCGGTGCTCGGGGCGCGGGCCGCCCTGGAGGTGCCGACGGGGGTGCTGACCACGGTGCTCGGCGCCGCGTTCCTGGTGGTGCTGGCGCGGGGCGTCCGGGTCGCGGCCGCCGCCCCGGGACCGCCCGCCGCCGGGGTGCGCAGCGGGATCACCCCCGCCCGCCACCGCGCGGTGCTGGTGGTGCTCGTCGCGGCGGCGGGCGCGGTGGTGGTGGGCGCGCTGCTGCTCGGCGACGCGAAGCTCCTGCTGGGCGACCTGGCGAACTGGGCGTCCGGCCGAGCCGGTCCGATCGTCAGCAGCGTGCTGGACAACCGGGTGCCGCGGGTGCTCGCCGCGCTGCTCGCGGGCGCCGCCCTGGCGCTGGCCGGTGCCGTCGTGCAGGCGGTGGCGCGCAACCCGCTGGCCGAGCCCGCCATCCTGGGCGTCTCCGGGGGTGCCGGGCTGGGCGCGGTCGCGATGATCATCGCGGTGCCCGGGGCGTCGTTCTGGCTCCAGGCCGGGTGCGCGGGCGCCGGGGCGCTGGTCGCCGCGCTCGTGGTGTTCGCGCTGGCGGCCAAGGGCGGGTTCGCCAGCCAGCGGCTGGTGCTGATCGGCTTCGGCGTGCAGGCCGCGACGCAGGCGCTCATCACGCTGCTGATCAGCGCGACCGACCCGTGGAACCAGACCAAGGCGCTGACCTGGCTGGGCGGGTCCACCTACGGGCGGCTCTTCGAGCACCTGCTGCCGATGGCCGCCGCGCTGCTGCTGGTGCTGCCGCTGCTGGTGCGCGCGCGGGGCGCGCTGGACCTGCTGTCCGTGGACGAGGAAACCCCGAAGGTGCTCGGGGTGCGGGTCGGCCCGGGGCGGCTGGTGCTGCTCGCCGGCGCGGTGGTGCTGACCGGTGCCGCCGTCGCCGGGATCGGCGTGGTGGCCTTCGTCGGGCTGGTGGCCCCGCACATCGCCCGCGCGCTCGTGGGACGGCGGCACGCGCGCACCCTGCCGGTGGCCGCGCTGCTCGGCGGCGTGCTGGTCTGCGCGGCCGACACCCTGGGCCGCACGGTCATCGCGCCGGACCAGCTACCGGCGGGGTTGACCACGGCGCTGATCGGTGCGCCGTACTTCGTGTGGCTGCTGCACCGCGACCGCGCCAGGACCGGCTGATCCCGACTCACCCGTTCGGGGAGTGAGTGAGGGGCATCCTTGCCCGAGTTGGGGTCTTTTCAGCATGCGGCGGAGCCGCATGCAGTGAGGCTGTCAGCTTGCACCGCCGCGGGTTCTCAGCGGTCTTCTCGCGAGGACGCCCTGATGCCGTGTATTGGCATACATCAAGAAGGGCGCCCGGAGCGAGAAGACCGCTGAGGTTCCGCCACCCGCACCGCCACGCAGGCCATTCTGAAAACAGTCCTTACTGGGGCAAGGGTGCCCCTCACCTGGGAGATCTTGGGCCGTTCCGGTGACGTTGTGACGTGTGGGGCGCGACATGTCACGTGTTGCTAACGAAACGGTGGTGGTCGGTCGATGTCCCGAGTGAACGCCCGTTCGGGCGACGGGGCCGTGGGGTTCTCCCACCGTAGACGGGATGTCGGTGCCGAATGTTCTCGATGTTGATCGTGCTGCTGGGCATGGTGGTGCCGGTGCTGACCGCCGCGCCGTTCTACGTCGCCGCGCACCGCCGGGAGCCCTGAGCCGGGCTCAGCTCCCGTAGATGCTCCACGCGAGCTGGCCCTTGCCCTCCTGCAGGGCGCGCAGCGCCTTCGGCGCGAAACCGCCGGATTCCGGCACCGCGGGCACCTGGAGCCCTTCGCTGAGCGCCCAGCCGGAACCGCGGTCGATCAGCGAGCGGTGCTTGTTGGTGTAGTAGTTCGAGTTGATCGACACGGCGACGCCGTGCGCCCCGGCCGCCGCGGCGACCAGGTGGGTGTGGAACCGGGTGGACAACCAGCGCTGCCCGGCCGCGGCGGGCAGCCCGGTGTCGGTGATCTCGGAGAACGGGTAGAACCGGGCGCCCGGCAGGTCGTGCTCGACGAGCGCGAAGACCTCCCGGTCGACCCGCGGGATGCCCTCCACCACGCCGACCTGCTCCGGGCGGACCCCCCACTCGCGCAACGTGTCGAGCAGGAAACCGGCCAGCGCGGGCACCGTCACGTCCAGCAGGTCCGACTGCAGGCAGATCATGACCTCGCGCAGGTCGTCGGTGCGGTACAGGCCCGGTTCGATGCCGAAGAACATGTCGTCCCCGGTCGCGCTGAACGAGGTCCCCGCCACCAGCGAGGCCGACGGCTCGTCCCGGACGTCGACGACGGAGAACTGCGCGGCCAGGTTGCGCAGCAGCGGGCGCGCCTCCTCGGCCACCGGCCACAGGCCCTGCCCGGTCATCACCGCGCGGCCGCCGGAGCGGCGCACCGCGGCCACCGCGGCGGCGAGCAGCCCGATGTGGCGCGGCCAGATGCCGTTGATGTAGCCGCCGCCGATGACGTGCACCAGGTCGACGCGGGCGGCGAGCTCGATGCCGGCCACCCAGCGCGGCGCCAGACCGGGGTTGTTGATCGCGTGCTGCACGAACGACGCGACCTCCCACGGGCCGTCCGAGGGGGCTTCCCAGCACAGCCGCCAGAACGTGTCGGTGAACCGCACCCGGGGGTGCAGGTGGCCGAGCAGCACCTCGCTGGGCCCGGGGTTCGGGCAGTCCAGCCACACCTCGCTGTCCGGCGCCACCTTCGCCAGGTACTTCAGCCAGGTCGCGGCGATCAGCTCGTCCCCGTAGTTCGGATGGCCGGTCGTGGCGACCAAGTACAGCGTCGGCGAAGTGCGGTTGCTGGTCACAGGCGGGGCTCCCACGGGTAGGCGTGCTGCACCGCGAACCTAACAACTCCGGACCGGCTCGCCGGGCGCGGTCCGCCGCCTCGGCCCTGACCTGCGGGGGTGGCGCGATGACACGACCGCGAGCTATGGTTAGGCAAACCTAACTCCGGGGGTGTTCTCGATGATCCGCTCGCGCGCGACGGTGCGCACCGACAAGCCCGACCGCTACGGCAAGCAGCTCAGCTCGCACCTGGGCCGCAAGTGCGCGGTCACCGAGGAGGACGGCGGCACCCGCATCGCGCTGCCGCCCGACCGCGGTGCCGGGAGCTGCCTGCTGCTCGCCGAGTCCGGAGCGCTCGCCCTGCACGCCAGCGCGGAGAGCACCGAGGTGCTGGACCGGGTCCAGGACGTGATCGGCCGCCACCTGGAACGGTTCGGCCAGCGCGATGGGCTGACCGTGTCCTGGGTGGCGGCCGAGTAGCGGACTCATTCCGTGGTCCCGCTGCGGGGCGGTGCCGGTGGCGGAACCTCAGCGGCCTTCTCGCTGCGGGATCCGCTCCTGATGTACCGAACGCGTACACGGCGTCGCGGCTGTCCTCGCGAGAAGGCCGCTGAGAACCCGCGGCGGTGCGAGTTGGGTGCGTGGTCGCAAGCGGCTGCGCCGCTTCGCCAAGGCGCTGAAGTGCCGTGGTCCCGCCGCGGGGCGGTGCCGGTGGCTTCAGTTGCCGTTGAGTTCGGAGCGGAGCCGTTCCAGCCGCTGCCGCGACCGGTTGAACCGGGCCTCGAAGTGCTCCTCGAACAGGTTCGTCGGCAGCACCGGGATGTCGCCCTTGTCCTCGGGGTGCGCCTCCGGCGGCACCGGTTCCGAGGGCTGGGTGGTCTCGGCGGGTGACTCCGGCGGCACCGGCTCGGCCTCCCGGTCCGGCGCCGCCGACGCGTCGGCCTTCGGCTCCGGCTGACGCGGTACGTCGGCGACCGGCTCCGCCTTCGCGGCCTCCGCCGTCGGCTCCTTCTCCGCCGACTTCGGCGCGGCGGCGGGACGCGGGGCGGTGGCGGCCTCGGTCCGCAGCGCGTGCCTGCCCTTCGGCGGCGACTCGATGACCCCGGCCTCGGTCAGCCGCCGTTTCGCACCGTGCAGCAGCGGCCAGAAGATGAGGGTGGCCAAGGCGAAGCCGGTCACGAACGACAGGACGATGACGTCCAAGGGACTCCTCCGATCGGGATCAGTTCTGGCGTGCTGGGTCGGGCGTCGCCGGCGGGACGCCGGTGCCTTCGGGGTGCGCGTCGAGCGTGATCGTGAAGGTGCGGACGCCTTCGCGCTGCTCCGGCACCGGGAGCACGGCGGCGGGCAGCGCGGCCTGCCCGGTGGTCGAGGTGCGCAGCTCCGAGGTCGAGTCGTCGAGCACCTGGCGCGCGCCGTCCATCGCGGTGAGCACCGACCGGCGCAACTCCTCCAGCCTGGCCTGCTGGACGCGCAGTTCCTCCAGCACTTCCAGCCGGAGCTGCTCGCTCTCGGCGTTCCACTGCCCGCACTGCTCGCGGGTGCGGGCGACGAGCTCGTCGGCTTCCTCCTGCGCGGCGGAGACGACCTTCTTGTACTCGTCGCGGATGCTCTGCCGCAGCCGCTGCTCCCGCGCGCGCAACTCGCTGACCGACTGCTCGTGGTCGCGGCGCAGCGCGTCCCGGCGCGCCTCGATGTCGGTGACCAGGCTGCTGCACTCGGAGCGGATCTCGGCGGCCTGGCCCTCGGCGGAGCCGAGCAGGTCGCGGGCCTCGGTCTCGGCCGCGCCGCGGATGATGTCGGCCTGGCGCTTGGCGGTGTCGCGGAGGGTCTGCACCTCTTCCTCCGCGATGGCGAGCATGTTCTGCACCCGCTGGGAGGCGGCGGGCAGGCCGGTGTCGGAGGACTCGATCCGCTGCAACCGCTGCTCCGCCTGGTCCAGCGACCGGCGGGTGTCGTCGTAGAGGGTGCGCAGATCGTCGTTGAGCCGGACGGCTTCGTTGCGATCGAGGGTGACCAGCCGGAGCTGGTCTTCGAGGACTGCGATGTGCTCCAGGACCTGGGTGCGGTGGAAACCGCGCAGTTGGATGTCGAATCCAGGCCGGAGCGGGACGACGGCGTCCACGTCTTCCATGCTGGATCTCCTCTCCGGCGGGGAATGGCGGGGGACCAGTGCGGCGAGTGCCGATCCGCATTCGGAGAGTAAGCGCGGTCCGCGATGATCGCCCAGCGAGACGGGGTGATCGTCACCGGATGGGGTGATCAGCGTCCGCGGCGGGGACTTCGTTCCTGGTCGCGGGGTTCGCGTCGGAGTCCACAGTGTACTGACGGCCTCGGGTGGGGCGGACCGTAGCTCCTGATCACCTGGTTAGGTTAGGCTCCGCTCATCGTCCGGGAGCTGCTGCTCGCCGACCAGGGAACCTGCTCGCCGACCAGGGAAGGAGTGCGGCGTGATCGTCGAAGCCGAGGGGAACGGGGTGCACCAGCGCTCGTCGGCGCTGCTGCGCCGATGGCTGGCGGAGACCCACACCCCGGTGCCCGAAGGCGCGCTGCGGCTGGCGATCGGCCCGGTGCGGCTGCGCACCGAGGTCGTCCACCGCTCCCCGACGGGCCAGCACGGCTTCGGCCCGATCCGGGTGCTCGACGCGAACGGCGCCGAGGTCGTCGAGGCGGAGCCGGTGCTGCTGGCCGCCGCCTGCTCGGCGGACGCCCGCGCCCGCGCGACCGCGGACGCCCCGCTGAACGCCCCGGGGGCGCCGACGCTGGTCGACTGGGCGGTGGATTCGGTGCTGCGGCGGGAATCCGACCCGCTGCCGCCGCCCGGCGAGCTGGCGGCGCTGGCGCGCTCGCTGTCCTCGGCCGACGAGGCGCGGCGCTGGTTGTCCGGTCACGTGGAGAGCAGGCTGCTGCCGGGGCTGCGCGCCGCGACGAACGCGGAGGCGGCCACCGAGGCGTTGCTGTCCCGCGGTGCGCTGCCGGTGATCGGCGGGCTCGGCCGCCGCGGGGTGGCCGACGAGCGGGAGCTGCTCGCCGGTCTGGTGCGCGGCCTGCACGCCGTCGTCGAGGGCTACCCGGAGACGAAGTGGCTGGTGGACCACTGGCTGACCAGTCCGACGCTGACCGATGCCGCGGCGCTCAACGGGGGTGCCGTGCGGTACGAGCGGACCGCCGAGGGCGCGGTGCGGGTGCGTCCGATGCCGTTCGAGCGCGCCAACCCGCTGCGGGTCGCGGAGCCCGAGGTGGAGATGCCGGTTCCGGTGCCGGAGCTGGGCGGCGGTTTCCGGCTGCGGCCGGTCCGGCTGGACCCCGACGCCGAGCTGGTGCACCGCTGGATGAACGCCGAGCACGTCGCGGTGAACTGGAAGCAGGCCTGGCCGCTGGAGCGCTGGCGGCAGGAACTCGCCGGCCAGCTCGGCGGGGACCACTCGCTGCCGTGCGTGGTGTCCCGGGACGGGCGCGACCTCGGTTACCTGGAGCTGTACCGGGTGCGGCGGGACAAGCTGGCGCACTGCTACTCCGGCGGGGACCGCGACCTGGGCGTGCACATCGCGATCGGGGAGCCGGACGTGATCGGCCGCGGGGTCGGTTCCGGGCTGCTGCGCGCGGTGGCCGAGGGGCTGCTGGCGGCCGACCCGGCGTGCGCCCGGGTGGTCGCCGAGCCGGATGTCCACAACGGAGCGTCGGTGGCCGCGTTCGGGAAGGCCGGGTTCGTCCGCTCCCGCGAGGTCGGGCTGCCGGGCAAGAATTCGGCGCTGATGGTCTTCGCACGCGGGTGAGGGATCCCACGGCGATCTGTTCCGGACCGGATCAGTGAAGTAAGGTTAGCCTTACTTCGCTTGTGGATCGTGGGGAGAACGATGACGGAGAGTGCTGCGCAGGCGCGGCCGTTGTCCGCCGCTCAGTCGGGGATCTGGTTCGCCCAGCAGCTCGACCGCGCGAACCCGGTGTTCAACACCGGTGAGTACGTCGAGATCGACGGACCGGTCGACCCGGAGGTGTTCTCCGCGGCCCTGCGCCGGGTCGTCGCCGAGGTCGACGCGATGCGGGTGCGGGTCGTCGAGGCAGCGCAGCCGCAGCAGGTGATCGACCCGCCCGCCGACGACGAGCTGCCGGTGCTGGACCTCACCGCCGAAGCCGATCCGCACGCCGCGGCGCTGGCCTGGATGCGCGCCGACATGGACACCCCGGCCGATCCGGCCGAGCCCGGACGGCTGCGCAGCGCCGCGCTGCTGCGCACCGGCGCCGAGCGCTGGCTGTGGTACCAGCGCATCCACCACGTGGCCATCGACGGCTACGGGTTCTCGATCATCCTCCGCCGGGTTGCCGAGGTCTACACCGCGCTGCTGGCCGGGGACGATCCCGGGGACAGCCCGTTCCTCGGCTCCGAAGCCCTGCTGGCCGAGGAGACCGCCTACCGCGAGTCCGAGAAGTTCCAGCGCGACGGCGAGTTCTGGCGCGAGCGCTTCGCCGACCGGCCCGAGGTGACCACGCTGTCCGGGCGCACCGGGATGAGCGCGCGCACCTTCCGCCGCCAGGTCGACGTGCTCGGCGACGGCGCCCCCGCGGTGCTGTCCGAAGCCGCCGCGCAGAGCCGCACCGCCTGGTCCGACGCGCTGATCGCCGCCGTCGCCGCCTACCTGCACCGGATGACCGGCGCCACCGACGTGGTGCTCGGGCTGCCGGTGATGGGCCGGCTCGGCTCGGCGACGCTGCGGGTGCCCGGGATGGTCGTCAACGTGCTGCCGCTGCGGCTGGCGGTCACCGGCAGCACCACCCGGGGCGAGCTGGTCGCGCAGGTCAAGAAGGCCGTGCGGGAGCTGCGCAAGCACCAGAACTACCGGGGCGAGGACCTGCGCCGCGACCTGCGGCTGCTCGGCTCCGACCGGCCGCTGTTCGGGCCCTTGGTCAACATCAAGTCCTTCGACTACGCACTCGACTTCGGCGGCCACCGGGGCGTGGTGCACAACCTCGGCGCCGGGCCGGTCGACGACCTGTCGCTGCTGGTCTACCCGGAGGGCGACGAACTGCGCTTCGAGTTCGACGCCAACCCGGAGCACTACGGCGCCGACGAACTCGCCGCGCACCGCGAGCGGTTCCTGCGCTTCCTGCGCGCCTTCGCCGAACGCCCGGCCGAGACCGGGATCGGCGAGCTGCCGCTGCTGTCGGCCGCCGAGCGGGAACGCGTCCTGGAGGAGTGGAACGCCCCGCCCGCGGGCATCCGCGAGCGGCCCGAGGCGACCCTGCCGCAGCTCTTCGAGGAGCAGGCCGCGAGCACCCCGGAGGCGGTCGCGCTCACCGAAGGCGACCGCGCGCTGACCTACGGCGAGCTCGACGCCCGCGCCAACCGGCTCGCGCACCACCTCATCGACCACGGCGTCGGCCC
This sequence comes from Saccharopolyspora cebuensis, assembly GCF_039542665.1. NCBI lineage: Bacteria > Bacillati > Actinomycetota > Actinomycetes > Pseudonocardiales > Pseudonocardiaceae > Saccharopolyspora > Saccharopolyspora cebuensis. Next base: position 25,281 of record NZ_BAABII010000012.1, read on the forward strand.
GGAGCAGCTCGTCGCCCTCGCGCTGCCCCGCTCGACCGAGCTCGTCGTGGCGCTGCTCGCGGTGCTCAAGGCGGGCGCGGCCTACCTGCCGCTGGACCCCGGGCATCCCGCCGAGCGCCTGCGCTACGTGGTGGCCGACGCCGAGCCGACCGTGCTGATCAGCGACACCGCGCACAGCTCCGGGCTGCCGGCGGGCGCCACCCGCATCCTGCTCGACGAACCGGAGTCGGTCGCGGCCGTCGAGCGCCACTCGCCGTGCGATCCGAAACCGGGGGCGCGCGGCCCGCTCACCGCCGACCACGCCGCCTACGTCATCTACACCTCCGGTTCCACCGGCCGACCCAAGGGCGTGTCCATCCCGCACCGCAACGTGGTGCGCCTGTTCGACGCCACCGAGCCCTGGTTCGGCTTCGGCCCCGACGACGTGTGGACGCTGTTCCACAGCTACGCGTTCGACTTCTCGGTCTGGGAGCTGTGGGGCGCGCTGCTGCACGGCGGTCGGCTGGTCGTGGTGCCGCACGAGGTGAGCCGGTCGCCGGAGGAGTTCCTCGCCCTGCTCGGCCGCGAGCGGGTCACCGTGCTCAACCAGACGCCCTCGGCCTTCTACCAGCTCATCCAGGCCGACCGGGAGCGCCCGGGGACCGATCTGGCGCTGCGCACCGTGGTCTTCGGCGGGGAGGCGCTGGAGCTGTCCCGGCTGGCCGACTGGTACGAGCGGCACCCGGACTCGCCGGTGCTGGTCAACATGTACGGGATCACCGAGACCACCGTGCACGTCAGCTACCAGGAGCTGAGCCCCGAGCTGGTGGCCCGGCGCGACGGCAGCACCATCGGGCGCGGCATCGGCGACCTGCGCGTCTACGTGCTCGACGAGCGGTTGCAGCCGGTGCCGCCCGGCGTGCGCGGCGAGCTCTACGTCGGCGGTGCCGGGCTGGCCCGCGGCTACCTCGGCCGCCGGGGCCTGACCGCGCAGCGCTTCGTCGCCGACCCGCACGGCCCGGCGGGCAGCCGGATGTACCGGACCGGCGACCTGGCCCGCTGGCGCCCGGACGGCGCCCTGGACTACCTCGGTCGCGCCGACCACCAGGTCAAGGTGCGCGGTTTCCGCATCGAGCTCGGCGAGATCGAGGCCCAGCTCGCCGGCCACCCGGCGGTGCGGCAGGCCGCCGTGGTGGTTCGCGAGGACCGGCCCGGCGACCGGCGGCTGGTCGGCTACGCGGTCGGCGAGGCCGACCCGGCCGAGCTCCGGGCGCACCTGGCCGCGCGGCTGCCGGACTACATGGTGCCCGCCGCCTTCGTCGCGGTGGAGCGGATTCCGCTGACCGCCAACGGCAAGCTCGACACCGCCGCGCTGCCCGCCCCGGACCCCGCCGCCGACGCGGGCGGACGCGGTCCGCGCGACGAGGTGGAGCGGGTGCTGTGCGCGCTGTTCGGCGAGGTGCTCGGCGTGGAGCGGGTCGGCATCGACGACGGGTTCTTCGACCTCGGCGGGCATTCGCTGCTGGCCACCCGGTTGCTGGCCCGGGTGCGCGCCGAGCTCGGCGCCGAACCGACCATCCGCGAGCTGTTCGACCACCCCACCGTCGCCGGGCTGGCGCCCCGGCTCGACGTCGGGGCCCGCGGTCCGCGCCGCCCCGCGCTGCGCCCGGCCGAGCGCCCCGACCCGCTGCCGCTGTCCTCGGCGCAGCGGCGGTTGTGGTTCCTGCACCGGCTGGAAGGGCCGAGCCCGACCTACAACCTCCCGCTGGTGCTGCGGATGTCCGGGGAACTGGACGTGCCCGCGCTGCGCGCCGCGCTGGCCGACGTGGTGGACCGGCACGAGAGCCTGCGCACGGTGTTCCCCGACGAGCTCGGCGAGCCCCGGCAGCACGTCCTGGACTCCGGTCCCGAGCTGGTCGAGGTCGCCACCGACGACCCCGACGCGGCGATCGCCGAGGAGGCCCGCCGCGGTTTCGCGCTCGACGCCGAACCGCCGATCCGCGCGACGCTGTACCGGGTCGGGCCTCGCGAGCACCGGTTGCTGGTGCTGCTGCACCACATCGCCGGTGACGAGTGGTCGCTGCGCCCGCTGCTGCGCGACCTGGCCACCGCCTACGCCGCGCGCCGCGAGGGGGCGGCACCGGACCAGGAGCCGCTGCCCGTGCAGTACGCGGACTACGCGCTGTGGCAGCGGGAACTGCTCGGCGACGAGTCCGACCCGGAGAGCCTGTCGGCGCGCCGGCTCGACTTCTGGCAGCGCACCCTCGCGGGCCTGCCCGACCAGCTGGAGCTGCCCACCGACCACCCGCGCCCGGCGGTGCCCAGCCACCGGGGCGACGCGGTGCGGTTCGAGATCGACCCCGCGCTGCACGCCCGGCTGCGGCGGCTGGCCGCCGAGCACGGGGCCAGCACGTTCATGGTGCTGCAGGCCGGGCTCGCGGCCTTGCTGAGCAGGCTCGGCGCGGGCACCGACATCCCGATCGGCACCCCGGTGGCCGGGCGCGACGACGACGCGCTGGACGAGCTCGTCGGGTTCTTCGTCAACAGCCTGGTGCTGCGCACCGACACCAGCGGCGACCCGTCGTTCGCCGCGCTGCTGGACCGGGTGCGCCAGACCGACCTGGCCGCCTACGACCACGCCGAGCTGCCGTTCGAGCGGCTGGCCGAGGTGCTCAACCCGGTCCGCTCGCTGTCCCGGCACCCGCTGTTCCAGGTGATGCTCGCGCACTGGACCGAAACCGGCGGGGTCGGCGCCGAGCTGCCCGGCCTGCGCACCGAGGTGGACGCGGCCGAGGCGGGCGCGGCGAAGTTCGACCTCGCCGTCAGCGTCACCGAGCGCGCCGACGGCGGCGCCGACGGGCTGGTCCAGTACAGCACCGACCTGTTCGAGCGCGGCACCGTCGAGGCGATCGCGGAGCGCTTCACCCGGCTGCTGGCCGGGGCGGCCGACGATCCGCGGCGCGCCGTCACCCGGCTCGACGTCCTCGGCGAGCGGGACCGGCAGCGGGTGCTGGCCTGGGGCGACGCCACCGCGGAGGCCGACGCGGTGCGCCCGGCGACGTTCCCGGAGCTGTTCGCCGCGCGGGTCGAGGCGCACCCGGACGCCCCCGCGCTGGTGTTCGCCGACGTCGAGCTCAGCTACGCCGAACTCGACGAGCGGGTGCGCCGGCTGGCCACCGTCCTGGTCGAGCGCGGGGTCGGCCCGGGCGACGTGGTGGGCGTGCTGCTGCCGCGTTCGCCGGAGCTCATCGTCGGCCTGCTCGCGGCGATGCACGCCGGGGCCGCCTACCTCGCGCTGGACCCGGACTACCCCGCCGACCGGCTGCGGCACATGGTCACCGACGCCCGGCCGGCCTTCGTGATCGCCGACGGCACCCGCTCCGACCTGCCGGTGGAGTTCGTGGACTGCCGCGAGGAACCCGCCGGGCACGCCGAGCCGACCCGCCCCGGGCTGGACGACGCCGCCTACGTCATCCACACCTCCGGGTCCACCGGAACGCCCAAGGGCGTGGTGGTGCCGCACCGCGGCATCGCCAAGCTGGTGGCCACCCAGTCCCGCCGGGTCGGCATCACCGCCGAGAGCCGGGTGCTGCAGTTCGCCTCGCCGAGCTTCGACGTCGCGTTCTGGGAGCTGTGCATGGGACTGCTCGGCGGCGGCACGCTCGTCGTGGTGCCCGCCGAGCTCCGGGTGCCGGGCGAGCCGCTGGCCGAGTACCTGCGCGAACACCGCGTGACGCACCTGGCGATCGGTCCCTCGATGATGGGGATGTTCCCGCCGGACACCGAGTTCCCGGCCGGTGCCACGCTGCTGTGCGGGGCCGAGAAGGTGCCCTCCGACCTGGTGCTGCGCTGGGCGGGCCGGATGCGGATGCTCAACTGCTACGGCCCGACCGAGGCCACCGTCAACACGACGCTGTGGGACTGCGAGCCGGACGCGGTGGGCACCGCGGTGCCGATCGGCGTGCCCGACCCGGGCGCCCGGCTGCACGTGCTCGACCGGAGCCTGCAACCCGTCCCGCCCGGCGTGGTCGGCGAGCTCTACGTCGCCGGGGCCGGGCTGGCGCGCGGCTACCTGAACCGGCCGGGGCTGACCGCCGAGCGGTTCGTCGCCGATCCCTTCGGCCCGCCCGGGTCCCGGATGTACCGCACCGGCGACCTGGTGCGCTGGCGCGCCGACGGCGTGCTCGACTTCGCCGGCCGCGCCGACGACCAGGTCAAGATCCGCGGTTTCCGGATCGAGCTGGGCGAGGTCGAGGCGGTGCTCGCCGAGCACGAGGCCGTCGCCCAGGTCGCCGCGGTGGTCCGCGAGGACACCGGGGACAAGCGGCTGGTCGCCTACGTGGTGGCCCGCGCCGAGGTGGACGCCGCCGCGCTGCGGGCGCACGTCGCGGAGGCGCTGCCGGACTACATGGTCCCGGCCGCGGTCACCTTCGTCGACGTGCTGCCGCTGATGCCCAACGGCAAGCTGGACCGGACGGCGCTGCCCGCCCCGGACCTCGGCGCCTCGGTGGGCACCACGATGCCCCGCAACCCCACCGAGGAGATCCTCTGCGAGCTGTTCGCCGAGGTGCTCGGACTCCCCCGGGTCGGCATCGAGGACGGTTTCTTCGACCTGGGCGGGCATTCGCTGCTGGCGGCCAAGCTGATCGGGCGGATCCACGACGCGCTGGGCGTGCGGATCAACGTCGGCAGCCTGTTCGCCGCGCCGACGGTGGCCGGGCTGGCCGAGCGGCTGCGCAGCGGCGGAACCGGCGACGCGCTGGACATCCTGCTGCCGCTGCGCACCGGCGGGGACCGCGAACCGCTGTTCTGCGTGCACCCCGCCGCGGGCCTGGCGTGGCCGTTCTCCGCGCTGCTCAAGCACGTCGACGAGCGGCGTCCGGTCTACGGCGTGCAGTCCCGCGGGCTGGCCGAGCCGAAGCCGGTGGCGCCGACGCTGGCGGAGATGGCCGCCGAGTACCTGGAGCACATCCGCGAGGTGCAGCCGCACGGGCCGTACCACTTCCTCGGCTGGTCCTTCGGCGGCGTGGTCGCGCACGAGATGGCCACCCACCTCCAGGCCGCGGGCGAGGAGGTGCGCTTCCTGTGCATGCTCGACTCGTACCCGACCGACGTCTGGGACGAGCTGCCCACCGAGGAGGAGGCGCTCAAGGCGCTGCTCTACATGGCGGGCTACGACGTGGACTCGCTCGGGGCGGGGCCGCTGCACCGCGCGGACGTGCTGGAGATCCTCTCGGCCGAGGGCAGCGCGCTGGCGAACCTGGAGCCGCACACCATCACGGCCGTCATCGACAACTTCGCCAACTGCGCGGTGCTGGAGAACGAGGCCGACCACGACAAGTTCCGCGGCGACGTGCTGTTCTTCAGCGCCACCGTGAACCCGGCGAAGGAATCGCTGACCGCCGCGATGTGGCAGCCCTACGTCGACGGGGCGGTGGAGAACCACGACATCGCCTGCGAGCACAAGGACATGACGCAGCGGGGACCGATCGCCGAGATCGGCGCGATCGTGGACCGGCGGCTGGGCGAGGTCTCCTCGTGACCCCGGCCGCTCCGCCGCCTTCTGAAGGATTCCGCAAAGGAGTGCAGGAATGACCAATCCGTTCGAGGACCTCGATGCGCGGTACTGCGCGCTGGTCAACGGCGAGGACCAGTACTCGCTGTGGCCCGCCTCGATCGAGGTGCCCGCCGGGTGGGCGGTGGCGCACGGCCCCGCGGGCAGGCAGGAGTGCGTGGAGCACATCGAGGCGAACTGGACGGACATGCGTCCGGCCCGCGACCACCGCGCCCCGTGACCGCCGCGCCCCGCACCCGGCTCGGGAAGTTCGACCCGAGGGTCGCGGTGTGCGTCGTCTACGTCGCCGCGATGTTCATGAACGGCATGGACGCCACCATCGTCAACGTGGCGCTGCCCGCGATCGGCGCGGAGTTCGCCGTCGCGCCCAGCGCCACCTCGGCGATCAACATCGGCTACCTGGTGGCGCTGGCGGTGTGCATCCCGGCCTCCGGCTGGCTCGGCGATCGGTTCGGCACCAAGCGGGTCTTCCTCGCCGCGTTCGGCGTGTTCGTGCTGGCCTCGGCGCTGTGCGGGGCCGCCACCGACCTCGGCCAGCTCACCGCCGCGCGCGTGCTGCAAGGCGCGGGCGGCGGGGTGATGAGCCCGGTGGCGCTGACCATGCTGTTCCGGGCCTACCCGCCCGCCGAACGCATCCGGTTGACCCGGGTGCTGGTGCTGCCGACCGCGGTGGCGCCCGCGCTGGGGCCGGTGCTCGGCGGTTTCTTCGTCGAGCACCTGGACTGGCGGTGGGGTTTCTACGTCAACCTGCCGGTCGGGGTGGCGGCGCTGCTGTTCGGCCTGCTGCTGCTCCCGGAGCACGTGGAGGCCCGCGGCAAGCGCTTCGACCTGCTGGGCTTCGCGCTGGCCGCACCGGGTCTGGGCCTGGTGATGTACGCGCTGGACGCGGTCGCCCAGCGCGGCCCGGGATCACCGCACTTCTGGGGCTTCGGGCTGCTGGGCCTGGTGCTGCTGGGCGTGCTGGTGGTGGGGCAGTTGCGCAGCCGGTCGCCGATGCTGGATCTGCGGTTGTTCACCGATCCGGCGTTCCGGCGGGCGAGCCTGATCCTGTTCTGCTGCGTGGCCGGGTTCCTCGGCACGCTCTACGGCTTCACGCTGATGTACCAGGGCGCGCTGGGCGCTTCGGCCTGGGAGACCGGGCTGGTCACGCTGCCCAAGGCGGTCGGGCTGATGGCGGCCTCCCAGCTCGTCGGCTGGGCGCACCGCAGGTTCGGGCCGCGGCGGATGATCGCCGGTGCGATGTTCGGCGCCGCGCTGTCGTTCGCCGCGATGAACCTGGTGCAGGCGGGCAGCGGGGCGTGGGTGGCGGCGCTGGTGCAGTTCGCCTCGGGCTTCTTCGTCGGGATGGCCTCCACCGAGTTGCAGGTGGTCGCGTTCGCGACGGTCGGCAGCGCTTCCACCGGCGGCGCGTCGACGCTGTTCAACGTGCAGCGGCAGGTGGGTTCCGCGCTCGGCGTGGCGATCACGGCCTGCGTGCTGGCGGCGGTCGGGGCCGGTGCGGCCACCGGTACCGGCGGCACGGCCGAGCTGGCGCCGTACCACGCGGCGATGCTCGTGTCGGCGGGATTCGCACTGGTGGGCGTGCTGCTGGCGCTGCGCATCAAGGATTCCGAGGTGCTGCCGCCCACCCCGAAGCCCACCATCGAGCGGGAGCCCGTGGCCTCGGAGCGCTCCGAGATGTGAGCCACCGGGGGGAAGACACGGCGAGCTTCGTATGGTTAGGCTAGCCTTAACTTGATCGTCCCGGGAATGCGAGGAAGGAACGCCAGGCGCATGACTATCGCGGATCGACCCCGGCGCAGCCGCCCACCGGCACGCGACCTGCAGGTGCTGCGCACCGCGGAGCTGAGCCCGTCGATGCGGCGGATCACCCTCGGCGGGGACGAGCTCAGCGGCTTCCTCGACGAGCACACCGGACCCAACATCAAGGTCTTCGTCCCCCAGCAGGGCCAGCACCGCCCGGTCCTGCCCACCCTGGACGTCGAGACCGGCCGGTACCGCTGGCCGGAGGCGGACCAGCGGCCGACCATGCGCACCTACACGGTCCGCCGCTACGACGAGGCCAACGGCGAGCTCGACGTCGACTTCGTCATGCACGGCGAGCACGGCGTCGCCTCGAACTGGGCGCGCCGCGCGCAGCCGGGCGACCACCTCGGCGTGATGGGTCCCGGCGGCAAGAGCTGCCGGACCGCCGAGTGGTACCTGCTGCTCGGCGACGAGACCGCGCTGCCCGCCATCTCGGCGATCGTCGAGCAGCTCCCGCCCACCGCGTGCGGGCAGGTCTTCGTCGAGCTCGGCGACTCCGCCGACCAGCAGCACGTCGAGTGCCCGCCCGACCTGCGCTGGACCTGGCTGCACCGGGAGGGCGCCCCCGCCGGCCGGTCGGAGCAGTTGTTCGACGCGGTGCGGTCGGTGGACCTCCCCGACGGTGCGGACGTGTCCGCCTGGGTCGCCGGGGAATCCGGCGTGGTGCGCGGCATCCGCAAGCACCTGCGCACCGACCGGGGGCTGGACGCCTCCTCGGTGCTCGCGATCGGCTACTGGAAGCAGGGGCTGGCCGAGACCGAATACCACGACAAGTACAACCACGACCGCGACTGACCGCCGACTCTCCGGCAGCGCGTGTCCGCGAAACCCCGCGGCGGTGCGTCCCGCACCGCCGGCGAACCCGCACGCCCGGGAAACCCGACCCGGCATGAGATGAGGGGACCACCGTGTCTGCGGCATCGACGGAAGAGCGACGTCCCGTCCACGACATCCTGGGGATCGGCTTCGGCCCGTCGAACCTGGCGCTGGCCATCGCGGTCGAGGAGCACAACCGCGACGCTGCCGAGTCCGACCGGCTGAGCTGCGCCTTCTTCGACAAGCAGCCGCGCTTCGGCTGGCACCGGGGAATGCTGATCGAAGGCACCACCATGCAGGTGTCCTTCCTCAAGGACCTGGTGACGATGCGCAACCCGGCCAGCGGCTTCTCCTTCCTGTCCTACCTCAAGGACAAGGACCGGCTGGCCGATTTCATCAACCACAAGACCATGTTCCCCACCCGGGTCGAGTACCACGACTACCTGGAGTGGGCCGCGGCCCGCGTCGGCCACCTGGCGCGCTTCGACTCCGAGGTGCTGCACCTCACGCCGGTGCCGGAGGGCTTCGAGGTCGTGGTGCGCCACGGTGACGGCCGCCTGACCACGGCCCGCGCCCGCAACGTGGTGTTCGCCCTCGGGCTGGAGGCCAGCGTTCCCGACGGCGCCCGGCTCGGTGACCGCGTCTGGCACAACCTCGACCTGATGCACCGGGTCGGCGAGCTCGACGGCACCCGCCCGCGCCGGCTCACCGTGGTCGGCGCCGGGCAGAGCGCCGCCGAGGCCACCGACTACCTGCACCGGACCTTCCCGGAGGCCGAGGTGTGCTCGGTGTTCAGCCGCTACGGCCACACCCCGGCCGACGACAGCCCGTTCGCCAACCGGATCTTCGACCCGCTGGCCGTCGACCACTTCTACGGCGCGCCGGAGGAGGTCAAGGAGCAGCTGATGTCCTACCACCGCAACACCAACTACTCGGTGGTGGACCTCGACCTCATCGAGGAGCTCTACGCCCGCGCCTACCAGGAGAAGGTCCGCGGCGAGCAGCGGTTGCGGATGCTCAACGCCTCGCGGGTCACCGACGTGGCCGAGGGCCCCGACGGGGTCGCCGTCACCGTGGAGTTCCTGCCGACCGGCGAACGCGAGGTGCTCGACTCCGATGTGCTCGTCTACGCCACCGGCTGCCGTCCGCGGGACCCGTTCCCGCTGCTCGGCGAGACCGCCCGGCACTGCGAGCGGGACGAGCGGGGCCGGATCGCGGTGGAGCGCGACTACCGGGTGCGCACCCGCGACGAGCTGGGCGGCCTCTACCTCCAGGGCGGCACCGAGCACACCCACGGGCTCACTTCCTCGCTGCTGTCCAACGGCGCGGTCCGCGCCGGCGAGATCCGCGACTCGGTGCTCCGGCACCGCCGGGCCGCCCGTTCGGCGCCCGACTACGCGCTGAGCCGGGGCTGATCGGGAGGTCCTCGATCACCGCGGGTGGGCGGCGCCACTCTTGCGTGAGGTCCACCGCGGCCCGCCGCGCCGCGTGGCGTACGGTCCTATGAACACCGTGTTCTGCGCGCGTTGCGGATGTGAGGGATGGTCGTGAAGCCTGGCGTGCTGACCTTGTACCGGATCATGGCGTACGTGACCGCCGTCCTGCTGCTCGCGCTGTGCGCGGCGATGGTGTTCAAGTACGGCTGGCCGGAGGGGACGGCCGCGCAGCTCGCCGGGGACGACTGGGTCGGGCTGATCGGCTTCGGGCACGGCTGGCTCTACATGGTGTACCTGCTCGTCGCGGTGATCCTCACCAAGGAACTGCGGGTGCCGATCGGCCGGATGCTGCTGGTGCTGCTCGCCGGTACCGTCCCGCTCGGCGCGTTCTTCGCCGAGCGCAAGGTGACCCGGTGGGCGCAGCTGCGCCAGGAGGGCAAGCCGATCGTGCAGACCGACCAGGTGGCGGAGGAATCGCGGGCCTCATGACAGCGTCCCCCGAATCGGCGACCCCCGCCGCGGCGGCCGCGCCCGTGCGCCGCCGGGGTGTGCTCGCCGCCTACTTCGCGCTGACCAAACCACGGGTGATCGAGCTGCTGCTGGTCACCACCATCCCGGCGATGTTCCTCGCCGAGCGCGGCATCCCGTCGCCCTGGCTGGTGCTGGTGACGCTGGTCGGCGGTGCCATGTCTGCGGGCAGCGCCAACGCCCTGAACTGCGTCGCGGACTCCGACATCGACGCGGTGATGCACCGGACCAAGAAGCGCCCGCTGGTCAACTACGAGGTGCCCAAGCGGCACGCGCTGACCTTCGGCCTCGTGCTCGGCGCCCTGTCGTTCCTCGTCCTGTGGCTCGGCGCGAACCTGCTCGCGGCGGTGCTGGCGACCTCGGCGATCCTGTTCTACGTCCTGATCTACACGCTGGTGCTCAAGCGCCGGACCGCGCAGAACATCGTTTGGGGCGGGGCCGCCGGGTGCATGCCGGTGGTCGTCGGCTGGGCCGCGGTGACCGGCACGGTCGAATGGCCCGCGCTGGTGATGTTCGGCGTGGTGTTCCTGTGGACGCCGCCGCACTTCTGGTCGCTGGCCATGAAGTACCGGGACGACTACGCCCGCGCCGGGGTGCCGATGCTGCCGGTGGTGGCCACCGCGCGGCAGGTCTCGGCCCGCATCCTGGCCTACAGCTGGGCCACCGTGGGCTGCACCCTGCTGCTGGTGCCCGCGACGAGCTGGATCTACATCGGTTTCGCGGTGCTGGCCGGGGCGGCGTTCCTGGTGGTGGCGCAGCGGTTGCACGGCGCGGTCCGCAGCGGGGCGGGCTACAACCCGATGACCCTGTTCCACCTGTCCAACTCGTACCTGGCCCTGATCTTCGTGGCCATCGCGGTGGACGCGGCCGTCGGCCTGCCCGCCGTGGTGTAGCCGCCCGCCGGTCAGCCGATCAGCTCGAACCCGACGCAGGGCCGTCCGCCGAACCGGTCGGCGGCCAGGTGCGCGGCCTGCTCCACGACCCGGCGGGCGTGCCGGTCGTGCGGCTCGTCGCTGAGCGCCTCCAGGTAGGTGCGGTGCGCGGCCAGCGACGCGACGGCCCGTTCCAGCGTCGCGCCGATGTCCACGGCGTGCGTCGGGTGCCGGGTGCCCGCCACCGCGATCCACCTCGCCTCCCACGGCTGCGCGCCCTGGGCGATCAGCTCGGGGAAGATCCACCGGTTGCCCGCGTCGGCGACGGCGTCCAGCGCCGCGGTGCCCACCGCCCGGTGGTCGGCGCTGTTCCAGCTCCCCGGACCCCAGCTCTCCCGGTGGTTGAGGGTGATGACCAGCTCGGGCCGCCGTTCCCGGATCGCCCGGGCGAGGTCCTGGCGCAGCGCGGGCCCGTGCTCGACGACGCCGTCGCGGTAGTCGAGGAACTCCACCGACGTCACGCCCACCTCGGCGGCGCTGGCGAGCTGCTCCGACTGGCGCAGCGGTGCGGCCTCCTCCGGCGGCAGCCCGTCGATGCCCGCCTCGCCCCGGGTGGCCAGCAGGTACGACACCTCGCGGCCTTCGGCGGTCCACGCGGCGATGGCACCGGAAACCCCGTACTCCAGGTCGTCCGGGTGCGCCACGATCGCCAGGGCGCGCTGCCAGTCGGTCGGCATCGGGGCCAGTTCGTCGGGCATCGGCGGCTCCCGTCGGTCGTCTCCGGCCCCACCGTACGCCGGGCGAAGGCGGCGGGAACGTCGAAAATGCCCGACTCCGGCCCTGGGTCCGCCCCGTCGCCGCTACCCTCGCGGTGATCACCGGCCAGTCGTGGAACGGAGCACGGGATGAGCGCGCGGGATTTCCATTCGCTGTTCTACACCGACTGCGGTCCCGGGCAGGGAACGCGGGGGACCGAGGGGTTCCAGATCCAGGCGATGTCGGCGGGCACCGGCCAGGAGGACGCGGCCTTGGTGCAGCGCGCCGCGCTCTACGAGGTGCCGCCGGACTGGCTGCGCGAGCGGCGCCCGGTCGCGGAGTTCCCGCCGTCGCTGGTGCACCTGCACGACGGCCGCTACGTCACCGCGCGCGGGGTGTACGCCGACACCGAGCAGGACCGGGTCGGCAACCACTTCACGCACGCCCTGGTCACCGACGACCCCGCCTCCTACGGCGGGCTGCGCCCCGCCCAGCTCTGGCAGGCGCCGTGGTGGGCGGAACGACCGGTCGAGGGCACCGAGTGCCCGCCGGTGCCCGCCGAACCCGAGCCCGGTCCGCACACCGCCGCCGAGCTGCGGGACTGGGTGCTGGCCCGCGACGACGGCCACGACTGGCTCACCGCGGTGCACACCGCGCTGGACCAGGTCCGCGAGCCCGACGCCCGGCGGGTGGTGTTCGTGGGGCGGCATCCCGACGAGGTGCTGCGCTGGATCGCGGCGGGGACCCTGCTGCTGCCGCAGGAGCGCGCGCTCCGGATCGGCTTCCGGGTCTACGCCACCGATCCGCGGTTGAGCAGGCAGCACGTCCTCGCGCTGCACCCGGACTGGGCGGGCGAGCTCGACGACGGCGACTTCGTGGTGTTCCACCTCGGCGACCGGCGCCGCGGTGCGATCGAACCGAGCGCCGCCGCGCGGCACTGGGTCGGGCGCTTCCTGCACGGCGATCCCGCCGCGGTGGTCGAGGAGCTCGAACTCGCGCACCGGTTCGCCCGGCAGCGCGGGGCCGAGCGGGCCGACGCGGGGGACCGCCTCGCCGCGGGCGTGCTCGCCTCCGGCGAGCCGGTGCCCGACCAGCAGGCCGCGATGGAGCTGGCGGGCTGGCTGGTCGGCACCCGGGCCCCGGAGCAGGCGATCGACCGGGTCCGGGAGGCGGTGCTCGCGCTGCCGCCGGAGCGGGCGGTGCTGGCCCGGCTCGCCGAGACCGCCCACGACGCGCGGGTCCGGGTGGCGCTGCTGCGCGCCGAACTCGCCGGGGCCGCCGCCGGGGAGCCGGTCGCGACCAGCCACCTCGCGGCGCACCGGTGGTCGGCCGAGGAGCTCTCCGACGCCACCGGGCTCGCCGAGGAGACCGCCGCGGACACCGCCCCGGAGCACCTCGACGGGGTGCTGCGGACCGCGGGCCGGTTCGGCCTGGAACCCCGCCCCACCCGGTTCGCGCAGGCCGCGAAGGACTTCATCGCCTGGTGGGCGCAGCACCCGCAGGCCCCCGTGGACCCCCGGGCGTGGCCGTGCCGGGCGGAGCTGATCGCGCTGCTGCGCGAGGAGCTCGGCAGCCGGTTGGCGGAGGACTCCGGCGCGCTCGCCGACGCCATCCGTGAGCACTGGTGGCGGCTGCTCGCGCCGACCGTCGCCGATCCGTTCCTGCCGCTGGACCGGCTCGTCGCCCAGTCCGCCGTCGCGGCCGGGGGCGAGCCGAGGCAGCAGGTCATCGACGCCCTGCGGGACCGGACGCGGGCCGCCGAGCGGCGCGGCCACGCCGACGCGGTGTGGGAGGCGCTGTTCGCGCACACCCCGCCGACGGTCGCCGAGGTGCGCTCGGTGCTCGGCGCGATGTCGGCCACGATGGTCTCCGAGGCGCTGGCCGAGCGGATCTTCCCGGTGCTGGAGAGCGCACCGGCCTCGGCCGACCAGCTCGACGTGCTGCGGATGCTGGTGCACCACCTCGGGTCCGAGCACGAGGGGCTGCGGTCTATGTGGGAGGACGACAGCGCGCTGCGGGCGTGGCTGGCGAACTTCCAGCGGGCGGCGCGCGCCCCCGGCGCCGGGGTCGGGGAGCTGAAGGAGATCGCCGACGAGGTGCTCACCGCGCGCGGGCCGGAGATCGTGGCGGCGCTGCTGTCCATCCCGCCGCCGACCGCGGCCTCGGCCGCCGTGGCCGGGGGCGCGCGGGTGCAGGAGCTGCTGGTCCGGGAACTCCCCGCGGTGTGGGCGGACGAGCAGCGACCTGCCGCGGACCGGACCGGGGCGGTGGCGCTGGCGTTCCTCACCGCCTGGTCGGACAAGGCCACCGAGGGCGCGCGGGTGGCGTTCGACAAGGCGCTGGAGGCGTGGGCCAAGCGGCGCACCTCCGCCGAGTACCGGAAGGTCAGCAAGCTGCTGCGCGGGGTGGACGCGGACAGCGCCCGCGCCTGGCACGACTGGCTCAAGGAGCTCTTCGACGCCAAGCCCAAGTCGACGGCGGCGCGGCTGGCCGAGCGCTGGCGCACGCGCTGGACGCAGCGGAAGGGCTGAGGCGGGCGCGGGTGCGCGGCGGCGATCACCCGGTGCAGCGATCGAGTCGCCATTTACTACACCGATGGTGTATGGACAATCACGCGGCCATAACGATGAGATTGGCGTCGGCGAATGCTGGGCGGGTGCGCGCCGCGACCGGACCGCGGAGCGCGCTCCGGCACCGGACCGGTCCCACGGAGGCTCGCATGATGGCGGCGCTGAAGGCGCACACGGGATGGTTGTTCCACGCGCTGAGCGCGTCCCCGAACCCGCTGCGCAGACCCATCGACCGGGTGGCCGCGCTGCTGTCGCTGCTGCTGCTGTGCGGCACCGTGCTGGCGGTGCCGGTGGCGCTGACCTCCGGATCGGTGGTGCGGGAGAACCTGACCCGGCAGGCCGAGCGGCAGGCCGCGGGCAGCAGGCCGATCAGCGCGGTGCTGACCACCGACGCCCGGATGGAGGTGCCGGTCTCGGAGGTCTACGGCTACGGCGACGCGGGCACCACGGCGCTGGTGAGCTGGCCGACGCCGCTGGGTGACCGGGTGGAGTCCGTGCCGGTCCCGGCGGGCAGCAGGGCGGGCGAGCGGGTCGAGGTCTGGGTGGACGGCGCGGGGGCGCGGGTGCCCGCCCCGCCGAGCGAGGCGTCGATCACCACCGCGGCCGCGTTCACCGGGGTCCTCGTGCTGGTGGTGGCCGAGGTGCTCTGCTTCGGCGCGATGCTCGGGGTGCAGGCGGCGGCGCGGCGGATCGCGCTGCGCGGGTGGGAACGGGAGTGGGCCCACGTGCAGCGCGGCGGGAGCTGGTCGCAGCACTGACGGGTGAACATCAAGGGGCTGTGCCGCCCGATCGGGCGGCACACTCGGGGGCGAAGCTGGAACCGCCGTTCCCGAGGAGCCGGTGTGACGCCCTACGCCCCGATCAGCACCGCGAAGGTGATCCAGGCCGTCGAGGCCGCCGACGAGGAACGCCTGGCGCTGCTGTCCGAGCGGTGGCCGGAGCTCGCCGTCGCGCTCGGCGAGCTGCTGCGGTCCAACGGGCGGGGCGTGCCGGTGCGCTGGCGGCAGCGGAGTCCGTCCTCGCTGCGCTGAGTACGATGGCGGCGTGCCGATCATCCGTCCCGCGGAGACCGCCGACGTCGACGCCGCCGTGGTCACGCTGCGCGCGGCCTTCGCCGACTACCCGTTCACCCGGCACACGCTGGCGGCCGAGGGCTACCCGGACCGGTTGGCCGAGTCGCAGCGGCTGTTCCTCACCCGCGTGGGCCTGCGGCACGGCCGGGTGTGGGTCAGCGAGGACGTCGCCGCGGTGGCGGCCTGGACCACCCCGGACTCGACCGGGCTGGACGAGGCGTTCGCCGAGCTGGAACCGCGGATGCGGGAGCTCGCCGGGGATCGCGCCGCGCTGTCCGAGGCCGCCGAGGACGCGCTGAACCCGCACCGCCCGCGCGAACCGGCGTGGTTCCTCGGGACCGTCGGGGTGCTGCCCGACCGCCAGGGTCGCGGACTGGGCCGGGCCGTCGTCGAACCGGGATTGCGCGCCGCCGACGAGCAGGGCGCCCCGGCGTACCTGGAAACCTCGCTGCCCGGCAACGTCGCGTTCTACCGGGGATTGGGCTTCGAGGTCGTCGCGGAGGTCGAGCTGCCGGGCGGCGGCCCGACCACCTGGGCCATGTCCCGGCCCCCGGTCACCCGCTGACCCCGCGCCGTTCGAGCACCGCGCCCACCGCCGAGGTCGCCACCAGGACCAGCGCGCCGAGCACCGCCCACCGCATGTCGCCCAGCCACACCCAGCCGAGCGAGCCGGCGACGAGGCAGGTGAACCCGGCCGCGGACAGGACGTCGGGCGGTTCCGGCGTCCCGAGCACCGCGGCGAGCAACGCCATCACCAGCGCCCCCGTCAAGGCGTACTGCCATTCGCCGAGCAGCACGGCCCCGACGAGGCCGACCACCACCGCGGCCCCGACGAGGCGCGACAACACCCCACGTGCACGGCCCACGTCGAGCAGTGTAGGTCGGTGGGCGGCTTTCGACCGCTCGGACTAGAGCGGCAGGTGCAGCAGGATCTCGTCGCGATCGTCGCCGGGGGCGATGCGCAGCGCACCGGGCCAGCGGCCGATCTCGCGCCAGCCGAGCTTGGCGTAGAACTCCTCCAGCCCCATCCCGGAGCGCGCGGTGAGCTGGAGCTGCTCGACGCCGAGCTCGTCGCGGGCCACCTCCCGGGCGAAGGTCATCAGCCGGGTCCCCACGCCTTCGCCCCGGCGCTCGGGACGGCTCTGCACCCGGTGCACCGAGGCCCGGTGGGCGACCAGCGGCGCCGGATCGCGGTGCAGCACCAACCATCCGGCGAGCCCGCGCCCGTCCGAGGCGGTGAGCAGGCGGCAGCGGTCCGGGTGCAGCTCCGAGATCAGCGCGTCCACCGCCCGGACGACCTCGTCCTCCGGCACGGGCGGGACCGGGAACCCCACGGCGCCACCCGCGTTGGACACGTCGAGCCAGCAGGACACCAGGGCGCGGCGGAGCAGGTCGTCGACGTGGGCACCGGTCGTGCACTGGTTGAGCACCAGGGAACGCAACATGCGCGCAGTATCACCGCGCCCTCCCGACCCCACGGAGCCGGGGCCCGCCGCCCGGGGGAGACGGCCGCGCCGCGCGGGGTCCGCTCGCCGCGCGGCTTCGACCTACGCGGTGATCAGGGCCGGGACCTGCTCGGTCGGCCACGTCGAGGGCGGCGGCACCCGCCGCGCCGCCTCGGCGGACGTGGGTGGACCCGCTGCCCGCACCGCTCGGGCGATCCGCGACCACGGCGCACCTGACCCGAGGCACGAATCGCACGGCACGTGCTCACCCCGCCTGATGGCGTCCAACCCGGGTGAACGCACCCAGTCGCCGCGCAGCGGGTGACCGCACACCGCCCACCCGTCCGCCGCGCTCAGGGCCGACCGCCGCACGCGACGAGCTCACGACGCTCATGGAGTTCGAGCGGACCTCCACCCGCATCATCGACGTCTCGCCGATCCTCATTCCCGGGCTGTTGCAGATCCAGTTCGGAATCACGCGACGCGTGGGTCGGCCTCGCCTGTCACATGATGCAATAGACCGAGGTGTAGCCGATCTGCCCAGAGGGCAGGACGACAGGCCGCCACGCGTTTCCTGGATTGTCCGTCCCGCAGGTCCCGGGCGGAATCGCCGGTCCTTCGACGAAGTCGTACGTCGCGTAGATGTGACCCGCGAAAATCCGCCCGTTGACGCGGCCCCCAGGCACCTCGAGCGTATCGACGGTGAAATACGCCTTGGAGCGTCCGGGCGATTGCGCTGCGTTGACCGCTGGCGAAAGCATCGCGCTCAACGAAATCGCGGCCACCGCCGCCACCAGAACGCGCGGCAAGAACCGTCCGAAAGACACAGGACCCCCTTTTTTCGTGGTCTCGCAGCACCGAAGCAGTGCGATCGAACCCCCATGATTCGCGGGCACAAGGCTGCCAGCCGGTGCTCGCGCCGCGTAGGGAATCGGTGGATGATCACCCGAAAAGAGGCCATCGGGCACCGACCACCCGCCTCAGCGCATGACCGAAATTTCCCTTCCATCCTCCCAATGGAATTTTCGGCACCTTCGAGCAAGGGGCGGTCGGCCCTCGGTGGCCAGGACTGCCCGGCGGGTCCCAGCGAAGCCCCTCGGGAGTACGAGTCGATCCTGACCGACTCGTTCGGCACCGTCTACGCTCGGATCTGAGTCATCGGTTGGAATCACCCGGTTACCCTTGACGGGAGGTACGTGACTCCCGATGGACGTCCTATCGGCACCATCACCGCGTGGTGCAAGGGCGTCACCATCCGTCCTTCTGAGGTCAACGGGTGAAACCAGAAAACACACCGGCTGCACCGCTCGCCGACACCGTCTACCGCACCCTTCTCGATACCCTGGTGCGGGACGTGTCCTGCGTCGTTCCCGGTCACGGGGTCACGCTCTGCGGTATCGTCCGCGATAGCGCGGAGCGCGTGCTGGTCCAGGTGGCGGTCGGTGGTGATCTCCGCAGTCGGTATGCCGTGACCGTGCCGCTGGTGACGCCCGGCGGCGACACCGTCAGCCACCGGCACGTCCTCGACTGCCTTCGCGAGCTGGAGGCCGCGAGGCGGGAGGGCGCCGAGCGGTGGAGCAAGTCCCGCACGGAACGCGATTTCCATGGCGCACCCGTGGTCGCCGGTGATGCTTTCCTCCGCGAGCGGACGGAATTCGTTCCGTCGTGGCCGGACGCGTTGCGGGACACCATGGCGGGAATGACGGGTTCGCAGGTACCCGGCGGGCCACGGTCGACGGATTTCGCGACCGCAGGATTTGTGCAGTTCGAGCCGGGATGGTTCCGGCTCTACGTGTCCTCAAGCCATTTCCCTTCGCCGATCGGCCTCGACCTGCCGGAGTACCCGAGCGCTGGCATCCAAGCCGAACTCGGCTCCTTGTTCCGCGAGGGCATCGCACCGGAAGTCCTCGACCACGAGCACGAACCCGATCAGCACAGCACTCGGTGCTTCAGCATGCTGCCCTGGTACAGCTAGCCGAGGCCGCCTCAGGACAGCACACAGGCACCGCACTCGGCGGGGTCGCAGACGCCCCGCCCGGTGGCCGCTTCCCCTGGCCAGCACGGGCGGGGCGCCGGTGCGCCGCCACGGGGTGCGTCTTGGCGCGCTACACGAGTCCACCACCGGCTACGTCGAGATCACCATGTGACGGCGCCCCCTGCACCCATCACCGGGTGCAGGGGGCGCCTTCGTCGTTCAAGGGGTTCTCATGCGGGGCGTGGTGGGTCGACGAGTTCGATGCCGATGGCCAGCACGCCGAGCGCTTCGCGTTCCGGCGGGTAGATCTGGCGGACGTTGGCCAACTGGTCTTCGCGGGTGGCCGTGGGGTTGACCGAGGCAACCGGTTCGCGGTCGAACATCTCCTCGAAGGAGTCGTACCGGGCGACGCGGGTTACCCGGGTCAGCATCTCGTCACCCTCGCACCGGAAGCGGATCAGCGACCCGGTCTCGATGTTGCGGCGGCTGGAGTCGTTGACTCGGACCTCGGTGGTCTTGCGTCCGGTAGCGATGAGGTCGAAGTACCGCTTGTAGATACCCATCTCGTGAGCGTGCTCGGCGTTCACGGGCGACGCGACGAGGTCAGGTGCGGGTCCGGGGCGCGTTCCATGACCAGATCGCGGTACGGAAGCCGCACCACCGGGAGATCGTCGAAGCCGCAGCGCTGCTCGGTGTTCTCCAGCAGTTCGTCGGCGCCGTCAGCGGTCGGGGCGAGCACTTCGGTTTCCACGAACGAGCCGACGCCGGCGATCGTGTCGACCGCGACGGTGACGGTGTCGTGCTCGGGGTGCCGCAGCGTGGTGCGGTCCTTCTCGACCCGGACGAGCTGCACCATGCCGATGGCGGCGAGTAGCTGGTTGGCCTGCGGGGCCTGGTCGGCATCCAACAGGACGTTGGTTTCCGGTTTGGTGATGATGTCGGCCGCGCTGTGCGCCGCACCGGTCGAGGCCGGTTTGTAGGTGATCTCGGCGAACCCGTTGCGCTCACGTACCCGCAGGCATTCCACGGTCACCATGAAATCCACGTCAGGTCGGCTGTAATAGGTGTCGATCTCGACCAAGCGGCCGACCTCGATGAAGCCGATGCCCACGAGACGGTGGACCAAAGCAGCGGGGTCAATGTGGTCGGGAAGTTCGCGCTTGCGTTCAACCTCCATGCCAGGATCATCCTCCGCCGTTGATCGCCGCGTACACGCGGGCAAGATCCGCCTTCGAGCACCAGTGCTCGATCGTGCCCCACGCCTGCCGGACCGTCTCCGAGTCCGACAGCGGCACGTTGGCGAAGAGCACCCTCTGCTTGCCGTCACGCAGGGGGTTCGCCAGCTTCCTCGTCACGTAGCGCTGGTAGTAGCTGCGCTCGGCTACCGCGACGTCATCGGCCCGGACCGGCACCAGGACCGTCCCCGCTCCCGCGGCTACGGAGTTGACGATGCAGGTGGTCAGCAGCTCGCCGAGGGGCAGGTACGCGTAGGTCTCGTGCGCCTCGCGCACGCACCACGCTGCCCACACCTCACCCCGCGCAGGGTCACCGGACTCGACGTCGTCGAAGAACTGTCTCACGGCGACGTCGGTGATCTCGTCGAAGACGTCGCCGTCGCACACCAGGTGATCGGCGTAGGGCTCGGACAATGCCGTCAGCATCGCGCACTGCGCCTCGGTCATTCGCCCCGAGGTCAGCCGGTAGTGGACCCGCTTGTGCCCGGCGCGCGCGTCGATCCAGTCGTCGGAGAGGACGCCCTCCAGCTCGGGGCGGAACCCGAGCACGCCGGTGCGCCACAGGTGGTCGCGGGCGGTGATGTAGTGGCGCTGGATCTCCCGGCACAGGCCCACCGGAGCGGTGATGATCGCGGACCGCGTCGGGTCGAGGTCCCGGACGGGCACGATCCGGGAATCCTGTCGCACCACGAGTTCGTCGGCCGCGTGGTGGTAGGGGTGGGTGCCGCCGCCGAGGTACTCGGGCAGGAACAGCCGCAGGAACTGCAACCACGGCCGCGCGCTGTAGCACTGCGTGACCCGTTCGTGCAGGTCCCCGCCCGCTACGGCGTAGACGTCGCGGTAGGCGAAGAACCCACCTTCCCGCAGCACCAACGGCAGGGTGCGGATCATCGCGTGCAGGCCGGGGTAGCCGCCGCCGTAGCTGTAGACCTCGTGCAGCAGCGCCGAGGCGGCGATGACGTCGACCGGCGCGGGGAGCAGCCCGGCGAGGTCCTGGGCGAAACCGTGCCGCAGCGTGCACGTGCCCCCGGCGGCGCGGAAGCGTCCCATGGCGCGGTCCAGGGACTCCGAGAACACCCCAGGGGCTTCGATGAGCGTGAGTTCCACGCTCCGCTCCCGGGTGTCGCGGGCGAGCTCGGCGGCGAGGTAGTCGACGGCCGCGCCGCCTCCCGGGCCGACTTCGACGACGTGGGCTGCCGCAGTGGGCAGGCGACGCAGCGCACGGCCCACGAAGTCGGCCTTCTCCGCGCCGCTGCCGTTGGCAGCCTGATCGAGGTAACGTGCGGCCGATTTCGCCGCGACGTCGAACCGTTCCAACGTGTCGGGCATCGAGTCCTCCAGGTATCAACGCGGGGTGCTCCTGGGTGTCCCAGTGGGACGGGTGCGGGAGCGCCCGTAACGTCTCAGCGGGTTGCGGACGCCCGGATGCCCGAACCGCCTGTCCCGCCTGCCACGGCTCGGCCAGCGCGGTACAGGACCCCGCGGCTGAGGTGAACCCGAGCCTGGTGCGGGGAGATCGCCCAGAGCGCTCCTACCGCGCTTCGGTCCGAGGCCGGATGCCGCGCCGCCCTTCGGGCGTCTGGCTGCCTATTGGCGAGCGGTGCCGGGGCCGTGTCGTCGCTGGGCAGGTAGTACCCGGTCGCCAGCACGACGACTACGACGATGAGAACCAGGCCCACGACAACGGCCCACCCCGAGGGGTTCACGAAGTCACCACTTGGCCGTCGATGAGCAGAGGCCCGGGCGCGGCGGCCTCGCGCAGTTTCCCGGCGAGCAGGTCGAGCGTCGCTGCGAGTCGTTCGAAGTCCCGCGCTTCGAGATCCCCTCCGCCTACGTTCTCGATCGCGTAGTACAGGGCGAGGTGCCCGAGCTCCACATCCCTCGCCAAGGCGCCGAAGTCTGTCATGACGCTGCCTCGCCGACCGCAACCGGACGAAAACCGGCCGGAATCGCCAGGTAGTCCCTCGGCTCGGCGTTGACCCGGTACATCTTGCGCTGCCCGGTGAACGCTCGGCGCCCGTGGAGCCACCGCCGGTTGTTCAGCACGTAGCCCTGGCCCGCACTCAGGTTGACCGTGATGGTGTGGCGATCGATCGCGTCGCGCAGCGCAGGCAGCCATCGGGTGACGTCGGGAGAGAACTGCGCGAGGTCGTCAAAGCGCACCCGCACGGCGACGAGCCCATCCGTGGTCGGCTCGAAGAGGGAACCGAGGTAGCCGGCACCACCGAACAACGCGGAACGCGGCGTGGTCAGGGCGTGCAACGCCTGGGGCTCGAACCGGGCGAGGTCCCGGTGGACAGCTCTGCCGTCGATGAGCACGCATTCACCGCCGACCGTGGCGGGTTGGCGGCAAGCCATGAGCAGCAACGTGGGCGGGCAGGGGATGCCGGACCGGTCCGTGTGCGGGTTCAGGGCGTCGGTGCTGAACCCGGCGAATCCGGAGCGCTGTCCTAAGGCCCCGATGGTGGCGATCGTGGTCACCCCGTCACCGTCGCTGTCCCGATGAGGCGTGACGACCCCGAGGGAGCGCGCGAGGTCGAGCAAGTCGCCTTGATCGTGGATGCCGTCGACGAGCACGATCCCGTCTTCAACGAGTTTCACGACCAATTCGCCCGCCCGGCAGCAGTGCCGACATCGAACATGTGTTGGCCGGTTCCTGGAATGGCAGGAAGCATTTCGGTACCTCCGTGAGGTCGGTCGGTGCTTCCAGCTCACCGGGTGGCGGTAGCCAGGTCCACTGACAGATTGTCACCATGCGCCGCGCTTTCAGCGCTGCCAGCCGGTACCGGGGCGGTGCTAGGTTGCCAGCGGAACTTCCGCGATTCCGATCCGTCCGCCCGGAGGCGTCTGAACATGCCCACGCCCCACTACCCGATCTCGGTCAAGGGCGTCATCGTCCGCGCCGGCGCTGTCCTGCTGCTGAAGAACGAGCGCGAAGAATGGGAGCTCCCCGGAGGGCGAATCGAGATCGGCGAGACTCCGGAGGAATGCGTAGCGCGCGAGATCACCGAGGAAACCGGGTGGCCGGTCACGACCGGGCCGATCCTCGACTCGTGGATGTACCACATCCGCTCGGTCGATCGGCACGTGTTCATCGTGACCTACGGTTGCTACCCGGACACCGACGTCGATCCGGTCCTCTCCCACGAGCACAAGGAGGTCCGCATGTTCCCCGAGACCGCGGTGGCCGACCTGACCATGCCCGACGGCTACAAGCGCTCCATCTTCACCTGGTTCGCCCGCCTGCGCGCCGCCGAATCCGAGTTCGCGGGGTGACCGGCGATGGCCCGTGCGCTGTGCGACTCGTGCGGTGTGGAAGTGAGCCGCTACGCGGTCGACTCGGTATGCCCCACCTGCTTCGCAGCGAGGCACACACCACCGGCGGACCTCCCCGCAGCCCGTCTTGCCCCGGCCGTCTGGATGTGGTCGTCCCCCGAAGCCAGCATCGCGCTGGCAACCCGTGACCTCCCGACCATCCTCCGCATCTACCGCAGGCTGAACCGGCTCAGCCAGGAGAAGCTCGCGAACGTCCTGGGCTACGACAAGACCTACATCTCGATGATCGAGACGGGTCGCCGCACCATCACCGACGTCTCGACCCGACGACACATCGCGCGCACGCTCGGCCTCCCCGCACACGCGCTCGGCGTGACCGACGCCGACGATGCCGACTTCACCGCGATGCTCCAGTTCGCCGACTCCACCATCCGACTCGCCGAGATCGCTCGGCAATCCGGTCGTGCCGTCGACGCCGTCAACGAGCTGTGGCCCCTGGTCGCCCGACTGGAAGCCCGTGCCGCCGCAGGGCACATCGAACGCGACAGCCTCGCCCTGCTGGCTCGCGGACGGGTGGCCCTCGGCGTCTCCCTCGGCACCGTGCTCCCGGAAGAACGCCTCACCGCCGCCGCGCGCTGGACCGGGAAGGCGCTGCTCATCGCCGAGCGCCTGGGCGATGCCGCCTTCCTCGCGCACACGCTGCGGATGCACGGCAACGAGCTGCGCAAGGCCGGGCGCGTACCGGCTGCCGTCGCCCGCCTCGAACGAGCGGCCGACCTCGCCAACGACGCGAACGGCCTGGGCACCGCGCTCGCGCTGCTGTCCAGGGCCGCGGGCGCACTCGGCGATCCCGAGCGCTTCGATCGAGCGATCGGCAGGTACGGCGACCTGCTCGACCAGCATCCCGGCGGCGGCATGTTGTTCAACCCGTTCACGTTCCGCGAGATCGAACTGCGCGGGCTCATGGCGACAGGACGGACCCGGGAAGCGATCCGCCTCGTCGACCCCCCGCAGGTCGATGCCTCACCAGCCGCGCCGCAATGGCACATCATCGAACGCGTCACCGCTGGCCACGTCCTCCTCGAGGCCGGGGAGCGCAGCGGCGCGGAAGAAGCCCTCACCACGGCACTCGGCGCGGCGGAAGCACACCGCTTGCCACACCAGATCCAGCGCGCCGTACGTGCGGCGCGTGCCGGACAGCTCGACTCCGTGACCACGAGAGGCGAAGCAACCCTCACCAAGCTCCGCGACCAACTCGGCGCACCGGCGCTGGTCGCCGAGGGTTCCGGAAGCCATCCCGTGTACCCGCCGCTCCTCGAGCAAGACTGGTTGCTACGACGGCTGACTGACCGCAACGGCGTCCCACCCCCGATGCTCGCAGGCTGGAGCCGGTCGCGGATTAAAAAGGATGTCTTGTCAACGCTTTGCGCGACCTGTCGTCATCTACCATGAGCAGCATGTTTACGATTGTTAACAGCCGTGGGTCTTAGCTGTTTGCTGGCGTTTGTAGCTGATAGATGGGAAAAGCGAGGGAAGTCAAGATCATTTCGATCGATCGGGCAATGGCGCGATCCGTCTGGTGCCCACATCATCTTCCGGCTTGATGGCCGCGAGAAGGACCACGTCGAGCAAGCGCGCCAACAGGGTGCGCAGTCACGCCTTCCGGTCTGACGATGTGCTGGGCCGATTCGCTCAGTACTCCCACTGTGTCTGGTGCACGGCGTGACCCGATTAGCGGATTCCGTCCCGCCAGTAAGGTCGCTAATCTTTCTGGTTGATCATGAAGTCGAGCATGGGGGATAAGCGGTGAGCGGCGGCACGCGAGGCTCTGATAAGCACCGGGCGATGCTCGCCGCTCAGCGTGAGGCCGAGCGGCAGCGCAAAGCGGAGGCCCGCGCGGAGGCAGCGGCCGAGAAGCAACGGTTGCAAGACTACCGCAAACGCAGGGAATCTGAGGTTGAGGCGAAGAATAGCAGTCTGAAGCAGCGCGTGGAGGAACTGCAAAACATCTTACAGGCTGGATTAGGTCGGTCTGCCAATTTCGACTTGACCTCGCTGCGTCGCAAACCGCAGGAAGCGCCCCTTGATTTAGGTGATGATGCATCACCAGTTGCTGCTCCTTCGTGGGACGCTTATAAGCCGCGCCCGCCTGGAGCGATCTCTCGTGCTTTCGGTGGCGCCGAGCGCTACGAGCGGCGACTGAGTGTCGCGCGCGATGAATTCGAACGTGCGCAGCAGGAATACAGCCGAAAAGAAACGGAACGACAGCAACGGGTCGCTTCTAAACGCCACAAACACAGCGAGAGAGCCAAGAAGGCTCGGGCGCGGGTAGACGAGCATAATCAACGTGTCGAGAGCTTAATTCGCGGACACCGTGATCGCGAGCAAGACGCGGTCGAGAACTATCTAGATCGTGTGCTCTCCGTGGTGCCTCGCCCAGCGGGATTTCCTAGTCGGGCTGAGGTGACGTTCAATCCACGCGCTGAACAGGTCGTTGTCCAGGTTGAGTTTCCTTCCCGCGAGATAGTGCCGAACGAGGCCGGCTACAAGTATATGCCCACTAAGGACGAAGAACGCACGAGTTCGCGAACCCGCAAAGATGTTGCCGCGTTGTATCGCAGCGTCATGAGCCAGTTTGCGCTACTGTGTATTCGAGATATTTTCAACAGTGAGCCAGCTTTGAGTTCGGTCGGGTTCAATGGCCATGTTCACGCCATCAACCCTGCCACGGGTGACCGGGAGTATCCATGCATTATCAGTGTCAACGTCGACCGTAGTGACTTTCCCTCGGACTCAAAGCTCCGTGACGTCACTCCCGAAGCATGCCTCCAGCACCTAAAGGCCATCGTGTCGCACCACCCGTACGACTTGGAACCTATCGAGCCAATCTTGGACTTCGACTGGAGCAAGTACTCTTTCGTTGAGGGACTCGACGCGGTGTCGACGTTGGATTCTCGTCCAGATCTCATGGAAATGTCTCCTAGTAACTTCGAGCACCTCGTCCGCCAGATCTTCGAAGCTCAAGGCGCGGAAGGATGGACCACTCAGCAGAGCAACGATGACGGTGTTGACGCAGTAATCGCTCGCCGGACCGCTCTCTTCGGCGGCTTGAGTATCGTCCAAGCTAAGCGCTACAGCAAGGTGGTCGGCATTAACCACGTCCGCGAACTTGCGGGAGCAATCGAAGAAAAGAAGGCTGGGTGGGGTGTACTCGTCACAACCTCCTGGTTCACCAGCAAGTGTTGGCAGAAGGCCCGCGAGCACGGCCGGATGGAACTGATCGACGGCGAGCGCCTCAAGTTCCTTATCAAGGAGCATCTAGGTAAGGACGTGTTGATCGGCATACCGAACCGGCTTCGCCAAAAAGGGACAAACGATTCCTAAGGTGTTAACCGAGCATGCGGCACGTCATCGTGGCTGAAAGGTAGAACCGTGACACGCGGATTTTGAGGACACATCCCTGGTTGCCTCCGATCACTTCCGGAGCGAGGTCATCAGTGAACCCGGAACCAAAGGCCAGCCCAGGGGACCTCGAACCGGGAACCTAGCCGCAAAGTAGACATCACCGCTAGTGTGGTAGCCGTGACCGAGAGCACCTGGACTTCCTTGACACGGCGCAGCGCGGGATTGGGGCCGCGCGAGGCCCTAATCGAGGGGACGCCCGATCATATACTTCCCCATCTCCAAGATTGGTGCGAAATGATCTTAGCTCGCAACGATGAATTGGAATTGGATCTCAGCCTCCGGCTCAGGTACGAAATCCCCCGCGTTGATTATGTAGCGGGAGAACGTCTCCTTGAGATCGTCGACGCGATCCTATACTGGCACTTTCCCGTCGCGCTCGATGAGCATTCCCGCTCCGCCATAAAACACCTTGATCGCATACTCACTGCCGGTGATTCCGCATGGCGAGTGTCCAGCAAATTGAATAGCTTGGAGCGGCGGGTTAACGAGACAGCAACTGCTGCCGCGGCTCACGTGTCCGGTACAACTGGAGCCGAACCTGCGGAACATCTCGCGAACGCATGGTACTCGGCATACGGTAGGATTCCGGATCCAGATAAAGCCTATGATTCAGCAGTGCTGGCTCTCGAATCAGTCTTCTGTCCCCTCGTTAGCCCGCACAATAATCGAGCCACCCTTGGCACGGTTATTCGCGATTTGCGAAATCAAGTCAGCAAGTGGGAACTCGCCATTGGGGGCCCCGATGGAGAACCGGTCGGTATTGCTCCTCTCGTTCAGATGCTGGATCTGATCTGGAAAGGGCAATCACGGCACGGTGGCAACTCGAACTCCCGAAATCAAACTCAAGCCGAAGCTGTAGCCGCGGTGCATATGGCCATCACGCTAGCTCAGTGGGTGTCGAGCGACATTCTAACGCGAAAAGATTAACCGACCGGTGACCACTTATCGGCCTAGTATTTCAAACGCCCTCCTAATCCCTGACCGGCCACTGACGCCACGGAACCGCAGCCAGGCAACCCGCTAAGCCGCCGCAACGCGCCATGCCCGTAGGAACTGGCAAGCCGCCCACCTTCGCAGCGTGCCCAGCGCTGGTCCATTGAATCTGCCGGAAGGGCACGCCAACCGCCGGCATCTCCGGAACGGAACCCGCGGTGACCTCCCGGCATCCCGGTGGCCTGTTGCTCCTCGGGCTCCTGGTCTTCGTCGTCCCGGTGCTCGTTGAGCTTCGCTTCATACTGCGGCCCCTGCGCGGTTCCTGACCGCCTGCCTTCCTTCCGTGCCCCGGCCGCCGGGCCGTGACAGGAAGGAGGGCAGCCGCACGCCCGGCTTGGCCGGGGCTTGCATACAGCAGGCAGGCGGCTCCGCAGGGGCCGCCCTTGACGGGGCCGGGCTCTCCGCCCGGGAGATCGCCGACTACTTGGGCCACGAGCGGCTCAGCATGACCCAGGAACCGGAAGGCGACCGGCGGTGCGGCGGCTGATGCGCTGAATGCGGTCCAACCGGACGGCTGAACCTAATGATGGCGGTTTGACGGAAATTGATCTTGAACCCGCCCGCCCTCGCCGCCGCTGCCAGCGGGGAGAGCGCCCCCAGCAGGACTCGAACCTGCGACCTAAGGATTAGAAGTCCTTTGCTCTATCCGGCTGAGCTATGGGGGCCCTTGCGCTGCTCCGTGAGCCGCAGCAAGCAAGGGTAGCGGTAGAGATGTCCGGTTGTCGGGTCGACGCTGCACCGTTGCAGACCCGGTATCGAACGGCAGCCTCGCCGTCGTTCACCCCGTCGGGAGGTTCCGGAGCGCCGCCGTCGTGAGGTCCTGGAGCACGTCGGTGGTGTCGGCGGCGGTGGCCCCGCGCAGCGACAGCATGGTCACGAGCGTGTGCTCGGCGTTGATCGCCGCGGTGGCCGTGCAGGTCTGGAAGCCGTCGATCACGTCGCAGTACAGCCACGCCGAGTGCCCCTCGACGTCGACGTCAACGCCGCGGGGCTGCTTGGCCTTGGCCGTCTCGAACTCGTCGTTGAAGCCCACCGCCGCGGTGTTGCCGGGCTGCGCGCCGCCCAGCGCGTAGGTGCAGGTGCGCGGTGTCGGGTTGCCCGGGTACGGACCTCCGGTGGTCCCGCCGGCCTGGTCGAGATCGGCCGGGGTGAGCAGCGTGCACGGGTCGACGCCGGTCACCGCGCGGGGTGTGGGGACGGCGGCGATCGAGGCGGAGTCGTCGCGGAAGCCCACGGCGGGCACCGGCTCACCGGTGATCGACGCACCGCACCCGGCCAGCGCGACCAGCAGGGACGCGGACAGCGCGGGGAGCCATCGGCGGACAGCAGTCACGGGATGAACAGTATCGGTGTGGCGTGCGGCAAAGCACGGGGTTGCGCATCATCCGCCGACCTGGGTGGCGGTTACGCTCGGTGCGTGTCAACCGAGACCGTTCGCGAGCCCGCTCGGGACCGGCAGCCGTCGAACGCGGTGGCCGTTCTCGCCGTGACCGGAGGCCTGCTGGCCGCGGTGGTCGCCGCCGCGCTGACCGCCCTGTTCGCGGCCGACTCCTACGCCCAGTACGGGTTGCCCGATCCGGGGCCGATCACCAGCTACGGCCTGCCGGTGGTCCGTGTGATCGCCGAGAGCGGTGCCGTGGTGACCATCGGCTCGCTGCTGCTCGCGGCGTTCGGGATACCGGCGAAGCGGTCCGGCGCGCTGGCCGCCGACGGCTACGCCGCGGTGCGCACCGCGGGGTGGGCCGCCGCGGTCTGGTGCGTCGGTGCGGCGCTGCTGGTGCCCTTCATCGCCGCCGACGCCACCGGCCGCGCGGTGTCGGAGGTGCTCAGCACCGAGGTGCTGTTCGGCCTGGTCGACGCGCTGGAGGAGGCGAAGTCCTGGGGGCTGACCGCGCTGATCGCCTTCCTCGTCGCGGTGACCTGCCGGGTGGTGCTGTCCTGGGGCTGGACGACCGCGGCCTTCGGCCTGTCGCTGGCGGGCATGTTGCCGGTCGTGGCCACCGGCCACTCGGCCAGCGGTGGCGCCCACGACATCGCCACCAACAGCCTGCTGTTCCACCTGTTCGGCGCGGTGCTGTGGGTCGGCGGTCTGATCGCGCTGCTCGCGCACGCCGCGCGCGGCGGCGCGCACGTCGGCCTGGTCGCCCGCCGGTTCTCCCGGATCGCGCTGGTCTGCTGGCTCGCCATGGCGGTCTCCGGCGTGGTCAACTCGCTGGTCCGGGTGCCGCTGGACCAGTTGCTCACCACGTCCTACGGGTTGCTCGTGGTGGTGAAGGTGGTCTGCCTGGTGGTGCTCGGCGTGGTCGGCTACTACCAGCGCAGCGCCAGCGTCCGGCGGATCGAGAACGGCACCGGCGGCCTGCTGCGGCTGGGCGCGGTCGAAGTGCTGATCATGTTCGTCACCATCGGCGTGGCGGTGGCGCTGGGCCGCACCCCGCCGCCCGCCGAGCTGGGCCCGATCCCGGGCACCGCCGAACTGCTCATCGGCTATCCGCTGCCGGAAGCGCCGTCCACCCTCCGGCTGTTCTTCGACTGGCGGTTCGACCTGGTCTACGGCACCGCGGCGCTGGTGCTCGCCGGGCTCTACCTGTGGGGGGTGCTGCGGCTGCGGCAGCGCGGCGACCGGTGGCCGGTCGGTCGCACGGTCGCCTGGCTGTGCGGATGCGCGACGATCCTGGTCGCGACGTCCTCGGGCATCGGCAAGTACGCCCCCGCGGTGTTCAGCGTGCACATGGGCCAGCACATGCTGCTGTCCATGCTGGCGCCGGTCTTCCTGGTGATGGCGGGGCCGACCTCGCTGGCGCTGCGGGTGTTCAAGCCCGCGGGCAAGGGCGAGCCGCCCGGGGCGCGGGAGTGGCTGCTGGCGTTCGTCCACTCGCCGATCACCCGGCTCCTGACCCAGCCGATCGTGGCGCTGGTGCTGTTCGTCGGCTCGTTCTACGCGCTGTACTTCACCGGGCTGTTCGACGTGGCGCTCAGCGAGCACTGGGCGCACCTGGCGATGAACGCGCACTTCCTGCTGGTCGGCTACGTCTTCTACTGGCCGGTGATCGGGATCGACCCGGCGCCGCGCCCGCTGCCGCACCTGGGCAAGCTCGGGCTCGTCTTCGCCTCGATGCCCTTCCACGCCTTCTTCGGCATCGCGCTGATGATGTCGCAGACGGTCATCGCGGAGACCTTCTACCGGGGGCTCGACCTGCCGTGGATGACCGACCTGCTGGCCGACCAGCGGCTCGGCGGCGGGCTGGCGTGGGCGTCGGGCGAGGTCCCGCTGGTCGTGGTGATGCTGGCGCTGCTGATCCAGTGGTCGCGCGCCGATGACCGGATGGCCCGGAGGATCGACCGGAAGGCCGATGCGGACGGGGAAGCGGACCTGGCCGCCTACAACGCGATGCTCAAACGAATGGCTGAACAGGACCGCACCGGCGGGTGAGTTGTCCACAGGCCGCCGAGTTGTCCACAGATTGTGACGACGCAGTGGCGCTCGGTGATCGCGCTCGGGCACTCTCGTCGTGGGGCCGATGGTCGGCTCCGCGACCCGAGGAGGTCCCATGTTCGAGACGACCGCGACCGTGGTGGGCATCGTGCTCACCGATCCGGTGACCAGGGAGACGGCGAACGGCAACCGGGTGGTGAGCTTCCGGCTCGGTGCCACCTCGCGCCGGTTCGACAAGGCCACGTCCGAGTGGACCGACGGCGACCGGTTCATCACCACCGTGAGCTGCTGGCGCCACTTGGCCGAGCAGGTGCCCTCGGCGGTCGGCCGGGGCGACCCGGTCGTCGTCTCCGGGCGGCTGCGCACCCGCGAGTACGAGTCCGGCGGGCAGTGGCGCACCGCCGTCGAGCTGGACGCCTCCGCGCTGGGCCTCGACCTGGCGCGGCTGCGCGGCCCGGCCCCGGTGGGAGCCGATCCGCCGTTCCCGGCCCGGACCGATCCCGTCGGCCGGACCGCCGAGGTCGGCTGACCGGGCGTGGCGCCGTGCTCACCAGCGATGACGTTGCCGAGGAGGAGGTGATGCCCCACCCCGCCGGATGCGGAGGAGAAGCCGCCCGGTCGGTGGGCTGACCGCGTGCGCGGACGCACCCGCGGCGCAACTACGATTCAGGGCATGGCCGAGTTCATCTACACCATGAAGAATGTGCGCAAGACGCACGGTGACAAGGTCATCCTCGAGAATGCGACCATCCAGTTCTACCCGGGCGCCAAGATCGGTGTCGTCGGGCCGAACGGTGCTGGCAAGTCAACCGTGCTGAGCATCATGGCGGGACTCGACCAGCCGAACAACGGTGAAGCGTTCCTGACGCCGGGCTACACGGTCGGCATCATGCAGCAGGAGCCGCCGCTGAACGAGGAGAAGACCGTCCTCGGCAACGTCGAGGAAGGCGTTGGCGAGATCAAGGTGAAGCTCAACCGCTTCAACGAGATCGCCGAGCTGATGGCCACCGACTACTCCGACGAGCTCATGGAGGAGATGGGCCGGCTGCAGGAGGACCTCGACCACGCCGACGCGTGGGAGCTGGACTCCCAGCTGGAGCAGGCGATGGACGCCCTGCGCTGCCCGCCGCCGGAAGCAGAGGTCAAGTACCTCTCCGGAGGCGAGCGCCGCCGGGTCGCCCTGTGCAAGCTGCTCCTGAGCAAGCCCGATCTGCTCCTGCTCGACGAGCCCACCAACCACCTGGACGCGGAGAGCGTGCTGTGGTTGGAGCAGTTCCTCGCGAACTACGCGGGCGCCGTCCTCGCCGTCACCCACGACCGCTACTTCCTGGACAACGTCGCCGGCTGGATCCTGGAGCTGGACCGCGGGCGCACCTTCGCCTACGAGGGCAACTACTCGGCGTACCTGGAGAAGAAGGCCGAGCGCCTCGCGGTGCAGGGCAAGCGCGACGCCAAGCTGCAGAAGCGCCTCAAGGACGAGCTCGACTGGGTCCGCTCCAACACCAAGGCCCGCCAGACCAAGTCCCGGTCCCGACTGGCCCGGTACGAGGAGATGGCGGCCGAGGCGGAGAAGACCCGCAAGCTCGACTTCGAGGAGATCCAGATCCCGCCGGGCCCGCGGCTGGGCAACGTCGTGGTCGAGGTCGAGCACCTCAAGAAGGGCTTCGACGACAACCTGCTGATCGACGACCTGTCGTTCACGCTCCCGCGCAACGGCATCGTCGGCGTCATCGGACCGAACGGCGTCGGCAAGACGACGCTGTTCAAGACCATCGTGGGGCTGGAAGAGCCGGACGAGGGCGACGTCAAGGTCGGCGGCACCGTCAAGCTGTCCTACGTGGATCAGAACCGGGCCAACATCGACCCGGACAAGACGGTCTGGCAGGTCGTCTCCGACGAGCTGGACTACATCCACGTCGGGCAGGTCGAGATGCCGTCCCGCGCCTACGTCAGCGCGTTCGGGTTCAAGGGCCCGGACCAGCAGAAGCCGGCCGGGGTGCTCTCCGGTGGTGAGCGCAACCGCCTGAACCTGGCGTTGACGCTCAAGAAGGGCGGCAACCTGATCCTGCTGGACGAGCCGACCAACGACCTCGACGTGGAGACCCTCAGCTCGCTGGAGAACGCCCTGGAGCAGTTCCCCGGCTGCGCCGTGGTGATCTCCCACGACCGCTGGTTCCTGGACCGGGTCGCCACCCACATCCTCGCGTGGGAGGGAGATGACGAGAACCCCGCCAAGTGGTTCTGGTTCGAAGGTAACTTCGAGGGCTACGAGGCCAACAAGATCGAGCGCCTCGGTGCGGACGCGGCCCGTCCGCACCGGGTGACGCATCGGAAGTTGACCCGGGGCTGAACGGAGGCGCCTTGGCGAGCGTGCAGGTTTCACCTCGCACCGGCTCGGCGCACGAACTCCTGGAACCCGCTGAGCAGATGTGCTGGCGGGTTCCGGAGCTCGCGCTGGTGTTCGGTGATCGAGCGGTCGCGCTCGCGAGGCGGACAGGTGACCGCGGCGCCCGGCTGCAGGCCGAGGCGCTGGCGATCTTCTGCTCGAACCGGCTGGGTCGGGGCGTGGCGGTGACCCACCGCGCCCTGACCGCGGTCCGGGATGCCGAGGCGGCGGGGGACGAGGAGGTCGGCGGGCGGCTGCGCGTCGAGCTCGCGTGGTGCGCCCGCGCCGCCGACAGCCACGAGGTCGCGGTGCGGGTGCTGCGTCCGGTGCTGCGCCGGGAACGCATCGAGCCCGCCGTGCGCGCGCACGCGTTGCTCGCGATGGCCGCCTCGCTGCCCGCGTCGCGGCAGCACGTGGAGCGCCTCGACGCGCTCGACGAGGCGGAGCGGCTGTACGAGTCGATCGGCCTGGCCCGCGACGAGCTCCGGCTGGTCCGGGCCCGGGTGCGCGCGGCCCGCGCCGGTCACCACCGCAGGCAGGGCGAGTTCGACAAGGCCGTCGAGGTGGTCGATCAGGGCCTCGACCAGCTCGACCGGCTCGGCGATCCGGACGCCGACAGCGGTGAGCACCGCGCGCGACTGGTGCTGGAGCGCGTCCACGCCCTGTTCGAACTGGGCCGGCGCGCGGAGGCGGTGCGGGTGGCCGACGCCGTGCTGTCCCGACCGGTGCGCGCGGCGGCGGCCGGCCCGGTCGGTTGGCTGGGGCTCGCCATCAGCACCCGCGTCCACCTGCCGGAGGACGACCACGACGCGGCGGTGCGGGTGCTCAACGACACGGCCGCGATCGCCGACCGGCACAAGCAGGACGCGGTGCTGACCGAGGCGTTCAACGCCTTGTCGCAGGCGCACGAGCGCTGCGAGGACTTCCCGGCGGCGCTCACGGCGTTGCGCTCGGCCTACGCCGCCGACCGGCGCTGGCGGGCCGCCGTGCACAGCGCGCGGGTCCGACTGCTCGAAGCGTTCCCGGCGTTGGCCGACGACGCGGCCGTCACGGCCCTGGCCGCGGTGGTCGGCGGCACCGCTCGGGCGGCCGAGCAGCCGGCGGCGGTGCCGACCGCCGAGCCCGGGGCCGAGCCGACCGCTACGCCTGCGGCCGAGCTGAGCACCTCGCCCGGGGTCAAGCCGTCCGCTACATCCGGGGTCGACCCGAGCACTGCGTTCGGGGTCGAGCTGACCGCTACGCCGGGGGTCGAACAAGCCGCTACGCCTGGGGCCGAGCTGAGCGCTGCGCCCGGGGCCAAGCCGACTGCTGTGCCCGGGGTCGAGCCGGCTGCTGCGTCCGGGGTCGAGCGGAGCGCTGCCTCCGGAGCTGAGCCGTCCGCTGTGCCCGGGGCCGGGCCGACTGCTGTGCCCGGGGTCGAGCCGACTGCTGCGTCCAGGGCAGAGCCGACCGCCGCGCTCGCGGCCGACGATCAGCGGGAAGCGGACGCGTCGGCCGACGAGAGCCCCGCGACTGCGCCGGAAGCGGCAGGGTACGTCCCGGCCGGTGCCGCCGCGGACGACGCGCGCACCGGGGTCTCCGGAGGTGGCGCGCACGACGCGGCGTCGGTCGCGCGGGCCGAGGCCGCCGCCGCGGTGCAGTCCGGCACCAGGGCGGCGCGCGCCGCGCACGCGAGCAATCGCGGTGAGCGGGGGGCGGCACGCCCCCGCCCGGAGGTTCCCGGCCCCCGCGGTGGTTCGGACAGCGCGGTCGGGAGCAAGCACGATCTCCCGGCCCCCGGCGGTCGCGGCACCGTGGAGTACGAGGTCCGCGGGGCCTGGACGCCGGAGCCCGCGCGCGGCGGTGGGCGCCGCCGCGCCGAACCGGATGAGACGCACGCGGATCCCGACACCGCGGGATCCGCTGCGGGTGGTCGTCGTCGTGTGGATCGGTCGCCGGAGGTTCCGCAGGCGTGGCCGGAGGCGGTCGAGCCCGCGGGGAGCGACCGCAGCCGCGCGGCCTGGCCGGAGGAGGCGCACCCGGAGTCCGGAGCCGTGGACCCGGCTGCGAGTGGTCGTCGTCGGGCGGACCGGTCGGAGGTCCCGCAGGCGCGGTCCGAGGTGGCCGAGTCCGCGGCGCGAGGTCGCCGCCGCGCGGCCGAGCCGGACCCGGCGACCGACACCCGCGGCCCCGGCCATGACACCGGGCGGGCGGCGCGCCGTGCGACCCCGGCCGATGACGCGGCGGAAGGCGGGGAGCGCTTACCGGGCCGCGTCGACGACCTGGCCGAGCACGCGTGGCCGACGGCCGAAGGCCGGTCGCGCGAGCCCGTCGACGAGCAGGCGTGGCCGGAGGAGCTCCCGGCGGAGGCACCGGGGCGCCGCCGAAGCCCCGCCGACCAGACCCCCGCCGACCAGCCGGGCGATCCGGTGATGAGCCCGTGGACGTCCGGTCGGCGCGGCTCCGGGGACGAACCCGCCGCCGCCCCGCCGGAGGACCAGCCCGGTGGTCGGCGCGCCAGGTCCACGAGCGAGAGCACGTCCCGGTACGGCGCCGGGAACGCGGCGGACGTCGAGGCATCGGGCGGTCGGCACGGGCGGGAGCGCGCTGCCGCGGCCCCCGGGCGGGCAGCCGGTCGGCACGGTGCCGCGGCCCGGTCGGAGGCGTTCGGCGACGCGGCGTCGCGGGGCTCGGGCGCCGAAGGCGTTCCCGGGTACGTCCTCGGCGAGGCCTCGGAGCCGGGCGTCCGCCCGGCGGCGGGAGAGCCGTCCCCCGGTTCGCGCCGGGGCACCGGTGACGCCGAGGTCGCGGGCACGGCCGGGACGTGGGACCGGGGCGCCGCCTGGCCACCGGACGAGGACGTTGCGGAGCGGTCGCCGGGTCGGCACGGCGACGACGCCGGGGGAGCGGAGGCTGCCGCGGCGTGGGAGCAGGGGTCCTCCGATGCTGCCGTCGGGCAGGGCCGTGCGCGCCGCAGACGAGCCGACGTCGAAGCCCCGTCCTGGACGCCGGGTGCCGTCGAGGGCGCCGGTTCGCACAGCGCTGCTGGCGGAAGTGCGGGTGTCGGCGAGCCGTGGGGGCACGTGCGGCCTTCGGCCGCTGAGGACTTCGCCCCGTCCGGGAGGCACGACGCGGAGGCGGCCGCCGGGCCGGGGTGGGACCTGGGCGGCGCCTGGCCGTCCGAGGTGCGGCCGGAGCCGGCGAAGTCCGCGTGGCCGGAAGCGGACGAGCCCGCCCGCGGGCGGCACGGGACGGCGGAGTGGGCGGCCGACGCCGGACGGCACGGCGCTCCGGCGGGCGAGGAACCCGGCGAGGTCGACGACTTCGGCCTCTCGCGGAGCGATCTCAGCGTCCGGGACGCCGCGCGCCGCCTGATGGAGACCCTGACCGGACGTCCGGAGATCTTCCGGGACGCGGTCGGCGGTGCTCGTCGGACCGAGGCCGCGCGCGAGCCGTTCCCCGAGCCGGACGCGGTGCCCGAGGTCACCGGACCGGTGCCGGAGCCGGAGCCCACCGGCGCGTGGCCCGGCGAGGACCGGTCGGCCGAGCCCGACGACCGGCGCCCGGAGCGCGACACCGCCGACGTGACGACGATCATGCCGGTGATCGCGGTGCCGCCGGAACCGGACGTCGCGCCGTCCGATCCGCCGGATGAGCAGCGGTTCCGCGCCGAGGAACCCGAGGGCGGGCGCCGCTCGCGCGGCCGCTCGCTGTCCGAGATCCGCGCTAGCCTGGCGCTGAGCGAGCAGGAGCGGTCCGGGCAGCGGCATTCCCGTTCGGGAACGGAGGAGCCGCCCGAGGACGGCGAACCGGCTCGGGCGGGTGAAGCTCCCGAACTGGTGGCCGAACAGCGCCCCGACTGGCAGGCTGCCGAGCAGGGGGACGTGGTGGACCTGCCGACCGGGGAGCCCGGGGCCGAGGTCGGTCTCGCCGAGCTGCTGACCGAGGCCCTGATGGCCTACGAGACGGGACGCCGGGGGGAGGACGCCGAGCATGGCCGAGCGCCCGGCAGGCACGGCTCGACGCGTTCGTCCACTTCGGATCCCCGTGGTGCGGACGCGCGGCACCGGTGGCCCGGTTTCGGTTCCACCGCGCCGAATCCGCCGACGTAGTTGGCCGACCGCCGACCGCCGTCCCCGGCCCGGGTGGCCGCGTGGGACGCCGCTGCGGTGCCGCCGTGCGCGGGGGTGCGCGCAGGCGCCGAGCGCGGTCCGCGCCCCCGCCCCGCCCCGCGAATCCGGCCCGGACGGACCTCTTAAGCTGGGAGCCGTGTGGGCACAACGAGGTGCCGTCAAGCGTGGAGCTGCCTGAAGATGACTTCGAACCCCGGACAGGTGAAGACCGGACTCCGGTCGCCCGGCGTGACCGCGGCGGCCGGTGACGTGGAGAGCCCCGAGCTCGTGAAGGAGCGCCTGCTCGCGAGCGCCGCCGAGATCGCGCCGGAGCTGGGCGAGCTGCTGCAGGTGTACTACCGGCACGTCCCCGCCGAGGAACTCGTCGACGACGAGCCCGCCGACCTCGTCGGCGCGCTGCGGTCGCACCGCAGGCTCGCCGCGAACCGCGCCGCCGGGCGTCCGGTGGTGCAGATCTTCAACCCCGAGCGCGAGACCGACGGCTGGCAGAGCCCGGCGACCGTGGTGCAGGTCGTGACCGACGACATGCCGTACCTGGTCGACTCGGTGATCGCCGAGCTGGGGCGCGACGTCGCCGAGGTGCAGCGGGTCATCCACCCGATCGTCTCGGTCCGCCGCGACCTCGCCGGCGACCTGCTGGAGGTGCTGCCGGGGGCCGATCCGGCCGCGCCGCCCGCCGACGCGCTGACCGAATCCTGGATGTTCGTCGAGGTGGACCAGGTCGTCGACGCCGAGCGGATCACCCGCCTCCAGCACGACCTGCTGGGCGTGCTCAGCGACGTCCGGGAGGTCGTCGAGGACACCGAGCGGATGCTCGCCGCGGCGCGGACGCTCGCCGACGAGCTGCACTCCGGATCGCCGCCGGTCCCGGTCACCGAGGTCCGCGACGGCGCGGAGCTGCTGCGCTGGTTGACCGAAGGACATTTCACCTTTCTCGGGTACCGGCACTACGAGCTCGTGGCGGAGTCCGGGGACCTGTCGCTGCGCCCGGTGCTGGCCTCGGGGCTCGGCGTGCTGCGCAACGACGTCGTCGCCGAGCGGACCCTGACCTCCGAGCTGGACGCCCGGACCACCGCCACCTCCGACGACCTGCTGGTGCTCACCCAGGCCAGCGCACCGTCCACGGTGCACCGCCCGGTGCACCCGTTCTACGTCGGCGTGCGGACCTTCGACGAGGCGGGCCGGGCGACCGGCGAGCACCGGTTTCTCGGCCTGCTCACCACCACGGCGCTGCACGAGAACGTGCTGGACATCCCGGTGGTCGAGCGCCGGGTGCGGGAGGTCATCCACCGCGCCGGGTTCCCGATGGAGTCCTACTCGGGCCAGCGGATGCTGGAGGAGATCCAGAACTACCCGCGCACCGAGCTGCTCGCCACCGATTCGGAGTCGCTGCAGAGCACCATCACCGGGGTGCTGGCGCTGGCCGAGCGGCGCAAGCTCAAACCGTTCCTGCGCCGCGATCCGTTCGGCCGCTACTACTCGTGCCTGGTGTACCTGCCCCGGGACCGCTACACGACGAGCTCCCGGCTGGCGATGCAGGAGGTGCTGCTCCAGGAGCTCGCCGGCACCGGGCTGGAGTACAGCACCCGCGTCGGCGAGTCGACGCTGGCCCGGGTGCACTTCGTGGTGCACACCGACCCGGAGAACGAGGTCGAGCCGGACTTGGCGCGCATCCAGCAGCGGCTGACCGAGGCGATCCACACCTGGGACGACCAGATGGTCGAGCGGATCGAGGCGGAGCGCACGGGGGCGAACCGCCGCGGTCGGCGCGCGCGCACCGGTTCGGAGGCGATCAGCCAGATCGGGCAGCGCTACGCCGCGAGCTTCCCGGAGGCCTACAAGGAGGACTTCACCGCCGCCGAGGGCCTGATCGACCTGCGCCGGTTGCAGTCCCTGACCGGCCCCCGCGACGTGCGGATGTCCTTCTACACGCCGCGCGACCCCGACCCGGGCGAGCGGCGGTTCAAGATCTACGTCGCCGGTGGCCGGGTCACCCTCTCGCGGGTGCTGCCGGTGCTGCAGAGCATGGGCGTGGAGGTCGTGGACGAGCGGCCCTACGAGATCGAACCCGCCGAGGGCGAGCGCTGCTGGCTCTACGACTTCGGGCTGCGCCTGGAACCGGGGCTGCTGGACAGCGAGGGCGTGGAGCGGCTGGACACGCTGCGCCAGCGCTTCGAGGACGCGTTCCGCGCGGCCTGGCTCGGCGAGGCCGAGGTGGACCGGTTCAACGCGCTGGTGCTGCGGGCCGGGCTGACCTGGCGGCAGGCGTCGGTGCTGCGGGCCTACGCCAAGTACCTGCGCCAGGTCGGCGTGGCCTACAGCCAGGAGTACATCGAGGACACCCTGATCGCGCACCGCACCACGTCGGTGGCGTTGACCAGGCTGTTCGAGGTGCGGTTCGACCCGAACCTGGCCGCGGAGGACCGGGCGGGCCGCGAAGCCGACGTGACCGCCGAGGCGACCAAGCTGATCGACGAGGTCACCAGCCTCGACGCCGACCGGATCCTGCGGTCCTACCTGAGCCTGATCCGGGCGACGCTGCGCACCAACCACTTCGCCGGGTCGCGGCCGTACCTGGCGCTGAAGCTGGAGCCGAAGGAGATCCCGGGGCTGCCGGAACCGCGCCCGCAGTACGAGATCTTCGTGTACTCGCCCCGGATGGAGGGCGTGCACCTGCGCTACGGCTCGGTGGCCCGCGGCGGGTTGCGCTGGTCGGACCGCCGGGAGGACTTCCGCACCGAGATCCTCGGGCTGGTCAAGGCGCAGGCGGTGAAGAACGCGGTGATCGTGCCGGTCGGCGCGAAGGGCGGGTTCGTGGTCAAGCGCCCGCCGGTGCCCACCGGTGACCCGGCGGCCGACCGCGAGGCCGCGCGCGCCGAGGGCGTCGCCTGCTACCGGATGTTCATCTCCGGACTGCTGGACCTGACCGACAACCTGGTCGGCGGGGCGGTCGCGCCGCCGCCGGACGTGGTGCGCCACGACGGCGACGACACCTACCTGGTGGTGGCCGCTGACAAGGGCACCGCCACGTTCTCCGACATCGCCAACGACGTCGCCGGCTCCTACGGCTTCTGGCTCGGCGACGCCTTCGCCTCCGGCGGTTCGGTCGGCTACGACCACAAGGCGATGGGCATCACCGCCAAGGGCGCGTGGGAGAGCGTCAAGCGGCACTTCCTCGAACTCGGCGTGGACACCCAGCGCGAGGACTTCACCGTCGTGGGCATCGGCGACATGGCCGGGGACGTGTTCGGCAACGGGATGCTGCTGTCCGAGCACATCCGGCTGGTCGCGGCGTTCAACCACATGCACGTGTTCATCGACCCCGACCCGGACCCGGCGGTCTCGTTCGCCGAGCGCAGCAGGCTCTTCGCGCTGCCCCGGTCGAGCTGGGACGACTACGACCGGACCAAGATCAGCACCGGCGGCGGGGTGTGGTCCCGCTCGCTGAAGTCGATCCCGCTGAACCCGCAGATCCGCGCGGCGCTGGGCATCGACGACTCGGTGGCGCAGCTGTCCCCGCCGGAGCTGATCAAGGCGATCCTGCTGGCCCCGGTGGACCTGCTGTGGAACGGCGGCATCGGCACCTACGTCAAGGCGGGCACCGAGACCCACGCCGAGGTCGGCGACAAGTCCAACGACGCGGTGCGGGTCGACGGCCAGCGGCTCCGGGCGCGGGTGGTCGGCGAGGGCGGCAACCTCGGCCTCACCCAGCTCGGCCGGATCGAGTTCGCCCGCGCCGGGGGCAAGGTCAACACCGACGCCCTGGACAACTCGGCCGGGGTGGACTGCTCCGACCACGAGGTCAACATCAAGATCCTGCTTGACCAGCTCGTCACCGACGGCGAACTGGACACCGGGGCGCGCAACGAGCTGCTGGCCGGGATGACCGACGAGGTCGGCGAGCTGGTGCTGCGGGACAACCACCGGCAGAACGCGGTGCTCGGCGTCTCCCGCTCGCACGCCGGTCCGATGCTGCCGGTGCACGCCCGCCAGATCACCTCGCTGGAGAAGCGCAGCGGACTCGACCGCGAGCTGGAGGCGCTGCCCGCGCCCAAGCAGATCCGCGAGCGGGAGAAGACCGGGGAGGGGTTGAGCAGCCCCGAGCTGGCCACCCTGATGGCGCACGTCAAGCTCGCGCTCAAGCGCGACGTGCTGGCCGGGGAGCTGCCCGACGCCGAGGCGTTCAGCGACCGGCTCGTCGACTACTTCCCGACCCCGCTGCGGGAGCGCTACGCCGCGGCGATCGCGGCGCACCCGCTGCGCCGCGAGATCATCGCCACGATGCTGGTCAACGAGGTGGTCGACGGCGCGGGGATCTCCTACGCCTACCGGCTGTCCGAGGAGATCAGCGCGTCCACGACCGACGTGGTGCGGGCGTTCGCGGTGGTCACCACGGTCTACGACCTGCACTCGCTGTGGCGGCGGATCGACGCGCTCGCCGGTGCGGTGCCCAGCTCCGTCGCCGATGAGCTGGTGCTGGAGAGCCGCAGGCTGCTCGACCGCGCGGCGCGCTGGATGCTCACCAACCGGCCGCAGCCGCTGGCCATCGGCGCCGAGATCAGCCGGTTCCGGCCGGTGGTCGCCGGGCTCGCCGGTTCCGTGCGCGAGCTGGTGCAGGGCCGGGCGGCCGAGGGCGTCGACGCGAAGGTGCGGCGGTGGGTCGCCGAGGGCGTGCCCGCCGAGCTCGCCGAGGAGGTCGGCTGCCTGCTCGACTCCTACGCGCTGCTGGACGTCACCGAGGTCGCCGAGCTCGCCGAGCGCGACGGCGGGGTGAACGCCGAGCGCAGCCCGCAGGAGAGCGCGGAGCTGTACTACACGCTGTCCGAGCACCTCGACGTCGAGCGGATGCTGCTGGCGGTCAACGGGCTGGAGCGCGGCAACCGGTGGCACTCGCTGGCCCGGCTGGCGCTGCGGGACGACTTCTACGCGTCGCTTCGGGAGATCACCATCGACGTGCTGCGGATCAGCGACCCGGAGGACTCCCCGGCGGACAAGATCGCGCGGTGGGAGTCGCTCAACGCGTCGCGGCTGGCCCGCGCCCGGTCGTCGCTGGAGCAGATCACCAATTCGGGGCTGCTCGACCTGGCGACGCTGTCGGTGGCGGCGCGGCAGTTGCGCAGCATGGTCAGGTGAGGACGTGGGCGTCCGGACGGGCGCCCACCGCACAGCGGAAGGGGGAGCTCGTCGTGGGCGCGTTCGTAGCCGAGGTGCCGTTGCGCTGGTCCGACATGGACGCGTTCGGGCACGTCAACCACGCCAGGACGATCACGCTGCTGGAGGAGGCCCGGGCCGAGCTGCTGTTCACCGAGGCCGAGCGCCGCGGTTTGCTCGGCATGGCGGAGGGGATGGTGGTGGCGCGGGTGGTGATCGACTACCACAGCCCGCTGAACTACCGGTCCGGGACGTTGCAGGTGCAGATGTCGGTGCGCGAGCTCAAGGCCGCGTCGTTCGTGCTCGACTACACCGCGCACGCCGACGAGGTGGTCGCCACGGCCGAGACGCTGATGGTGCCCTACGACCTGCGCGCCGGGCGCCCGCGGCGGCTGTCCACCGACGAGCGCGAGTTCCTCGACGAGTGGTACGTCGAGGTGCCGGAACCGGAGCTCGGCCGTGCCTGAACTGCGGATGGACGACGCCGTCGAGCGCGAGGACCTGGGCGCGTTCGTCGCCCGGGCGGTGCGGCTGGACGGGCAGGCGGTGGTGCGGATGCGCAACCGCGCCGGGACCGACCGGCTCGACGTCTGGGCGGCGACGCCGTTCGACGCCCTGTGCACCCGGTCGGTGACCGGTTCGGTGGTGCCCGACGACCTCAGCGTCTCGGGCAGTGACCTGCTGGCCGCGCTCACCGTCGCCGGCGGGCCGGTGATAGACCCCGGACCGCCGCGCGACCTGATGTGGCGCAGCGAGCTGCCGCCGCCGGGCGGCTGGCGGCGGGTGGACGACCTGCCCGCCCGGCTGGTCGGCGAGGTCGCCGAGCGGGGCATCGACGTGGCCAAGGAGAACGTCGGCCCGAAGGGCACCCCGCCCGCCTCGCTGCTGGACCAGGAAGTGTTCACGGTCAGCGGCTCCGGGTACGAGGTGAAGGTGCCGCTGCGCTGCCTGTTCGTGCTCTCCGGCATGGGCTTCCTGGTCAGCGGCCCCGCCGAGGAGGAGATCGTGCGGGTCAGCGCCACCGACTCGTGGCTCCGGCTGGACTCCCGGTTCGGCGCGGTGGTGCGCCGCAGGCACGCCCTGCTCCCCCTCTTCACCTGATCAGCTGATCTTTTTCCAGGTGAGGGGCACCTTCATCCGACTTGCTCGGATGAAGGTGCCCCTCACTCACCACCCTTCCGGGTGGAATCCGGTCAGGGGTGGCGTTCGGCGCGCACCTCGGGGGCCGCGGGGGCGGGAGCGCGGGTCAGGGCGGTGGTGATCCGGGCGACGGCCTCGCTGACCAGCGCCTCCAGCGGGCCGCGCCGGAAGCGGCGGTGCCAGGCCGCGGCGAAGACCAGCGAGAACAGCAGGAACAGCTCCGGCATCGAGGCGTGCACCCAGGCCATGACGCCTTCCGGCCGGTGCCCGTCCCGGGGGAAGTCGGGCAGGTCCGGCAGCTCCGGCATCGCCGGACCCAGGCTCGCGAGCTCCACCAGGAACTCCGGGGCGCTGCCGAGGACCCAGCCGCCGACCACGATCTGCCAGGTCATCACCAGGGCGTGCAGCGCGTAGAGGGTCAGCGCCATCGATCCGGCCCAGGCCAGCGGCAGCAGCACCTTGCCGGTGCGGTCGGCCAGCTCCAGGCACATCGCGAGGACCACCAGCGCGATGCCGCCGGAACCGGCCAGCTCGAACGTGGTCCCGCTGTGCGCGACGCCCGCCAGCAGCCACTCCGGGTGGTCGACCGGCACCGCGCCCTGCGCCATGCCCTCCGGGTCGACGCCGAACCACTCCACCAGCGCCTGCGACAGCGCGGCGGAACCCACCGCCAGCAGCAGCCCGACCACGCCGAGGCGCAGCCGCACGGCCCCCGAGCGCAGGTCCAGCCGCCCCACCGCGAGCCCGGCCAGCACC
Organism: Saccharopolyspora cebuensis; assembly: GCF_039542665.1. Taxonomy (NCBI): domain Bacteria; kingdom Bacillati; phylum Actinomycetota; class Actinomycetes; order Pseudonocardiales; family Pseudonocardiaceae; genus Saccharopolyspora; species Saccharopolyspora cebuensis. The sequence continues at coordinate 70,062 of NZ_BAABII010000012.1, forward strand.
AGCGCGAGGTAGGAGGCCGCCGGGTAGAACCCGAGCAGCAGCAGGTCGAAGACGCCCGACGCGGCCAGCAGGTGCCCCGGGTCGACGGCGTTGACCGAGTCGACCAGCAGCGCCAGCGGGGTGTCGGCCGCCATCCCCGAGCGCAGCAGGAACGAGAGCTGCGGGCCGACCAGCGCGGCCACTGACGCGGCGATCACCAGCCCGCGGGCGCCCAGGCCCACGAACGGCACCGCCAGCAGGAAGTACATCCCGTAGAAGGGGATGATCACGGTCAGCAGGAAGCCGGCGGGCGCGGTCGCCCAGGCCAGCGCGATGCCCAGCACCACCAGGAGCACGGCCCGCACCGCGATCCGGGTCCGCGCGGTGCGCAGGGCGGTCCCCCGCAGCGGTGCCCCGCGCCCGGACAGCAGCGCCAGCGAGACCCCGGCCAGCACGGTGAACAGCGCCGTCGCCCGGCCGCTGGCGAACTGCGCGGCCCGCGCCTCGCCCGTCCCGCTCAGGAACGGCGCGCCGAAGTGGATCACGAACATGCCGAGCACCGCGACGAACCGGGCGATGTCGACGCCGATCAGGCGACGGGTGCGGACGTCCTCCCGCGGCGGTGGGGTCAGCTCGGGTGGGGAGGCGGTCATGGCTTCCTGGGCGCTCGGCGGCGGGACCCGGAGAATCTACCGGCCCCGCGACGGCCGTCCGGAGGAAGGTCGGCCTACTGCACCCGGACCACGGGCCCGGGGGCGAGCGGCGCACGCCCGGCCCCGGACCGCCCCGCGGTCACACCAGCCAGGCGGCCGTGCCGACCGGGAGCTGACCGTCGACCAGCGGCCGGCTGGACAGCAGCACCTCGCCCGGCGGCAGCGGGACCGGGGCGGTGGAGGTGTTGAGCGCGCAGATCAGGGTGCTGCCCACCCGGCGGAAGGCGAAGCAGCCCTCCGGGGCGCCGAACCACTCGATCTCCTCGCCGCGGAACGCGGGGTGCGCGGCGCGGGCCTCCATCGCGTGCCGGTACAGCGACAGCGTCGAACCCTCGTCCTCGAGCTGGGTCTCGGCGGTGAAGGTGGCCCACTCCGGCGGGATGGTGGACCAGTCGACCTGGGCGGCGGAGAACCCGAACGGCGGGTGCTCGCCCTCCCACGGCATCGTGATGCGCTGGTTGCCCGGCAGGCCCAGCTCCTCGCCGTGGCGCAGGCACACCGCACCGGGCAGCGCGAGCTGCACCAGGGCCATCGCCCGGACCGGGGTGAGGGCGGCGGCGTTGCGGCTGCGCTCGGTGTCCCGGCTGGCCATCGCCCAGGCCGGTCGCCGACCGCCCGGTGCGAGCACCCGGGTGACGGCCGACTGCACCGCTTCGGCGTGGAACCCGGCGATCGGCAGGTCGATGTTGAAGTCGAGCTGCCACGGACCCTCGCCGCTGCCGATCACCACGTGCTCGGGGATCCGCGCGACCGCGTCGGCCAAGGCCCCGTGCGGGTCCTCCCGGGGAGCCAGGTGGAACCCGTCGATCTCGTGCTCCAGCCACGGCGCGAGCGCCTGCTGCGGATCGGTCCGCGCCGGGTCGACGTCGGCGGCGGCCAGCACCCGGAAACCGGCGTGGCGCGCTTCGGACAGGAAGCGGGTGAGCCCGGCCGCCGCCGGGTCGATCCCGGCCAGCACGAGCGCGTCCACCCCGAGCAGTTCGAGGTAGCCGAGCCGATCGCGCAAGCCGTCGAGGTCGCCCACCCCGTCGGCGTCGACGTCGGCGAAGGAACGCACGCCGACGCGGTAGAACACCGCGTCCGCGTACCAGGGATCAGTGCGTGCCGGCCACATCAGGGGGTGTTCCACCTCATCGTGTTAGCGGTGGCGGTGGACCACGCCCGGCGCGGTGCGGGGACGCGGGGCCTTGCCACGTTGGCGTCCTTCCTCGGTGCCTGTCCGTGCGGTCGTCTCGTTCTTCGCGGAGCGGCGCCCTCCGCCGCGGGTGCCACGGCGGGCCCTCAGAACCAGGAGTTGACCATGCTGTGCGCGGCCATCTCCAGGTAGCTCCAGAGCTGCTCCCGGTGCTCCGGCGCCAGGTTCTCCTCGTCGACGGCGATCCGCATGCAGCGCAGCCAGGCGTCCCGCTCCGCCGGGCCGATCTTGAACGGCGCGTGCCGCATCCGCAGCCTCGGGTGGCCGCGCTGGTCGGAGTAGGTGTGCGGGCCTCCCCAGTACTGCACCAGGAACAGCCGCAGCCGCTCCTCCGCGGGGCCGAGGTCCTCCTCCGGGTACAGCGGCCGCAGCAGCTCGTCGGCGGCCACTTCCTGGTAGAAGCGGGCGACGATCCGGCGGAAGGTCTCCTCGCCGCCCACCTGTTCGTAGAAGGTCTCCACGGAAGTCACCACACCATCCTCTCAGCGAACGCCCGGGGAAGTCTGCCGCCCGGGGTGCGGCGGAGCCAACCCCGGGTCGCGGTCACTGCGCCGGGCTCGTCGGCGGCACCGGCCGCCCGAACGGGTAGGGCGGCTTGATGTCCTCGTCGTCGTAGGCCTGCTTGATCTCGGCCCGCAGCCGCCGCTGCACCGCCCACTGCTGGCCGGGCCGGACCTTGGTGGTCAGCCGCAGCGTGATGGTGTCGGCGGTGATCGAGTCCACGCCGAGCATCTCCGGCGCCTCCAGGACGTCCTTGGCCAGCGGGTCCCGCGAGGTGGCTTCGGTGGCGACCTGGGTGGCCACCTCGATGGCCTTCTGCACGTCGCTGTTGTGCGAGATCGGGAAGTCGACCACCGCGACGGCGAAGCCCTGGCTGGAGTTGCCGACCCGCAGGATCTCGCCGTTGCGGACGTACCAGACCGTGCCGTTGAGGTCGCGCAGCGTGGTCACCCGCAGGCCCACCGCCTCGACCGTGCCGATGGCCTCGCCGAGGTCCACCACGTCACCGACGCCGTACTGGTCCTCGACCATCATGAACATCCCGGACAGGAAGTCCCGGACCAGGTTCTGCGCGCCGAAGGAGACCGCGACACCGAGCACACCGGCCGAGGCCAGCACCGGCCCGAGCGGGATGTTGAGCACCTGGAGCACGTACATCACGGCGAGGCCGAAGATGACGAACGTCGCCACCGACTTCAGCACCGAGCCGATGGTGCGGGCCCGCTGCTTGCGCCGCTCGGAGAGCAGCTCGGCGGTCAGCGTGTCGGCGCGCCGCTCCTTCATCGGCTGGAGCAGCTTCGGCGTCTTGCCGCCGCCGCCCCGGGTGATCCGGGTGATCGTGCGGTGCACGAAGTACCGGATGATGAACGCGACGAGCAGGATGACGAGGATGTTCAGCGGCTTGGCGATGAGCAGGTCGGAGTACATCGCCATCCAGTGGTTGCCGGTCCAGGTCCACACGGTGTGGCACCAGGTCCCGACTTCCTCGACGCAGCTCGGTTGGGTGAGTAACGGCAGGTTCATGGCTTCGGGGGTTTTCTCCGTGCTGTCGTTCGGGGGAAACGGCAACAGAGCGGCGCAGGTCGACCGCACCCGTCCGGGTATCGCGAACGCCCCGCCGCCCACGAGATCCGAGGTCACCTGCGCGCGGCACCATTGCCGGGCGTGCCGGGGCCCGCCGTCGAGAGCCCCGGCACGCCCGGCCGGGCCTCAGTCGACCGCGAGCCCGGTCGCCTCCGCGAGGAAGGCGAGCTGGTCGGTCGCCAGCCCCACAGTACGGGACACCGAACGGGCCGAGTGCCCGACCTCGGTCTCCCTGCGCAGCAGCACCGGGCGCTGCGCGGGGTCGGAGGCCGTGGCCTGCTGGAGCTCGGCGCACATCTTCCTGGCGTGGTTCGGGTCCACCCGGGTGTCCGACTCGAACACCGTGAACAGCACCGACGGGTACTCCGTGTGCTTCGTCACGTTGTGGTACGGCGAGTAGGACAGCAGCCAGCCGAGCTCCTCCGGGTCGTCGGCCGTGCCGTACTCCTCGTTCCACGTCCGACCCAGCAGGAACCGCTCGTAGCGCACCATGTCCAGCAACGGCGCCGAGCACACCACCGCCCGGTAGAGGTCGGGGCGCTGGGTCAGGGCCGCGCCCACCAGCAGACCGCCGTTGGAGCCGCCGGTGATGGCGAGCTGCTCCGGGGTGGTCCAGCCCTGTTCGACGAGGTGCGCCGCGGCGGCGTGGAAGTCGTCGAAGGTGTTCTGCTTGCGCTCCCGCATCCCGGCGAGGTGCCAGTCCTCGCCTTCCTCGCCGCCGCCGCGCAGCGAGGGCAGCGCCCACACACCGCCCGCGGCGACCCAGGCCAGCGCGGTCGGCGCGTAGCCGGGCTCGCGGGACAGCGAGAACCCGCCGTACCCGGTCATCAGCGCCGGGCGCGGCCGGTCCGGGTCGCCGGTGGAGCTGATCAGGAACATCCGCACCGGCGTGCCGTCCGACGAGGTGTAGGTGACCTGCTGGGTGCGCACCCGGGGCAGGTCCACCGCGCCGGGCGCGGACCGCTCCAGGGCGGTCTCCCCGGTGGCGCGGGAGTGGACGTGCACGCAGGGCGGGGTGGCGAAGTCGGTCCAGCCGATCCACAACCGGTCCCGGTCGTGCTCGGTGCGCTCGTCGACGGTGGTCAGGCCGATGATCTGGCCGGTGCCCGGCAGCGGGACGTCACCGACGCGGGCGCCGTCGGACGGCCGGTGCAGGCTCAGCTCGGACACCGCGTGCCGGGTGCGCAGCACCGCCAGCAGCGGGTCCGCGCCGTCGTCGAACCAGCGCACCGCCTCCAGCACCGAGTCGGGCTCCTCGGCGAGCAGCTCGGTCCAGTGCTCCGGCTCCGGCCGCCGCGGATCGGCCACGCACAGCCGCCAGCGCGGCGCGTCCAGCGTGGTCATCACGTAGAGCCGGCCGTCGCGCTCCACCCACGACGAGACGCGGTAGCCGTCGGTGGTGTCGACGATCTGGCGCAGCGGCGGGGCGGCCTCGCCGGTGGACAGGTCGGCGATCCACACCGAGTCGCGGCGGGCGGTGCCCGGGCTGCCCTCGATGACCAGCCAGCGGCCGTCCCGCGAGACGGTGGTGCCGTAGTAGAAGGTGTGGTCCTGGCCCTCGCCGTGCACCAGCACGTCCTGCTCGGGGTCGCCGCCCACCCGGTGCCGCCAGACGCGCCGGTGGAACTGCTCCTCGCCCTCGGGCACCAGTTCGGGGGCGAGCCTGCGGATGTAGAAGAACTCCTCGCCGCCGGGCAGCCAGGAGATCGACGAGTAGCGGCAGCGGTCGATCGGCCCCTCGACGAGCTCGCCGGTGGTCACGTCCATCACGTGCAGCAGCGATTCCTCGTCGCCGCCGACCGAGACCTGGTAGGCGAGCAGGTCGCCCTCCAGGCTCGGCGACCAGGTGTCGAGCGTGGTCAGCCCCGACGGGTCGAGCGCGGTGACGTCCAGCAGCACCCGCTCGGTGCCGTCGGGTTCGCGCACGGTGAGCACCGCGAACTCCTGGTCGGCCTCGCGGCGGGTGAAGAACGCCCGCCCGCCCCGCCACTGCGGGACCGACACCGAGCCGGCCGACAGCAGCGACCGCATCCGCTCGGTGATCGCGTCGCGGCCGGGCAGCGACTCCAGTTTCTCGCGGGCGAGCACGTCCTGCTGCGCCGACCACGCCTCGGTGCGCGGATCGGTGGGATCTTCCAGCCACCGGTACGGGTCGGCCACCCGGTGCCCGTGCAGATCTTCGACGATGTCCTCGCGCTGCGCGCGCGGGTAGGTCAGATTCGCTGGTTGAACGTCGGTCACGGTCGACGACTGTACGTGGGCGCGGTGATCAGGCCGAGGTCTCGCGGAGATCGTTCCCACCGGAATCGGCGGGATTCACCCGGAATGATCATTTATCCGCTGATGCGCGCGCGAGCATGTTTTCTTCACCGCGAATGCGTTCGCAATTCGCCGCTCGTTCACGTGGTGCAGCGAATCACACGTGCATTCGCGCGGGGTTCTGTGTTCGACTTAGGCCGATACCCGGTGGAGGTGGTCGCGTGCCCGACCGACAACCGACCCGACAATCGGCGCCGCGGGGCGCGGCCCACGGGCTCGTCCCCCGGACCGCGCTGTGCCAGGTCACGCGCGCGCCGGACCGGCCGCCCGGCCAGCCGCCCGGGGGCAAGCGCCGGGTGCTGCTGCTCAACGCCACCTTCGAACCGCTGACCGCGCTGCCGCTGCGCCGCGCGATCGTGCTGGTGGTGTGCGGGAAGGCCGAGGTCGTGCACGGGGACGCCGCCGGCGAGGTGCTGCACTCCGCCAGCGAGAGCCTGGCGGTGCCGTCGGTGATCCGGCTCAGCACCTTCGTCCGCGTCCCCTACCGGGGGCGCGTGCCGCTGACCCGGTCGGCGCTGATGCTGCGCGACGCGCACCGGTGCGTCTACTGCGGAGCGCGGGCCGAGACGATCGACCACGTGGTGCCGCGCAGCAAGGGCGGGCCGCATTCCTGGGAGAACTGCGTCGCCTGCTGCCGCAAGTGCAACCACCGCAAGGCCGACCGCACCCTCAGCGAGCTGGGCTGGCAGCTCCCGGTCGCGCCGCGGGCGCCGCGCGGCAGGCACTGGCGGCTGCTCGCCGGGCTCTCCGAGACGGACCCGCTCTGGCTCCCGTACCTGGGCGATCCGGCCGCCTGAGGGGCTGCGCCGGGGCCGCACCTCGCGGGGTCGCGCGCCGCCTCCCGGTGCCGAGCGGTTCCCGCCCGGCTCAGCGCACGCCCGCGCCACGCCGCACCCCGCTGATCCGCACGCCCCGGTGGTGGCCGCTGATGCGCACCCCGCGCCGCGAGCTGATCCGGACCCCGCGGTAACCGCTGATCCGGACGCCGTGCTGTCCGCTGATCCGCACGCCGTGCTGCTGCCCGCTGATCCGGACCCCGCTGGAGCCGCTGATCCGGACGCCGCGGTGGTACCCGCTGATCCGGACGCCGCGCTGCCCGCTGATCCGGACCCCGCTGGATCCGCTGATCCGCACGCCCCGTTCCCGACCGCTGATTCGGACCCCCCGCTGGTGGGCGCTGATTCGGACGCCGCGCCGTGCCCCGCTGATGCGCACGCCGCTCCGGGAGTCGGGACCGGCCATTCGCACTCCGTGGTCGCGCAGCGGTTGATCATTCACCGGAAGAGTGAGAATGCTGCTCTGGACGGCGGTTTCGAAGATCGACATGGTGTGCCTCCTGCATTCGTACGGCAACTTGAGCGTGGTTGATCAAATATGCAAGGCCCATACAGGTGAAAAACTATGGGCAAAATTGATCCCGAACAAGCCGCCAAGTCGCCGCCGACTGCAAACGTCTGGATGGACTCCATTCGACGGCGACGGCTCCGCCGTACGAGTGATCGAGGGTGAGTTATACCACAGGATACTCGTGACCGTGGGTAATTCGCGTCCGCTTCGCGAAGTTCCGACCGGTGCGATCGGTTCCGGGGCGGACCGGCGACCCGCTGCCGGAAGAGGACGACGTGCGCCACGTCATCGGATACCGTACGGGCGTGAGTGTCCTGCAGACTGTGCTCGCCCTGGCGGTCGTCCCGGTGGCCGTCTACGCCGTGGTCACGCTCATCGTCCTGTGGCCCAAGCTCGCCCGGCCCCGCCGCCGGCGCGGGGACGGCTGGGACTTCGCCCCGGTGTTCTGGGTGGCCGATCCCGCGCGGGTCAACGCCGCCGGGCCGGTGACCGACGTGGAGTCCGAGCTCGGACCGGATGAACAGCAGCCCAGCACCGCCCGGGGAGGCGCACGTGGCACGTGGTGAGGACGCCGCCCTGCTCGCGGCTCAGGAAAGCGGCGACACCGGAGGCGTGGTGACGCCGACCGGGCGCCTCTCGATCGCCCGGCGGATCGAGCCGGACCGCCCCCGGCTGCCGTTCAGCCCGGGGCAGCTCGCCCGGGTCGACGAGGCGATCGCGCTGTCCACCCGGACCACCGGCCTGGAGTTCGCCGTCTACGTCGGCGGCCTGGGCGAGGATTCCCGCGCGCAGGCCGAGGACATGCACGCCACCCTCGGCGCCCGCGCGGCCGAAGGCGTGCTGATCGCGGTGTCGCCGGGGGAGCGCAAGTTCGAGATCGTCACCGGCGACGAGGCGTACCGGCGCATCCCGGACCGGAGCTGCCAGCTCGCCGCCATGAGCATGGTCGCCTCCTTCAAGGAGGACGAGCTCATCGACGGGCTGATCGGCGGGCTGCGGATGCTCTCCGACGCCGCAGGCACCCGAGCCGAAGCACGCTCCGCCCACTGACCGCACGACCAAGAGGCCCGCGAGGCGAACAACCTCGCGGGCCCAGTCGTGCCTTCCGGACCGAGAAGCCCAGGACGCCCAGTCCAGGCGAACCCCGAAGCGACACCAGGCCACCATCAGCCAAGCGGCGACGCGCACGCCACCAGCAACCCCGTCAGGCAAGCGGCGCGAGCCGCTTCCGCTTCACCCCACCCTCGCAACCGGCACCGCCGCGGGTTCTCAGCGGTCTTCTCGCGAGGACGCCCTGATGCCGTGTATGGGCATACATCAAGAAGGGCGCCCGGAGCGAGAAGACCGCTGAGGTTCCGCCACCGGCACCGCTCCGCAGCGGAACCACAACACCTTCCCAGCGAGAAGGCCGCTGAGGTTCCGCCACTGGCACCGCCAAGCAAGGCGAGACGGGACAACCTCAGCTCAAGAACGGTCGAATTCTCGGGCTGCTAGTGCCCGCACAATCCCCGCCCTGCCCTCGGACACCAGTCGGCGCAGTGCCGCCGGGTGCTCCCCGGCCAGCCACGCGTCGGCCTCGGCCACCGTGTCGTCCTGCACGGCCCAGGAGGGGAACAGCCCGATCACCGTGGGCTGGGCGCGCTCGCTGGACCGCCGCTGCCACACCTCGTCGATCTCGGCGAAGTACCGCGCCACGTACGAGGTGAGCAGGTCGCGCTGCGCGGGGTGCTGGAACCCGGCGATGATCGCGTCGCTGACCGCGTTGGGCAGCTCGTCGTCGTGCACCGCCCGGTTCCAGGCCAGCTCCTTGGACGCCGCGGTCGGGATCAGCGCCCGCGCCCGCTCGGCGCGCCGCCGCCCGGTGGCGGTCTGGTCCTGGTCGAGCTGGGCCTCGATCTCCGACTCGTCGGCCGCGCCGTGCGCCACCAGGGCTTGCAGGAGCTGCCAGCGCAGGTCGGTGTCGACCAGCAGGCCCTCCAGCGGCGCGGTGCCGTCGTACCAGCCGCGCAGCACCGCGACCTGGTCCTCGTCGAGCACCGATCCGGTCAGCGAGTTGACGAAGGCGAGCTGGTGGTCCGAGCCGGGTTCGGCGGCGGTGGCCAGCTCGATCAGCCGGGCGGAGTAGCGCGCCCAGCCCTCCGCCTGCCAGGACGGGTCCACGTAGGACGCCAGCGCGGTCTGGGTCTGCATCAGCACCCGCTGCACCACGCCGATCTCGCTCTCCGCGCCGATCCCGCCCTCGGGCGAGGTGCCCAGCACCAGGCTGACGAAGTCGCGGGCCTTGAGCTCGGCCTCCCGGGTCATCTCCCAGGCGGTCGACCAGCACAGCGCGCGGGGCAGCGACTCCTCGACGTCGGCGATCCGGTCGATCAGGGTCGCCAGCGACTCGGGGTCGAAGCGCAGCGAGCAGTAGGTGAGGTCGTCGTCGTTGACCAGCACCAGCTTGCCGCGGTGCACCCCGACGAGGTCGGGGACCTCGGTGCGCTCGCCGGTGACGTCCAGCTCCACCCGGTGCTCGCGCACCAGCTTGCCGGTCTCCGGGTCGTCGTCGTAGATCCCGATCGCGAGCCGGTGGGTGCGCAGTTCGCCTTCGCCGGGCCGGGCCGGGCTCTGCAGCACCGCGAAGGAGGTGAACCGCCCGTCCTCGTCGGTGCCGAACTTCGGCCGCAGCATGTTCAGCCCGGTGGTCTCCAGCCATTCGGCGCTCCACCAGGACAGGTCCCGCCCGGAGGCCTCCTCCAGCGCGACCAGCAGGTCGTTGAGGGTGGCGTTGCCCCAGGCGTGCCGCTGGAAGTAGACCCGCAGCCCGGACAGGAAGCCTTCCAGCCCCACGTAGGCGACGAGCTGCTTGAGCACCGAGGCGCCCTTGGCGTAGGTGATGCCGTCGAAGTTGACCTCCACGGCCTGCAGGTCCGGGATGTCGGCGGCGACCGGGTGGGTCGAGGGGAGCTGGTCCTGCCGGTAGGCCCAGGACTTCTCGACGCTGGCGAAGGTGGTCCAGGCGTGCCGGTACTCGGTGCCGCCGACCTGCGCGAGCACGCTGGCCCAGGTGGCGAACGACTCGTTGAGCCACAGGTCGTTCCACCAGCGCATGGTGACCAGGTCGCCGAACCACATGTGCGCCATCTCGTGCAGCACGGTCTCGCAGCGGCGCTCGTAGAGGTAGCCGGTGACCTTCGAGCGGAAGACGTAGTCCTCCAGGAACGTCACGCAGCCGGCGTTCTCCATCGCACCCGCGTTGAACTCCGGCACGAAGCACTGGTCGTACTTGCCGAACGGGTACGGCACGCCGAACGCCTTGTGGTAGAAGGCGAATCCCTGCTTGGTCTCGGTGAACAGCCGCTGGGCGTCGAGGTGCTCGGCCAGCGAGGCGCGGCAGTACAGGCCCAGCGGGATGGGGTCCTGGCCGTCGTCGCCGGGGAACTCGTCGCGCCACTCCGCGTACGGCCCGGCGACCAGCGCCACCAGGTAGGTCGACATCGGCCGGGTGGTCTCGAAGGCGTGCCGCCGGACGTCGGCGGTCAGGTCGGTGACCTCGGCCGCGGCGTTGGAGATGACCTTCCAGCTCGCCGGCGCGTCGACGGTGAGCTGGTAGGTGGCCTTGAGGTCCGGCTGGTCGAAGCAGGCGAACATCCGCTTCGCATCGGCCGTCTCGAACTGGCTGTAGAGGTAGACGCCGCCGTCGACCGGGTCGATGAAGCGGTGCAGGCCTTCGCCGGTGTTGGTGTAGGCGCAGTCGGCGGCGATGACGAGCTCGTTGGTCTCGGCCAGGTCGGGCAGCCGCAGCCCGCGCGACTCGTCGTAGTCGGCGAGGTCGAGCTCGATGCCGTTGAGCACGGCGCTGCGGATCCGCGGGGCGATCAGGTCGATCCACGTGTCGGCGCCGACCTCGGCGCTGCGGAAGCGCACCGCGGTGGTGGAGCCGAAGGTCTCCACCTCGGGACCGCCCGCGCCACCGGAGAGGTCGAGATCGACCACGTAGGAATCGACCTGGAGCAGCGCCGCGCGCTGCTCGGCCTGTTCGCGGGTGAGGTTCGGCGGTGCCACGGATCACCTCGTTGTTCGTCGGGAATGGCCTCGCCGGTGTGCCGCACCGGCGGAGGCATCAAATCATGTCGACGCGCCCCGGCGCGTGCGGCTCCGGCGTGCTGTCGGCGTGTCGGCACGATCACCCGGCGGGGCGGCGGTCCGAACGGTGAAACCGGGAAGACGGCGGGGTGGCGCGGGGTTGTTGTTGAATGGCAGCGTTCGAACCGAGCCGACCGAGGAGTCCCCAGATGAGTGCAGCCGCCAAAGCCCAGGTCGACTTCTACTTCGACCCAGCGTGCCCGTTCGCCTGGGTCAGCTCCCGGTGGATCCTGGAGGTGCAGCAGGTCCGGGACATCGACCTTCGGTTCCAGGTGATGAGCCTCGCCGTGCTCAACGAGGGCCGCGACCTGCCCGCCGAGTACCAGGACCTGATGGCGCAGGCGTGGGGCCCGGTGCGGGTGCTCATCGCCGCCGCGCAGCAGCACGGCGACGAGGTGCTCAGCCCGCTCTACACCGCGATGGGCACCCGGATCCACGACCAGGGCAACCGGGACTTCGCCCAGGTCACCGCGGAATCGCTGGCCGAGGTGGGGCTGCCCGCGTCGCTGGCCGAGGCCGCGACCAGCACCGAGCACGACGAGGCGCTGCGGGCCAGCCACCACCGGGGCATGGACCCGGTCGGCGACGAGGTCGGCACCCCGACCCTGCACGTCGACGGCGTCGCGTTCTTCGGCCCGGTGATCACCCGCATCCCGCGCGGCGAGGAGGCGGGCACGATGTTCGACGGCGCGGTCGCGCTGGCCCGCAACCCGTACTTCTTCGAGCTCAAGCGCACCCGCACCGAGGACCCGCGGTTCGACTGAGCCGTGGAGCGGCCCACCACCGCGGCCGAGGCGGTCGCGGTCCAGGAGCGGCTGCGCCCGCTGGTCCGCACCGACCGGCCGCTGCCGCCGGTGCGGACCGCGGCCGGGCTCGACGTCGCCTACTTCCCCGGGTCGGACCGGCTGGTCGCCGCGGTTACCGTGCTCGACGTCGAGACGCTGTCCACCGTGGACAGCCGCGCGGTCCGCGGCACCGCCGATTTCCCCTACCTGCCGGGGCTGTTCGCCTTCCGCGAAGCGCCGTCGCTGCTGCGCGCCCTGGACGGGCTCACGACGTCACCGGACGTCCTGGTCTGCGACGGGCAGGGCCTCGCGCACCCGCGCCGGTTCGGGTTGGCCTGCCACCTCGGGGTGCTCACCGGCCTGCCCAGCATCGGCGTCGGCAAGACCGCGCTGGGCCGCTACGACCCGCCGGGCGAGGAGCGCGGCGCCACCAGCCCGCTGCTGCTCGACGGCGAGGTCCTCGGCCGCGCGCTGCGCACCCGGCGCGGCGTCAAACCGGTGTTCGTCTCGGTGGGCCACCGCTGTGACCTCGACTCGGCGTGCGAGCTGGTGCTGCGGCTGGCCCCGCACCACCGGCTGCCCGAGACCACCCGCACCGCCGACCGGCTCGGCCGCGACCTCAGCTGATCCGGGCGCGCAGCCAGTCCGGCAGGTTCTCCTCGTCGCGCGGGAACATCTCCTGCTCCTGCGCGTAGTCGGCGTCCGTGGCGCTCCACGGAACTTCGAGCTCCCGGTTGTAGTAGGTCTCGTAGGTGTCCGGCGGGCTCATCCGGAAGAACGCCGAGAACCAGGTGCCGAGGCCCTCTTCGTGCATCCCCACCCGGAGCCGCCAGAACAGGGCGTTGAGCTCGGTGGGCGGGTTCCAGGCGAGCATCTCACCCGCAGCGTCCTGCGCGCCCGCGCCGATCTCCACGTGCCGGCCGATGGCCTTGTACTCCACGGCGATGAGCTGCCACCCCTCCGGAGCGGAGTCGAGGACGATCCTGGCCACCTCGTCGAGCAGTTCCTTCTGCTCGACGGGCCCCATCCCGTCGGTCTGGCTCATGCGTTGCTCCTGTGGTTTCCGGGGATGGACGGGCGGCAGTCTAGTGGTGCGATCACCGGGTCACCCCTCCCACTCCGCCTCGAACTCGGCGGCCTCGGCGAACCGGGCGGCCAACCAGTCCGGGACGTGCTCGTCGTCGCGCGGGAACCGCTCGTGGTCGAGCACGAACGCGGTCGGTGCGATCGTCGGCGACCACTGCGGATCGTCGGTGAAGTTGAACCGCACCTCGGGCTCGGCGTCCCGGCGCAGCTCGACGTGCGCCGAGAACCAGGTGCCGCGCCCCGGCTCGTACATCGCCGCGCGCGCCTCGCGCAGCAGCGCGCTGACGCCCGCGGGAAGCGGGTCGAGCAGCGGTTGCCCGTTCTGCCGCGTCCCGCTCAGCACCGCCTGGCTGATCCCGGCGTCCCGGAAGTCCAGCCGCAGCCGCGCCCAGTCCTCGGGCAGCCCCGCCCGGAGCAACCCGAGGACCTCCTCGACGAGCTCCTCAGGACTTCTTGGACTTCTTGCCGCTGGACTGCCCCGATCCGTCCCCGTCCGCGGGGCGCTTGCCGGTTCCCTGGGCGGGTTTGTCATCGTAATCGTGCCACTCCCCGTAGTTGTAGTTCGCGACGTTCGGGAAATCCGCGTGGTTCACGGTGACGATGCCGTTCTTGTCCGTCTCGATCCACCGGTAGGCCGCGGTGACGGGAATGCCGTCGGGGTTGGTGCGCGGTGCCAGCACCTCGATGCGGTTGATGGTGCTGCCCCGGTCGTGCGCGCTGGAAAGGTGGTCCTCGACGTGGCGCCAGGACGCCTCGTTGGTCATGCCCTCGCGGTAGTGCCCGCTGTTGGACGTCGCCCGCTGCGGGTACATGTTGATGTACTCGCCGGGTCCGCCCGCCTCGTGCGCAGCGAGGTGACCGCCTGCCCAGCGCCAGTCCGGGTGCACGACCCGGCCTTCCTCGCCGGCGTGGTCCTGCGAGGTCTGGTCCCGGTAATAGCGGTCGGCGGGCAACGCGGTGGGGCTGTCCTTGTAGTGCGGGGTCCCGGACATCTTGGTGGTCTGGCCGTGGGAGTCGGTGTTGAAGACCCAGTTGCCGTCGATCTTGTACTGCGCGTCCGGCCGCACGCCGTCCCTGCGCAGCTCGACGTTGCCCCGCACCTCCTTGGAGCCGCTCGCGCTGGAGTCGACCTCCACCCACTCGATCTTCCCGTTGCCGTTGGTGAAGAAGCTGGCTCCCCGCTCCGGGAAGTCGTAGCGGGTGTTCGGCGCGAGCTCGACCTTCTTCTTCGGGTTGTCGGTCAGCGAGCTGAACGGAGTGTTCGGACCGATCTTCTTCAGATGCTTGTTCTTGTTGTTCGAGTCGGGAAGGCTGATCGGACTCTGCCCGTCGGGGTGCCCGGGCGGCCTCGTGAAAGTGCTGTCCGGCGGTCGGTTCCAGGTCGTGACCGGATCGGGCAGCGCCGGGGGCGCTGCGGGGGCCTGCGGCGCTGGTGTGAGCCCGGGGTACGGGACCGAGGGTTGCGTCGGGTTGAGAACCGTGGTGGTCCACGGCGGAGGTGGGTCGTACGGCGGCTTGGAGTGCGGTGGCACGTTGCCCGGTGCCCGGTCCTCGGCACCTTCCGGCCGGGTGTCCGGGGTCCCGCTGCCCGGCGGGTGGAAGCCGTCGGCGGTCGGCCGCGAGGTGCTGCCCGCCGGGTAGTGCGTGGTCCAGTTGCCGTTCGGCGGCCAACCGGGACCGCCGTTCGGGTCCCGGTCACCGGAGAACACCCGGCCGTCGTTGTCGGTCCAGGCCCGCCCGCTCGGCGCGGTGACCGGAACACCGAGGTCGGCGGCCAGGTCGCGGGCCAGGCCGCTGCTGCCCGAGTCGCAGGCGATCAGCCGGATCGGCTTGTCGCCGTCCCAGTTCGGGTCGTTGCGGATCATGTCGGCGAACTCGCCGGGGGTGAACGTCTGGTCCCCGATCCGCACGTTGCCGTCCGGCGTCGAGTGCACGTCGACGGTGTGGTGCACGCCGTCGTCCGGCACCCGCTGCGCGAGGTCCTTCATCGCCGGGTCGTCGTGGTACGACGAGCCGCTCGGCGTGCTGTCGCGCTGCGCCTCGGCATCGGCGATCTGCTGACCGCGGT
Source organism: Saccharopolyspora cebuensis (assembly GCF_039542665.1). Taxonomy (NCBI): domain Bacteria; kingdom Bacillati; phylum Actinomycetota; class Actinomycetes; order Pseudonocardiales; family Pseudonocardiaceae; genus Saccharopolyspora; species Saccharopolyspora cebuensis. The sequence goes on from NZ_BAABII010000012.1 coordinate 85,266, forward strand.
CCGGAGCGGGGTCCGGTCGCGGCCCGTCCTGCGATGCCGGGGAGTCCGGGCGGCCGTCCGGACGCGGCGATGGGGGCACCACCGCGGCGGCGTCGGGACCGCGTGGCGGCGGCGCGGCCGGACGCGGTTCCGGTCCGCGCGGGGTGTCGGTGCCGCCGCGCGGCGGCGGACCGGCGGGGGAGCGGTCCGGCTGGCGCGGGGTGTCGCCGCCGCCGGGGCGGTCGGCTGGGCCGGGCGAGCCGCCTGGACGACCGGGCCCACCCGGCGTCGGCCCGCCGGGAGTCGGTCCACCGGGCGTCGGTCCTGCCGGGGGCGGGCCGCTCGGCCGACCGGGGCAGCCCGGCGTCGGCCCGCCGGGAGCAGCTCCACCGGGCGTCGGTCCTGCCGGGGGCGGGCCGCTCGGCGTCGGTCCGGGCGTCACGCCGCCGCCGGGTGCGGGCTGGTCGCCGCGTGGCGGGGGCGCGGTCGGCAGCGGACCCGCGGCCGGAGGCGCCGGTGGTGCGTCCACGTTGGCCGACGTCGTGCTGGACGGGCCCGTTTGGCGGTCCGGTGTCGGACCGGTCGGGAAGGAGCTGATCGGCGCACCGGGGACCGGACCCTCGTCCGGGTTCGGCCCGTTGTCGGGACGTGGTCCGCCGTCCGGTCGCGCGCCACCTTCCGGGCCGCCCGGCGAGCGGACGCCGGGGGCTCCGCCGCTGCTCGTCGGCTGGTCGTTCGGTGGTGTGGAGTCCGGGTGCGGCGGTGGGGCGCCGCCGTCGGGCGGCGTCGGGCCGACGTCGCGCGGAGGCGGCGCGGGTGCGTCGGCGGGCTCGGGGCGCGGCGGGGTGCCCGGTGTCGGCCCGTTGTCGGTTTCCGGGGTCGGTCCCCGGTCCGGCGACGGGGTGTTCCCGGGCCCGTCGGGGGACGGGGTCGTTCCGCGGTCGGGGCTCGGTTCCGGTGTGGTGCCGCGGGAGGCGTCACCGTCCGGGGTCGGGCCGGTCTCCGGGGACGGCCGGGATTCGCCGTCCGGACGCGGCGAGCTGCCGTTGTCCGGGCTCTCGCTGGGAGGTGTCGGGCTCCGGTCGTCCGCGCCGTCCCGGGTCGTACCGCCGTCCGGTGTGGACTCCGGGGTCGGTGCGGTGTTCGTGTCCGGCGGCGTGGTGCTGCCGTCCGGTGTGGACCCGTTGTCCGGTGCGGGGCTCCGGTCGGACGGCGGTGCGGTGCCGCTGTCCGGTGTGGAGTCCGGGGACGGCTGGGAGCCGCCGTCCGGAGTTGGGGTGGTGACGCTGTCCGGCGTGGGCGTGGACCCGAACGTGCTGGGACCGTCGGAGGCGTCCCGCGTTCCTGAGTCGGGGACGCTGGACGAGGGCGGCGGGGTGTTCGTCGTGCTGTCGCCGGGCGGCGGCGTGCTGCCGGAGGTGTCCGGCGCGGGCGTGCCGGGCCCGGCTCCTCCCGAGGGCGGCGTGGGGGTGCCGCCGACCGCCGGGGGCGGACCGGCGGTCGGGACCTCCGGTGCCGGTGAGGTCGAGGAGGTGTCGGCCGCCGGGGGCGGCGTGGTCGCGCCGTCGCCGCCCGAGGCGCCCTCGCCCGCGAATGCGGTGGGCGTGTCCCCGGCCGGGGGCGTGGTGGCTCCGTCGCCTCCCCTGGACGTCGAGCTGTCGGGCGCCGGGCTTTCGGGCGTCGGAGTCTCGGGCGCCGGGGTCTCGGGCGCCGGGGTCTCGGGCGCCGGGGTCTCGGGCGTCGAGCTGTCGGGTGCCGGAGTCTCGGAAGCGGGAGGCGGCGTGGCGCCGTCGCCGGTCGTCGCGCCGTCGTCCGAGGGCGGTGGTGCGGAGGTGTCCGGTGGCGCGGCCGGGCCGTCGTCGGACGGCGCGCTCCGGTCGCCGGTGGGCGAGTCGGACCCGCCGGTGTCGGTGCCGGGCGGGGGCTCGTCCCCGGGTCCGGGCGCCGAACGGTCACCACCACCGCCGTCGGCGTCGGGGACGTCGGGGACGTTGATGTTGTCGACGCCGGCCCCGACACCGCCCATCACGCCGCCGGTGAACCCGCCCGAAGCGGCGGCCATGCCGACGTTGCCGGGGTCGATCTCGCCTTCCATGATCAACTGCTCGGCGACGCTGCTGACCGTGCCTTCGGCCGCGCCGGTGATGCCTTCCTTGACGATCGAGCCGCCGACGCTGTCGCCCGCCGCGCCCCCGATGCCGCGGCCGATCGCGCCTCCGACGCCATCGAACAGGCCGCCCACGACGCCGCCGATGGCACCGCTGATCGCGGCCTCGCCGAACTTCTTGAGGTCGTAGCCGTCGCGCTCGCCGGAGGCGATCTGGATGCTCTGCACGGCGAGCTCGATGCCCAGCGAGAGGGTCATCTCGATCGCGATGTTGATGATGAGCTGGCGGAAGATCTGCATCACGACCACGCGCGTGACGCCTTGGGCGGCGGCGATCCCGGCGGTCGAGGCGCCGAAGGTGAACGGCGCGGCGGCGATCATCGCGGCGATCTGCGCGGCGAGCGCGATCATCGTCGCGATGATCGTCAGCTTGGTGTGCTCGACTTCCAGCGCGGCGTTGTCGCAGGCCTCGGCGAGCTGCTCGCAAGCCTTCTTGAGCTGCGGCAGGGCGGCCTCGTCACCGTCGCCGATGTCCTTCCAGAGGTCGGTGAAGGAGTCGGCGGTGCGGCCCCGCATCGCGCCCTTGGTCTGCTCCGCGCCACGGTTGGCCTCCACCTGGACGCCGTCGACGCCCTCGGCGGCGGCGCGCCAGGCATCGGCCATCCGACGCATCGCGTCCTCGTCGCCCTCGGGCCAGGACTGGCCGACGCAGAGCGGGACCAGCCACTTGATCTCCTCGGGCATCTCGATGCTCATGTGGTCCGCCCCTTGTTCTCGACCTGGCCGGACCGGCCGATGTTCACGGCGGAGTCGAGGTCGCGGGTTTCGGTGTCGTCCGCGGTGCCCTTGAGGTTGTCGTCGATGTCGCCGAGCGCCTTCACGGTCTTCTCCAGCGCGTCGAAGAGGTCGTCCCGGCCCTTGGTGTACTCCTTGCCGAACTTCTCGCCGGCCTCGTCGGTGCCCCAGCACTCGCCTTCGGCCTCCAGCGCGGACCGCAGGGTGTTCAGCACCCCGTCGAGGTCGCCACCGGCCGCGCCGATCTTCGCGCCGCCCGACCGGACCTCCTCGGGCTGCATCTCCATTTCGTCAGCCATCAGCGGTCCTCCCGCAGCAGGAAGGTGTCCCGCGGCTCGTCGTCGTCCGGGTCGGAGGCGGCCGGGCGCGCTGGCGCCCGTGGTGGTGCGGCAGGTGGCGGTGCGGCGGCCGGCCGCGGCTCCTCGGGCGGCGGTGCCGGGCGCCCCGGGGAACGCGGCTGCGCGGCCCGCTCGGCGTCGGGATCGGGCGGGGTGAGCAGCGTGCCGCGCGAGGGCAGCAGGTCCTGGAACGACGGCGCCCCGGGCACGATGTCGGAGAGCTCGGGCAGCGGCCCGCTCGGCGCGAGTTCGTCCTGCAACGCGCGCTGCGCGGTCCCGGAGGCCTCCCGGACGACGCCGGTGATGGTCTGCGACAGCCGCTCCGGGGTGCTGCGCGCGAACGCCTTCGGCGAGAGCGCGATCTGCTGCACCGTCCCGGTGGCGTCGACCCGGACGGTCACCAGGCCGTCCTCGGAGGTCACCTCGTAGGTGCGCTGCGCGGCCTCCGCCTGCTTGCGCCCGATCTCCGCGGTCTGCTGCCGCAGATCGGACAGCATCCCGTCGATCTGGCTGCGCAGCGCGGCGTTCCGATTCTGCAGCTCAGCGCGCCGCGCCGCGGCCCCGTCCTCTTCCGGCAACTCCGACACCCTCCCGGCGCATCGCGACGACGATCAACCAACCCCGATGAGAATGACGTTCGCCGATCCCCACCGGTGCCGCGGGGGCCGGGAAAGACTCCGTCCAGCCCCGACGTTGCTCCGAACGGAGTAGCCGGTATGTCCGGTCCGGGCGGTGTGGGAGGTAACGGCGCTGGTGCCCGTCCGATCGTGCGTGCGCGGTCAGTGCTGAACTGATCGCGGACCGTTCCGGCGGGCACCGTGCCGGATCACGCTGCGGAAGGCCGGTTCACGTCGAGGATCTTCACCCGGTTCTCCTCGAACTTCGCGAACAGGGCCTCCTTGCTCTGTTCTTGAGCGAAGGCCGCTTCGGCCGAAGTGATCGGGATGAGCGAGACGAGCTGCACCTCCGGCTCCTGGCTGTCCGGGTACAGGCTGAACTTGTCCCCGAAGAACGGGGAGGGGTGAGCCAGGACGGCCTGGATCGGGGAGTCCTCGATGAGCGGCTCCTCGCTCTCGACGACCATGCCGTAGTCCAATCCCTGCCCGGTTTGGACCAGCATCGTCGCGAGTGACTCTGCCAGGTACTGCGCGATGTGCCGCTGTCCCTCCCACAGGGAGCAGACGAGTTCTTCCGGCATCATCGACGTGATCTTCTGTAATCGCAGCCCGTTGGTGACCACCGTGCTGATTCCCGGATCGGGCATGTTGAAAAAAACGAGGTCGAATCCCCGGTTTCCGGCGACCGACTCGGCCGACTGGATCTGCTCCACCGCGCCTAGGTGCGCTTGCAGGTGGCCAAGCAGCCCTATGTCGCGCGACATGTCTCCATTTTCCCGGGGGTACGTTCTGGCGCTGAAAAACTACTCGTCTTGCATCTATTGCTCGCGCTGTTCGGTGCGGAGTTCCGCTGGGAACCAGGCCGGCGTGTTTGCCATGGTCCGAGGAAAGTTCGACTGTTCTTCTAGGAAGTCGGCCAACGAAGGCTGACTGTTCCACTGTGGTTCGTTTTCTCTGTTGTAGACGATTTCGTACGTGTTGGGTGGGCTGAGTCGATAAAGAGCTGAAAACCAGGTTCCGAGACGTTTGCGGTGCATCCCCACTCGAAGTCGCCACAGTAGCTGCCATGACTCATCGGGCGGTGACCATTGGATGAGATTACCCGCCGAATCCTTTGCGCCGGCTCCGACCTGCACGTGTCGCCCAATCGCCTTGTATTCCAATGCTATTCGTGACCAATCCGTTGGCGCGGACTCGAGGACCAGTCCCGTCAGTTCGTTGAGCAAAGCATTTTGCTCGTCGGGGTCTAGTTCCAGGCTCACCATATTTGTTCTACTCCTGTTTTCGGCTTACCGTAGGCGTTGCTGAGAGGATGTATTGTACTGCTTCGGTGCCGTGGGCCAAGTGGGCTACCGTACTATTCGGATGGCGTAATGATGGCGCTCAGCCATGCAGGCGTGCACTCGAGTGTTCTAGGGAACGCGATGAAGTCGAGCTCGTAAACCTTTGGGTCCACGGGCGGACTCCATTCAGGATCATGATCATAATTAAAATTTATGGCAGATCCGTGATCTCTTGCCAAGGTAAGCTCGACGGAAAACCAAGCTCCGCGGGTTGGGTGCGCCATATTCTTGCGCAGTTCCCGCATGATTTCATGGGCAATTCCTGGGAGGCCGACCAAGATCTGACGGCCATCTCTCGCCACCGTGTCGAGCTCGGCTTGGCAGATCGTAGTGCTTGCCCGGTAGAGAAGCGAAATCTGTTCCCAATCCGATGGTGCCGCCGATGTGAGCTCTCGGCATAGAATTTCGGTCAGCTCGCTATCGGGAATAGGGGGTTTGGGGTCCGTAGTTGACATCGGGCACATTGGGGAATATAGCTTCCTTTACGCGCGATTTCCCGTCGGCTGACGTCTCGACCCAGCGATACCGGACCTCCCTTGGTATTCCGTCCTTGTCTCGTGGAGCGAACACTTCGATGCGGTCAACACTGCAGCCCGGTTTTTTTGCGTGTTCGGTTAAGTATTGTTCCAGTTTGTACCACGATGCCTCTGGTGTCCATCCTTGTCGGTTGTTTCCGCTGTTTGATGCATGCATTTGCGGAAACATGTTGATGTACTCTCCGGGGCCACCGAAATTGTGTGCTGCCATGTGCCCGCCGGCCCACTTGTAGGTTGAATATACTGCGTTTCCCTCGTCTCGGGAGGCGTCCTGTGCTCCCTTGTCGCGGCCGTACATGTTGTTTGGCAGCGCCGAAGGGGTGCCGCGTATGTGCGGCACGCCGGACATCGATTCCGTGCGGCCCCATGGATCTGTGTTGAAAATCCAATTCCTGTCGACCCTGTATTGGGCATTGGGCAGCGGGTTGTTCAAATCCGGGTTTCTGAAAACAGGATTGAGGTCGGTATCCGATCGATCAATGTCTACCCATTTGATGCGACCGCGTTCATCTGTGTAGAAGACACCGCGTCCCTCCACTGCGTATCGAGTGAACGGCTTTAGCTCCGCTTCCCTCGAGCTGAAAGGTTCCTTTTCGTCCAGTTCGCGCAGTGCAGGATCGTTATCGGGCGCGTTCCGAAATGCTGCCGGATCAGGGTTGTCCCAGCGTGCGAATGGTTCAGGCGCATCCGGGTGCGACAGCGGGCCCCGGTATTCCGGAGAGAACTCGTCCGGGTCGATCCCAGGGATCGTGTCGGTCGGCGTTGGTGGTTCGAGCACGGCGATCTCGACGTGCTCTGGGGGGTCGTCGTATGGTGCGCCGAGGCGTCGGCCCGGAACCTGGTTCTCAGGAAAAAGTGCATCTTGTTCGTATTTGTTCTCAGGGACTACGCCTCGGACGCGACGCTGCTGCCCCCGCGCCTCGGCGTCGTCCGGTCGTGATCCGGGGTCTTCGCCGTCTCGGGTGGGGTGGAAGCCGTCGGTGCTGGCGGGGGAGCTGGTGCCGTCGGGGCTGTGGGTGTCCCAGCCGCCGTCCGGGGGCCAGCCCGGGCCGCCGTCGGGGTCGGTGCTGCTGGCGAAGACCTGGCCTTGGCCGTCGGTCCAGGCCTTGCCGCGCGGGGCGGTGACGTCGACTTCCAGTTTGCGGGACAGGTCGGCGGCGAAGTCGCCGGAGTCGCAGCTCACCAGGCGGATCGGTTTGCCGTCCCAGTCCGGGTTGCGGCGCATGAGGTCGGCGAACTCGTCCACCGAGTAGCTGCGGTCGCCGATCTGGATCCGGCCGTCCGGGCCCATGTGGGCGTCGAGGGTGAAGTGCTCGCCGTCGTCGGGGACCCGGCGGGCGAGGTCCTGCATGTTCGGGTCGGTGTGGCCCGAGGCGCCCGCGTCGGTGCGGTTGTCGCGCAGGTGGTCGACGCCCTCGTCGATCTTGCGCTCGTACTCCGGCGTGCCCGGCCTCGGGTTGTCCGCGTCCGCCGGGCGGTCGGGGTCCTGCCTCGGCTGCGCGTCCGCCGGTCGGTCGCCGCCGTCCGGGTCGCGCGGCTTGTCGGCGTTCGGCGGGCGGTCTCCCGGCCTGTCGGCGTCGGGCTTCGTGGTGCCCGGTTTCGCCGGGTCGTTGCTGGGGGTGGTCGACTCCGGTTTTGTCGGGTCCGGCTTGCCCGCGTCCGGCTTCGCCATGTCGGGCTTGGCCGGGTCCGGTCTGAACCCGTCCGGCCTGGTCGGCCCGGGGGTGGACGGCCTCGGTGGTTGCTGGCCCGGGGGCTGCGGCCTGCCGCCGTCCGGCCGCGCGGTGTCGGGGCGGGGACGTGGTGGTTCGCCGCCGAGGCCCTGGGGGCGCTGCGGGGCCGGGCGGGGAGCGGGCGCGTCGGGTCGCTGCGGTGTGGTGCGCGGTGGGGCGTCGCCGCCTCGCGGGCGTGGTGCGGGGGTGTCCGGCGTGGACGGCGGTCGGGCCGCTCCCGGGCTGCCCGGCGTGCCGGTCCAGCCGCCGCCGGAACCGGGGCGGCCGGTCGGGCCGCTGGGGGATCCGCCGCTGGGGCCGCCGGCGCCCCCCGGGGTGGCTCCGCCCATCGCGCCGCCTGAGGGGGTGGTGCCCGTCGGCTGGTCGGGGCGCGGTGCGCCGGGGGCCGGGGTCTGGGGGGTCGGGCCCGCCGGGGCGTCGACGCTGGAGGAACTCGTCGTGGAAGGTGTGGTCGGCGTGGTGCCGCTCGTTCCGCTCGGCGACGGGACGTGGCCGCTCGGTGCCGACCCGCCGTCCGGTGTGGATGGTGTGCTCGGCGTTGTGCCACCGGCCGGTGTGGACGGAGTCGACCCTCCGCCGCCGGATAGGTCGCCGGTGAAGGACGTCGTGCGCGGTTCCGGGCTGCTGGCCGGGGACGGCGCGGGGCCGTTGCCCGTCGGTGCGTCCGTTGTGGACGTCGGTCCGGGTGACGGTGATGTGCCGCCGGGGCCGGTTCCGCCGGAGACACCCGGGCTGGTGCCGGGTGAGGTGGTCGGGCTCGTTCCGCCTACGCCGTCGGGAGAATTGCTGCCGAGCGGGCTCGGACCGGTGCCGGGCGCGTCTCCCGTGGTGCTGGAGGTGCTGGGGGCGTCGCCGCCGGTGCCGTTCGGGGCGGAACCGTTTCCGCCGGTGCCGGGGGCGTTTCCGTCCGTCCCGTTCGGACCGGGGGTGCTGCCGTCGGTGCCCGGGCTGCTGGTGGTGCTGGGAGTCTCACCCGTGCCGGTCGGTCCCGGGCGGTTGGTGCTCGGGCTCGTGCCGTCGCCACCGGTGCCGGTCGGCCCTGGTCCGTTGCCTCCGGCGCTCGGGCTGGTGGGGCTCGTGCTGGTGCCGGTCGGTCCCGGGCTGGTGCCGTCGGTGCTCGGGGTGTTGCCGTCACCGCCCGTGCCGGTCGGGCCTGGCCCGTTGCCTCCGGTGCTGGGGGTGGTGCCGGGGTCGTCGCCTCCGGTGCTGGGGCTGGTGCCGTCGCCGCCGGAGCCGTCGGCGTTCGGGGCGTCGGGGCTGTTCCGGCCGGTGATGTTGGTGCCGAAGGCGTCGTCGACCTTGCCCCAGGCGCTTTCGGCGAGCCGGTCGGCCATCCGGCCCGGGATGTCGATCTTGTCCGCCACCCGACCGACCGTCGAGATCGCCGAGCCCGCCGCCTCCCCGGCCTTCTTGCCCAGCTTGCCGAGGAGTTCCATGACCTTGGAGAACGCCTCGACCATCCGGCCCAGCTTGGGCGAGACGTTGCTGATCGTCTTGGTCAGCTTCTGGACGACGTCGGCGATCTTGGTGACGGTCTTGCTGATGAACGCCACGGCCTGCGGCACGACCCACGACAGCGACACCAGCGGCGGCGCGAGCGCTTCGAGCGCGTAGGTGATCAGCCGCGAGATGCAGTCGGCGACGAGGTCGCGGACGAACTCGCGGACGAACGAGACGACCTCGCCCATCACCGTGACCACGGTGCTGATGGTGTTGGCCAGCTCGGAGGCGCCGACCAGGGCTTCGCCCTTCTCGGCGGCGTAGCGGCGGTAGGCGTCACCGGCCGCGCCGGTCCACTCCGCGGTGTGCGCTTCGACGGCCTGGGAGTACTGCTGCGCGGCCTGGCCCACCGCTTGCGAGACGTTGGCCCAGGTGGCGCCGTAGGCCTTCACGCCGTCGGGGTCGCCGGCGAACCAGTCCAGCGCCTCCTTGAGCGGTTCGACGTGCTCGATCAGCCAGGACAGGCCGTAGGAGAGCAGGGTGCCGATGGGATCGACGACCATGCTGACGGCTTCCATCGCCATGCCGCCGTAGGCCAGGCCGGATTCGACCCAGCTCGACTCGTCGTTGAGGCTCTGGACGTCGTGGAACGATTCGAGGATGCCGATGCCGGTGATGGATTCCGGCGCGGCGTTCGGGTCCTTCGGGAGGGTGTCCTCGGTGACGACGTAGGGGTTGGTCACGCCAAGCTCCCGAGGCTGTCGCTGTTGTCCTCGTCGACGGACTCGTAGTCCTCAGCGGTGGCCCGGATGTTGTCGGCGGTCTCCCGCATCGCCTCGACGGCCTTCTTCAGGGCCTCGATGCCCTGCTGCTCCACCGGGTCGATCATCCACGCGAACGGGCGGCACAGGATCCCGTAGGCGTCGTTGTCCAGCGACACCTGCTGCGAGGCGTCGACCGCGGTGCCGAGCTGGTCGACCACACCGTCCACTGCGGACGCGTGCGCGCGCAGGTTCGCCACGACGACGTTCATCCGGTTCGCCACGGTGGTCCTCCCCCTCGAGCAGACCTCGATCGAGGATGACGCCCCGCCGTCGCGAGCGGTGCCCCTTCACCGCCCAATGCGGCCGGACGGCCGCGCAACTTGCGCCGAACGGCCCAAGGCCCGGGTTACCGGACGCGGTCCAGCGCGGCCGTCGTCGTCGACGCGGGGAACGGGGAGCGGGCCACGGCCGCCGCGCGCGGCAGCGACCCCGCCGCCACCGCCGAGCACAGCGCGGCGAGCGCGGCCAGGTCCTCGCGCTGGGCGCGGGCGAAAGCGGCGTCGACCGGGGTGCCGTGACCGGGCACCACGACCTCCGGGGCGAGTGCGAGCAGCCGGTCCACGGCGGTCGGCCAGCGCAGCGGATCGGCGTCCTCGAAGTCCGGTGGCCCACCCTGCTCGACGAGGTCCCCGGCGAAGACCACCGCCGCGTCGGGGACCTCGACCACGAGGTCGTGGTCGGTGTGCCCGGGACCGAGGTGGTGCAGCCGCACCCGGCGGTCGCCGAGGTCGAGCTCCGCCCCGTCGCGGACCAGCCGGTCGGGCTCGACCGGTCGCGCGGCCTCCAGCGCCGCCGCCAGCGCGGTCTCGCCCCGCTCCCGGTAGTGCCGCGACCAGTGGGCGCGCTGCGGCTCGGCGGTGCGGGCCAGGTGCGCCGGGAAACCGGCGTGCGCCCACACCGGCGCGGGCCGGAACGCCGCGGTGCCGAAGCAGTGGTCGAAGTGCGCGTGGGTGAGCACGACCTGCACGGGCAGCGCGGTGATCCCGCGCACCTCCTCGGCCCACCCGGCGCCCCGCACCTCGTCGCCGCCGGTGTCGACCACCACCGCCGACCCGGTGCCGAGCACGAGCCCGGTGGTCAGGTCCAGCTCGTCGTGCCTGCGCACCAGAACCCCGGCGGCGATCTCCTGCCAGCTCATCCGGTGATGATGGCACCGACCGGGGTGCGCGGTGTCCGAGCGGGGTTTGGCACACTGCCCGCGTGCGCGTCTACATTGGCTCCGATCACGCGGGCTTCGAACTCAAGAACCACCTCGTCACCTGGCTGACCGAGCGCGGTCACGACGTCACCGACGTCGGTCCCGCCGAATACGACGCCCTCGACGACTACCCCCCGTTCTGCGTCGAGGCCGCCCGCCGGGTGGCCGCCGACGAAGGCAGCCTCGGACTGGTCCTGGGCGGCTCCGGCAACGGCGAGCAGATCGCGGCGAACAAGGTGCCCGGCATCCGCGCCGCGCTCGCCTGGAGCGTCGAGACCGCCGAGCTCTCCCGCAAGCACAACGGTGCCCAGGTGGCCGGGATCGGCTCCCGGATGCACACCCAGGCCGAGGCGGAGGCGATCGTCGAGGCCTTCCTGAGCACCGAGTTCGAGGGCGGTCGGCACCAGCGCCGGATCGACCTGCTGTCGGACTACGAGAAGACGGGTGAGCCGCCGGCGCTGCCCGGCAACTGAGGGCGCTCACCCGACGGAGGATCGGATGGACCAGCCGCGCCCTGGCGCCGCGCTGCTCGCGCCCGTGGTGGCCTTCGGCGGCACGGCGCTCGGGTCGCTGGTGGTCCACCTGGTGCACCGCGCGTTCGCACCGCAGCTGGTGCTGGCGCTGTGCTCGCGGCCGTCCTGCGCGCTCGACGTCGCGCTGTGGTCGCTCGTCGGCGGCTTCGCCGTGCTGTGCCTGGCGACCCTCGCCGGGACCGTCCTGGCCTTCCGGGTGCGGTCGGTGCGGGAGGCGCTGCGCACCGGCGGGCTCGTCGCGCTCGGCGGCACCCTGCTCCAGGTGCTCGGCGCGGTCCTGCTGTGGGTGCTGCTGCCGTGACGCTGCTGCCGACCGGAGCGGAGTGACATGCCCGAAGGACACACCCTGCACCGGCTCGCCTTGCTGCACCGGGAGCGCTACGCCGGTGCCCCGGTGGAGGTGCGCAGCCCGCAGGGGCGCTTCGCCGACAGCGCCTCGCTGCTCGACGGCGCGGTGCTGCGCGGCGCCGAAGCGCACGGCAAGCACCTGTTCCACGTGTACGGGCCGGACCGGATCGTGCACGTCCACCTCGGTCTCTACGGCACGTTCGCCGAATCCCCGCTGCCCGAGGAGACCCCGCGCGGCCAAGTGCGGATGCGGCTGGTCGGCGCGACCCACTTCACCGACCTGCGCGGCCCCACCCGGTGCGAACTGCTCACCGGGCCGGAGGCCGAGGCGGTGCACGCCAGGCTGGGCCCCGACCCGCTGCGCTCCGACGCCGAGCCGGAGCGGGCGTGGGCGCGCATCGCGCGGTCGCGCACCAGCATCGCCGCGCTGCTGATGGACCAGGGCGTGCTCGCCGGCGTCGGCAACGTCTACCGGGCCGAGGTGCTGTTCCGGCAGGGCATCGACCCGCGCACGCCCGGTCGCGCGCTGGACCGCGGGACGTGGGAGGCGATCTGGGCGGACCTCGCCGAGCTGATGGCCGACGGCGTGCGGATCGGGCGGATCGACACCGTGCGGCCCGAGCACCTGCCCGAGGTCACCGGCCGCGCGCCGCGCCAGGACCGGCACGGCGGTGAGGTCTACGTCTACCGGCGGGCGGGGATGCCCTGCCTGGTGTGCGGCGCGGAGGTGGCGCTCGAGGAGCTCGTCGGGCGCAAGCTCTACTGGTGCCCCACCTGCCAGCCTTGAGGCCGGGGAACGGGCCTCAGAAGCCGCCGAAGTCGAAGCCGCCGAAGTCCAGGTCGTCCAGGCCGCCCTCGGCATCGCCCGGGGTGCCGTCGAGGTCGTCGGCGTGGGCTTCGGCGGGCACCCCCGCCATCCCGCTGAACAGCGCCGAGGTGACCGCGAGCGTGCCCAGTCCCCACGCGCCCGCGACCAGGGCGGGCTGCCACCACGCGCGGCTGTACCAGCCTTCGGGCACCGGTCGTCCCGCGACCGGCCCGCCCGGGTAGTAGTACGGCGTCCGCTCGGTCGGCGTCGGCGAGGCCACCTCGCGTTCGCCGTCGACCTCGACGTCCCGGTACTCGGTGACCTGGCCCGCGCCGCGCCGGCCGGCCAGCTCCGGCAGCTCCGGTCCCGGGTCCAGGTCCATCGCGGTGCGCGCCGCGCGGATGTAGTAGAGCCCTTCCAGCGCGGTGCCGGTGGTCAGCTCCGCCCGCGTGGTCGTGGTCGTCTGGTCGAGCTGGGACAGCGCCGCCTGGTGCCGTTCGGAGGCGTCGGCGAGGGCTTGGCGGGCGGCGTCGTTCGTGCCGGTCAGGGTCAGGACCTGACCGCCGAGCCGTTCGACCCAGCGGCGGGCCTCGGCCCGGGCGTCGTCGAGTTCGCGGCGGTGCTTGGCCGCCGCCGCGCGGCGGGCCCACCAGAGCCCGCCGACGATCACCAGGGCTGCCAGGACGATGACGATGAGCGCTTCCACCGGAGCCTCCAGACCGCCGGGGTTCACCCTCGACCCTACCCCGCGACGGGACCGCCCGCGGGGCGGGAATTGCAGGTCAGCGCAGGTGCACCGGAGGTCGGCCTCGCCCCGGCGACGTGCCGGAGCGGGTTCCTCAGAACTGCTCGGGGCAGTGCGGCGGCCGGTCGCCGGCGAAGGCGCGGGAGAGCTGCTGGAGCGCGCCGGGGGAGTGCTCGGCGATCCGCCCGGCCCGGCCCAGCTCACCCAGCGTCGTACCGCCGAGGTGGACCGCGCCCAGGTCGGCGACGTCGAGCGCGACCGACGGTGCGGCCTCGCTGCGGGTCACCTCGGCGACCCCGTCGGCGATGCGCAGCCGCCAGCGGCCGGCGTTCCAGGGGCACACCGCGTCCGTCACGTCGAGGACGGCGTCCACCGGCCCGGCCATCGGGTAGCGCCGGGAGGTCAGCGCCGCGGGCAGGTCGACCAGCCGGACCCAGATCCCGTCGGTCACCTCCCGGAGCGCCTGGCGGGGATCGGCGAGCATCGCGAGCACCGGTTCGTCCACGGCGGCGTGGGACCAGCGCACCTCGGCGACCAGGTCGACGTCGAGCAGGTAGCGCACGAGCGCGGCGTACGCCTGCGGCGTCTCGGCGGCCAGCTCGGTGACGTGCAGGGCGTAGCTCGGTCCGCGCAGGCCCCAGCCGTGCTCGGCGCGGTACAACGCGTACCCGCCGGGGTGGACGGCGCAGCGCACCGGCCCCTGGCCGCCCCGCCCCGGCGCTTCGACGGTCCGCAGCCGCCAGGGCTCGTCGTGCCGGGTGAACCAGCCGACGCGGTCCGCGGCGATCGCCGGGTGGTGCTCGGCGACGGCCGCCAGCCCCCGGTCCAAGCCGACCTCCCGGACCGGGCGCTCGTCGATCGCCACGTCGGGCCGGAACCGGGCGCCGCGCGGCACCGCCAGCCGGACCTGCTGCGTCGCGGGTCCGTAGCCGAACCGGCCGTAGATCCCGCCTTCGGAGGCGTACAGCGCGGCGATCGGGGCGCGTCCGCGCAGCCCGCGGAGCTGCTCGCGCATCAGCGCGCGGAGCACGCCGCGCCTGCGGTGGCCGGGAGCCACCCCGACGTTGGTCACGGCGGCCACCGGCACCCCGGTCGCGCCGGGCACGATCAGCGTCCGGTCCAGGGCGGCGCACCCGCCGATCAGCTCGTCGCCGTCGAAGGCGCCCAGGGACCGCGCGTGGCCGAACTCGGCGCGGCTGCGCTCCCGGGCCTCGTCCGACTCCGCGTCGAGGAAGGACGCCTTGAGCACCGAGTGGAACGCGTCGTGGTCAGCCGGGCCGAGGTCCCGCGTGCTGATGTCCGCCATGTTCCGGTTGTACCGGGCGCGGCAACCGGTTTTCCGCCGCGCCCGCTTCACCCGGGAGGGTGGTGAGCGAGGGGCACCAGGTGCAGATCGGCCGAGCGGGTGGGGCTCAGGCGCCGAGCGGGACCTGGGTGACCGGTCGCCACTCCGGGCACGAGTGGTCGCGGTTGAGCTCGACCAGGGACAGCGCGCCGACCTTCGCCGTGGCCGGGTCCACTTCGGTCGCGCTCAGCGTGGCGACGGCGAAGATCGCCGGACCCTCGGTGGTGGAGTGCGCCAGGCTGACGTGCCGGTCGACGTCCTCCGGCACCGGCGGCAGACCGCCCTCGCCCAGCACCGCCGCCGCGCCACCGCGCACCGCCGAGCGCAGCTCGGTCACGGTCGTCTGCGGCTCGGCGGGCAGCGACAGCGACTCCGGCTGCACCAGCGCCCGCTGGAACACCAGCGTGAACGGGGCGATCCGGGCCAGCCGGGAGCGCGTCTCGGCCACCAGCGAGTCGAGCGCGGCGTCGTCGATCTCGTCGGTGAAGCCGACCTCCTGCACCAGGATGTGCATCCACTCCAGCGGGACCAGGTCGAAACCGGGCAGCTCGCGCAAGGCGTACTGGTAGTTGTTCACGAGCGTGCGCAGACCCGGTTGATCGGAGAACGGCAGCAGCCACGCGTAGCTGGTGCGTCCGGCGTGCCAGCCCGGGCGCCAGCGGGCGTGGTTGCGGACTTGATCGGCGTGCGGCATGTCGGCGGTCACCCCCCACATACTGCACCGCGCGTCCTCGTTGTGAAGCACTGTTGACCTATCTCACGGTTCGCTCCCGAGCGCGTTCACCCTCCAGGGTCGCGCGCCATTCCGGGTCGAGCGTGGGCGCCGCGTCGACGTCCCGCACCCGCAGCGCGAGCAGGATGCCCAGCACGGTGAACACCGCCCCGGCCAGGAACGCGCCGTGGTAGCCGGCGAGCTGCGCCCGGGCCAGCTCGGCGGGCACCGACGGATCCACAGTGGAGGTGGCGAGCTCGGTCGCGGCGACCAGCAGGGTCGCCACCACGGCGGTGCCCAGCGCGGTGGCGACCTGGCGGCTCACGTTGAACATCGAACTCGCGTGGCCCATCGACTCCGGCGCGGTGCGGGCGAACGTCGCGGTCTGCAACGGCGTCATCAGCAGCCCCATCGCCACGCCCTGCACCACCAGCAGGCCCGCCAGCGCCCAGATCGGCGTGTCCAGCCCGAGGAGCTGCATCCCGCCGACGACCAGGAGCTGCACGCCGAACCCGGCCAGGATCAGCCGCTTCGGGCCGATCCGGCCGTAGACCCGGCTGACCACCTGCGTCACCACCAGCATGCTCAGCGCCTGCGGCATGAGCGCCAGT
The DNA here is from genome assembly GCF_039542665.1 of Saccharopolyspora cebuensis. Lineage (NCBI taxonomy): Bacteria > Bacillati > Actinomycetota > Actinomycetes > Pseudonocardiales > Pseudonocardiaceae > Saccharopolyspora > Saccharopolyspora cebuensis. Next base: position 101,278 of record NZ_BAABII010000012.1, read on the forward strand.
CCGGCCTCCAGCGGCGAGGCGCCGCGCAGGTTCTGCAGGTACAGCGGCACCAGGAACAGCACGCCGAACATCGCCGCGGTCTGGGCCAGCAGCAGCGCGTTGCCGGTGCCGAACATCCGTTCGCCGAGCAGCCGCAGGTCCAGGATGGGCTCCGAGGTGCTCAGCTCCCGCCACACCAGGCCCAGGATCAGCACCACCGAGGAACCCAGCGCCGTCCACACCACCGGGTCCGACCAGCCCTGCTGGGCGCCGTGGTCCAACCCGAACAGCAGCGCGGCCAGGCCGGAACCCGCCAGCAGGAATCCCGGCAGGTCGAAGCGCCCCGGCCGCTCCCGGACCTCCTCCTTCAGGAACAGCACGGTGAACAGCAGCGCCAGCACGCCGACCGGCACGTTGATGAAGAAGATCCACCGCCAGCTCGCGTACTCCACGAGCGCGCCGCCGAGCACCGGACCCAGCGTCGGCGCGATGGTGACCGGGATGGCCAGCACCGCCCCGGCCTTGGCCCGCTCGTGCGCGGGGAAGGCGCGGAACAGCATCGCCTGCCCCACCGGCACCAGCATCCCGCCGCCGACGCCCTGCAGGATGCGGGCGCCGATCAGCATCCACAGCTCGGTGGAGATCCCGCACAGCACCGAGGCCGTCGTGAAGATGACGACCGCGGCCTGGAAGGTGCGCTTGCTGCCGAACCGGTCGGCGATCCAGCCGGAGGACGGGATGAACACCGCGAGGCTGAGCATGTAACCGGTGAGGACCCACTGCAGCCCGCCGGGCCCGACGCCGAACTCGCGCCCCAGCGTGGCCAGCGCGACGTTGAGGATCGTGACGTCCAGGATCTGCATGATCAGTCCGAGCACGAACGTGATCCCGACCAGCCACTTGTACTCGAGTCGGCGCACCCCGGGTCCCCCTCGACGGTTTCGGCGCTGCGGCGGCACGGGCCGCGCGGCACCACCCGTCCAGGGGGATACCGCCCGCGTCACCGTCCGAATCCAACCGCTCGGGCGGCGCGGTATTCCCGGCCGGTGAGTCGGATCACCCGCGATGACGAGTGGCCCGGTCGCGACGAACGCGACCGGGCCACCGGTGGAGCGGGCGACGGGAATCGAACCCGCGTAGCCAGTTTGGAAGACTGGGGCTCTACCATTGAGCTACGCCCGCGTGCCTGGCCGAACCGTCGGCGCGTGGCGGCCCGCGACGAGTGCTCCGCAGCGGGTCCGGCGCCTTTTCGACCTTGCGTGCTCCACCTTAGCGGGTCGCGATAGGCTTCCGGCAACGCACCCGGGGTTTCCGGGTGCGCCGCACGTCGGACGGGGTGTGGCGCAGTTTGGTAGCGCACTCGCTTTGGGTGCGAGGGGTCGTGGGTTCAAATCCCGCCACCCCGACGTCGCGGCCGGTCGCTCGCTTCGGTGGGCGACCGGTTCCTCGTACCCGGACCGGTAACGGTCCGTGGTCGCGCACCGATTGCCCCCGTGTGGATGAGGGAAGAACGATCGCGTCGCGCGTGCACCGGCCCGCGGTCCTGATCTGCGGCGTGCTCGGGGCGCTCACCTTCGCGCTGGTCGGCGTGTCGCTGTGGGTGCCCGGTCCGGCGCCCACCAGTTCCGACTCGCCCGGTGGCATCGTCACGGCGGTGACGCCGACCGAGCTCGGCGCGGCGGGGGCCGGCCGATGAGCACCGGCCACGGGAGAATCAGGGCAGCGGGTCCACCGAGGTGACCGAGGTGGCGCTCGGGCGGACCGGGGCGCCGCCGCAGCTGTTCGGCCGCGGCGGCTCCAGCGGCTGCTCGCGCACCACCGCCCGCCAGCGTCGCCCGTCCTGGTGGACGACCACCGGGTCGGGCCCGGATTCGTCGACGCGCAGCGCGTCCAGCCGGTGTTCGCCGACGAGCTCGCGCACGGCCAGCTCCGCGGCCTGCCCGGCGTGCGACCACGGGGACCGGCCGCGGCAGCCGGTGCGCGCCAGTTCGCCGCGCCCGGCCGCGGCCAGCACCTCGCGGGCCGCCGCGCCGTCGAGTCGCCCGAACGTGTAGCCGCTGGGCAGCAGCACCGAGGCGGGGGCGAAGCGGTGGCCGCCGGTGTGCGAGGTCTCCCAGACGTCCGGTCGGTCGCCCAACTCGCGCACCAGGTCCCGGCCGAGCAGCGCGCAGCACCGGTCCCGCCGCCCGTTCGTGCAGACCAGCAGCACCGGGTCCGCGGGCCGGCCGAGGTCGGTGGCGGACAGGTCCAGGTCCAGCAGCGCGGCGGGGTCGTCCACCTCGAACCGGCGCAGCGCCCCGCCCGGGGTGCTGCGGGCCACCAGCGCGGTCCGGGGCGCGGCGGTGTCGGCGTGCCTGCCGGGGCGCCGGATGAGCTGGAGCCGGAAGCCGTGCGCCCCGGCCCGCTCGGCGAGCTCGCGGCCGAGGTCGGGGTCCAGCCCGCTCTGCACCGGGGCGTTGCGCCCCCACGGTCCGGGTTGTTCGAGGCAGAGCCAGCCGGTCGTCACGGCCGCGGTGCCCGCCAGCGGTTCGGCGAGGTCGGCGGACAGCGCGGCGCAGGAGTCCTCGTGCACCGCTCCACCCAAGCACGCCGGTGCTCCGGGGCGGTGCTCCGGCGCCCCCGGGCCAGCCGTCCCCGGTCGAAGCAATAGACTCGGAGGTCAGCCCGGCATCATTGGACGTGGCCACGGCCACGCCTGACGGCAGCGCCGGGAGTCAAGCACGTTCGCACTAGGAGACCACGTGAAGAGCACCGTCGAGCACCTGAGCCCGACGCGCGTCCGGATCAACGTCGAGGTGCCGTTCGACGAGCTCAAGCCGAACTTCGACCGCGCGTACAAGGCCCTCGCCCAGCAGGTCCGCATCCCCGGCTTCCGGCCGGGCAAGGTCCCGTCGCGGGTCCTGGAGAGCCGCATCGGTCGTGCCCCCGTGCTCGACGAGGTCGTCAACGAAGCGGTTCCCGCCAAGTACCTCGAAGCCGTCAACGGCAGCGAGGTGCAGACCCTCGGGCGCCCGGACATCGAGGTGACCAAGATCGAGGACGGCGACGAGATCGCCTTCACCGCCGAGGTCGACGTCCGGCCCGAGATCACCGTGCCCGCCTTCGGCGAGCTGTCGGTGAGCGTGGACGACGTCGAGGTCACCGAGGACGAGGTGACCGAGCAGCTCGATTCGCTGCGCGCCCGGTTCGGCACCCTCGCCGGTGTCGAGCGCCCGGCGCAGCAGGGCGACTTCGTCAGCATCGACCTGTCCGCCACGGTCGACGGCGAGGCGGTCGAGGAGGCGCAGACCAGCGGCCTGTCCTACGAGATCGGCTCCGGCCAGCTCATCGACGGCATCGACGACGCCCTGAACGGGCTCTCCGCGGGCGAGACCGCGACCTTCACCACCCAGCTCGTCGCCGGGGACCACACCGGCCGCGACGCCGAGGTGACGGTGACCCTGAACTCCGTCAAGGAGCGGCACCTGCCGGAGGTCGACGACGAGTTCGCCCAGATGGCCAGCGAGTTCGACACGGTCGACGAGCTGGTCGCCGACCTGCGCGAGCGCCTCGGTCGGGTGAAGCGGATGCAGCAGGGCGTGGAGGCCCGGGACAAGATCCTGGAAGCGCTGCTGGAGACCACCGACATCCCGCTGCCCGAGAAGGTCGTCGAGTCCGAGGTCGAGGTGCGCCAGCACGACGCGGTGCACCCGTTCGACCACGACGAGGAGCAGTTCAACGCCTCGTTGCAGGAGCAGGGCAAGACCCGCGAGGAGTTCGACGCCGAGACCCGCAAGGAGGCGGAGGAGGCGGTCAAGACCCAGCTCCTGCTGGACACCATCGCCGACGCCGAGCAGGTGACCGTCTCGGACAACGAGCTCACCGAGCGGATCATCTACCAGGCGCAGCGGTACGGGATGAGCCCCGACCAGTTCGTGCAGCAGGCCCAGGAGGCCAACCAGCTCGGTGCCATCTTCGCCGACGTCCGGCGCAGCAAGGCGCTGTTCACGGTCGTCCGCCAGGCCACCGTGACCGACTCGGCCGGCAACGAGCTGGACCTCGACGAGCTGTTCGGCTCGCAGGAGGAGGCGCCCGCCGCCGAGGAGACCGGTGAGGTCGAGGGCGAGGTCGCCGAGGACGCCAAGCCGGGGGAGCCCGCCAAGGCGGAGTGACGCGACTCGGAGAACATGCTCTAAGCGAACGTGGGCGGTACTGGGAAGCTGGTGCCGCCCACGTTCGTTAGGGTCGTTGTTAGCGGATCACCCGAGAGGGACACACCGACATCATCCCGGGGGAGCGGCGACCTGGTCCACTGTGGAAGCGGCGGGCGCGGCGGCTCCGGGTGGGAAGACCCGTTGTGGGAGAAGGCAGGGAGACGTGACGCAGCATCTGACTGGTCCGGTGTCCGACGCGCAGTCGCCGTACATGCGGTCGAACACCGGACTCACTCTCAACGACTCGGTCTACGAGCGTCTTCTTCAGGAGCGCATCGTGGTCCTCGGCTCCCAGGTCGAGGACTCCATCGCCAACCAGATCTGCTCGCAGTTCCTGCTGTTGGCGGCCGAGGACCCGGACCGCGACATCTCGCTGTACATCAACTCGCCGGGCGGCTCGGTGACGGCGGGCATGGCGATCTACGACACCATGCAGCTCATCAAGCCGGACGTGGCCACCGTGGCGATGGGCATGGCCGCCTCGATGGGGCAGTTCCTGCTCTCGGCGGGGGCCAAGGGCAAGCGCTACACGCTGCCGCACGCGCGGATCATGATGCACCAGCCGTCCGCCGGTCTCGGCGGCACGGCCTCCGACATCGCGATCCAGGCCGAGATGTTCTCCCGGCACAAGAAGGAGATGGCTCAGCTCATCGCGGAGCAGACCGGTCAGTCGGTGGAGAAGATCCTCGCCGACTCCGACCGCGACCGCTGGTTCGCGGCCGAGGAGGCCCGCGAGTACGGCTTCGTCGACCACGTCGCCACGGCCGCCAACCTGCCGCGCAGCTAACCCCAGCCACCGGACGTGGTCCCCGGACCTTGGCCGCCGGCACCCCCGGTGCCGCCCAGGACCGGGCCGGAAACCAACGAGGAGTCACCGTCGTGAGCTCATACCAGCCTCCGCAGTCCCGGTACGTGCTGCCCTCCTTCGTCGAGCGCACCGCGTACGGGGTCAAGGAATCGAACCCCTACAACAAGCTGTTCGAGGAGCGCATCGTCTTCCTCGGCGTCCAGGTCGACGACGCGTCGGCCAACGACGTCATGGCCCAGCTCCTCTTCCTCGAGTCCGACGACCCGGACCGCGAGATCCAGATGTACATCAACTCGCCCGGTGGCTCGTTCACCGCGCTGATGGCCATCTACGACACCATCCAGTACGTCCGCCCCGACGTGCGCACCATCTGCCTGGGCCAGGCGGCCTCGGCGGCGGCTGTGCTGCTCGCCGCGGGCACCAAGGGCAAGCGCCAGGCGCTGCCGAACTCCCGGGTGCTGATCCACCAGCCGTCCGTGGAGGGCATCTACGGCCAGGTCTCCGACCTGGAGATCCAGGCGGCCGAGGTGCACCGGATGCGCGAGCTGCTGGAGAACACGCTGGCCAAGCACACCGCCAGGTCCCCGGAGCAGATCCGCGAGGACATCGACCGGGACAAGATCCTCACGGCCGAGCAGGCGGTGGAGTACGGCATCCTCGACGAGGTGGTGCCGTACCGGAAGCTCTCGGACCAGCAGTCGTAGGTCCTGGCCCGCGCGGTGCGGGTGGTCGCGAGCGGCTGCCGCCGGTGCGGACCGGCGCAGCGGCTCCGGCGGCAGGTGCTGGTAAAACCGGTTGGGTCCGGGCCCGCCACCTGGGATGGTGGGATTCGTCCCACTTCCCGGGACGGCTCGGCCGAGTCGGAGGTCACGGCCTTCCGGGCGTGGTGCGCGGGCGTCGCCGCCGCGCCACGCCCGGGGCCGGGCCCGACCGACACGCCGAGGAGTGCGGTGGCGGTGCCACGGGCGTGGGTGGCGGACACTGTGAGTCTCCCCGAACGCGGGGAACGGCAGGTACCGTCGAGGACAGTTACGGTCAGGCGCACCACCGGACGGTGCGCCGGAGGGGACGGGGTCAGCGGTCATGGCACGTATCGGTGACGGCGGCGACCTGCTGAAGTGCTCCTTCTGCGGGAAGAGCCAGAAGCAGGTCAAGAAACTCATCGCCGGCCCCGGCGTGTACATCTGCGATGAGTGCATCGATCTCTGCAACGAGATCATCGAGGAAGAACTCGCCGAAGCGGGTGAGGTGAAGCTCGACGAGCTGCCCAAGCCCGCCGAGATCCACGAGTTCCTCGACCAGTACGTCATCGGGCAGAGCCCCGCGAAGCGCAACCTGTCCGTCGCGGTCTACAACCACTACAAGCGCATCCAGGCCGGGGAGCGCCGGGAGGGCCGCGGCGAGGAAGCCGTCGAGCTGGCCAAGTCCAACATCCTGATGCTGGGCCCCACCGGCTGCGGCAAGACGTACCTGGCGCAGACGCTCGCCAAGATGCTCAACGTCCCGTTCGCCATCGCCGACGCCACGGCCCTCACCGAGGCCGGCTACGTGGGCGAGGACGTCGAGAACATCCTGCTCAAGCTGATCCAGGCCGCCGACTACGACGTCAAGCGCGCCGAGACCGGCATCATCTACATCGACGAGGTCGACAAGATCGCCCGCAAGAGCGAGAACCCGTCGATCACCCGGGACGTCTCCGGCGAAGGCGTGCAGCAGGCGCTGCTGAAGATCCTGGAGGGCACCACCGCCAGCGTCCCGCCGCAGGGCGGGCGCAAGCACCCGCACCAGGAGTTCATCCAGATCGACACGACGAACGTGCTGTTCATCGTCGCGGGCGCGTTCGCCGGGCTGGAGAAGATCGTCGAGGACCGGGTGGGCAAGCACAGCGTCGGCTTCGGCGCCGACCTGCGCTCCAAGGAGGACCTGGACTCCGCCGACCACTTCGCCGACGTGATGCCCGAGGACCTGATCAAGTTCGGGCTGATCCCCGAGTTCATCGGTCGGCTGCCCACCGTGGCCAGCGTGACCAACCTCGACAAGGCCTCCCTGGTCCGCATCCTCACCGAGCCGCGCAACGCGCTGATCAAGCAGTACAAGCGGCTGTTCGAGATGGACAACGTCGAGCTGGAGTTCACCAAGACGGCGCTGGAGGCCATCGCCGACCAGGCGATCCTGCGGGGCACCGGGGCGCGCGGGTTGCGCGCGATCCTGGAGGAGGTCCTGCTGCCGGTGATGTACGACATCCCGAGCCGCGCGGACGTCGCCAAGGTGGTCATCACCGAGCAGACGGTCCGGGAGAACGTCAACCCGACGATCGTGGCCCGGCAGGCCACCAGGCGGGAGCGCCGGGAGAAGTCGGCCTGAGCTCGCCCCGCGGTGGCGGGTCGACGGGCACCGGAGCCCTCCGGTGGCGGTCGCCGGGACGCCCGAGCGTCCCCCGAACGGGGGTGCCTCCGCTGCGCGTTCCCAGGGCATAGCTGATCATGGGTCGGTCGGTGGAACCGAGACCGGGAGCGGCCCATGACCGAGTTGCACGTCCTGCTGGTGCTGGGCGAGGCCCGTCCCGGGCCGTGGCATTGGCAGCAGTGGCTCGCCGGTCGGCTCCGCGAGCACGACGTGCCGGTCGAGCAGGTCGATGACGACGCCGCCCCCGAGCGGCTGCGCGCCCGGCTCGCCGCCGTCGCGCCGGAGGCCGAACTCGCCGTGGCCGCGCACGCCGCCGGTGCGCTCCGCTGGCTGGAGCACGCGTCCGCCGCCTCCGACCACGAACGCCGCGCCGACCGGGTGCTGCTGGTCGCGCCACCAGCGGTGGCCCACCCGCCCGACGCCCGGGCGTTGCGCCGCGTCGCCGCCTCGACCCGCATCGTGGCGGGCACCGGGGACCCGCGGCTGCCGGACACCCAGGACCTCGCCGCCGATCTCCAGGTCGTCCTGGACGTGATCCTCGACGGCGGGCGGCTGGACCTCGACGCCGGGTACGGTCCGTGGCCGTCGGTGCTGCGGTGGGCGCTCTACGGCGCGCTGCCGGTGGCCGACCGCTCCGACGGCGAACCCCGCACCGAGGACCGGTCACCGCGGCGGCTGCGCCTGGTCTGAACGGCTCCGCGGTCGGTTCAGCGGCGGCTGGTGCCGGTGCCGGTGCCGAGGTGGGCACCGATGAAGTCGACGAGCTGGGGCAGCGCCTTGCGGTAGTACCGGCTGTTGTGCCCGCCGGGCGTGGTGGAGGCGACCTCCGGGTCGGCGCGGGCGATGAACCGCCGAGTGCCCCGGATGAAGCGGTCGTCGGTGCCGCACCACACGCCCAGCGGCACGTCCCCGAGCGCGTCGACGTGCCGCAGCGGGTCCAGTTCCGCCCACGCCGCCTCGTCGACGAACGCGCGGCGCTTGCGCATCTCCCCCCAGCTCGTCAGCAGCGCCGGGGAGACCACCCCGGCGGCGTCCACCGGGTGCCCCTGCTCGCGGCGCCGCCGGGTGTAGAGCAGCGCGCCGAAGCCGCCCATCGAGATGCCGGACACCGCGAACGGCTGACCCCACCGGTCGCCGAGGCCGCGCTGGGCGAGCCAGTGCGGCACCTCGTCGAGCAGCATCCACATCGGGTCGTCCCCGGGAGCGCGGTGCCAGTAGCTGTTGGCCCCGCCGTCGACGGCGAGGAACGCGTACGGCGGGATGCGCCGGGCGGCCACCGACGCGGTGAGCCAGGCGGGCAGCCCGCCCGCGGAGTCGCGGGCGTCGCCGAACCGGCCGTGCAGCATCAGGCACACCGGCAGGCCGCGGGGGTCGACGTTCTTCGGGAACATCGTCACCATCTCGACGGGCCGGTTGCGGGCCCGCGAGTAGACCTGCTCGACGGCCACGTTCACCTGGTCGGCCAGCGGGACCGCGCGGCGCGGTGGGTCGGTGAGGGCGTCACCGGCCAGCCCGAGCGTGGCCAGTCCGGCCAGCCCGGCGCTGAGCGCGCTGCGCCGCGTGATGAGGCGGCGGGCGCGGTGGTCACCGTGCCGCATGCTTTCATCGTGCCAAGGACCGGGCGGTCGCGGCGAGTTCACGTCATGCCGTTCGTCACGATCCGGTGTTGTCCGGTGTAGACGTTCATGGTCGTGCCGCGCAGGAAGCCGACCAGGGTCATGCCCTGCTCCGCGGCGAGGTCGACCGCCAGCGAGGACGGTGCCGACACCGCCGAGAGCATCGGCGCACCGGCCATCGCGGCCTTCTGCACCAGTTCGAAGGAGGCGCGTCCGGAGACCATCAGCACGCAGCCGCCGAGCGGGATGCGGCCGTCCAGCAGCGCCCAGCCGAGCGCCTTGTCGACCGCGTTGTGCCTGCCGACGTCCTCCCGGACCACCAGCGGGCGGCCGTCGGCGTCGAACAGGCCGGCCGCGTGCAGGCCGCCGGTGCTGTCGAACACCCGCTGGGCCTCCCGCAGCCGGTCGGGCAGCGCGATCAGGGTGTCCACCGGCAACCGCAGCGGGTCTTCGGCGGGGGAGTGCCGGGTGCTCAGCTTCACCGCGTCCAGCGCGGCCTTGCCGCACACGCCGCACGACGAGGTGGTGTAGAAGTTGCGCTCCACCGAGGTGTCGGGCGGGGCCACGCCCGGTGCCAGGGTGATGTCGAGGACGTTGTAGGTGTTGCGCCCGTCCGGACCGGGGCTGTCGCAGTAGCGGGCGCTGGCCAGCTCGTGCTTGTCCTGGATGACGCCCTCGGTCAGCAGGAAGCCGTGCGCCAGTTCGACGTCGTGCCCGGGGGTGCGCATGGTGACCGTCAGCGGCGTGCCGTTGACCCGGATCTCCAGCGGTTCTTCGGCCGCGAGCGCATCGGGGCGCTTGCGGGTGCCCTCCGCGGTGATCCGCAGGACCGGGCGCCGTGCGGTGACGCGACCCATGTCAGCACCTCCCACGAGGCTCTCGTTCTCCGTCGATGTACACAGTATGCTCGGCGCGCCTTGATCGGCACAGCCCCGCGAGACGGGGTTCTCGGAACGCACAGCCCTCGGGGACGGCGCCGATCAGCACAGCCCCGGGGCGGGAGGTCTCAATGGTCGCGGCCGTTCTCGCTCGCAATCGCATCGTCGCACCCGACGGCTGGAACCGGTGGCTGGTGCCACCGGCCGCGCTCGCGGTGCACCTGGCGATCGGCCAGGTCTACGCCTGGAGCGTGTTCAAACCACCGCTGGAAGGTTCGCTGGGGCTCAGCGGCACGCTCAGCGCGCTGCCGTTCCAGCTCGGCATCGTGATGCTCGGTCTCTCCGCCGCGGTCGGCGGAACGTGGGTGGAGCGCAACGGGCCGCGCTGGGCGATGGCGGTGTCCGCGGTCTGCTTCTCCGCCGGGTTCCTGATCTCGGCGCTCGGGGTGGCCACCGGCCAGTACTGGCTCGTGGTGCTCGGCTACGGCGTGGTCGGCGGCATCGGCCTCGGCATCGGCTACATCTCGCCGGTCTCGACGCTCATGAAGTGGTTCCCGGACCGCCCCGGCATGGCGACCGGCATCGCGATCATGGGCTTCGGCGGCGGTGCGCTGATCGCCTCGCCGTGGTCGGCGCGGATGCTCTCGGCGTTCGGCACCGACACCACCGGGATCGCCCAGACGTTCCTGGTGCACGGCGTGGTGTACGCGGTGTTCATGACCCTGGGCGTGCTGCTGATCCGGGTGCCCGCCGACGACTGGACCCCGCCGGGGCGACCGGCGGCGACGTCGGGCCGGATGGTCACCACGGCCGACGTCTCGGCGAAGTCGGCCTTGCGCACGCCGCAGTTCTGGCTGCTGTGGATCGTGCTGTGCTGCAACGTCACCGCGGGCATCGGCATCCTGGAGAAGGCCGCCCCGATGATCGTCGACTTCTTCGCCGGGACCTCGACCCCGGTGGCCACCGCGTCGGCGGCCGGGTTCGTCGCGCTGCTGTCGCTGACGAACATGGCGGGCCGGTTCATCTGGTCGTCCACATCGGACATCGTGGGGCGCAAGAACATCTACCGCCTCTACCTCGGCGGCGGCATCGTGCTCTACCTCGGGATCGTGCTGTTCGGCGCGAGCGGCATCCCGGTGTTCGTGCTCTGCGCGATGCTGATCCTGTCGTTCTACGGCGGTGGTTTCTCGACCATGCCCGCCTACCTCAAGGACCTGTTCGGCACCTACCAGGTCGGCGCGATCCACGGTCGGCTGCTCACCGCCTGGTCGGCCGCCGGAGTGCTCGGGCCGCTGATCATCAACGCGGTCGCCGACTCCCAGGAGGCCGCCGGGGCCACCGGCGCCGCGCTGTACTCGACGTCGCTGTACATCATGATCGGCCTGCTCTGCGTCGGCTTCGCGGCCAACGAACTGGTGCGCCCGGTCGATCCCAAGCACCACGAACCGGAAGGGGATCGCTGATGCCCCGTCGCGGACTGCTCGCCCTGTCCTGGGCCTGGGTGGGCCTGCCCTTCGCCTACGGCCTGTACGAACTCATCCTCAAGGTCGCCCAGCTCTTCACCGGCTGACCGACCCCGCGCGGCGCCCGGTGGGTGAGCCGGGCGCCGCGCGGCCGTCAGCGGCGTTCGAAGCGGATGATGATCGCCTTGGAGACCGGGGTGTTGGAGCCGTCGGCGACCGAGCCCAGCGGCACCAGCGGGTTGGCCTCCGGGTAGTAGGCCGCCGCGCAGCCCCGGGCGGTGGGGTAGCCGACCAGCCGGAAGCGCTCGGCGCGGCGCTCCTCCGCCGTGCCCTCGGCGGTGGTCCACTCCGAGACCACGTCGACCACGTCGCCGTCGGCGAAGCCCAGTCCGGTGAGGTCGTCGGGGTGGACCAGCACCACCCGGCGGGCGTCCTCGATGCCGCGGTAGCGGTCCGAGAGGCCGTAGATCGTGGTGTTGTACTGGTCGTGGCTGCGCAGCGTCTGGAGCAGCAGCCGCCCCTCCGGGATCACGATCGGCTCGGCGGTGTTCACCGTGAAGTTCGCCTTGCCGGTGGCGGTGGGGAAGCTGCGGCTGTCCCGGGGCGGGTGCGGCAGCACGAAGCCGTCCGGCTCGCGGACCCGGGCGTTGTAGTCCTCGCACCCCGGCACCACGCGGGCGATGCGGTCGCGGATCGCGTCGTAGTCCCGCTCGAACTCGGCCCACCGCACCGGGTGGTCGTCGCCGAACAGCGCCTGCCCGAGCCGGCTGACGATGGCGACCTCGGACAGCAGCGCGTCGGAGGCGGGGGCGAGCCTGCCGCGCGAGGCGTGCACCACCGACATGGAGTCCTCGACGGTGACGAACTGCGCTCCCGCGGCCTGCACGTCGCGCTCGGTGCGCCCGAGGGTGGGCAGGATCAGCGCGGTGCGCCCGGGCACGACGTGCGAGCGGTTCAGCTTGGTCGAGACCTGAACGGTGAGGTCGCAGCCGCGCAGCGCCTCGATGGTGCCCGCGGTGTCCGGGGTGGCCGAGACGAAGTTGCCGCCCATGCCGAGGAACGCCCGCACCCGGCCGTCCCGCATGGCGCGCAGCGCGTCGACGGTGTCGAGCCCGTGGTGCCGGGGCGAGCGGATGCCGAACTCCGCGTCCAGCGCGTCGAGGAACTCCTCCGGCATCTTCTCCCAGATGCCCATCGTGCGGTCGCCCTGCACGTTGGAGTGGCCACGGACCGGGCAGACCCCGGCGCCGGGCTTGCCGATCATGCCGCGCAGCAGCAGCAGGTCCACCACCTCGCGGATGGTCGCCACCCCGTGCTTGTGCTGGGTGAGGCCCATCGCCCAGCAGGCGACGGTGCGCTCCGAGGAGATCACCATCTCGGCGATCCGCTCGATCTGCTCCCGGTCCAGGCCGGTGGCCGTGGTCACGGCCTCCCAGTCCAGGTCCCCGGCCTGCGCCGCGAACTCGGCGTAGCCGTGGGTGTGGGCGTCGACGAACTCCTGGTCGACCGCGCCCGCCTTGAGCACCAGCGAGTTCAGCGCCTTGAACAGCATGAGGTCGCCGCCGAGGCGGATCTGGGCGAACTCGTCGGCCAGCGCGGTGCCCTCGCCGACCACGCCGCGGGCGTTCTGCGGGTTCTTGAACCGCATCAGCCCGGTCTCCGGCAGCGGGTTCACCGCGACGATCCGGCCGCCGCGCTGCTTGACCTTCTCCAGCGAGGCGAGCATCCGGGGGTGGTTGGTGCCCGGGTTCTGGCCGACCACCAGCACCAGGTCGGCGTGCTCCAGGTCGGCCAGCGACACCGACCCCTTGCCGATGCCGATGGTCTCGGTCAGCGCCGCCCCGGAGGACTCGTGGCACATGTTCGAGCAGTCCGGCAGGTTGTTGGTGCCGAACGAGCGGACCAGGAGCTGGTAGAGGAACGCGGCCTCGTTGCTGGTGCGGCCGGAGGTGTAGAACGCCGCCGCGTCCGGGGAGTCCAGGGCCCGCAGCCGCTCGGCGATGAGGTCGAAGGCGTCGTCCCACTCGATCGGCCGGTAGTGCGTGTCCCCCTCGCGCAACACCACCGGGTGAGTCAGGCGCCCCTGCTGGCCGAGCCAGTAGTCGGTCTTGTCCGCCAGCTCGGCGACCGGGTGGCGGGCGAAGAACTCCGGCCCGACGCGGCGGGTGGTGGCCTCCTCGGCGACCGCCTTCGCGCCGTTCTCGCAGAACTCCGCCAGCTTGCGCTTGTCGCCGTCGGCCTCGCGCGGGTCCGGCCAGGCGCAGCCGGGGCAGTCGAACCCGGCCCGCTGGTTGAGCAGCGGCAGCGTCCGGATCGTGCGGCCGACGCCCATCTGCTCGACGCCGCGCCGCAGCGACACGAGCACCCCCTTGACGCCCGCCGCCGCGGTGCCGGGCCGTCCGACGGTCAGCTCGGTCTCGTCGATGTCCTCAACAGGTGCGCGCTTCGCCATGCGCCCCAGCCTCCGCCTCGATTCCCCGGAGATCGCCACCGGGTGTCCGATATCGGCATCGTCGCAGGTGGACCCGCCCGCGCACCGGCGCGGGGCGACCCTCGTAGAATCCGGACCGTGACACAGACCCATGCCGCGCAGCCCCGTGAACTCCCGTCGAGCTGGAACCCGGCCGACGTAGAGGCCGAGCTGTACCAGCGCTGGGTGGACGCCGGGTACTTCACCGCCGACGCGGACAGCGACAAGCCGCCGTTCTCGATCGTGATCCCGCCGCCGAACGTGACCGGCAGCCTGCACATCGGGCACGCCTACGAGCACACCCTGATGGACGTGCTGACCCGGCGCCGCCGGATGCAGGGCTACGAGGCGCTGTGGCTGCCGGGCATGGACCACGCGAGCATCGCGGTGCAGGCGCTGGTCGAGCGGCAGCTCCGCGCCGAGGGCCTGGAGCCGGCCGACCTCGGCCGCGAGGGCTTCGTCGACCGCGTGTGGCAGTGGAAGGAGCAGCACGGCGGGGCGATCCTGTCCCAGATGCGCCGCCTCGGCGACAGCGTGGACTGGAGCCGGGAGCGCTTCACCATGGACGCCGGCCTGTCCCGCGCGGTCCAGACGATCTTCAAGCAGCTCCACGACGACGGCCTGATCTACCGCGCCGAGCGGCTGGTGAACTGGTCCCCCGCGCTGCAGTCGGTGATCTCCGACATCGAGGTCGAGCACCGCGAGGTCGAGGGCGAGCTGGTCTCGATGCGCTACGGCAGCGGTGCCGACGCCATCGTCGTGGCCACCACCCGCGTCGAGACGATGCTCGGCGACACCGCCGTGGCCGTCCACCCCGACGACGAGCGCTACACGCACCTGGTCGGGACCGAGATCGAGCTGCCGCTGACCGGCCGCACCATCCCGATCATCGCCGACGAGCACGTGGACCCGGAGTTCGGCAGCGGCGCGGTGAAGGTCACCCCGGCGCACGACCCGAACGACTTCGAGATCGGCAAGCGGCACGGCCTGCCGATGCCGACGATCATGGACGAGTCCGGCCGGATCACCGGCACGGGCACCGAGTTCGACGGCATGGACCGGTTCGAGGCCCGGGTCGCGGTCCGCGAGCGGCTCCGCGAGCAGGACCGGATCGTCGCCGAGAAGCGCCCGTACCTGCACACCGTCGGGCACAGCTCGCGCTCCAAGGAGCCGATCGAGCCCCGGCTGTCGATGCAGTGGTTCGTCGACGTGGGCCCGCTGGCCCGCGCCGCGGGGGACGCGGTGCGCGGCGGTCAGGTCCAGGTCCACCCGCCGGAGATGGCCAAGCGCTACTTCGACTGGGTCGACAACATGCACGACTGGTGCATCTCCCGGCAGCTCTGGTGGGGCCACCGGATCCCGGTGTGGCACGGCCCGGGCGGCGAGATGGTCTGCGTCGGACCGGACGAGGAGCCGCCGTCGGGGCCGGGCTGGACCCAGGACGAGGACGTGCTCGACACCTGGTTCTCCTCCGGGCTGTGGCCGTTCTCCACGATGGGCTGGCCGGAGGACACCGCGGACCTGCGCAAGTTCTACCCGACCAGCGTGCTGGTCACCGGCTACGACATCCTGTTCTTCTGGGTCGCCCGGATGATGATGTTCGGGCTGTACGCGATGGACGGCGCCGAGCCGTTCAAGGTGATCGCGCTGCACGGCATGGTCCGCGACGGGCACGGCAAGAAGATGTCGAAGTCCGCGGGCAACACCGTCGACCCGCTGGTGTGGATGGACGACTACGGCGCCGACGCGCTGCGCTTCACGCTGGCCCGCGGCGCCAACCCGGGCGCGGACTCGCCGATCAGCGAGGAGTGGGTCTCCGGTTCCCGCAGCTTCTGCACGAAGCTGTTCAACGCCACCAAGTTCGCCCTGATGAACGGGGCGCGGTCGCCGGAGCGGCTGCCCGAGCGCGCGGGTCTCACCGACGCCGACCGGTGGATCGTGGACGGCCTCGACCAGGTCGTGTCCGATGTGGACGAGCTGCTGGAGGACTTCCAGTTCGGCAAGGCCACCGAGGCGCTGTACCACTTCACCTGGGACGAGTTCTGCGACTGGTACCTGGAGCTGTCCAAGGTCCAGCTCGACGAGGGCGGCGACCGGGCGGAGCGCACCCGCGAGGTGCTCGGGCACGTCCTCGACGTGCTGCTGCGGCTGCTGCACCCGACGATCCCGTTCATCACCGAGGCGCTCTGGACCACGCTGACCGGCCGCGACTCGGTCGTGGTCGCGCAGTGGCCCAGCCCGACCGGCATCGAGCCCGACGGGGTAGCCGCCGAGCGGATCGGGGCGGTGCGCAAGCTGATCACCGAGATCCGCCGGTTCCGCTCCGACCAGGGCCTCAAGCCGGGCCAGCGGGTCGCGGCCGAGCTCGACGGGCTGGCGGTGCTGGGGCTGGACGGCCACCTCGCCGCGGTGCGCTCGCTGGCCCGGGTCACCGAGCCCGGCGACGGCTTCACCGCCTCCGCCTCGATCGAGGTGGGCCTGACCGGGGGCACCGTCTCGGTCGCGCTGGACCTCTCCGGCGCGGTCGACGTCGCCGCCGAGCGCAAGCGGCTGGACAAGGACCTCGCGGCGGCGGAGAAGGAGCTGGCGGGCACCGACAAGAAGCTCACCAACCAGTCCTTCCTGGAGAAGGCCCCGGCCGAGGTGGTGGACAAGATCAAGCTCCGGCGGGACGCGGCGCAAGCCGACATCGCGCGGATCAACGCCCGCCTGGCCGCCCTCCCGGAAGCCTGACCCGATCAGCTGATCCGTTCCAGGTGAGGGGCACCCTTGTCCGAGTAACTGGGGCAAGGGTGCCCCTCACTCATTCCCCTTCCGGGTGAGGTCGGGCGCGGGTGGCTCCGGGGTGCGCGGCCCGCTGCCGTTCCCGGCGCGGGGTCGGGTGCTCGCGGGACGTAGACTGACCTCGCCGTTCGTCGTGCCAGGGGGTGACCGTGTCCGGGATCGATCCCGCCGCGCTGCAGGAGCTGCGCGTGGTGGAAGCCGAGCTCAACGAGCGCTGGCCGGAGACCAAGATCGAGCCGTCGCTGGACCGCATCCGGGCGCTCACCGAGCTGCTCGCCGAGCCGCAGCGCGGCTACCCGGTGGTGCACGTCGCCGGGACCAACGGCAAGTCCTCCACCACCCGGATGACCGACGCGCTGCTGACCCGCCTCGGGCTGCGGACCGGCCGCTACACCAGCCCGCACCTCCAGCTCGCCACCGAGCGGATCGGCGTCGACGGGGCGCCGATCAGCCCGGAGGGCTACGTCGACGCCTACCGCGACGTCGCGCCGTTCGTGTCCATGGTGGACTCCCGCGGGGACGTGCCGATGAGCAAGTTCGAGGTGCTCACCGGGATGGCCTTCGCGGCCTTCGCCGACGCCCCGGTCGAGGCGGCGATCGTCGAGGTCGGCCTCGGCGGGACCTGGGACGCCACCAACGTCGCCGACGCCACCATCGCGGTGGTCTGCCCCGTGGCGCTGGACCACGCCGAGTACCTCGGCGACGACCTCGCCTCCATCGCCGCGGAGAAGGCCGGGATCATCAAGCCCGGTTCGATCGCGATCGTGGCGGCCCAGCAGGCCGAGGCGCAGCGGCCGATCCTGGAGCGGGCGGCGGAGGTCGACGCCACGGTCGCCCGCGAGGGCCACGAGTTCGGCGTGCTCTCCCGCACCGTCGCCGTCGGCGGTCAGGTGCTGAGCCTGCAGGGGCTCGGCGGGGTCTACGACGAGATCTTCCTGCCGCTGCACGGCGAGCACCAGGCGCGCAACGCCGCGGTCGCCCTCGCCTCGGTGGAGGCGTTCTTCGGGGCCGGGGCCGAGCGCAAGCTCGACGTCGAGGCGGTCCGGGAGGGCTTCGCCGCGGTGGTGAGCCCGGGACGGCTGGAGCGGGTGCGCAGCGCCCCCGCCGTGCTCGTCGACGCCGCGCACAACCCGCACGGCGCCCGCGCCCTGGCCGAGGCGCTGAGCTCGGAGTTCTCCTTCCGGCGCCTGGTGGCCGTGGTCGGCGTCCTCGGCGACAAGGACGCCCGCGGCATCCTCGCCGAGCTGGAGCCGGTGGTCGAGGAGGTCGTGCTGACCCGGACGTCCTCGCCGCGCGCGCTGGACCCCGACGAGCTGGCCGGCATCGCCAGGGACCTCTTCGGCCCGGACCGGATCGTGGTGGAGCCGCGGCTGGACGACGCGGTGGAGACCGCGATCCAGCTCGCCGAGGAGACCGAGGACCCGGGCGGCTCGGTGTCCGGCGGCGGTGTGGTGATCACCGGTTCCGTGGTGACGGCGGGCGAAGGCCGCGCCCTGTTCGGCAAGGAGCCGGCATGAACGATCCGGAGACCGCGTCCCGCGCCGACGGGCTGCCCGAGGCGCCCGAGGGCGTCCGCGACCCGTGGAAGGGCTTGCGCGGCGTCATGGCGGGCACGCTGGTGTTCGAGTTCATCACCTTCGCGCTGGCCTGGCCGGTGATCTGGAAGTTCGGCGGCGGGCTGAGCACGACGGGCATCGTGGTCGTGGCGGCGCTCGCGGTGCTGCTGCTGGTCGCGGCGTTCGTGCAGCGGCGGTCCTGGGGCCTGCGCTTCGCCCTCGGGTTGCAGGTCGCGCTCGTGCTGTGCTGGATCATCCACCCGGTCATCGGGATCATGGGGCTGATCTTCGCCGCGATCTGGGGCTACGTCCTGCACCTGCGCAACGACGTGGCCAAGCGGATGCGGGAGGGGCGCCTGTACGACCAGCTCGGCCACCCGCCCGGCCACCCGCCGCAGGAGGCCTGAGGGCGGCCCCCGCGCCACCGCGGGGGCCGCACCGTCACCCCATGCTCCGCGCGGGGCGGACGGAGTAGACCATGCGCTTGTTCGGGTGCTCGGCGACGGTCCACATGGCACCGAGGGTGGTGCCGCCGCGGCCGTCCTCCCAGTGCGACAGGTCCTCCGGGCCGATGGCGGCGACCATCTGCCCGTCGATCCGCAGGTCCTCGGCCGCCGCGTCCGCGGGCGTCGTCCGGTACAGGTCGCCGTTGTCGAGGAACCCGCTGCCCCGGCTGCGGCTGAGGTACCACCGGTCGTCGAAGCGGACCGCGCCCTGGATGTTGCTGTCCGGCAGCTTGTGCGCCGCGTCGGCCTGCCACCGGTAGGACGTGTCGGTGATCTGCTCGCCGTCGCGCACCGCACCGGCCATCGGCCAGGCGGCCACCCGGCCGTTGCGCTCCTCCGGTCCCGCGCAGTACTCCCCGGCGGTCATGTGGTCCAGCCCGCTGCGGTCCAGGCCCGCGTAGGAGAACCGCAGCGCGCCGCTGTCCGCGCCGCACTTCTCGGCTTTCGCGGCGGTGGAGGTCCACGAGGCGACCTGCGGCATGACGTAGCGGTAGCCGTGCCCGTGGTAGACGCCGTCCCGGCGGCCGATTTGCGCCCGGTCCTGGGTGGTGCCGTTGTCGGCGGCGCCGAGGTCGTAGATGTGGCGCATGTCGAACACCCGGAAGCCGCGCCCGGTGTCGGCGACGTACAGGAAGTTGCCGTACCAGACGATGCCGCCCGCGTGCAGCGACGTGCCCGCACCGGTCTGCTCGGTGCGCACGCTCATGTAGCTGGGGTTGCCGTAGGAGTTGATGGTCGGGTAGACGAGCAGCACGTGCCGGTACTGGCCGGACGTCGGGTCCATGAACGAGATGCGGACGCCCTTCTCCAGGTCGTCCTCCGCGTCGTCGACCCCGTCCTTGGTGCTGCTGTCGTACCAGGAGATGAGGATCGGGTGGTTCCCGTCGCCCCATTCCTTGTCGTCCTGCGCGTCGGCGATGGTGGTGACGCCCTGCGGGTACCACAGGGCGGTGGAGTTGTCGCCGGAGTTGAAGCACAGGCTCTGCACGACCTCGATGGTGGCGCTGCCCACGGCGTTGTCGTTGCACGTGCCGGGGCCGGCCTGACCTGCGCGGTTGGCATCGGTCATGACCGAGGCGACGCCGACGTTGGGCAGTTCCGCGTCGAGCAGGGCCACCCGGTCCTTGAGCTCGGTGCCCATCCGGTTCGGGCGCAGTTCGAAGTGCGCCAGGTCCAGCGTCGGGTCCGCCGCAGCGGGTGCCGCAACGGGTGCCGCAGCAGCCCCGGTCGCGCCACCGGCCGCCAGCGCGGTGGCCACCAGGACGGTCGCCAACTTGCGTGCCATGTCCGATCCTTCCGCTCGTTCGCCGCAGGGCACGGTAGTGCGGCGCCGGGAGGAAGCGGACGTTTCCGGTGACAACGCCCCGATCGGACCAGTGGCGGCCGCCGCTACAGGTCGATCACGGCGCGGCCGATCGTCTCGCCCCGGCGCAGCGCGTCGTAGGCCTGCTGCACCTCGGTGAAGGCGTAGCGGCGGCTGATCGCGTCCTGCGGTCGCAGCAGCCCGCGCGCCACCAGGTCGAGCAGCACCGGCATGTCCCGGCGCGGCTTGGCGCCGTAGGAGCCCTTGATCTGGAGCTTGCGCCGGGCGATCGTCGCGAGGTCGAACGAGCCGGTGGTGCCGCGCGCGGCGATGCCCACCACGACGACCTGCCCGCCCTCCACGACCGAGTCGCGGGCGATCTCGAAGGTCGGCACCGCCCCGAGCGCCTCGAAGGCCACGTCGACGCCCCGGCCGCCGGTGAGCTCCCGCACGGCCTCCGGGGCGTCGGTGGTGGCGGAGTTGACGGTGCGCGTGGCGCCGAGCTCCCGGGCCCCGGCCAGCTTCTCGTCGCTGATGTCGACCGCGATGACCTGCGCGGCGCCGAACAGGGCGGCGAGCTGGACCAGCGCCGAGCCGACGCCGCCCGCGGCGACCACCGCCACGGTGTCGCCGACCCGCACGTCGGCCGCGTGCCGCAGCGCGCCGTAGGCGGTCATGGTGGAGCAGCCGACCGAGGCGACGTCGGCCAGCGCCACGCCGTCCGGCACCCGGTACACCGAGGTCGCCGGGGTCACGCAGCGCTCGGCGAGCCCGCCCATCGAGTACATCCAGACCGGTTCGCCGTCGGGCCGGAACAGCCGCGTCTCGTCGTCGTAGAGCCGCCCCTTGCCCCGGTTGTAGGCGAAGAAGCGCTGGCAGATCTCCTCCTCGCCGCGCGCGCACGGCGGGCACCCGCCGCACGGCATGATGAAGCTGGTGACCACCGGGTCGCCCGGCCGGAGCTCGGTGACGCCGGGACCGACCTCGGCGACCACCCCGGCCACCTCGTGCCCGAGCACGGCGGGCACCGGGAACGGCAGTTCGCCCTTGAGCACGTGCAGATCGGTGTGGCAGGCGCCGCAGGAGCGCACGTCGATGGCGACCTCGCCGGTCCTCGGGTGCGGGTCGGCGAGCTCCTCGATCCGCATCGGTTCGTTCGGGGCGGTGTGCACGGCGGCGCGCATCCACGGACCTCCTGGATCAGACCGTCCGGTCGGTATGACGCTCAAGCTAGCGGGTGGGGCAGGTCACGCACCAGGGGTCACCGCCGGTTCAGCTCACCGTCGCCCACCGGACCCGCGGTCCTTGTAGAACCTCGGCATGACTTCCGAACTGAACCGGCGCGCGCTGCTCCGCCGGGGTGCGGCCGGCGCGGTCGCCGGCGGCCTGCTGCTGCCCGGCACCGCGATGGCCCGGCGCGGACGCCCGGAGCTGACCCACGGCGTGCAGCTCGGCGATCCCCGGCCGGACGGAGCCGTGGTGTGGACCCGGGCCGACCGCCCCTCCCGGATGCTCGTCGAGGTCGACCGCGACCCCGGCTTCCGCAACCCCCGCCGCATCCGGGGCCCGCTGCTGACCCCGGACACCGACGGCACCGGTGAGGTGCGGGTGGCGGGCCTGCCCGCGGGCACCGAGTGGCACTACCGGGTGGTCGCCGAGGACCTCGACGGGCGGGCCGGGAGCGAGGCGCTGACCGGCCACTTCCGCACCGCGCCGCAGGACCGGCGGGACGTGCGGTTCGTGTGGTCCGGCGACGTCGTCGGCCAGGGCTGGGGGATCAACCCGGACGTCGGCGGGATGACGATCTACCGCGCGATGGCCGCCCGCGAGCCGGACTTCTTCCTGCACAGCGGGGACACCGTCTACTCCGACGGGCCGCTGGAGGAGTCGGTGGTGCTGCCCGACGGCCGGGTCTGGCGCAACCTCGTCACCCCGGAGAAGTCCAAGGTCGCCGAGACGCTCGACGAGTACCGGGGCCAGTACGCCTACAACCTGCTCGACGACAACGTCCGGCACTTCGCCGCGCGGGTGCCGCAGCTGGTCCAGTGGGACGACCACGAGATCACCAACAACTGGTACCCGGGCGAGATCCTCGACTCCGACGAGTACACCGAGAAGCGGGTCGACGTGCTGGCCGCCCGCGGGTTCCGGGCCTTCCACGAGTGGCAGCCGGTGCGCAGGCAGGACGCGGTGGACGGCCGGATCTACCGCAAGGTCTCGCACGGCCCGCTGCTCGACGTGTTCGTGCTGGACATGCGCAGCTACCGGGACCCGAACTCGGCGGGCACCAGCCCGGAGCGGATCCTCGGCGCCCGGCAGGCCCGCTGGCTGGTCGACGAGCTCGCCCGGTCGCGGGCGACCTGGAAGGTGATCGCCTCCGACATGCCGATCGGGACGATCATCCCGGACGGCGACCGGATCGAGGGCGTGGCCAACGCGCGGCCCGGCGTGCCCAACGGCCGGGAGGCCGAGCTGGCCCGGGTGCTCCAGCGGATCGCCGGGCGCGGGGTGCGCAACGTGGTGTGGCTGACCGCCGACGTGCACTACTCGGCGGCGGTGCACTACTCCCCGGAGCGGGCCGCGTTCGACGGCTTCGACCCGTTCTGGGAGTTCATCTCCGGCCCGCTGCACGCCGGTGCGTTCGGGCCCAACGACCTGGACCCGACGTTCGGGCCCGAGCGGGTGTTCGTCAGCGCCCCGACCCGCCAGGGCGCCTCGCCGCTGGAGGGCTTCCAGCACTTCGGCGAGGTCACCATCGACGGGCGCACCCGCGCCCTGCGCGTCGACCTGCGCGACAGCACCGGCCGCTCCCTCTGGTCCAAGGAGCTCCCGGCCGCCGGACGCTGATCCGGTGGGGGGCACCTGCATCGAAGGTGCCCCCCACGCAGCTCCCGGACGGGTGATCGGGCCCCTGGATGGCGGGCGTCACCTGCATCGATACGCTGGCGGGCAAATCGGGCGCGAGCAGGTCGCTCCGGCGCCCCGGCAGAGAAGGAGAACCCATCCCGTGAGCGAGCGCACCCTGGTCCTGGTCAAGCCCGACGGCGTCGAGCGCGGCCTGGTCGGCGAGGTCATCAGCCGGATCGAGCGCAAGGGCCTGAAGCTGGTCGCCCTGGACCTGCGCACCGTCGACCGGCAGGTCGCCGAGGAGCACTACGCCGAGCACGCCGAGAAGCCGTTCTTCGGCTCGCTGGTCGAGTTCATCACCACCGGCAAGGTCGTCGCGGCCATCGTCGAAGGTCCGCGCGCCATCTCGGCCTTCCGCCAGCTCGCCGGGGGCACCGACCCGGTGGAGAAGGCGGCGCCGGGCAGCCTGCGCGGCGACTACGGCCTGGAGGTCCAGTACAACCTGGTGCACGGTTCGGACTCCCCGGAGTCCGCCGAGCGCGAGATCAAGCTCTGGTTCCCGGAGGGCTGAGGGCAGTGGCCGACGACATCGACCCGGAGGGCTTCGTCAGCGGCCCGCACCGGGTGGACACCCCGCACCCCGACCTCGCCGAGGCGCTGGCCGACCTGTGGGGGCGGGTCACCGTCGCGGGCGGCCCGATCGGCTTCACCCCGACCAGCACCGTCGACGAGCTGCGCGCGGTCGCCACGGACCTGGTCGAGGAGGTCCGCGCCCGCCGGATCCAGCTCATCACCATCGGCCAGCAGCACGTCCTGGTCGGCATGGCGGTGCTGCGGCCGGATCCGCTGCCCGCCCGGCGGCACACCGGTGAGCTCGGCTGGCTCGCCGTGGACCCGCAGCTCCAGGGCAAGGGTTGGGGCGGCAGGCTGCACGACGCGGTGCTGGTCGCCGCGCAGGCGGTGGGGCTGGAGAAGCTGTCCGCGCAAGCCCGCAGCGGGCACGACCTGGAGGGCTTCTACACGGCCCGGGACTGGGTCGAGCGCGGGCGGTGGCCGGGCGCGGTGCGCGTCGCCGAGGGCGACGAGCGCGACGACATCTGGTTCACCCGGGACGTCTGAGCCGCCGGTCGCGGGTGCCGCCTGCGGCGCGGCACCCGCGATTCGCCCACCTCCCACCACCGCCGCCGCGGCCCTCTACCCTGGTCGCCGTGAGTGCGGAGTCCGTTTTCGGCAGGCTGGAACCGCTGCTGCCCCAGGTGTCCAAGCCGGTGCAGTACGTCGGCGGTGAGCTCAACGCGTCCGCGAAGGCGTGGGACGACACCACCGTGCGGTGGTGCCTGATGTACCCCGACGCCTACGAGGTCGGCCTGCCCAACCAGGGCGTGATGATCCTCTACGAGATCCTCAACGAGCTGCCCGACGTGCTCGCCGAACGCACCTACGCGGTCTGGCCGGACCTCGAAGCGCTCATGCGCGAGCACGGCATCCCGCAGTTCACCGTGGACGCGCACCGCCCGGTCGGCGCCTTCGACGTGCTCGGCGTCAGCTTCGCCACCGAGCTGGGCTACACGAACCTGCTCAACGCCCTCGACCTCGCGGGCATCCCGCTGCACGCCGTCGACCGCACCGAGGAGCACCCGGTGGTGCTGGCCGGTGGGCACGCGGCGTTCAACCCGGAACCGGTCGCCGACTTCCTGGACGCCGCGGTGCTCGGCGACGGCGAGCAGGCCGTCCTGGAGGTCACCGAGGCGATCCGGCGCTGGAAGGACGAGGGCCGCCCCGGCGGGCGCGACGAGCTGCTGCTGCGGCTGGCCGAGTCCGGCGGTGTCTACGTGCCGAAGTTCTACGACGTCGACTACGGCGCCGACGGGACCATCGAGGCGGTCCGGCCGAACCGGGAGCGGGTGCCGCACCGGGTGTTCAAGCGGACCACCATGGAGCTCGACGAGTGGCCGTACCCGAAGCAGCCGCTGGTCCCGCTGGCCGAGAGCGTCCACGAGCGGATGAGCGTGGAGATCTTCCGCGGCTGCACCCGGGGCTGCCGGTTCTGCCAGGCGGGCATGATCACCCGCCCGGTGCGGGAGCGCTCGCCGGAGGGCATCGGGCAGATGGTGCAGCAGGGCCTGGACGCGACCGGGTTCGAGGAGGTCGGGCTGCTCTCGCTGAGCTCCGCCGACCACTCCGAGATCCAGGACATCACCAAGGGCCTCGCCGACCGCTACGAGGGCACCAATACCGGTCTGTCGCTGCCCTCGACCCGGGTGGACGCGTTCAACATCGACCTGGCCAACGAGCTGTCCCGCAACGGCAGGCGCTCCGGGCTGACCTTCGCCCCGGAGGGCGGCAGCGAGCGGATCCGCCGGGTGATCAACAAGATGGTCTCCGAGCAGGACCTGATCCGCACCGTCTCGGCGGCCTTCGGCAACGGCTGGCGGCAGGTCAAGCTCTACTTCATGTGCGGGCTGCCCACCGAGACCGACGAGGACGTGCTGCAGATCGCGGAGATGGCCAAGGAGGTCATCCGGGCGGGCCGGGAGGTCTCGGGCCGCAAGGACATCCGCTGCACGATCTCCATCGGCGGTTTCGTGCCCAAGCCGCACACCCCGTTCCAGTGGGCCGGGCAGACCGATCCGGACACGATCGACGACCGGCTGCGCAAGCTGCGGGAGGCGGTGAACTCCGACCGCAAGCTCGGCCGCAACATCGGGATGCGCTACCACGACGGCAAGCCGTCGATGATCGAAGGACTGCTGTCCCGGGGTGACCGCAGGCTCGGCCGGGTCGTGGAGCGGGTCTGGCGCGAGGGCGGCCGGTTCGACGGCTGGAACGAGCACTTCTCCTACCAGCGCTGGGTGGACTGCGCGGCGGCCGAGCTCGCCCCGCTGGGCGTGGACCTGGCCTGGTTCACCACCCGGGAGCGCGGCGAGCACGAGGTCCTGCCCTGGGACCACCTGGACTCCGGGCTGGACAAGGAGTGGCTCTGGGCGGACTGGCAGGACGCGCTGGAGGCCCGCGAGCAGGACGACTGCCGCTGGACCCCGTGCTTCGACTGCGGCGTCTGCCCGACGATGGGCACCGACATCGAGATGGGGCCGTCGGGGCGGCCGCTGCTGCCGATCTCGCCGGTCGGCCGCGGTGCGCCGGTGACCAACCCGGCCCTGTCCGGCGGCTGAGCCCGCGGCGGGCGCGTCGCGGCCGGTGCGCGCGACGCGCCGGGCCGGTACTTTTCCCTCCGACGGCACCCACCGCGTCCGGCGCGGGCGGGTGCCGCGGAAGGCGGTTTGTGGAAGCGAGCATCGCCGGTGGCGCGGGCCGGGAGGTCCGCCCGGCGAGCAGGTCGGGAGGGCATCCTGAGTCGGCACGATCATCCCAATCCCTCGGCGCCACCGGTGCAGAAGGTGCGCCTGCGCTACGCCAAACGGGGGAGGCTCCGGTTCACCTCGCACCGCGACGTGGCCCGCTCCTTCGAGCGGGCGTTGCGCCGCGCCGGGGTACCGATGGCGTACTCCCAGGGCTTCAGCCCGCACCCCAAGGTCTCCTGGGCGGGCGCCTCGCCCACCGGGGCGGCCAGCGAGGCGGAGTACGTCGAACTGCAACTCGTCGAGCGGCTCGATCCGGAGGCACTGCGCGGTGAGCTCGACGCGGCGCTGCCGCCGGGCATCGACCTGCTCGCGGCGGTGGAGGCGGAGCCGGGCCCGCTGGCGGACCGGCTCCAGGTCAGCCGGTGGCGGATCGACCTGCCGGGCACCCCGGTCGCGGAGCTGGCGGCGGCGGTCCGGGCGCTGCTGGCGGCCGACGAGGCGCTGGTCGAACGCATGACCAAGGACGGCAGGAGGACCTTCGACGCCCGGGCGGCGGTGGTCGCGGCGGAGGCGCTGGACAGTCGCGAACTGGTTGCGCTGAGTGACGGAACGGACGTTTCTGTCCCCCGAGTGGACGATTGGCCGAACGCCGCCGAACCGTATGGGATACTCGTAACGGTCGTCCGTCAGGCAACGCCTGTCGTACGACCCGACGACGTACTGAGCGCCCTGCGTGTCGTCGCCGGTCTGGCACCGTCGGCCGCCGTCAGAGCGACCCGGCTGGAGCAAGGTCGGCTCGACGACGGAGGAGGGATCGCGGACCCGTTGGCCCGGGACTCAGGCGGCGATCGTGACCCGGTGGGAGAGCCCAAGGCCGGGTGACGGGCGGCGCAGGCGTCGTCGCTCCACCGCGTGATCGCCGGCCACCCGGTCGGTGCGGAGGGGGACCACCAGAATTGCCGCCGCCCGAGGGCGGCGGAGACCGATAACGCACATGCCTCTGTGCGGCCGCGTCCACGGGACGCGCCCGGGGGCGGAGGAGCTGGATGTTGAACATGGACACACCCGCTGGGAGCACCAGCGGGCAATCGGCCACACCCGACCAGGACGCGCAGGGCATCGAACTGCCCGCGAAGCTCCGGGTGCACGCACTGGCCAAGCTGCTCGGCACGAGCAGCCGCGAGGTCATCGCCACCCTGAACTCGTTCGGCGCGGAGGTCCGCAGCGCGCAGTCGAACATCGACCGGGACACCGCCCTGCGCGTCGCGCGGGAGATCCACCCCGAGCTGGTGGCCGACGCCGACGAGCAGGCCCCGGCGCCGGAGAGCGCTGGGCAGGAGAGCGCTGCGCAGGAAAGTGCTGGGCAGCCCGCCGAGGAGGAGCGGACCGAGGTCCCGGAGCAGCCCGCCGGGCGCCCCTCGGTGCCCGACGCCACCTTCGAGGCCCCGGCGCCGAGCGAGCCGGCCTCGACCGAGCCGTCCCCGTCCTTCGCCGCGCCGCAGGCGATGTTCCTCGCGCCCGAGCCGCCGGAGGCCCGCCCGTCGACCCCGGCGAAGAAGGCCGAGGAACCGGCGAAGAAGACCGAGGAGCAGGCGAAGCCGGCCAAGGGCCCCAAGCAGCCCAAGGAGGCCCCGGCCAAGGGCGAGCAGGCCCCGGCGAAGGAGAGCGCGCCGAAGGAGGCCGAGGAGCCCCGTCCGGAGGCGGAGGCCGAGTCGGACGAGGACTCCGAGCAGGCCGGTCGGCGTCGGCGGCGCCGCGGCCGCCGTGGTCGCGGGCGCGGTCGCGGCGGTGACGGCGACGGCGGCGAGGCGCAGTACGACGAGTCGGAGGACTCCGAGGACACCACCGCCAAGCCCGCCAAGCCCGCCAAGCCCGCCGAGGAGGAGGCCGAGCCCGAGGGCGGCGAGTCGAACCGGCGCCGGCGTCGGCGGCGCCGCCGCAAGGGCGGGGCGGACGACGAGAGCGGCGGTCGCGAGGACGACCCGCCGAACACCGTCGTGCACGTCCGCGAGGCCCCCGAGCAGCGCCAGGACGCCAGCAGCGACGACGAGGTGCGCGCGGTCAAGGGCTCCACCCGGCTGGAGGCCAAGCGCCAGCGGCGCCGCGACGGCCGGGAGGCGGGCCGCAGGCGCGCCCCGGTGCTGTCGGAGGCGGAGTTCCTGGCGCGGCGCGAGTCGGTCGACCGCCAGATGGTGGTCCGGCAGAGCGGCGAGCAGACCCAGATCGCGGTCATGGAGGACGGCGTCCTCGTCGAGAACTTCGTGACCTCCTCGGGCACCGGCTCGCTGGTCGGCAACGTCTACCTCGGCCGGGTGCAGAACGTGCTGCCCAGCATGGAGGCGGCGTTCGTGGACATCGGGCGCGGTCGCAACGCCGTGCTCTACGCCGGTGAGGTCGACTGGGACGCCGCCGGGCTGGCGGGCAAGGCGCGCCGCATCGAGCAGGCGCTGTCCACCGGCGACAGCGTGCTGGTGCAGGTCACCAAGGACCCGGTCGGGCACAAGGGCGCCCGGCTGACCACCCAGATCAGCCTGCCGGGCCGGTTCCTGGTCTACGTGCCCGGTGGCGGCGCGACCGGGATCAGCCGCAAGCTGCCGGACACCGAGCGCAAGCGCCTCAAGGAGATCCTGAAGCGGATCGTGCCGGAGAACGCGGGCGTGATCATCCGGACCGCCTCCGAGGGCACCAGCGAGGAGGCGCTGGACCGCGACGTGCGCCGCTTGCAGGCCCAGTGGGAGGTCATCAAGGAGAAGTCCGAGGTCAAGGGCGCGCAGGCGCCGCAGCTCCTGTACGAGGAGCCGGACCTGCTGATCAAGGTCGTCCGCGACCTGTTCACCGAGGACTTCACCTCGCTGACGATCCAGGGCGACGACGCCTGGGAGACCATCGAGGCCTACGTCCAGCACGTCGCGCCCGATCTGATGGCCCGGCTGCACAAGCACGTCGGCAAGAACGACGTGTTCACCGAGCAGCGCATCACCGAGCAGATCTCCAAGGCGCTGGACCGCAAGGTGTGGCTGCCCTCGGGCGGTTACCTGGTCATCGACCGCACCGAGGCGATGACGGTGATCGACGTCAACACCGGCAAGTTCACCGGCTCCGGCGGCAACCTGGAGGAGACCGTCACCAGGAACAACCTGGAGGCGGCCGAGGAGATCGTGCGCCAGCTCCGGCTGCGCGACATCGGCGGCATCATCGTCATCGACTTCATCGACATGGTGCTGGAGTCCAACCGCGATCTGGTGCTGCGCAGGTTGACCGAGTGCCTGGGCCGGGACCGCACCCGCCACCAGGTCGCCGAGGTGACCTCGTTGGGCCTGGTGCAGATGACCCGCAAGCGGGTCGGCACCGGTCTGCTGGAGGCCTACAGCAACACCTGCGAGCACTGCCGGGGCCGGGGCGTCATCGTCTCGACCGATCCGGTGGTGCACCAGCACGCGGGCGGCGGCAACGGCGGCGGCGGTGGTGGCCGGCGCAACCGCCAGCGCGGGAAGCAGGCCGAGACCGCCGAGCAGGAGAAGCCGAAGCAGGACGAGTCGGCCAAGTCCGAGCAGGTCAAGCCGGAGGCCGAGAAGCCGGCCAAGGACGAGAAGCCGGCCAAGTCCGACCGGCAGCGGTCCAAGGACGACAAGAAGGCGGACAAGCAGGCCAAGGCCGACAAGCAGCGGGCCGAGGCCAAGGCCGCCGAGCAGCGGGCCGAGCCGGAGCGGACCGAGCCGAAGCCGGAGTCGCGGCGCGAGGACCGGTCCGGTGAGCAGCCGCGGCCCGAGCCGACCCGGACCGAGGCGGCGCGGGCCGAGGCGGAGCAGCCGGAACCGCAGGCCGCGAGCAACGGCCGGGCCCGCCGGAAGGCGAGCCGTCCGGCGGGCAGCTCCACCGGTGGCGCGGTGGCCCCGGTGGTCGTCGCGAACCCGGAGCCGTCCTCGGCTCCCGCCGAGCCCGCTCCGGCCGTCGCTCCGGCGGCGGCGGTGCGCCGGACGCGCCGGGCCGCGTCCCGCCCGGCGGGCGCCCCGGGCGGAGGTTCCGCCCAGGGCTGAGGCCTGAAGTACGGCGAAACGGCCGATCCGTCTCCGGACGGGTCGGCCGTTTCGCATTTCCGGGCACCGGGTTTTGCTCGTCCAGGCGATCTATTGCTTGGCTGTGCTATGTTTTGCTCATGCGAGCAAACGACGGGGCGCGATCCTTCACCGAGCAGGGGAGGAGGGCGCAGATCGTGCGGGCGGCGATCGACGTGATCGTCGAACGCGGCTACCCGAGCACGTCGTTCGGCCGGATCGCCGAACGCGCCGGGCTCAGCAGCACCGGCATGATCTCGTACCACTTCCGCGGCAAGGACGACCTGATGGACCAGGTCGTCACCGACATCTACGCGGAGGCGGCCGAGCTCGTCGGCGGGCGGATCGACGCCGAGCAGACCGCGCGCGGGCAGCTGCTCGCGTTCGTGGAGGCCAGCGTCGCCTACTACCGCACGCACCACCGCCACGTCCGGGCGCTGACCGAAATCACCCTCGGCAGGCGGGGCGACGACCGGTCGGGGCCCCGGGACCGCGAGCTCGCCGACCTCGCCGAGCTGCTGCGGACCGGGCAGCGCACCGGCGAGTTCCGCGACTTCGACCCGGACGTGATGGCGGTGACCGTCCGGCACGCGCTGGACGGCGTCGCGCTGCACCTCGGCGCGGACACCGACCGCGACTTCGAGACGTGGTCCCGCGAACTCGTCACCACCGTCGACCGGGCGACCAGGGAGGACCCGACATGATCGTGGAGCTGGACTCGGGTCGCGTGCGCGGCCGGGTCGCCGACGAGCACGTGCTGTTCCAGGGCATCCCCTACGCCGCACCGCCGGTGGGCGAGCTGCGCTGGCGCTCGCCGCAGCCGGTCGAACCGTGGTCCCACGTGCGCGACGCCACCGAACCCGGCTGCCCGTGCCCGCAGACCGCGCAGTCCTTCGCCGGGGTGGCCAGCGAGAACGAGGACTGCCTGGTCCTGGACGTCACCGCGCCGCGCACGCCGGGGCGCAAGCCGGTGCTGGTCTGGCTGCACGGCGGCGGGGGCACCAACGGCGCGGGCGCGCTGTTCGACGCGCACCGGCTCGCGGTGGACGAGGACGTGGTGGTCGTCACGCCGAACTCGCGGCTCGGGGTCTTCGGGTTCTTCGGGCACCCGGCGCTGCCCGGCGGTGGCGCCTACGGGATCGAGGACCAGCAGGCGGCGCTGCGCTGGGTGCGGCGCAACATCGCGGCGTTCGGCGGCGATCCGGACCGCGTCATGCTGTTCGGCGAGTCCTACGGCGGGCTGAGCACCACCGCGCACCTGGTCGCACCGGGCTCGGCCGGGCTGCTGCACCGGGCCGCGGTGCAGAGCGGCTTCCCGCTGATGCGACCGCCCGCGGGCACCTTCGGACCGTTCCAGCCGGCCCTCGACTCGATGTGGATGCCCACCGCCGAGCTCGACCAGGTCGGCGCGCAGATCGCCGAGGAGCTCGGGTGGGCCCGACCGGACGACCCGGACGCCGCGGACCGGCTGCGCCGCGTCCCGGTGACCGAGCTGCTGGGGGTCAGCTCGGTCTTCACCCGGCCCGCCTGGGGCGGAGCGGTGCTGCCGGTCGCGCCCGACGAAGCGGTGCGGGCGGGCCGGGTGGCCGACGTGCCGGTGCTGGTCGGCGGCACCCGGGACGAGGCGCGGCTGTTCGTGGCGCTGTTCTACGAGGAGATCACCGAGCCGGCCTACGGGGAGCTGCTGGCCGAGGCGTTCGGCCCGGACGCGGACGAGGTCCGGGCCCGCTACCCGGCGGCGGACTCGCCGGGGCTGAGCTGGGCGCGGGTGCTCAGCGACGGCGCGTGGGCCGCGTCCTGCTGGGAGCTGATGCACGCGCTGAGCGCGGCGACCACCACCTTCGGCTACGAGTTCGCCGATCGGGACGCGCCGCCGATCGTGCCGTTCCCGCCGGGCTTCCCACCGGGGGCGCACCACTCGGCTGAGGTGGTCTACCAGTTCGACCTCGGCGAACCGGCCCCGCTGACCGACGCGCAGTGGCGGCTGGCCGCCAGCATGAACCGGTACTGGGCCCGCTTCGCCCGCACCGGCGACCCCGGCGATGCCGGGCTGCCCGACTGGCCCGCGTTCACGCCGGAACGCCCGCACGTGCAGTCGCTGCACCCGGACCGGATCGGTCCGGCCGACTTCGCCGCCGACCACCGGCTCGACTTCTGGAGCCGGCGGTGAACCCGGCGTGGCGCGGTCAGCTCCTCCCGGTCGCCACCGACCTGGTGCTGCCGATCGCGCTGTTCTACGGATTGCGCGCGGCCGGGTTCTCGCAGTTGCACGCGCTGCTGCTCGGCGCCGTCGCCCCGGCGCTGCGGCTGGTGTACGGACTCGTGGTGCGCAGGCGGATCGACCGGCTGGGCGCCTTCGTCCTGGTGATCATCGGGCTGAGCATCGCGCTGATCCCGATCACCGGCAGCCCCCGCGTGCTGCTGGCCAAGGACGCGTGGGTGTTCGCGGCGTGCGGCGTCGCGGTGCTGCTCACCCTGTTCGGCAAGCCGGTGATGTTCAGCCTGGCGCGGATGCTCTCCGGGGAGTCGACGCACCACGACTGGGACGAGCGCTGGGCGACGTCGGAGCCCTTCCGCCGGGTGTGGCGGCGGCTCACGGTGGTGTGGGGCGTGGCGCTGCTGGTCGAGGCGGTGCTCCAGGTGGTGCTGGCCTTCACGCTGCCGATCGACCTGGTTCCGGTGCTCAGCACGGCGCAGTGGGTGCTGGCGCTGCTCCTGCTCCAAGTGGCCAGCCAGTGCTACGTGCGGCGCCCCCGCGTCGCGGCGGTCCTAAGCTGAGCCACCACCCGTTCGTGAACTGAGTGAGGGGCACCCTGTACCAAGTTGCTTGGTACAGGGTGCCCCTCACCTCGTCAACTCTCCCTGAAGCGGCTGATGACGAGCGTCTCGCCGCGGGTGAGGTGCCGGTCAGCCGTCCCCGGTCTGCTCGGTGATGAGGACCGCCACGTCGTCGGTGCGGCCGGTGCGGTGCAGCACGAGCTCGGCGAGCAGGCCGACCGAGATCAGCTGCGCCGCGAGCACCTCCAGCAGGATGCCCAGCGTGAGCAGCGGTCGGGTGCCGATCGACTGGGCGGTGAACACCCACACGCCGGTGAGGTACAGCAGGATCAGCGTGCCGAGGGTGCCCGACAACAGCCCCAGGCCGCCGAACAGGTGCGCCGGGCGGCGGCCGTAGCGGGTCAGCGCGACCACCGTGAGCAGGTCCAGCGCGCCCCGGACGTAGCGCTCCAGGCCGTAGTGCGAGCGGCCGTGCACCCGGGGGCGGTGGTGCACCGCGAGCTCGCGCACCCGGTAGCCGAGCTGGTGGGCCAGCGCGGGGATGTAGCGGTGCAGCTCGCCGTAGAGCGGCACCCGGCGGTAGACCTCGGTGCGGGCCGCCTTCAGCCCGCAGTTGTGGTCGGACAGCCGCAGCCCGGTGATCAACCCGGTGAACCGGTTGAACACCTTCGACGGCAGCCGCTTGCCCAGCGGGTCCTTGCGCTGCGCCTTGTGCCCGCTGACCAGGTCGGCACCGCGGTCGAGCTCGTCGAGCAGGCGCGGGATCTCGGCCGGGTCGTCCTGCAGGTCGGCGTCCATCGTCACCAGCAGCGCGCCCCGCACCTCGGCGACCCCGGCGGCCAGCGCGGCGGCCTTGCCGAAGTTGCGGCGCAGCCGGATGCCCCGCACCCGGGGATCGTGCCGCGCCTGCTCCTCGACCAGCCGCCAGGTGCCGTCGGTGCTGCCGTCGTCGACGACGATCAGCTCCCAGGTCCGGTGCTGGCCGTCCATCGCGGCGCGCACCTGGGCGAACAGCTCGGGCAGGCTGTCGGCCTCGTCCTTGGCCGGGGCCAGCAGCGAGACCTCGATAGGCGCGCTCACGAGACCACCTCGGGGTTGTCGGTGAGCGGCCGGATCCACCAGCCGTCGGGGAAGTGGAAGGCGACCCGCAGCGGTCCCGGGCGCGCCGGGGCCACCGCCCGGAAGCCGAGCCCGATCTCGGTGCCCACCGTGTCGGCCTCGGCGTCGGGCCGGGGCAGGTCGGTCACCCCGGCGCCGACCACGGTGCCGAGGTGGTCGAGCAGCACCACGCAGCGGGCGCGTTCGATGCCGGAGATCGCCCAGCCCTCGACCACCCGCGTCCCGCCGCGCACCTGGTCGGTCTCGGCGTTGAGGACCACGTCCCAACCGCCGGGGCGGGGCTCCCGGAGGCTGCCGACGCTCGGCACCCGCCAGCCGCCGGTGTCCACCCGGTCGCCGATCCCGGTGCCGTCCGGGCAACCGAGGTCGAAGTGCTCGTTGAACGGGTAGTGGTGCAGGGCCCGCAGCCGGGGCAGCAGCCGGTCCGGTTCCGGGAAGCGGTCGGTCACCGCGTCGGTGGCCCCGGTCCGCGCCGCGATCGCCAGCAGCCGCTGGTTGGGCGCGTCGTCGCGCACCTCCTGCGCCATCGGGGCGCCCATCGCCACCGTGGTGAGCACCGTCGCGCCGACGACGACCGCGCGCAGGTCCGGTCGGCGCGGCCAGGCGACCGCGATCACCAGCACCGCGATCCACAGCGCGGCGGTCATGCTGTTGTAGCGGCTCTGCAACCCGGCGTCCTCGCCGAACGCGGCGCGCGATCCGGCGATCAGCACCGCGCACCCGAGGGCGTAGGTGGCCAGGCCCCACCACTCGGCGCTCGCCGCGCGCCGCTGCGGGTCGAGCCGGGCGTGCAGCACCAGCACGGCCAGGCCGCCCACCCCGGCCATCAGCGCGATCGCGGGTTCGGTCCCGGTCCAGACCATGCCGAGCATGGACAGCCCGGTCAGCAGCGCCTGCGCCGGGTCGTCGGTGGGGGAGCCGCCGCCCCCGCCCTGCGGGCCGCGCAGCACCAGCCAGGCCGCGACCACCAGCACGCCCACCACGAGGGGTGTGACGACCCAGCGGCGCCGGTCACCGCGCAGCCAGGCCACCAGCGCCAGCGCGGGCCACACCGCGAACGAGGTCCCGTAGCTGATCGAGGCCAGCAGCCCGGCGAGCACCGCGAGAACCCCGCGCCGCCGCTGCATCGCCAGCAGCGCGGCCAGCACCAGCAGCATCGCCAGGATCCAGGACGCGCCGCTCATCGAGCGGACGTAGTTGTGGATGCCGTGCGGGTTGAACACCAGCGTCGAGGTCGCGGTGAGCAGGGCGGCGCGCTGCCAGCGGGTCAGCGATGTCGGCAGCATCGCCAGCACCAGCAGCACGCAGCCGACGCCGAAGGCGATGATCAGCAGGCCGAGCGGCTGGTTGAGCCCGCCGCCGAACCGGGCGCTGAGCCAGAACAACAGGCTCGGCAGGACGAACGGGTGCTCGTTGCGGAAGCCCAGCAGCGCCTCCGGGCGCAGCGAGCCGTCCGGTTCGGTGATGTCGAGCAGCACCCACCAGTAGTCGAAGAAGTGCATCTGCGGGTACCGCAGCACTTCCCGGAGCATCATCAGCGGGGGCACCGCGGCCAGCAGGGCCAGCAGCGGCGGCCCGAACCGGTCGCGGCGGCGGGGCGGGTTCCCGGGGGCGGCGCCGGTATCGGATGCGATGTCAGTCACGCCCAGTTTCCCCCGATGTCCCTCGAACGAGCGGGACCACGGTAACAAGGTCGACCCTCCGCGAGGGCCGGTTGACGATCAGCGCGGTCTTCCGGGGCGGGATTTGACCCCCGGGCACGCCGCTCGTACGCTGATCCGGCCCGCTTCGGCGGGTGAACCGCCGCGGTCGGCGCTCCGCCGCCGGGCCGCGCACGCCCACCACATCGGTTCGCCGGACCGGTCCTCCGGGGTCGCGCAGGCACCTTGTATGATGGTCGGGAGATTTCTCGCCGCCGGACGGGCGGAGAGGTTAAACGCCTGTTCCGGGAACGGCCGCTCGCGCGGCCAGGCTGTCGGGGCGGGAACCCACCGAGACGCTGCACCGGCGGCGTGGTAGGAATCCTCCGGTCTCACGGAGGTGGACGTCCGCCGCAGACCTGGTGAAGTAGCGAAACCGAGCAGCAGGAGACTTCCGACTCATGTACGCGATCGTCAAGACCGGCGGCAAGCAGTACAAGGTGGCTGTCGGGGACGTCGTCGAGGTCGAGAAGCTCGATGGCGAGCCGGGCTCCGAGATCACTTTCCCGGCGCTGATGGTCGTCGATGGCTCCGAGGTCACCGCCGACGCCGACGCGCTGGCCAAGGTTTCGGTGACGGGCAAGCTGGTCGAGCAGACCAAGGGCCCCAAGATCCGCATCCACAAGTTCAAGAACAAGACCGGCTACCACAAGCGCCAGGGTCACCGCCAGAAGCTGACCCGCGTCGAGGTCACCGGCATCAACAAGTGAGGACCTGAGCAGTCATGGCACACAAGAAGGGCGCATCCAGCTCTCGCAACGGCCGCGACTCGAACCCCAAGTACCTCGGGGTGAAGCGCTACGGCGGCCAGGTCGTCAAGGCGGGCGAGATCCTCGTCCGCCAGCGGGGCACCAAGTTCCACCCGGGCCTCAACGTCGGCCGCGGTGGCGACGACACCCTGTTCGCCCTGTCCGCGGGCACCGTCGAGTTCGGGCGGCACCGCGGTCGCAAGGCAGTCAGCATCGTGCCGGCCGAGGTCTGACCCGACCCCCGGCTTCGAGCTCCTGACGAGGGGCGGGTTCCGTTTCGGGCCCGCCCCTCGTCTTTTTTCGTTCACGCACGGACCACCCTGGAGGCACTGTGTCGCGCTTCGTCGATCGCGTGACCATCCACATCGCGGCGGGCGATGGGGGCAACGGCTGCGCCTCGGTGCACCGGGAGAAGTTCAAGCCGCTCGGCGGTCCGGACGGGGGCAACGGCGGGCGGGGCGGGGACGTCCGGCTCGTCGTGGACCCGGGCGTGCACACCCTGCTGGACTTCCACTACCGCCCGCACGCCCGCGCGACCAACGGCAAGCCCGGGCAGGGCGGGATGCGCAACGGCTCCCTCGGCGGCGACCTGGTGCTGCCGGTCCCGGACGGGACCGTGGTGCTCACCCCGGACGGCGAGGTGCTGGCCGACCTGGTCGGCAACGGCACCACGTTCGTCGCCGCCGAAGGCGGGCGGGGCGGCCTGGGCAACGCGGCGCTGGCCTCGCGGGCCCGCAAGGCGCCGGGCTTCGCGCTGCTCGGCGAGGGCGGCGAGGAGCGCGAGCTCGTCCTGGAGCTGAAGTCGGTCGCCGACGTCGGCCTGCTCGGGTTCCCCTCGGCGGGCAAGTCCTCGTTGATCTCGGTGCTCTCGGCGGCCAAGCCGAAGATCGCCGACTACCCGTTCACCACGCTGGTGCCCAACCTCGGCGTGGTCACCGCGGGCGACGTGGTGTTCACCGTCGCCGACGTGCCGGGGCTGATCCCCGGCGCCAGCGAGGGGCGCGGCCTGGGCCTGGACTTCCTGCGGCACATCGAGCGCTGCGCCGTGCTGGTGCACGTGGTCGACTGCGCCACCCTCGAACCCGGGCGCGATCCGCTCTCGGACATCGACGCGCTGGAGTCCGAGCTGGCCCGCTACACCCCGGCGCTGCAGGCCGAGCACGGCGGCGGCGAGCTCGCCGAGCGGCCCCGCCTGGTGGTGCTCAACAAGATGGACGTGCCGGAGGCCCGGGAGCTCGCCGAGCTGGTGCGCTCGGACGTGGCGGCGCGGGGCTGGCCGGTGTTCGAGGTCTCCACCGCCAGCCGCGACGGGCTCCGCGAGCTGAGCTTCGCGCTGGCCGCCGAGGTGCAGCGCTACCGCGAGCAGCTCCCGGAGCCGGAAGCGGCGCGGGTGGTGGTCCGCCCGGCGGCGGTGGACGGGGACTCCTTCAGCGTCGAGCCGGACCCGGAGGCCGAGGACGCCTTCGTGGTGCGCGGTGCGAAGCCGGAGCGCTGGGTGCGCCAGACCGACTTCAACAACGACGAGGCGATCGGCTTCCTGGCCGACCGCCTGGCCAAGCTGGGCGTGGAGGAAGAGCTGGCCCGGCGCGGGGCGGAGCCCGGCAGCCAGGTGACCATCGGCCGGATGA
This sequence comes from Saccharopolyspora cebuensis, assembly GCF_039542665.1. Taxonomy (NCBI): domain Bacteria; kingdom Bacillati; phylum Actinomycetota; class Actinomycetes; order Pseudonocardiales; family Pseudonocardiaceae; genus Saccharopolyspora; species Saccharopolyspora cebuensis. The sequence goes on from NZ_BAABII010000012.1 coordinate 139,418, forward strand.
CCTTCGACTGGGAGCCGTCCACGCCCGCCGGGGTCGCCGGGGTGCTCGGTCGGCGCGGCACCGACCAGCGCCTGTACTCCGATGACCGGATCGGGGCCGCGGACCGCAAGTCCGCGAAGCGGGCCCGCCGCACCTCGCTCGACGAGCACGGGCGCTACATCGGCCCGGAGGAGGACGACGAGGAGGACCAGCGGTGAGCGCGACCCGGGCTGCGGTCGCCGCGGCCCAGCGCATCGTGGTCAAGATCGGCTCGTCGTCGCTGACCACGGCGACCGACGGGCTGGACAGCGCGCGGCTGGCCCGGCTGGTGGACACCGTGGCCGCCCGCGTCGCCGCCGGGACCGAAGTGGTGCTCGTCTCCTCGGGTGCGATCGCCGCCGGGTTGGCCCCGCTGGGGCTGGTGCGCCGCCCGAAGGACCTCGCCACCCAGCAGGCCGCCGCGAGCGTGGGGCAGCAGGCCCTCGCGCACGCCTACGCCGAATCGTTCTCCCGCTACGACCTCACGGTGGGGCAGGTGCTGCTCACCGCCGAGGACGTGGTGCGCCGCGGCCACTACCGCAACGCCCACCGCACCCTGCACCGGTTGCTGCGACTCGGGGTCGTGCCGGTGGTCAACGAGAACGACACGGTGGCCACCTCCGAGATCCGCTTCGGCGACAACGACCGGCTGGCCGCGCTGGTCTCGCACCTGGTCGGCGCCGACGCGCTGGTGCTGCTGTCGGACGTGGACGCGCTCTACGACGGCGACCCCCGCAACGGCGACGCCTCGGCGGTGCGCGAGGTGTCCGGGAAGCAGGACATGGTCGGCGTGCGGGCGGGCAGCACCGGCGCCTCCGGCGTGGGCACCGGCGGGATGGCCTCGAAGGTGCAGGCCGCCCGGGTGGCGTGCTCGTCGGGCATCCCGGTGCTGCTGACCTCCGCCGACCTCGCCGATCGGGCGCTGGGCCCGGCCGACGTGGGCACCGCGTTCGCCGCGACCGGCGCCCGGCTCTCGGCCCGGCGGTTCTGGCTGGCCTACGCGGCCGGTGCCAGCGGCCGGTTGTGGCTGGACGAGGGCGCGGTGGCCGCGGTGGTCGACCGCCGCCGGTCGCTGCTGGCCGCCGGGGTCACCGCCGTGGAGGGGGAGTTCCACGGCGGTGACGTCGTGGAGCTGGTCGGCCCGGCGGGCACCGTGGTCGCCCGCGGCGTGGTCGCCTACGACGCGGGCGAGTTCCCGGAGCTGATGGGCCGGTCCAGCTTCGAGCTGCCGCCGGAGCAGCGCCGGGAGGTCGTGCACGCCGACGACCTGGTGCCGCGGCGCTGATCAGCGCAGCTCGCTGCCCCTGGTCTCGGGCAGCGTGCGGATCACCACGAACGCCACGGCGGAACCGACGGCGACGTACCAGAAGTACGCGGTGGACAGCTCCACCCGTGCGAGGGCCTGGATGACCAGCGGCGCGGTGCCGCCGAAGATCGCCACCGTGAGGTTGTACCAGGCGCCGATGCCCAGGCCGCGCAGCTCGGTGGGGAACAGCTCGGACATGATCGCCGGGGCGATCGAGGTCATCGCGGTGTAGAGCACGATGCCCACGCCGAACACCACCAGCAGGTTCACCAGTCCCGGCCGCACCAGCGTGGACAGCGGGACGATGAGCACCGCGGTCGCCGCGGACCAGACCAGCAGCTGCGGTTTGCGGCCGATCCGGTCCGACAGCGCCCCCATCGGGTACTGCAGCACGATGAACAGCGCGGTGGCGATGGACAGCGCCAGGAACACGTCGGTGCCCGCCGCGCCCCGGTTCTCCACCGCGAACGGCGTCAGCGCGCTGAAGAACGTGTAGTAGCAGAGCGTGGAGAGCATGCTGAAGGCGACGAGCTGGCCGACGGCCTTGGGGTGCCGGGACAGGGTGAGCCACAGCGGGTTCTTCAGCGCCTTGGCCTTGGTCCGGTTGTCCTCGAACTGCTCGGTCTCGGTGAGCGTGCGCCGCAGCCACATGCCCACCAGGCCCAGCAGCCCGCCGAGGATGAACGGGATCCGCCAGCCGTAGTCCTCCAGCTGCTCCTGGGTCAGCAGCGCGGTCAGCGCGTAGCCGAGCAGCGAGGCGATGAGCAGCGCGCTGCCGGTGGAGATGTAGAAGAACGCGGAGTACCGGCCGCGGCGGTCGGGCGGGGCGATCTCGGCGAGGTAGGCGGAGGCGTTGGACACCTCGCCGCCGAGGGAGAGCCCTTGCGCGATCCGGGCCAGCACCAGCAGCGCCGGTGCCGCCCAGCCGAGCGTCTCGAAGGTGGGCAGGATGCCGATCAGCAGCGATCCGCCCGCCATCAGGCTGATCGTGACGAGCATGGCGGTCTTGCGCCCGCGCAGGTCGGCGAAGCGCCCGAGCAGCCAGCCGCCGAGCGGCCGGAAGAAGAAGGCCAGCGCGAAGGTCGCCAGGGTGTTGATCAGCGCCAGGTCGCCGGGGAAGAACGCCGCGGCGAAGTAGACGCTGAAGGCGGTGTAGATGGACCAGTCGTACCACTCGACGGCGTTGCCGATGCTGGCCGCGACCAGCGTCCGCAGCGGCAACCGGTGCTTCTCGGGTCTTTCGGGCACTGCCGGGCTCTGCGCCATCGAACACTCCTGCCTCCGCACGGGTGCCGACACGGTACGGCGCTGATCACCCGAGCGGAAGGCGCGTCCGCGGTGCGGTCACCGCCGCACGATCGGGACGCCGGCGAGCTCGTGGGCGCTCACGTCGCAGGAGGGGCAGGTCTTCCACAGCCACGCGGTCTGGGAGTTGTCGCTGCTCACCGAGGCCCCGCAGAGGGCGGTGACGCGGTCGCCGTAGGAATTCGTGGTCGCGTGGCGGAGTCCGTCGCCGGGTTGCCACCGGAAGGGATGAGGCACGGGAATCACCGACTCCTTCGGGGGACGGGTCGGTCGCCGCCCGCCGGGTGGGGCGGTGAGGTCCGGTCGTCGGCGTGTCCGTTGCCGTCCGGCCGGGCCTTCCAGGCGGTGCGGCGACCGAGCCGCTGGATGGGTGAGTACCATTCTGGTGGTACTGAAACAGATGGGCTATTCCCTGAACAGGTAGTAGTTCTGAGACGCGAATTCTGTTTCGCTGTGTTTCATGACGCGTACCACTGGTGGCACCCCGAAGGCCCGAGCGCTCGGCGCGGAGCTGCGCGAAGCACGGGAGAACGCGGGCAGGAGCCTGCGCGCACTGGCACAAGAACTGGAGACCAACCACGTCAAGCTGATGCGGTACGAAACCGGGAAGTCGGTTCCGGCCCCGGAAGTGGTGGCCGCATTTGTCACCGCATTGGGTGTATCAGCGACCGAACGTGACCGCCTCGTGGAGATGGCGCGGGACGCCGACACCCCGAACTGGCTCACCGCGGACCGCGCCGGAGTGCACCAGGAGCTCACCGCGCTGATCGAGTTCGAGCGCACCGCGACCCGGATCACCAACGTCGCCACCGGCCTGATCCCCGGCCTGCTGCAGACCTCCGACTACGCCCGGGCGGTGATGCGCGGCAAGCCGGTCGGCGAGGTCGAGAAGCTGGTGCTCATGCGCCTGGGCCGCAGAGAAGTGCTCTCCACCCGCAACGCCCCGAGATTAACGGCGATCATCAGCGAGAACGCGCTGCGCGAGCCGATCGGCGGGCCGGAGGTGATGGCCGACCAGTTGCGCAAGGTCGAGCAGATCGCCGAGTGGGAGGGCGTCGACGTCCGGGTCATCCGCAGCGGGTCGACGGTCTGGCACCCCGGTCACGTAGGCCCGTTCGTGGTATTCGAGTTCCCCAAGGCGCGGCCGATAGTTCATTTGGAACACTACCGTTCCTCGGCATTCCTCTACAACCCAGGTCTCGCTGAAGAATACGTCGACGCGATCACTACCCTGCTCTCGTTGGCGTTGGACCCCGCCCAATCAATCGCGTTCATCGCCGAACGGGCACACGAGATGGAGGCCATTGCGAAATGATGATGACGTCACCACCAGTCGGCTGGCGCAAGTCCAGTCGGTCCGCCCAGGAGACCGACTGCGTCGAGGTCGGCCGCGTTGATGACGGGGCTGCGGTGCGTGATTCGAAGAACCGCGCTGCCGGGTACTTCTCCGTATCCGGGACGCAGTGGGAGTCGTTCCTCGCCGGGATCAAGTCCGGAAGGTACGAACCCTGAGCCCTTGGGGCCCCCGACTGCACGGGTCGGGGGCCCCGATCACGCGGCTCACTGAAAGGATCACCCTTTCTTGTGAATATCGCCGCCGCGGACTCAAGTCCTCGGTATTGCTCTCACACTTTCGTATGAATTGTTGTCGCCGCCCGTTGTGGAGCCCGCCGCGCAGGCCGCTCGAAACGGCAGCCGCTCGGGGCACCACCCGGCCCGGCACCTGGACGAGACAGGTGAGGGGCACCCTTGCCCCAGTATCTCGGGCAAGGGTGCCCCTCACTCAGTTCACGACCGGGTGCCCCCGCGGCAGCCCTCAGGCGGTGCTCGCCAGCGCGAACGGCAGCACCGCGGGCGCACCGGCCTGCCGCAGCAGCCGGCTCACCACGGCCAGCGTCCACCCGGTGTCGGTCCAGTCGTCCATCAGCAGCACCGGGCCGTCCAGCGCGGCCAGCTTCCCGGCGAGCTCCTCCGGCACCGCGAACTGCCGCCACGTCGTCGCCACCCGCTGCGCGCTGTTGGTCGCCCGCCGCGGCGTCGTCGACGGGTTCGTGGCCACCTCGCCGAGCAGCGGCAGCCGGCCGATCGCGGCGATCCGCGACGCCAGGTCGCGCACCAGCACCGGCCGGGTCCGCGAGCCGAGCGCCACCACCCCGGCCGGGCGCTGCTCCCAGTCCCACGCCGCGAGCACCTGCACGCACGCCTGGAACAGGTCCTCCGGCAGCTCCTGGTCCGGGGCGCCGGCCGCCAGTAGTTCCCGCAGCCGGTTGCCCCACCCGATGTCGGTGAGCCGCCCCACCGCCCGGCCGGTCGAGGCCTGCTCCGCGGCCGGGATCCGGCCGGACACCGATACCCCGAGCGCGTCCATCCCGCTCGGCCAGGTCTTGCGCGGGCCGAGGTCGATGCCCGGGCGGCGCAGCCGCTCCGCCGCCTCGCGCACGGCGTCGTCGTCGACGTCGGCGCCGTACCCGGCCCCGGTGCAGTTGTCGCACCGGCCGCACGGCTCGGCGTGCGGATCGTCCAGCCCGCGGCGCAGGAACTCCATCCGGCAGCCGTCGGTGGCGAGGTAGTCCAGCATCGCCCGCTGCTCGGCGGCGCGTTCGGCCGCGATCCGCTCGTAGCGCTCGGCGTCGTAGCTCCACTCCTGGCCGGTCGCCGTCCAGCCGCCCTTCACCCGGCGCACCGCGCCGTCGACGTCGAGCACCTTGAGCACCATCTCCAGCCGGGTCCGGCCGAGCTCCACGTGCGGTTCCAGCGCGGCCGTGGACAGCACGTCGTGCTGGGACAAGGTGTTCAGCACCGAGCGGACCACCTGCTCCGGCGGGAAGGCCAGCGAGGCGAAGTAGCGCCAGATCTCCTGGTCCTCCGGGCCGGGCAGCAGCAGCACGTCGGCGCGCCGCACCCCGCGACCGGCCCGGCCGATCTGCTGGTAGTAGGCGATCGGCGAGGACGGCGCCCCGAGGTGCACCACGAAGCCCAGGTCCGGCTTGTCGAAGCCCATGCCCAGCGCGGAGGTCGCCACCAGCGCCTTGACCCGGTTGCCGAGCAGGTCCTCCTCGGCGCGCTGGCGCTCCGCCGGATCGGTGCGCCCGGAGTACGACGCCACCTCGTAGCCCTGCTCGCGCAGGTAGCCGGCGACCTCCTCGGTGGCGGCGACGGTGAGGGTGTAGATGATCCCCGAACCCGGCAGCTCCGCCAGGTGCCGGGCGAGCCAGCCGAGCCGGGCCTGCGCGGTGGGCAGCCGGACGACCCCGAGCCGCAGGCTCTCCCGGTCCAGCGAGCCGCGCAGCACCATCGCGCCCGGCGCCTCGGCGAACTCCCCGCCGACGCCGAGCTGCTCGGAGACGTCCTGCACGACGCGGTCGTTGGCGGTGGCCGTGGTGGCCAGCACCGGCACGCCCTCGGGCAGCTCGGTCAGCAGCGTCCGCAGCCTGCGGTAGTCCGGCCGGAAGTCGTGTCCCCAGTCGGAGATGCAGTGCGCCTCGTCGACGACCAGCAGCCCGGCGCTGTGGGTCAGCTCGGGCAGGATCGCGTCCCGGAAGTCGGGGTTGTTCAGCCGTTCCGGGCTCACCAGCAGCACGTCGACGTCGCCGACGGCGACCTGCTCCTCGATGTCGGCCCACTCCTGCGGGTTGGCCGAGTTGATCGTCGCGGCCCGCACCCCGGCGGCGGCCGCCGCCTCGACCTGGTTGCGCATCAGCGCGAGCAGCGGCGAGACGATCACCGTCGGCCCCTCGCCGAGCTCGCGCAGCAGCGCCGTGGCGATGAAGTAGACGGCGGACTTGCCCCACCCGGTGCGCTGCACCACCAGCGCCCGGCGCCGTTCCAGCACCAGGGCCCGGATGGCGCTCCACTGGTCCTCGCGCAACGCGGCCTCGGGTCCGGCCAGCGCGCGGAGGCGGTCCTCGGCGAGTTCGCGCAGCGCGTGTTCGTCCATGCCCGATTCCTACCGCACCGGACCGACGCGCGGGGGCCGGGGGACCGCGGCGGGTCGCGGGTGCGGTGGCGGAATGCGGTTGCCCGCACCGATTACGCTGGAGGGGTGACGACCAGCACCGAAGCCCCCGCCAAGACCACCGGCGACGAGCTGCGCGCGCAGGTGCGCGAGGCGGCCTCCCGCGCCCGCGAGGCCGCCGCCGCGATCGCCGGGCTCACCCGCGCCGACAAGGACGCCCTGCTGCACGACATGGCCGACGCCCTGGTGCGCCGCGCGCCGGAGATCATCGCGGCAAACGACCGCGACGTGACCGCCGCCCGGGACGCGGGCACGGCCGAGGGGCTGATCGACCGGCTGGTCCTCACCGAGCAGCGGGTGGCCGGGATGGCCGACGGGCTGCGCACGGTCGCGGGCCTGCCGGACCCGGTCGGCGAGGTGGTGCGCGGCAGCACGCTGCCCAACGGGCTCCGGTTGCAGCAGGTCAGGGTGCCGATGGGCGTCGTGGGCATCGTCTACGAGGGCCGTCCCAACGTCACGGTGGACGCGGCCGGGCTCACCCTCAAGGCGGGCGACGCGGTGCTGCTGCGCGGCTCGTCCTCGGCGGAGGCGTCCAACACCGCGCTGGTCGGCGTCCTCGGCGACGTGCTCCGCGAGCACGGGCTGCCCGCCGATGCGGTCCAGCTGCTGCCCTGCCACGACCGCGCCTCGGTGCGCCACCTCATCACCGCCCGGGGCCTGGTCGACCTGGTCATCCCGCGCGGCGGCGCGGGGCTGATCGCGGCCGTGGTGGAGGAGGCGACGGTGCCCGCGATCGAGACCGGAACCGGCAACTGCCACGTCTACGTGGACGCCTCCGCCGACCTCGACACAGCGCTGCGCATCCTGCTCAACTCCAAGGCGCGTCGCACCAGCGTGTGCAATGCGGCGGAGAACCTGCTGGTCCACGAGTCGATCGCGGCCGAGTTCCTGCCCCGCGCCCTCGCCGAGCTCGACGCCGCCGGGGTGACGGTGCACGGTGACGAGCGGGTGGTCGCCGCGGGCGGGGCGAACGTGGTGCCCGCCACGGCGCAGGACTGGGACACCGAGTACCTGTCGCTGGACATCGCGGTGGCCGTGGTGGGGTCGCTGCCGGAGGCGGTCGCGCACATCCGCGCCCACGGGTCCGGGCACACCGAGGCGATCGTGGCCACCGACGTGCGCGCCACGCAGGCGTTCACCTCGCAGGTCGACGCGGCGGCGGTGATGGTCAACGCCTCCACCGCGTTCACCGACGGCGGCGAGTTCGGGATGGGCGCCGAGATCGGCATCTCCACCCAGAAGCTGCACGCGCGGGGCCCGATGGGGCTGACCGAGCTGACGTCCACCAAGTGGCTGGTCTTCGGTGACGGACACGTCCGGCCCTCGAGCTGAGGTGGGCACCGGTCGCAGGCGCGATGCGGCCGGCACCAAGGAGGCGTTGTTGCACGCCGCCACCGAGCTGTTCGCCGAGCGGGGCTTCGACCGGACCACGGTGCGCGACGTCGCCGCGCGCGCCGAGGTCAACCAGGCGCTGCTGTTCCGGTACTTCGGCTCGAAGCAGGAACTGTTCGCGGCCGTGCTGAACCGCAGCGGCGCCCGGCTGCTCGACGAGCACCCCGCGGCCGAGCTCCCGGCCCGGCTGCTGGAGGCCGTCCTGGCCGGGGAACGCGGTGCCGATCACCCGCTGGTGGCGCTGCTGCGGTCCTACACCGACGAGCGGGCGGCGCAGGTGCTGCGCGAGGAGCTGGGCGGCCGGTACTCGGCCCGGCTCGCCGAGCTGACCGCGGAGCCGGACGCCGAGCTGCGGGCCGATCTGGTGCTGGCCTGGCTGTTCGGCATCGGGATGCTGCGCTCGGTGCTCGGCAAGGAGCCGCTGACCTCGGCCGATCCGGACTCGATCGTCGAGCACGTCTCCCGGTCGGTGGCGGTGCTGCTGGAGAGCGCGGACGGCCGCGGGGGCTCGTGATCGGCTCGTCGGGCTGATCGACCGGTGCGTCGTTCGCCGGCGGAAGCGTACGGTGCGAATGTAAGCGCGTGCTTACAGCCGTTCGTTCCCCGGGAGTTGCGCATGACCACCACGGAGCCGAGGACGTATCCCTTCAGCGAGGCTGACCGGCTCAACCTGGACCCCTTCTACGCCCGGTTGCGGGAGAGCGAGCCCCTCTCCCGCATCCAGCTGCCGTTCGGCGAGTCCGCCTGGCTCGCGACCCGCTACGAGGACGCCAAGGTCGTGCTCGGCGACCCGCGCTTCAGCCGCGCGGCCAGCGTCGGCCGCGACGAGCCCAGGCTGCGGGAGCGCAGGCAGGCGATGGGCATCCTGGCGATGGATCCGCCGGACCACACCCGGCTGCGCAAGCTGGTGGCCAAGGCGTTCACCGCGCGCCGCGTCGAGCGGTTGCGCCCCCGCGCCCAGGAGATCGCCGACGAGCTCGCCGACGGGATGCTGCGCGAGGGCGCCCCGGCCGACCTCGTCGAGGACTTCGCGCTGCCGCTGCCGATCGCGGTGATCTGCGAGCTGCTCGGCGTGCCCTTCGAGGACCGCGCGGACTTCCGGGTGTGGTCGGACGCGTTCCTGTCCACCACCAAGCTCACCCCGGAGCAGGCCGAGGACTACATCGGCCGGATGCACGACTACATGGCCGGGCTGATCGACCGGCGCCGCCAGGAGCCGGGCGACGACCTGATGAGCGCGATGATCAGCGCGCGCGACGACGAGGACCGGCTCACCGAGCAGGAACTCGTCCAGTTGGCGGCGGGCATCCTCGTCGCCGGGCACGAGACGACCGCGACGCAGATCCCGAACTTCGTCTACGTCCTGCTCACCCATCCCGAGCGGCTCGCCGAGCTGCGGGCGGACCCGGACCTGGTGCCCGCCGCTGTCGAGGAGCTGTTGCGCTACGTGCCGCTCGGCGTCGCCTCGGCGTTCCCGCGCTACGCGCTGGAGGACGTCGAGCTCGGCGGCGTCACGGTGCGCGCCGGGGACCCGGTGCTGGTCAGCCTGTCCTCGGCCAACCGCGACGAGGCCGTGTACCAGGACCCCGACCAGCTCGACCTGCTGCGCTCGGAGGCCTCGCACATCGGCTTCGGCCACGGCCCGCACCACTGCCTCGGCGCCCAGCTGGCCCGGCTGGAGCTGCAGGTGGCGCTGCGCACGCTGCTGACCCGGCTGCCCGGGCTCCGCTTCGCCGATTCGGAGGCGGACCTGCGGTGGAAGACCGGAATGCTCGTGCGGGGGCCGCTGTACATGCCGATCTCGTGGGATGATCAGGGGGCCAACCGAGAGGAGGACCGGCTGTGAGCTGGTTGGTCGAGGTCGACACCGAGAGCTGCATCGGTTCGGGCATGTGCGCCGGGACCGCCCCGGACCACTTCGAGCTCGTCGCGGGCGTGGCGCAGGCGAAGAGCTCCTCGGTCGAGCCCGACGAGGACGTCGTGGACGCCGCCGAGTCGTGCCCGGTCGAGGCGATCCTGGTCAAGGAGGCGGCCTCCGGGGAGGTCGTCGCCCCGAAGGACTGAACCGCTCGGAGCCGGTGCCCGGTCGCGCTGAGCCGCCGACCGGGCACCGCGAGCGGCGGGCCCGCCGTGCGGCACCTCCGGTCGACTTCTCTAGGCTTGGTGGCTATGTCGCGTAGGCGCCGGATCGGGGTCATGGGAGGCACCTTCGATCCCATCCACCACGGCCACCTGGTCGCTGCCAGTGAGGTCCAGGCCCAGTTCGGGCTGGAACAGGTCATCTTCGTGCCGACCGGGCAGCCGTGGCAGAAGAGCCACGAGCTCGTCAGCCCGGCGGAGGACCGCTACCTGATGACGGTGGTGGCGACCGCCTCCAACCCCCGGTTCTCGGTGAGCCGGGTGGACATCGACCGGGGCGGCCCCACCTACACCATCGACACCCTCGGCGATCTGCGCGCGGAGTTCCCGGACGCCGAGCTCTACTTCATCACCGGCGCCGACGCGCTGGAGCAGATCCTGTCCTGGCACCGGATCGAGGAGCTGTTCGACCTCGCCCACTTCATCGGCGTCACCCGACCGGGTTATTCGCTGAACGGCGCCCACCTGCCCCAGGGCACCGTCTCCCTGGTGGAGATCCCGGCGCTGGCCATCTCGTCCACCGGCTGTCGTTCCCGGGTCAACGCCGGTCTGCCGGTCTGGTACCTCGTCCCGGACGGCATCGTCCAGTACATCACCAAACGCGGCCTCTACCGCCCCGAACCCGCCGCACCAGCAGCGGAGTGGGGACCATGATCATCTGCCGCAGCGCGCCAGCCTGACCAGGGGAAACCGTGGTCGCGGGCTCGCCTCCGATTCGGGGGGCTGAGCCGGGCCCTGCGTCACCGTTCGTAGAAGGAGGATGCGCTGGTGCGTGAAAGGCGCGGCGATGTGGTGTTGCGCGTCAATGCCATGGACGGCCAGTACCACATCCGTTCCTCGCCCGGGGTCGGCGACATGTGGCCCGCTTCCCGAGACGGCCTCTTCGTCGGCGAGGACAACTGGGTGGCCGTCCTGTGCGGGACGTTCTGGGGGCCGGTCGATCTCAGCGTCCGCGAGCACGACGCACCTCTCGGGGAAGTCGACCGGGACTGGGACATGGCAGCCGAGTGGTCGCTCGACTGCCCGGAGGGAACCTTCGCGATCCACGACATCTACAGCAACGACCCGCCCCATGTCGTCGAGGTCGCGGCGGGCTGGACCAGGTTGCGGCTTTCGGTGCGCGGCCGGACGCGCGCACGAGAAGTACCCGAACCGGTGACGGTCCCTGTCGAGCAGCATCTCCTGGAACTCTGGCCCGCACCGGCCTGGCACGGTCCGGCCGTCGTGCACGGCCCCGACGGGCTCGCGCACCACTTGCGCTCGCAGTGATCGAGTCGGCCCCGAGCCCGCCGCACCAGCGGTGAAGCGCGCGGCTGACGGCTGGAAGGCCGCTGCCGCCTCTGGTTCCCTTGCCCGGGGAGGCCCTAGGCGGGAGGCGCGGATGAGCTACGAGCAGGCCGGTCGGATCGCGTGCGAGGCGGTGCGCATCGGTGCCGAGTTGGTGCGGACCAGCACGTCGGTGGAGGTCCGCGAGAAGGCCGAGCGCGACTACGTCACCGACGTCGACCTCGCGGTGGAGCGGGAGCTCTCCGCCTTCCTCGCCGAGCGGACCCCGGAGCACGGTTTCCTGGGCGAGGAGCACGGCTACCGGGAGGGGGCCGGGGAGCAGGAGTGCGTGTGGACGCTGGACCCGGTCGACGGCACCTCCAACTTCGCCCGCGGCCTGCCGCTGTGCGCGGTCTCGCTGGCCCTGGTGCGGCGCGGGGAGCCGGTCGTCGCCGCGATCGCGTGCCCGTTCCTCGACCTGGAGTTCTCGGCGATCGCCGGGCAGGGCGCCTACGGCGGGGGTGAACGGCTCCGGGCCAGCGGCATCACCGACCTCAGCCGGGCGCTGGTGTCGATGGGTGACTTCGCCGCGGGGGACGGTTCCGCCGAGCACAACCAGCGGGGGCTCCGGCTGGTCGCGGCGTTGGCCGACGAGGTGGAGCGGGTCCGCATGTTCGGCTCCGCCGTGCTCGACCTGGCGTGGGTGGCCAGCGGGCGCACCGCCGCCACCGTGATCCTGTCGAACAACCCGTGGGACACCGCGGCGGGCGTGCTGCTCGCCCGGGAGGCGGGGGCGCACGTGTTCGACGCCTCGGGCCTACCGCACACCGCCGACTCCGCCGAGACCATCGCGGTGGCGCCGGGGATCAGCGAGGACCTGCTGGCCCTGGTGCGGCGCAGCGTCCTGCCCCGAGGCGGGTGAGCCCGGAGCCCGGCGGTGTTCATCCCGGCGGGTGGTCCGGGCTGGGACCGACGGGCTGTGGGTGATTGGGTGCGCGCTGGCTATCCTCTACACGCGTGGGTGCGCACCGAGCCCACCCGAGAGGAGTGACGTGGCAGCCACCGACAACGCCCGCGAGCTGGCCCTGGTCGCGGCGCAGGCCGCGGCCGACAAGAAGGCCACCGACGTCGTCCTGCTGGACGTCTCCGAACAGCTCGTCATCACCGACTGCTTCATGATCGCCTCGGCGCCCAACGAGCGGCAGGTCGAGGCGATCGTCGACTCGGTCGAGGAGAAGATGCGCGCGGTCGGCAGCAAGCCGGTCCGCCGGGAGGGCGCCCGCGAAGGCCGGTGGGTCCTGCTGGACTTCGTCGACGTCGTGGTGCACGTGCAGCACGACGAGGAGCGCTCCTTCTACGAGCTGGAACGGCTCTGGAAGGACTGCCCCCGGATCGACTTCACCGATGCGCAGCCCGCGGACGAGGACCGGGACGGCGAGGGGTGAGCCTCGAGCGGTTAGTGCTCTGGCGGCACGGCGAGACCGGGCACAACCTCGCCGGCCGCATCCAGGGACACCTGGACACCTCGCTGACGGAGGTCGGCGAGCAGCAGGCGGCGGCCGCCGCCCCGGCCATCGCGGGGTTCAGCCCCGAGGTCGCGATGTGCTCGGACCTGCGCCGGGCGCGCTCGACGGCGGCGGCGTTCAGCGCGCTCAGCGACATCCCGGTGCGGCTGGACAAGCGGCTGCGCGAAACCCACCTGGGCGAGTGGCAGGGGCTCAGCGGCGCCGAGGTGGAGCACGGCTGGCCCGGTGCGATGCTCACCTGGCGCTCCGACCCGACCTGGGCGCCGCCCGGCGGCGAATCCCGGGTGGAGGTCGCCGAACGCGCCCACGAGGTCGTGCTCGAACTCGAGCAGCAGCCGCGCGGCACCGCTCTGCTGTGCGCCCACGGCGGCCTGATCACCGCGCTCACCGCGAAGCTGCTCCGGCTGCCGGTGGAGCTGTGGCCCTCGTTCGGCGGGGTCGGCAACTGCCACTGGGTCGTCCTGCGCAAGCGCGGCGCCAGCGACGACCGGTGGCGCCTGCTCGCCTACAACGCCGGTGTCCACGGCTGAACGTAGGGTTGCCGCGTGGCCATCGCAGTCGTGACGGACTCGACGGCGTACCTGCCTCCCGGATGCGCGCGGCGGTACGCCGTCCGGAGCGTTCCGCTGCACGTCAGCGTGGATGGCGCCGGTGCGCTCGACGAACCTGACTTCGGGCCGGGCGAGCTGGCGCGCGCGTTCGCCCGCACGCACCGGGTGACCACCTCCGGTGCCGCCCCGGAGGAGTTCGCCGCCGCCTACCGGGCGGCGCTGGACGCGGGTGCCGACGGGGTGGTCTCGGTGCACCTGTCCCGCAACCTGTCGGGCACCTGGCAGGCGGCTCGGTTGGCCGCCTCGGAGGTGGATCCGGAGCGCATCGCCGTGGTCGACTCCCGGTCGGCCGCGATGGGCCTGGGCTTCTCGGTGCTGGCGGCCGCGGAGGTCGCGCGGACCGGCGGATCGCTGGCCGAGGTGGAGCGGGCTGCCGCGGCGACCGCGGCGCGGACCACCACGCTGTTCTCCGTGCAGACCTTGGAGCACCTGCGCCGCGGCGGCCGGATCGGGACCGCCGCCGCGCTGCTGGGCACCGCGCTGGCGATCAAGCCGCTGCTGCACGTGCGGGAGGGGCGGATCGAAGCGCTGGAGAAGGTGCGCACCAGCGCCCGCGCGACGAATCGGATGGTCGACGTCTCGCTCAAGGCGGCCGGCGCCGGTGCGGTGGCGCTGGCGGTGCACCACCTCGCCGCACCGCACCGGGCGCAGGAGCTCGCCGACCGGTTCCGGACCGAGCTGGGGGAGCGCCTGGAGTGCGTGGTCTCCGAGGTCGGCGCGGTGATCGGAGCGCACATCGGTCCCGGGGCGGTCGGGGTCGTGGTCCTGCCCGGCGGGTGGCGGAGCGGGGCCTGAGCCACGGCGACTCACCCGTCCGGGAATCGGATTCGACCCGAACGGGCTGCATCCGCCAGGGAGTTGTCCACAGCGGACGCAGTTGTCCACAGATTTGAAAATCGTTGGTGCGCAGCTTGTTCGCGCCGCCCTACCGTCGTGGCATGTTCGATCTCGACCGCGCCAGGCATCGGCGCTCCGATGTGGACGACGACAGCGATCCGCGCACCCGCTTGGCGGAACTGCGCCAGCGGGCGCGTTCCGACGACGCGGAAACCCGCGCCGGACCCGACTACGCCGCCGCAGCGGGCGGCCCGCGTCACGACTCGCCGCTCTCGCGGTGGGCGGGGCGCTGGCTGCCGGAATCACTCGCGCGGTCCAGAGTGGACCCAGGTCGACTGGGCCTGCTCGCGATCGGCGCGGTGGCCGCCGTGCTGGTGGTCGTGTTCGGGCTCACCCTGCTGGGCCGCGGACCCGCCGCGGAACCGGCGCCGCCACCACCGCTCATCACCCCCGCCGCGGCGGCCACCACCACGTCGGCTCCTCCTGAGGAGCTGGTCGTCAGCGTCGTCGGACGGGTGGCCGAGCCGGGACTCGTCACGGTGCCGCCGGGCGCTCGGGTCGCGGACGCGCTCGACGCGGCGGGCGGTGCGGTGCCCGGTACCGACATCACCGCCCTGAACCTCGCCCGCCGACTCGTCGACGGCGAACAGCTCTACGTCGCCGTGCCGGTGCCGCCCCAGGCGCTCGCCCGAGCGCCGGCGGCCTCGCCCGGCGAACCCGGCAAGCTCGACCTGAACACCGCGACGGAGGAACAACTCGATGAACTGCCCGGCGTCGGAGAGGTCACCGCCCAGCGGATCGTGCGCTGGCGCGCGGAACACGGCCGCTTCACCTCGGTGGAACAGCTCCGGGACGTGGACGGCATCGGCGAGGTCCGGTTCTCCCGGCTCCGCGACCTGGTGCGGACATGAGCGCGCTCCGCCCGCAGCCGCTGGACCTGCGGCTGGCCCCCGCCGCGCTCGCCGTCTGGGCGGTGACCCTCGCCGGGCTCCTGCTCGGGTGGGTGGTGGCGGCGGTGGTCGCGGTGCTGGCCCTGGTGTCGGTTCCGGTGCTCTGGGCGGTGGCGGGTACCCGGCGCTGGGGACGTTCGCTGCTGGTGGTGCTGGTGCTGGCCGGGATCGCCGCGGCGGGAACGGCGCAGCGCGGACGGGCCGCCGAGGACCACCCGCTCCGCGGGCTCGCCGAGCGGGGCGGTCGGGCGGTGGTCGGCGTGGAGCTGACCGACGCGCCGGTGCCGCTGCGCGGTGCCTCCTACGGTGCGCGGCGGGCGCAGGACCGGTCGCTGGTGCGGGCGGAACTCCGTTCGCTCGGCCCGGCCGGGCGGCGGGCACCGAGCCACGGTGCCGTGGTGCTGCTGGTGCCCAGCGCGTCGTGGCGGGACCTCATCGCGGGACAGCGGGTCCTGGTGGAGGGACGGATCGTGCCACCGCGCAGCGGGGAGCTCACGATCGCGGCGGTGCAGGTCCGCGGGCCACCGATCGGGGTCACCGCACCTCCGGGCTGGCAGCGCACCGCTGAGGAGCTCCGCGAGGGGCTGCGGGTCGCCGCCGCGGCGGTGCTGGGACCCGCCGCCGCCGGACTGCTGCCCGGGCTGGTGGTCGGTGACACCGGACGGTTGCCCGCGGAGGTCGAAGCGGACTTCCGCACCGCGGGGCTCGCGCACCTCACGGCGGTCTCCGGGGCCAACCTGGCGATCGTCTGCGGCGCGGCGCTCCTGCTGCTGCGGCTGGTCGGCGCCGGTCCGGTCGTCTCCGCGCTGGCGGCGGGTGCGGCGTTGGCGGGCTTCGTCGTGCTGGCGGGGCCGGAACCGAGCGTGCTGCGCGCGGCGGTGATGGGCGCGATCACGTTGCTCGCGCTCGTGCTCGGCCGGGAGCGCTCCGCGCTGCCCGCGCTGTCGGCGAGCGTGGTCGGCCTGGTCCTGGTGGTGCCGGAGCTGGCGACCAGCCTGGGGTTCGCGCTGTCGGTGGCGGCCACGGCGGGCCTGGTGGTGCTGGCCCCGGCCTGGGCGGCGGCCCTGCACCGCAGGGGCGTTCCTCCCGGGCCGGCGGAGGTGCTGGTCGTCCCGCTGGCCGCGCAGGTCGTCACGGCACCGCTGATCGCGGCCTTCTCGGGCGAGATCAGCCTGGTGTCGGTGGTGGCGAACCTGCTCGCCGGTCCGGTGGTGGCACCGGCGACGGTGCTCGGCGTGCTGGCCACGGTCCTGCACCCGGTGGCCGGGTGGCTCGGGGAGTTCTGCGTCCTGCTGGCCGCGCCGGAGCTGGCCTGGGTGCTGGCCGTCGCCGAGCACGCCGCCGCGGTGCCCGGCGCGGTGCTGGACTGGCCGAGCGGGCTCTCCGGCGGTCTGCTGCTCGCCGGGCTGACGGTCGCGCTGCTGGTGGCGCTGCGGTTCCGCCGGGTGCGCGGGTTGCTCGTCGTCGGGGTGCTGGGCGCCTGGATCGTGCTGGTCCCGGTGCGCGGAGCCGTCGCGCCCTGGCCGCCGGCCGGGTGGGCGGTCGTGGCCTGCGACGTCGGGCAGGGCGATGGCCTCGTCCTGGCGACCGGGCGTCCCGCCGAAGCGGTGGTGGTCGACACCGGGCCGGACCCCGCCCTGATGGGCGAGTGCCTGCGGCGGCTCGGCGTCCGGCGGGTCCCGCTCGTGGTGCTCACCCACCTGCACGCCGATCACGTCAGCGGTCTCGCCGGGGTGGTCCGGGAACACCCGGTGGGTGCGATCGGCATCGGGCCGCTGCGCGAACCGGCCTGGGCGATGCGCGAGATCGCCGCGCTGGCGCGGGGACACCGCGTGCCGGTGCTCGAACTCGTCGCCGGACAACGCACCCGCTGGCCGCACCTGGTCCTCGACGTGCTCGGCCCGCGCGGCGAGCTCGCGCTGGCCGGGTCGGCGGAGGCGGCCAACGACGCCTCGGTGGTGCTCATGGCCACCACCCGGGCGGGGCGGGTGCTGCTCACCGGTGACGTCGAGCTGCCGGGGCAGTCCGGGTTGCTGGCCTCCGGGGCGGACCTGCGCGCCGACGTGCTCAAGGTTCCGCACCACGGCTCCCGCTACACGGCACCGCGGTTCCTCCGGGCGGTCGGCGCACGGGTGGCCCTGGTCAGCGTCGGCGACGACAACGGCTACGGACATCCGAGCCCGCTCATCCTCGGCGAGCTGCGCCGGGCGGCCACGGCCGTGCGGCGCACCGATCTGGAAGGTGCTATCGCGGTCCTACCCGGACCGCGCACGGTCAGCCGCGGTGATCCGCTCCGCGCGGACGACCGCTGACGAGGAGGTGATCTCGACACCGCGACCCAGCGAACGCTGCCGCGGTCCCGAACAGCATCCCGGCCCGTCCTCGGGTCGGCGCGGCTGCGGCACCCGCACCGGCGGGCTCTGCGGCGGTGCCGAAGACCCACCGGGTGCGCGGCACCGCGCCGCCGGGCTCGTCCGCTTCCGGCGCGGGCGGCTGGGGCCGCTGGGGGCGACCGGGTGGGAAGGCCCGGCCGCCCGCGGCTCAGCGGAGGCCGAGGGCTTCGTCGACGGCCTCGGTGCTGGGGGCGACGGTGGCCTTCGGGCCGATGCCGTCCTGCACGGCGTCCAGGGTCTTCAGCCCGTCACCGGTGATGAGCAGGACGGTCTCGGCGTCCGGGTCGAGCTTGCCCGCCTCCAGCAGCTTCTTGGCGGTCGCCACGGTGACCCCGCCCGCGGTCTCGGCGAAGATCCCCTCGGTGCGGGCGAGCAGCCGGATGCCCTCGACGACCTCCTCGTCGGTGACGTCCTCGATGGCCCCGCCCGTCTTGCGCACGATGTCGAGCACGTACGGGCCGTCCGCGGGCGCCCCGATGGCCAGCGAGCGGGCGATGGTGTCCGGGCGCACCGGCTGCACCACGTCGTGCCCGCCCTTGAACGCCGACGAGACGGGCGAGCACCCGGAGGCCTGCGCACCGAAGATCCGCACCGGCGAATCTTCGATCAGGTCGAGCTGGGCGAACTCGTTGAACCCCTTGTAGACCTTGGTCAACTGCGAGCCGGAGGCGATCGGGACCACGATCTGCTCGGGCTTGCGCCACCCGAGCTGCTCGGCGACCTCGAAGGCCAGCGTCTTGGAGCCCTCGGAGTAGTACGGCCGCACGTTGACGTTGACGAACGCCCAGTCCTCGTGCTCCCCGGCCAGCTCGGTGGCCAGCCGGTTGACGTCGTCGTAGTTGCCGTCCACCGCGAGCAGCGAGCCGTCGTAGACCGCGCTCATCAGGATCTTGGCGCGCTCCAGGGTCTTCGGGACCAGCACCACGGAGTCCCAGCCGGCCCGGGCGGCCGCGGCGGCCACCGCGTTGGCGAGGTTGCCGGTGGACGGGCACGCCAGCACCTTGAAGCCGAACTCGCGCGCCGCGGCCAGCGCCACCGCCACCACCCGGTCCTTGAAGGAGTGGGTCGGGTTGCCGGTGTCGTCCTTGATCCAGATCTGCTTGACGCCCAGCGCCTTGGCCAGGTTGTCGGCCCGGACCAGCCTGGTACAGCCGGGCTCGGTGTTGGGGTGCTGCTCCACGGTGCTCGGCACGGGCAGGAGGTGCTTGTAGCGCCAGATCGAGCGGGGACCGGCTTCGATGTCCTCGCGCCGCACCCGGCCGAAGTCGTAGGCGACTTCGAGGGGGGAGAAGTCTTCGAGGGAGACGAACTCGGGGGCCAGCGGCTGGCGGTGCCCTTCTTCCTTGGACACCAGCTCGGCGGCCGGACCCAGGTCGAACGTCTTCCCGGTGGTGGCCGGGGAGTGGGCAGCAGCGGTCATCGCGAGGTCCTTTCCTCATCTGTCCCGCGGACGGGTCGGAATTGGCACCTTGATCGTCGGCGGACACGCGGAGCGCACGCTGCATCGACGATGGTTGCCGGGGCTTCGACGGGCCGTTCCCTCTGCCCCTCTGGATGAGCTGTTCGGTTGTGGCGGCAACGCTAGTGCAGCCGTCGCGGATCTGGCCAGGCCGATCCAGATGGCGGGACGGTCGGACCCCCGTGCGACGATGCCCGCATGAGCTCACCGCCGGTGCTCCCGGACCCGCTGCACCTGGTCCTCGGCGACGAGGAACTGCTGGTGGAGCGCGCCGTGCACGCGGCGGCCGGGGCGGCGCGCGCGGCCGATCCGACGGCCGAGCTGCGCCGGGTGAAGGTGAGCGACCTCACCCCTCCGGAGCTCGACGAGATGCTCAGCCCGTCGCTGTTCGCCGAGGGGCGGGTGATCGCCGTCGAGTCCGCGCAGGACGCGGGCAAGGAGATCGCCCAGGCGGTGCTCGCGCACGCCGCCGAACCCGCCGACGGCGTGGTGCTCGTCGTGGTGCACAGCGGGGGCGGTCGCGCCAAGCACGCCAAGGAACTCCCGGCGGCGCTGCGCAAGCTCGGCGCGCGGGTCACCGAGTGCAACCGGATCACCAAACCCGCCGAGCGGGAGGCGTTCGTCCGCGACGAGGTGCGGCGGGCGGGGGGCAAGACCGACGCCGCCGCGGTCTCGGCGCTGATCGACGCGGTGGGCACCGACTTGCGCGAGCTGTCCTCCTCGGCCACCCAGCTCGTCGCCGACACCGGCGGCCGGGTCGACGAGGAGTCGGTGCGCCGGTACCACCGGGGTCGCGCCGAGGTCACCGGGTTCGCGGTCGCGGAGAAGGCCGTCACGGGAGATCGGGAGGGGGCCTTGGAGGCGCTGCGCTGGGCGCTGCAGCTCGGGGTCCCGCACGTGCTCATCGCCGACGCGCTCGCCGAGTCGGTCCGCACCATCGGCCGGGTCGCCTCGGTCGGCCGCAGCGATCCGTACCGGCTGGCGGGGGAGCTCGGGATGCCCGCCTGGAAGGTCAAGAAGGCGCTGGCCCAGGCCCGCGGCTGGAACAGCACGAGCCTGTCCGCCGCGTTGCAGCTCACCGCCCAGGTCAACGGCGAGGTCAAGGGCATGGCCGCGGACGCGGGCTATGCGCTGGAGCGCACCGTGCTGCGGCTGGTCGACCTGCGCGGGGCCCGGAACTGACGACGAAGCGCCCTCCCCCGCGCGGGGAGAGGGCGCCTCGGGTGGTGCCTCAGAGCGAGTTGGCGCGCTGAGCCATGGCGGACTTGCGGTTCGCCGCCTGGTTCTTGTGGAGCACGCCCTTGCTCGCGGCCTTGTCGAGCGCGCGGGCGGCGGCCCGCTGCAGCTCGATGGCCTTGTCCTTGTCACCGGCGGCAGCGGCCTCGCGGAACTTGCGGATGGCGGTCTTCACGCTGGACTTGACCGCCTTGTTGCGCTGGCGGTTGGCCTCGTTGGTCCGGATGCGCTTGACCTGGGACTTGATGTTGGCCACTGGTGCGCCTCTTCCTCGTCGATGGTCGGCCGCGCTGAATTGGCACCGCGCTGCGGGAGCGCGGCTTTCCTCCTGGTCGGAACGCCGCACGGCACGGTCGTCCATGCTAACAGCGGGCGCGCGCCGCCCCGGCGCCGACCTCGGCCCCGCCCGAGGGCACCGCCTCGGGAGCCGACCCCGAGCGCCCGCTGCGCGAGGCGGTCTCCGGGCGAACCTAAGGGGTCCCTTCAGAATGCGGCGGAGCCGCATGCGGTGAGGCTGTCCCCTTGCACCGCCGCCCGTGCTCGGACGTGACCGCTCAGCGGTCTTCTCGCGAGGACAGCCGTGACGCCGTGTACGTGGTTGGTACATCAGGAACGGCTCCCGGAGCGAGAAGGCCGCTGAGGTTCCGCCACCCGCACCGCCACGCAAACCCTTCTGAAAACGGTCCTAAGCTGAGCCCTCGTGCTCGACGCGTTGACCTGGCCCGGATTCGCCGATCTCTCCCTCGCCGGACTGCTGTTCCTCTGCGCGGCCGCGTTCCTGGCGGGCGCGGTCGACGCGATCGTGGGCGGCGGTGGGCTGATCCAGCTCCCCGCGATGCTGCTGCTGGTCCCGGGCGGTGAGGTGATCCACTCGCTGGCCACCAACAAGGTCGCCTCGGTGGCCGGGACCGCCGCGGCGGCCCGCACCTACGCCAAGCGGACGCCGATCGACTGGCGCAGCGCGCTGCCGATGGCCCTGCTCGCACTGCTCGGTTCCCTCGGTGGTGCGATCTTCGCCGACGCGCTGCCGTCCGGGGTGCTGAACGCGGTCGTGCTCGCCGCGATCGTGGTGGTCGCCGTCCACACCTGGCGCAAGCCCGACCTCGGTTCGGTCGACGCCCCGCGCTTCGGCAGGCGCGGCCAGCTCGTGGTGATGCTGCTCGGCGGGGTCCTGCTCGGGTTCTGGGACGGCATCGCCGGTCCGGGCACCGGATCGTTCCTGGTGTTCCTGCTGGTCGGGCTGGTCGGGTTCGCCTTCCTCACCGCTTCGGCGACGGCGAAGGTGGTCAACGTCGCGACGAACGTCGGGGCGCTGCTGTTCTTCATCCCGGCGGGGAAGGTGCTGTGGGGGCTCGGGCTGTGCATGGCGGTGAGCAACGCGGCGGGCAGCGTGCTGGGCGCGTCGCTGGCCTCCCGGCGCGGATCGGGCTTCGTGCGGCGGGTGTTCCTGACCGTGGCGGTCGGCCTGGTGGTGAGCCTCGGCTGGAAGGTCGCGGCGGGGATCTAGTCCGCGGCCGGTGCGGCGGCGTAGAGTCCGCTCCCGGTTGTGCCTAGGGTTCCGCCGCCGCTGCGCTCCAGCACCGACAACCAGCAGCGGGCGGGTCAGGTCCGAGCGGCACCGGCGTCCGCCGCCGAGCGCGGTCGCACATCTCACGGGACAAAAGCCTGGAGGAACCGCGAGGTCGCGCGCCCGCGCGACCCGGAGGGAGCCTCGTGGGCCTGACCGCCGTCCTGCTCGTCGTCGCCGCCGCGTTCGCGCACGCGGGCTGGAACTTCTTCGCCAAGCGCGCCGGTTCCGGGGGAGCGGTGTTCGTCTGGTTGACCGCCTGCTGCTCGACGGTGCTGTACCTGCCGGTGGCCGCGGGTGCGCTGCTGGTCGACGGGGTGCCGCCGTGGCGTTCCTGGGTGCTGGGCGGGGTGGTCGGCGCGGTGGTGCAGGCCGCGTACTCCGTGGTGCTGCAACGCGGTTACGCGGTCGGCGACATGTCCGTGGTGTACCCGCTGGCGCGGGGGACCGGGCCGATGCTGGCGATGGTGATCGCCGTGGTGGTGCTCGGCGAGCGGCCCGGTGCGCTGGGCGTGCTCGGCGGTGCGCTGGTGGTGCTCGGGGTGCTCCTGATCGGCTTCTCCGACGGCCTGCCGCGGGCCGGAGCGGGGCTCACCGGCGTCGGTTTCGGTCTGCTCTGCGGCGCGCTGATCGGCGTCTACACCACGTGGGACGCCTACGCGGTGACCGCGCTCGGGCTCTCCCCGCTGCTGTACGAGTGGACCAGCACGCTGCTGCGGACGCTGCTGCTGAGCCCGCGGGCGCTCGCTGACCCGGGGCGGGCCGGGCGGGTCTGGCGCGCGCACCGCCGCGAGGTGCTCGCCGTGGCGGTGCTGTCCCCGTTGGCCTACTCGTTGGTGCTGTTCGCGATGCGGCTCGCGCCGGTGAGCCTGGTCGCCCCGGCGCGGGAGCTGAGCATCGTGATCGCCGGGCTGCTGGCCTGGCGCCTGCTGGGCGAGGACCGGCCGCTCCGCCGGTTGAGCGGTGCCGCCGTCGTGCTGGCCGGCGTGGTGCTGCTGGGTATCGCCTGATGGTGGCGGGGGTGCTCGGTGGGTATGAACGGGGCATGGAGATCTTGAGCAGCAGGCTGATCCTGCGGCCCCGCGACCGCGAGCGGTCGGTGCGCTTCTACCGGGACGTGCTCGGGCTGGCCGTCTCCCGCGAGTTCGCGGTCGGCACCGTGTTCTTCACCGGCGGCGGCTACCTGGAGGTGTCGGGGTCCGGTGAGCACGGCACGAGCCCGGACCAGGTGTTGTTCCTCCAGGTCCGGGACGTGCGGGCGGAGTTCGAGCGGGTGCGCGACCACGTCGAGGTGCTGGCCGGACCCGCCCGGCAGCCGTGGGGGCTGGACGAGGCCTGGATCGCCGACCCGGACGGGATGCGGATCGTCCTCGTCGAGGTCCCCGCCGACCACCCCCTGCGGGTCGACACCCGAGGCGAGTAGCCCGCCGCACACCTTCCACCCGTTCGTGTGCCAGGTGAGGGGCACCTTCATCCGACATAGCCGGATGAAGGTGCCCCTCACCTGGCAGAAGTTCACCGGGTCGGGTGCTCTTGCGGGGCCTGTGGTCGGCTCTCGGCGTCCTGCGGGCGGCGGGCCCTGGCCTGGACCTGGAGCCCGGCACCCGGTGGCTGCCACAGCCAGCTCTGCACCTCGACGAATCCGCAGGCCCGCAGGTCGGCGTCCAGGCCGGGCCGGGATCCCGGCAGCGATTCCTCCGGAGCGGAGAGGAGGAGTTCGCCGTCCGGGCGCAGCAGGGCGAGCAGGTCGGCGAGCGCGGCCGGCCGGTCCGGCCACCGGTGGGCGTCGTGCGTGCTGAGCACGACGTCGAAGGGCGCCTCGGCCGGGTCGGCGGTGGCCCGGCGGGCGCGGTCGGCCGCCGGGCGCAGCGCCGCCCCGGGGCCGAGGACCAGCACCTCGTCCGCCCCGGTCAGCCCGGCCAGCCGCACGACCTGCTCCTCGACGACGGCGTCCGCCCGGCCTCGCGACCGTTGCGCCGTCCGACCCAGCGGACCGCGCGAGCGGTGCAGCGGCGCTCGACGGTCCCGGCTGTCCGTTTCACCCATATGTCCAGCTCAGCACCGGCGACGCGGCGGTGCATCGGGGATGACCCGGAGTTGGGCATCGAGGTCAGGTCGCCTCGTGGGACCATGTGCGGGTCCCTCCACCCTGCCGACGTCCGCGAGGAACACTGAGTGAGCAGTTTCGCCGATACCACCTTCACCGACCCGGAGCGCATCCGGAACTTCTGCATCATCGCGCACATCGACCACGGCAAGTCCACGTTGGCCGACCGGATGCTGCAGCTCACCGGGGTGCTGGAGGAGCGCGCGTACCGGGCTCAGTACCTCGACCGGATGGACATCGAGCGGGAGCGGGGGATCACGATCAAGGCGCAGAACGTGCGCCTTCCTTGGTCCGTCGGCGGGGAAGATCACGTGCTGCACATGATCGACACCCCAGGGCACGTCGACTTCACCTACGAGGTCAGCCGGTCGCTGGCCGCCTGCGAGGGGGCGGTGTTGCTCGTCGACGCCGCGCAGGGCATCGAGGCGCAGACGCTGGCCAACCTGTACCTGGCGATGGAGCACGACCTCCAGATCATCCCGGTGCTGAACAAGATCGACCTCCCCGCCGCCGAACCGGACAAGTACGCCGCCGAACTCGCGCACATCATCGGCTGTGAGCCGGAGGACGTGCTGCGGGTCTCGGCCAAGACCGGTGAAGGGGTTGGTGCAGTGCTCGACGAGGTGGTCCGGCAGATCCCGCGCCCGGAGGGCGTCGCGGACGTGCCGCCACGGGCGATGATCTTCGATTCCGTCTACGACACCTACCGGGGTGTGGTCACCTACATCCGGGTGGTCGACGGCAAGATCGAGCCCAGACAGCGCATCAAGATGATGTCCACGGGCGCCACGCACGAGCTGCTCGAAGTCGGCATCATCTCGCCGGAGCCCAAGGCCTCCCGCGGACTCGGCGTCGGCGAGGTCGGTTATCTGATCACCGGGGTGAAGGACGTCCGCCAGTCCAAGGTCGGCGATACCGTCACCTCGGAGCGCAAGGGCGCCCCGGAGCCGCTCCCCGGCTACCGCGAACCCAAGCCGATGGTCTACTCGGGTCTCTACCCGGTGGACGGCAGCGATTACCCGCTGCTGCGCGAGGCGCTGGACAAGCTCCAGCTCAACGACGCCGCGCTGACCTACGAGCCGGAGACCTCCGGGGCGCTGGGCTTCGGTTTCCGCTGCGGCTTCCTCGGCCTGCTGCACCTGGAGATCACCCGCGACCGCCTGGAGCGCGAGTTCAACCTGAACCTGATCTCCACGGCGCCGAACGTCGTCTACGACGTGATCGAGGACGACGGCACCGAGCTGGAGGTGACCAACCCCTCCGACTGGCCCGAGGGCAAGATCAAGGAGGTCCACGAGCCGATCGCCAAGTGCACCGTGATCGCGCCGTCGGAGTTCGTGGGCACGATCATGGAGCTGTGCCAGTCCCGCCGCGGTCAGCTCGCCGGCATGGACTACCTGTCGGAGAGCCGCGTCGAGCTGCGCTACACGCTGCCGCTGGCCGAGATCGTGTTCGACTTCTTCGACCACCTCAAGTCGCGCACCCGCGGGTACGCCTCGATGGACTACGAGGAGGCCGGTACCCAGTCGTCGAACCTGGTGAAGGTCGACATCCTGCTCCAGGGCGAGCCGGTGGACGCCTTCAGCGCGATCGTGCACCGCGACGCCGCCTACGCCTACGGCACCAAGATGGCGACCAAGCTGCGCGAGCTGATCCCGCGCCAGCAGTTCGAGGTGCCGATCCAGGCCGCGGTCGGGTCGCGGATCATCGCCCGGGAGACCATCCGCGCCATCCGCAAGGACGTGCTCGCCAAGTGCTACGGCGGTGACATCAGCCGCAAGCGCAAGCTGCTGGAGAAGCAGAAGGAGGGCAAGAAGCGGATGAAGACCATCGGGCGGGTGGAGGTCCCGCAGGAGGCCTTCGTCGCCGCGCTGTCCACCGACGAGTCCGCGGGCAAGGACGACGGCAAGAAGGGCAAGAAGTAGCCCGGGCGAGGTGACGCCGCGGATCGTGTCGGTGCCCGCTGGTTGACTGCCGGCCGTGGTGGAGACGACCGGTCCGCGGCCCCGCCCGTGCACGGTGGCCGACCTGGTGGAGATGCCCGCCGACGGGCGCCGGTACGAGCTGCTCGACGGCATGCTGCTCGCCAGCCCGCCGCCGGGCTTCCGGCACCAGAAGGTGGTGCTCCGGCTGGGGGCGCTGCTCGACGCCGCCTGCCCGGACGAGTTCGAGGTGGTGCCCGCGCCCTTCGCCGTCCGGCCGTCGGTGACCGAGGAGCTCCAGCCGGACCTCCTGGTGGCCCGTCGCGCGGACCTGGCCGAGCAGCACCTCCCCGTCGCGCCGGTGCTGGTGGTCGAGGTGCTCTCGCCCGGAAGCCGGCATTACGACCTGGGCCCGAAGAAGGCCGCGTACCAGCGGATCGGGGTGACCCACTACTGGGTGGTCGATCCGCTGGTCCCGGGCCTGGTGGTGCACGAGCCGGGCGATGGCGGTGAGTTCCGGGTGACCGCAGCGGCCCGCGGTGCCGAGGTGTTCGAGGCGCGGCGGCCGTTCCCGGTGCGGGTGGTGCCCGCCGAGCTGCCGCCCCGGCCCTAGGGGGTGCGGGGACCTCGGCGGTCTTCGCGGCGCCGAGCCGGAGGTGCCCGCGGTCCTAGGCGCGCGGGTCGTCGAGGCGGTCGAGAACGGCGTCGGCGATCGTGCCCAGGGCGTCGACCTGGTCGGTGTCGAGCTGGTCGAAGAGCAGTTCCCGGACCGTCTCGACGTGCCGGGGCGCGGCCTGCTCGATGGCGTCCCGGCCCTGCTCGGTGACCACGGCGAAGGCCCCGCGCGCGTCCTCGGGGCATTCCTCGCGCGCGATGAGGCCGCGCCGCAGCATCCGCCCGAGGTGGTGCGACAGGCGGCTCTTCTCCCACTGCATCGCACCGGCCAGTTCGGAGATGCGGGCCCGCCCGTCCGGCCGGTCGGTGAGCTGCACCAGCACGTCGAAGTCGGCGAGGGACAACCCGGAGTCGGCTTGGAGCTGGCGGTGCAGCCGCGCGTTGAGCCGGGCGTTCATCGCCAGGTAGGCGCGCCACGTGCGTTGCTCGTGCTCGTCGAGCCACCGGGTCCCCGTCATGCCTCCATCGTATGGGCTCGTCGCTGGTGCTCCGCCGCACAGGAGCGATTGGTTGACGCGTCTACTAACTCGTGGCACCTTTGTTGGTGACACGTCAACTACTTGGAGGTGCGCCATGACCGAGCAGCTCACCGGGCAGTACGCGCTCGACCCGACCCACACCCGCATCGGCTTCGTCACGCGGCACGCGATGGTCACCAAGGTGCGCGGTGCGTTCAACGACTTCGAGGGCACCGCGACCGTCGACGGCGCCAACCCGTCCGCGTCCTCGGTCGCCCTGCGCATCAAGGTCGACAGCATCGACACGCGCAACGCCGACCGCGACGGCCACCTGCGCACCAACGACTTCCTGGATGCCGCCGAGTACCCGGAGATCACCTTCACCTCGACGGCGATCGAGCAGACCGGCGACAATTCCTACGACGTCACCGGCGACCTGACCATCAAGGGCGTCACCCGCTCGGTCACAGTGCCGTTCAGCTACGAGGGCCAGGCCCAGGACCCGTTCGGCAACGTCCGGATCGGGCTGGAGGGCTCGGTGGTGATCAACCGCAAGGACTTCGGGCTCACCTGGAACGCGGCCCTGGAGACCGGCGGCGTGCTGGTCGGCGAGAAGGTCACGCTGGAGCTGGAAGTCTCGGCCGTCAAGCAGTCCTGAGGGGCGGTGCGGCGGAACCTCAGCGGCCGTCCCGGTGCGGGCGCCACCCGGCACGGCGCCGGGCCCTCCGCGCGGGAAGGCCGCTGAGCACCCGCGGCGGCGCGCCGCTCAACCGGTGTCGTCGCGCTTCGCCCGGTACATCGCGGCGTCGGCGTGGGCGAGGGCCTGCTCCGGATCGGTGTCCGGGGGCAGCGGGTGGTAGCCGATGCTGACGGTGATGCGCACCGCGCCGGTGCGCAAGGGCACCGGTTGGGCCAGGCGATGGGCGATGCGGTCGATCAGCGGCCGGTGCTCGGTCGGCGCCGGGTCGAGCAGGACGACGAACTCGTCGCCGCCGATGCGGGCCACGGTGTCGGTGGCGCGGACGACGTCGAGCAACCGCTGGGCCGTGATCCGCAGCAGTTCGTCCCCGGCGGGGTGGCCGTGCTCGTCGTTGATCGCTTTGAACTCGTTGATGTCGCAGTACAGCAGCGCCCGGGCCCGGGGCATCGCCTGGGCGGCGGTGAGGCGGTCGGTGAGCAGCGCGCGATTGCCCACCCCGGTCAGCGGGTCGTGGGTGGCCTGGTGGCTGAGGCGGTCGTGGGCGTCGTAGAGCTCGCGCAGGGTGAGCAGCTGCCGGACCACGACGAGGATGACGATGCCGACCAGGAAGTAGATCTCGGCTGGTCGGCAGGCGCCCGCGTGCAGCAGCACGATCCCGCAGACCGCGGCCAGCGGGAGGTAGGGCAGGGACAGCAGCGCCGGAGTCCGCCGCTGGCGGCCCGACCGCTCCGGGACGGTCGCGCCGATGAACAGCAGCGCGGGCCCCAGCATGTACCCGGCGTCGGTGGCCGGGGGCGCCGGGATCCCGGCGCTGATCATGTAGGCGTAGCCGGCGTCGGAGCAGGCGATGGCCAGCAGTCCGCCGATGATCCAGGCCAGCCGCTCCTGCCACAGGCTGTGCAGGGTGATCGCCACCAGCATGGCGAGCAGGATCAGCACCAGGTCGGTGATCGTGTAGAACATGGTCAACGCCTCGTGGCCCGGCGAGGTCGTCGCGGTGTGGGTGGTCGCGCCGTAGGTGGTCTCCCACAGCAGCGCGGCCAGCCCGCCGATGATGATGAGGCAGTCCAGCACGAGCACCGGCAGGGGAGCGGCGCGGTCGTACCCGCGCCGCCCGGAGCGCTCGGTGCGCGCGATGTGGACGAAGGCGGCCAGCACCCCGACCGGCAGCATGAAGAAGAAGATGTTCTCGATGTCCGGGAAGGTCATCGGCCGCAGGTCGATGACCCGGTGCCAGGTCCAGATCGCCTGCCCGGTGGCCCAGCCGAGCACGGCCACCGCCATCGTCAGCCGCCAGAGCTGCCGTCCCGGCCGGCGGAACGCGGTGATCGCGAACGCCGTCCCGGCGGCCACCGCGGCCACCAGCCCGATCGCATCGGCCACCAGCCACACCGCCGGTGGCTGGAGGCGCCCCGAGGCCACCACCGCGATCGCCACCCCGACCACGCCGATGACCACCACCGGCCACCATCGCGCCCCGTCGGTACGCGCACTGGTCATAGCCGAGAACCGTGCCACAGGGCGGGTGCCGGGGCCCGGCAATCAGCCGGTGGGTCGCGTGCCGCTCACCAGGATGAACGGTGCCCGCCGGTGGTGGCGCACCCGCCACGCCCGGGCGGCGACCGGTGGCGGTAGCAGCGCCTGCGGCGGCAGGTCCTCGGCGGGCACCGGTGCCCGCACCGCCACTCCCGTGAACCCCGCCCCGTCGAGCAGCTCGCGGTAGGTCCGGGTCGGCCAGAAGACGTCCCAGATGCGCGCCGCGGTGCCGTCCCGCCGCGGCATGTCCACCGGCATCGGCCGGCCCGCGGTGTAGTCGACCCCCGGTTCGCCCTGCCGCAACCCGTCGAAGTCCACCCCGGTGGTCTCCGGGTTGGAGTCCAGGACGACCCACCGGCCGCCGGGGCGCAGCACCCGGAACACCTCGGCCGCGGTCCGCCGCAGCACCGCGAGGTCGGGTTCGCAGACGAACACGAACGCGGCGAGCGCGGCGTCGACCGATCCGTCGGGCACCGGGTCGAGCCGCCCCGGCTCGATCAGGTCGAACCGGACGCCCGGGGGCTCGGCGCGGCGGGCCCGTTCGATCATGGCCGCGGAGGTGTCGACCCCGCGGCAGCGCGCTCCCACGACGTCGGCGAGCCACCGGGTGATGTCGCCGGTCCCGCAGCCGACGTCGAGCACCGAGGTCGCCGGTCCCAGGGCCGCGGGCAGGTGCCCGTACCCGGCCACCCACCACAGGGTCGGGTCGAACTCGCCGAACGCCTCCGCGACCTCCGGGTCGTCCCACGACGTCACCACGCACGCCATCGTCACCCGTCGGCCGCCGACCCGTCCATAGCCGCCGTTTATGGCGTGGATCGAGAACCGGTCTCCGGGTCGATCGCGATCCGCTGACCTGCGGCGGCACCGGCCGGATGTGACGTGCGGCGCTGCCGGGCGCCGTCGGGACGTTTGGTGACCGCCGCGGCGCTCTGGGAAAGTCCTCGGCGCACCAGCCCTTTCCGCGTTCGCGCGGGTGCAGGAGGTCGACAGTGAACGTGTCCCGCGAGCGGTTGCCCATCCCGGATCCACAGCGCCCCACCGCGACGGCCGGCGACGTCCGGGACCAGGACCCGCCGTTCGCCCCGAGGCAGCCGCTGCGCGCGCCGGCCGGGGCGCCCAACGTCGTCGTGGTGCTGCTGGACGACATGGGCTTCGGCGCGCCGAGCGCGTTCGGCGGTCCGTGCCGGATGCCCACCGCGGACCGGTTGGCCGACGGCGGGTTGCGCTACAACCGCTTCCACGTCACCGCGATCTGCTCGCCGACCCGGCAGGCGCTGCTGACCGGGCGCAACCACCACTCCGTCGGGATGGGCGTGACCACCGAGATGGCCAGCGCCGCCCCCGGCTACTGCGGCATCCGGCCGCGCAGCGCCGCCACCATCGGCCAGCTCCTGCAGGGCAACGGCTACAGCACCGCGGCGTTCGGCAAGTGGCACCAGACCCCAGCCCGCGACGTCAGCGCGGCCGGGCCGTTCGACCGGTGGCCCACCGGCGAGGGCTTCGACAAGTTCTACGGCTTCCTCTGCGCGGAGATGAACCACTGGTACCCGGTGCTGTTCGACGGCACCACGCCGGTGGAACCGGACCGGCGGCCGGAGGACGGCTACCACCTGTCCGAGGACCTGGTGGACCAGGCGATCGACTGGGTGCGCGACCAGCGCTCGCTCAAGCCGGACAACCCGTTCTTCACCTACCTGCCCTTCGGGGCGACCCACGCGCCGTACCACGTGCCGGCCGAATACCGGGAGAAGTACCGGGGCGCCTTCGACCACGGCTGGGACCGCCAGCGCGAGATCACCTTGCAGCGGCAGAAGGAGCTCGGCGTCGTGCCGCCGGACGCGGAGCTGGCGCCGTGGGCGGAGGGCGTGCCGCACTGGGACGAGCTCTCCGCCGAGGAGCAGCGCGCGGCGGCGTCGCTCATGGAGCTCTACGCCGGGTTCGCCGAGCACACCGACGACCAGGTCGGCCGGTTCGTGGACGCGCTGGAGGAGCTCGGCGAGCTGGACAACACGCTGTTCGTCTACATCCTCGGCGACAACGGCGCCTCCGCCGAGGGTGGGCTCGGCGGCACCCTCAACGAGCACCGCTTCGCCAGCGGCATCCCGGACAGCGCGGAGTTCATCAACTCCCACGACGCGGCGCTGGGCGACGCGACCACGCACGCGCACTACCCGGTGGGCTGGGCGCTGGCGATGAACACGCCGTACCAGTGGACCAAGCAGGTCGCCTCGCACTTCGGCGGCATCCGCGACGGGATGATCGTGCACTGGCCGGCCGGCATCACCGAGCGCGGCGGGCGGCGCGACCAGTTCCACCACGTCATCGACGTCGTGCCGACGATCCTGGAGGCGGCGGGCCTGCCGCACCCGGTCGAGGTGGACGGCATCCCGCAGCAGCCCATCGAGGGCACCAGCATGCTCTACAGCTTCAACGACGCCGAGGCGCCGGACCGGCACCGGGTGCAGTACTTCGAGATGGTCGGCAACCGGGGGATCTACCGGGACGGCTGGATGGCCGTCACCCGGCACGGCACGCCGTGGGTGATGGTGCAGGACGGCGGGCGCCGCTCCTTCGACGACGACGTCTGGGAGCTCTACGACACCCGCACCGACTGGACGCAGTCGCACGACCTGGCCGCCGAGCACCCGCGGAAGCTGCGCGAGCTCCAGGACCTGTTCCTGGCCGAGGCCGCCCGGTACGGGGTGCTGCCGCTGGACGACCGGATGACCGAGCGGGAGAACCCGCGCGAAGCCGGGCGGCTGGACCTGATGGGCGACCGCCGGTCGGTCAGCTTCCACGCCGGTGCCAAGCGGCTCACCGAGGAGACCGCCCCGAACGTCAAGAACCGCTCGCACGCGGTGACCGCGCGGGTGCGGATCCCCGAGGGCGGCGCCGAAGGGGTGCTGGTCGCCCAGGGCGGCCGGTTCGGCGGCTGGTCGTTCTACCTGCACGAGGGGCGGCCGAGCTACGCCTACAACCACTTCGGCAGCGAGGTGACCACGATCCGGGCGCCGGAGCCGCTGGCGCCCGGCGAGCACACCGTCCGGATGGCGTTCGACTACGACGGCGGCGGGGTCGGCCGGGGCGGTTCGGTGGCGCTGGTGGTCGACGACGAGCAGGTCGCCGATGGCCGGGTCGAGGCCACCATCCCGTACTACTTCGCCTTCGACGAGACCTTCGACATCGGAGTGGACCGCGCCAGCCCGGTGACCGACGATTACCCGGTCGTCGACAACCGCTTCTCCGGCGGGCTGGTGGAGCTGCGGGTGGACCTCGGCGACGACGGGCACAGCGACGTGGCGGCGCAGCGGCGCTTCGCCGCGGCGCACGAGTGATCCGGAGGCCGGATGGAGCGCCGGGAGCTGGAGTACTTCCTGGCCATCGCCGAGCACGGCAGCTTCACCGCCGCCGCGCAGGCGCTGCACGTGGCGCAGCCGTCGCTGTCGCACGCCATCCGGAGCCTGGAAACGGAGCTGGGCGGGCGGGTGTTCCAGCGGTTGCCGCACGGCGTGGTGCTCACCGCGGCCGGGGAGGCGCTGCTGGCCCCGGCCCGGCAGGTGCTGCGCGACCTGTCCACCGCCACGGATTCGGTGCGCCGGGTGCTCGGGCTCTCGTCCGGTCGGCTCGACGTGGTGGCGCAGACGACGTTGGCGGTGGACCCGCTCGCGGAGCTGGTCGGGCTGTTCCTCGGTGAGCACCCGGGGGTGGCGGTGCGGATCTCGGACCCGGAGCTCGGTTCGGACGTGACCTCGGCGGTGCGGGCGGGGGAGTGCGAGCTCGGCATGGTCGACGCCGCGGAGGACGCGGTGGGCGAGCTGTCCGGTCTGGTGCTGCGCGGCCGGGAGGTGTTCGCGGTGCTCCCGCCGGACGGCGCGTCCGACCGGGCTCGCCTCGGCGTGTCCGATCTGAGCACCCTGGACTGGGTGACGACGCCGCGCGGCACCGCGACCCGCGCGGTCATCGAGGACGTCGTGGGCGATCCGTCGGTGGCGGTGGAGACCGCGCACCAGGCGATGGTGGTGCCGCTGGTGCTCGCCGGGGCGGGGGCGACGTTGCTGCCCCGCGCGATGGCCGAGGACGCCGCCGCGCGCGGAGCGGCGGTCCGCCCGCTGCGCCCCCGCGTGGTGCGCCGCGGCGTGCTGTTCTGGCGCCCCGGCCCGCTCTCCCCGGCGGCGGCCGAGTTCGTCCGCCTCGCCGAGCGCCTGGCCGACCACCGCTGACCCCGGCCCCACCCGGAAGTGCGCTGAGTGAGGGGCACCCTTGACCAAGTTACTGGGGCAAGGGTGCCCCTCACTCATGTCCCGAACGGGTGACGAACGGGTGCGGGCTCAGTCCTGGTGGGCTTCGACGAAGGCGTAGACGTCGGCTTCGTCGACGCCGGGGAAGGTGTCCGAGGGCAGCGCCGAGAGGACGTGCGAGTGGGCGCGGGCCGAGGGCCAGACCATGCCCTCCCAGCGGCTGGCCAGCTCGGCGGGCGGGCGTTGGCAGCACTCGCCGTGCGGGCAGCCGGACTTGGCGTGGTTGGTGGTGTCGCGGCCCCGGAACCAGCGCGATTCGGCGTAGGGGACGCCGAGGGTGATGGCGAAGTCGCGGGCCCGGCTGGTGTCGACGTGCGCGACGCACCAGTGGGTCGCGCCGGGCTTGTCGGTGTACTGGTAGTACGTCGAGTAGCGGTCCGCGGCGGCGAAGACCTGCCGGCCCGCCCAGTACCGGCACATCCGCTGGCCCTCGATGGCGCCGGTGGCGTCGCTGGGGAACACCAGCCCGTCGTTCTCGTAGGCCTTGTAGATGATCCCGGTCTCGTCGTTGCGCACGAAGTGGCAGACCAGGTCGAGGTACTGGCTGGCCAGGTTGGTGAACCGGTGCGCGGCCATCTCGTAGGACACCGAGAACACGTCGCGGAGGTCCTCCACGGCCAGGTCCCGGTCCTCCTTGGCCTTGCGCAGGAACGGCACCGCGGTCTGCTCGGGCACCAGCACGGCGGCGGCGAAGTAGTTCGCCTCGACCCGCTGGCGGAGGAAGTCGGCGAAGTCGCGCGGCTGGCCGTGGCCGAGGGTGAGGTGTCCGAGGGTCTGGAGCAGGATGGTGCGCGGGCTGTGCATCCCGAGCGATTCCCGGCGCAGGAAGATCCGGTGGTTCTTCATGTCGGTCACCGAGCGCACCGAGCGCGGCAGGTCGGTGACGAACCGCAGGCCGTAGCCGAGGTGGCTGGACAGGGACTGGATCAGCCCTTCCGACAGCGCCCCGCCCTGGTAGCCGATCCGCTCCAGCAGGTTCGCGGCGGACTTCTCGATCTCCGGGAAGTAGTTGCCGTGCTCGCGCATGGTGCCGCGCAGCTCGGCGTTGGCCTTGCGGGCCTCCTCCGGGGTGGCGACCTGCTTGGTCTCGCGCCGCTTGAGCTCCTCGTAGAGCGCCAGCACGTGTTCCAGCGCCTCGGTGGGCACCCGCTTGCCGACCTTGAGCGGCGGGAGCGACAGCCGCTGGTAGATCGGGTCGAGCTGGGCGCGCTCCACGGCGATCTCCAGCTCGGCCCGGCGGTTCGGCGGCTTCTTGGACAGCAGTTCGTCGACGGAGGTGCCCAGCGCTTCGGCCAGCGAGCGCAGCAGCGACAGCTTCGGCTCGCGGTGGCCGTTCTCCAGCAGCGAGAGCTGGGACGGCGCGCGCCCGACCCGCTCACCGAGCTCGACCAAGGTCAGCCCGGCGGAGCGGCGCAAGTGGCGCAGCCGCTGACCGAAGACCAGAAGGTCGTGTTCGGTGGAAAAACTTCGGTCTTCTTCATCGACGAACCCCGTCATGGCGTTGATGCTAGCAGAAAAATCGCCGAAATTAAGCGTGAAATCTTCTCCCGATTCGCTGGACGCCGGGCAAGACTGGATTCATCGAGCCGCGAGAGATCCGGAAAGGTGAACGTCATGGGCATCCGCGAGCAGGCGAAGAAGGCCGCCGAGGAACTCCAGCGGGACTGGGACACCAACCCGCGGTGGCAGGGCATCGAGCGCACCCACACCGCCGAGGACGTCGTCCGACTCCGCGGCTCCGTGCAGGAGGAGCACACCTTCGCCCGGCAGGGCGCCGAGCGGCTGTGGGCGCTGCTGCACGAGCGGGACTACGTCAACTCGCTGGGTGCGCTGACCGGCAACCAGGCAGTCCAGCAGGTGCGGGCCGGGCTCCAGGCGATCTACCTGTCCGGCTGGCAGGTCGCCGCCGACGCCAACCTCGCCGGTGAGACCTACCCGGACCAGAGCCTCTACCCGGCCAACTCGGTCCCGTCGGTGGTCCGGCGGATCAACAACGCCCTCCAGCGCGCCGACCAGATCACCTGGTCCGAGGCGCTGGACCCGGAGACCGAGGAGACCTCGACCGAGCCGCTGCACTGGATGGCCCCGATCGTCGCCGACGCCGAGGCCGGTTTCGGCGGTGTGCTCAACGCCTACGAGCTGATGAAGGGCATGATCGCGGCCGGCGCGGCCGGGGTGCACTGGGAGGACCAGCTCGCCTCCGAGAAGAAGTGCGGCCACCTCGGCGGCAAGGTGCTCATCCCGACCAGCCAGCACGTCAAGACGCTCAACGCCGCGCGGCTGGCCGCCGACGTCGCCGGGACGCCGTCGCTGGTGATCGCCCGCACCGACGCGCAGGCCGCGACGCTGCTGACCAGCGACGTCGACGAGCGCGACCAGCAGTACCTGACCGGGGAGCGCACCCCGGAGGGCTTCTTCAAGGTGCGCAACGGGATCGAGCCGTGCATCACCCGCGCGCTGGCCTACGCGCCGCACTCCGACCTGATCTGGATGGAGACCTCCACGCCGGACCTGGACGTGGCGCGCCGGTTCGCCGAGGCGGTCAAGGCCGAGTACCCGGACCAGATGCTCGCCTACAACTGCTCGCCGTCGTTCAACTGGCGCAAGAACCTCGACGACAGCACGATCGCCAAGTTCCAGCGGGAGCTGGGGCACATGGGCTACAAGTTCCAGTTCATCACGCTGGCCGGTTTCCACGCGCTGAACTACGGCATGTTCGACCTGGCCAAGGGCTACGCCGCCGACGGCATGACGTCCTACGTCGAGCTGCAGGAGCGGGAGTTCGCCGCCGAGGCCGACGGCTACACCGCGACCCGCCACCAGCGGGAGGCCGGGACCGGCTACTTCGACCTGATCAGCACGGCGGTCAGCCCGAACTCCTCGACCACCGCGCTGGCCGGTTCGACCGAGACCGCGCAGTTCTGATGGACGAGCCCAAGGACCGTGGTCGACCCGTGACTCCCCGGAAATCGGGTCGGCCACCCCGAACGCACCATGCGGCCCTGTGGCGGGGTGTCGGTTAGATCGCGATGGTGCGGAAGCGGGCGGGAACCCAGGCGTCGGGTCCCCGCCCGCTTTTCGGCGTCGTCGTTGACGGGTGGGTGGCGTCGCGCTCAGCTGACCGCGAGGGCGAAGTGCGCGGCGGCGCACAGCGCGAGCAGGAGGTACAGCGCGGGGAAGCCGATGTTGTGGAACACCCGCGCCCGCACGTGCGCACCGACCGCGCCGACGAAGAACAGCACCAGGCCGATCCCGGCGGCCAGGCCCAGCCAGGGCAGACCGGCGAAGCCGAGGACCAGGCCGATCGCGCCCGCCGCCTTGAGCGCGGCGAGGTGCGGCAGCGCCGACGGGCGGAGCCCCACCTCGGCCGAGTTCGCCAGCACGAACCCGGCCCGGCGGAGGTCCGCGATCGCGATGAACAGGTTCGCGGCGATGCAGACGGCCGTCGCGACGCCGAGCGCGCTCATGCGGGGCCTCGCCGCGCGCCGGGAGAGGTGCTCCGGGTCGGTATGCTCATGACGTCGCCTTCCGGGTGCGTGGACGTGGTCGCTCCACCGTCCTGACGTCTCGCGCACGCGAAAGGTGACATCGCAGTGGGATCGATCGAGGAGTTCGAGGCCGCCCGGCCGAGGTTGCTGTCCCTCGCCCATCGGATGCTGGGTTCCGCGCACGACGCCGAGGACGCCGTGCAGACGACGTGGCTGCGCGCCCAGGCGGCGCCCCGCGACGGCCTCGACAACCCGGACGCGTGGCTCACCACGATCACGACGCGGGTGTGCCTGGACCAGTTGCGCGCCCGCCGCCGGCGCGGCGAGGTGGCGCCGCTCGCGGCGGAGCTCCCCGCCGCCCAGCTCGCCGCCGACGAGGACTTCCTCCGCCGCGAGGACGTGTCCCGCGCGCTGCTCGTGCTGCTCGCGCGGCTGCCCCCGGCCCAGCGCGTCGCCTACGTGCTGCACGACCTGTTCGCCGTCCCGTTCGGCCAGGTCGCGGCCATCCTCGGCACCACGCCGGGCAACGCGAAGAAGCTGGCCAGCCGGGCCCGCGCCCGGATCGGGGGAGGCGAGGAGGTTCCGGGGGCTTCGTCCCAGCACCGCGAGGTCGTGGCGGCGTTCCTCAGCGCCGCGCGGGGCGGGGACCTGCACCGGATGGTCGCGCTGCTCGCCCCCGACTGCGTGCGCACCGCCGACGCCGCGCTGCTGCCGCCGGGCGCCGCGACGACGGTGACCGGCGCGGTCGCGATCGCGGCGGAGACCGGGCTGTTCGCCGACCGCATCCGCGCCAGCGCGCCGATGCGGCTCGACGGGCGCGCGGTCGACGTCATCGCGCCCGGCGGTCATCCCCTCGCCGCCATCGAGGTCGCCACGCGCGGCACCCGGATCAGCCGCATCACCATCACCCGCATCGGCGCGGCGGATGTCCTGGCGGCGGCGTGACGCCTAGTACCAGTGGCCGGGCTGCCACCGCACGCAGGTGGGGCGGAGGCCGGTGCGGCAGAACTCCGCCACGGCTTCCCGGACCTCGGCCAGCGGCAACACCGCTGAGCGGGGGAAGGCCGTGGGCGTCGAGCCGTCGAACCACACGGTCGTCGCGGCCGGTGGCGCCGGGTTGCACGTGTTCCACGCACCTCCCCGCACCCCTTCCGCGACGTAGGAGATCGCGCCCCAGCGCCGGGTTTCGTCCACGTTGACGCGCATCTGGTGTCCTGGCCGATGTTCGACCGCGCCGTCGAAGGGCGACGCCGCGACGTACAGGAAAGCGCCGCGCTCCCGCTCGGTCGCGAGCGCGGTGTCGATCAGCTCGTCGGCGGTGTCGGCCGGAGCATGGCGGCGCTCGCCGTCGAGCACCGCGGTGACGTACTGCTGAACCGCTGTCATGCCTTCCCCTCGAACACGGCTGCCTGGCGGTCCCTTCGCCTTCTTCCGCTCAGTACCAGTGGCCGGGCTGCCACCGCACGCAGGTGGGGCGGAGGCCGGTGCGGCAGAACTCCGCCACGGCTTCCCGGACCTCGGCCAGCGGTAGGGACGCGGACCTGGGGAACCAGAGGTCGCCTTCCTCGTCGAACGGCAACACGGGTGGTGCTTCTTCCGCGCCGAGGGAATCGACCAAGTCGCCGTGCGCGCCCGGGCTCATGTAGTTCAGCGCTCCCCAACCGTCGCGGCACGTCAGGCGCAGCCGGTCCGCCGGGAACTCGTTGATCGCCCCGTCCTTGCTCTGGCGGCAGGGCCTGTCCCACTGGAACACCTGCGACTCGCCATCGACGAGGAGCAGGTCGAGCACCGCTTCGAGCTCGGCCGACGTCCGGGCGTAGTGGAATTCCCGCCCGATGATCGCCGTGATGACGGTAGGCGCTTCTGTGGTGGTCATGGTCTTGCCTGTCCTTCGATCACGATGGGTTTCGTGGCTCCCGGCTCCCAGACCAGCAGCGTGGCGCCGGTGGGAAGGAGGGCGCGCGCGGCGGCTGCGCAGTTCCGGGGTCCGAAGCACATGTCATTGTTCAGGACGACCACGCCGTAGGTCTGCCCCGCGTCCCGCATCATTTGGGCGTACTTCGCTTCGACGTGGGTGTACACGCCGGGAGCGCCGAGTGGATTTGGTTCCGGAAACGCTGTGGAATTGTGGAGAGCGATCCGTACCCGCTCGGAGACTTCCTCGCGTCCGCTGACAATCCGCTGCTCGTTGCCGTCTCGGTCGTAGGCGAGTCCGGTTGTTTGTCCTTTGCCTCCATCGCGGCCGGGGAGCCGGGAGCGGACTCCGTCGATCCACGACCGGTCCCGGGCCGCGTCGGTCGGGATCCGACCGGTCGTCGACGGATGTGGTGCGCTGGGAGGGGTGTCGTCGACCGCCTGGACGACCAGGAGCGTTTCCCGGTACGCGCTGACGGTGGCGATGACCTGGGCGAGGAGTTGCCACCCGCGGAACATCTCTTCGCCCGCTGCGGTGTGGGCCTGGATCGCGTCGAGCGCTTCGGGATCGTGTGTGCCGTCGAGCACGGCGAGGGCGGCGTGCCGTTCGTCCCACAGGTCCTGGGCGAGGGCGAGCGATTCGCGGGCGCGGGTGAGGGTGGCCTCGACGTGCGAGAGCGCGCGGGCCAGCTCCTCGACCGCTGACATGGAACCTCCTGTGTGCGGTGCGGATCCCAGTGAAGCCCAGCGCACCGACACTTCCGCCCGGCACCGCCAGTGGTGCCGACGGGGAGTGGAAGGCCGACCGGTGGTCGCGGGTGGCACCGGTCGGCCGCGGTCCGGCGCCGAGCATCGGGTGCGGTCGGCGCCGGGCCGGGTCTCACAGGGCGCGCAGCCCGTCGAGGAGTCGGCGCAGCGTCTCGGGGTCGCGCGCGTACGAGGTGGGCGGTCGCGGGGTGAGGCGGGGGAGGACGCGGGTGGGTTCGTCGGCGAGCGCGTCGGCGAGGTCGCCGCTCCACGACACCCGGCGGGGCGGTCGCGCGGTCGGCGGTTCGACCGGCAGCGGGGCGAGGCGGTGGCGTCCCGGGGCGCGGTGCCGTCGCACCAGGAGCGCGGCCAGCGGGGCGAGCACCAGGCCCGCCGCGAGCAGCCAGCCGGGCGCGTTCACCGGTCGGTCCTCCGGGCGTCGACGACCAGCGGTGCGGAGGTGCCCGCCGCGTCGCGGAACCGTTCGGTGAGCAGGGCGGTGGCGCGGGCGAGCTCGTCGAGTTCGGCGGGCGTCGGGTGGTAGCCCTCGTCGAGGTTCTGCGCCATGCAGCCCACGGCGATCATGGTCAGGCGCATGTCCCGCAGCAGCGGGCCGAGCCCGGTCATCGCGGCGCCGCCTTCCGGTGCATCGGGACGCCCGCGATGCGGTGCGCCTCGACGTCGCACGGCTCGCAGGTGGGCCACAACCACGCCACGGTGGAGTCGTCGCCCGCGAGCGTGCGCCCGCACAGCGACGCGACGGCGTCCTCGTGCCGCCAGTCCTCCGACGGGGTCGCGTGCCGCTCCTCGGCACTCGGGAACCAGCTGAACGGATGCGGTCGGTAGATCATGGTCGCCACCTCGTTTGATCAGATCCGCAACAACTTCACTTGTTGCGTGCAACGGTGCGTGCAACGATCATGAGGTGTGGGCAACACTTTGAGAAGTCCTCGATCGGGTGGACATCGAGGCTGATGTGCTCCGGCATAGGATCACGGCATGGTCAGCAGCGCAGATACCCCGCGCGCTCGTGCTCTGGGGGCCGAGCTTCGGCAAGCGCGGGAGCGGCGCGGCCTGTCGATGCGGCGACTTGCTGATGCCGTCGGACGCAGCGGATCGCACATCTCCCGATGGGAGAACGGACAACTGATACCGACGGAGGCCGATACGGCCACTGTCCTCGCGGTGCTCGGTGTCAATGGTGCTGACCGCGACCGGATGATCGAACTCGCACGGGATGCCGCGGATCCCAACTGGGTCGCACCCGGAGTGGACAAGCAGCTGGCCGTGCTGACGGAGTACGAACGGACCGCTAAGACCATCATCAACGTCGAACCGCTGATGGTGCCCGGCTTGTTGCAGACGTACGACTATGCCCGGCACATCATCACTGCTTTCGGTGCGTCCAGTCGTGGCGAAGCGAATCAGAGAGCGCACGTGCGCATCGGCCGACAACACGTGCTGTCCGGCAACGCGCCCAAGAATCTCGTCGCCTTCATAGGCGAAGTCGCCCTCCGGTATCCGCCGTGCCCGAACGATGTGATGGTCGAGCAGCTATGGCAACTGCGTCAGTTCAGTGGCTTTCCGAACATCGACATGCGCGTACTGCCCATCGACCGACCAGCCGGGCCTGCGTTGAGCGGAGCTTGGGCGCTCATTGAATTCGCTCGTACCAAGCCGGTTGTGCAGTTCGAGCACTACGACACGTCTGCGACGATCACCGACGCGAGGGCCGTCAGTCGGTACCGGGAAGCTGTCGACACTCTCCGCGACGTGGCGATGGATCCGGCTGAATCTGTCGAGCTCATCGCCGAAATTCTGGCGACGAAGGAGAGATCATGCTGACCCAGCACGGCGCGCGCTACTGGCGCACATCGAGCTACAGCGGAGGGACCAACTGCGTCGAGGTCGGCCGGATCGGTGGCCGTGCCGCTGTCCGTGACACGAAGGACCGCGTGGCGGGGTTCTTCACGGCTAGCGCGCCGCAGTGGGCCGCGTTCGTGTCCGCCGTCAAGGGTGGTCGCTTCGACGGCTGAACTCCCGCTGGTTCCGGGCCGTCTGGCGTCTTCACGCGTCGGACGGCCCGGTTTGCCTTCGTACGGCGGTTTCGCGGCGCCCTACTGTCGGATTGGCTGAGGTTTCGGGCATCGAAGCCGGAAGAGGTGACGCCGTGAACCAGGTAACTCGCTGGCGCACGTCGAGCTATAGCGGCGGCGACAACTGCGTCGAGGTCGGTCGGATCGGTGGTGGTGCCGCCGTGCGGGACTCGAAGGACCGCGCGGCGGGGTACTTCACGGCGACCGCGCCGGAGTGGGCGGCGTTCCTCGCCGCCGTCCGGGGTGGGCGCTACCAGCGCTGATCAGCTCGCGAGGCGGTGCAGGGCGGTGACGAGGCGGTCCGGGGGCGGGCTGAAGTCCGGGTCGGCGAGGGACTGCACGAGGTAGCCGGTGACCAGGGCGTAGACCAGCGAGCCGAGCTCGTCGGCGGTGGCCTCGTCGACCTCCGCCGCGCCGAGGACCATCGCGGCCAGCGCGGTGCGGGCTTCGGCGAACCCGGCGGCGATGCGGGTGCGGATCGACTCGTCGAAGTGGGCTTGCGAGTAGGCCTGGATGCTGGCCACCAGCAGGTCGCGCTCCTGGTGCACCGCCGCGAACAGCTCGGTGAGGAACACCTCCAGCCGCCGGGCCGGATCACCGGCCTGCGCGGCGCGCACCGCGGCCTCCATGCGGTCGCCCCACTCGCTCGTGGCCTCCAGCACGGCGGTGTTCATCAGGTTGTCCTTGGACCCGAAGTGGTAGCCGATGGCGCCGAGGTGGGTGCCGGAGGCGGCGGCGATGTCGCGTGCCGTGGTGCGGCCGTAGCCCTTCTCGGTCAGGCAGCGCTTCGCGCCGGCCAGGAGGTCTTCGCGCTGGCTCATGATCCGCAGCCTAGCAGTTTGCACGGACGTCCGTATTGACACGAGTTTGAACGCACGTACGATCCAGACCATGCGAACCTCGACCCGCGCCACGACGCGGGATTGGTGCGGCCTGGTCTTCCTGCTGCTGCCCGCCCTGCTCATCTCGATGGACATCTCGGTGCTGTTCGTCGCCGCCCCGGCGATCAGCGCGGCGCTCGACCCGAGCCCGACCCAATGGCTGTGGATCATGGACGTCTACACGTTCGTGCTCGCCGGACTGCTGCTCACGATGGGTTCCCTGGGCGACCGGATCGGCCGCAAGCGGCTGCTGCTGCTCGGCTCGGCCCTGTTCGGCGCGGCCTCGCTGCTCATCGCCGCCGCGCCCACCGCCGAACTGCTGCTCGTCGGGCGGGCGCTGCTCGGCATCGGCGCCGCGACCCTCGCGCCCTCCACGTTCTCCCTGGTCCGCAGCACCTTCGTCGACGAGGGGCAGCGCCGCACCGCGATCGCGGCGTGGACGGTGGCCTTCAGCGGCGGGGCGGCGGCCGGGCCGATCCTCGGCGGGCTGCTGCTGGAGCACTTCTGGTGGGGATCGGTGTTCCTGATCAACGTGCCGGTGATGGTCCTGCTGCTGCTCGCGGTGCCGTGGCTGGTCCGGGAATCGCGCGACCCGTCGGCGGCGCGCTTCGACCTGCCCGGGGCGGCGACCTCGCTGCTCGCGGTGCTGGCCCTGGTCTTCGCCGCCAAGCACCTGGTCGAGCACGGCCTCAGCCCGCTCGCCCTCGGCGCCGGGCTGCTCGGCGCCATCGCCCTGGCCGGGTTCGTGCGCCGCCAGCGCCGCGCCGCCCACCCGCTGATCGACCTGGTGCTGCTGCGGTTCCCCGCCTTCCGCGCCGCCCTCGCGGGCAACGTGGTGGTCTCCTTCGCCATCAGCGGACTCGGGCTGCTGACCTTCACCTTCCTGCAAACCGTGCACGGGCTGAGCCCGCTGGCCGCCGCGCTGTGGGCGATGCCGGCCTTCG
This sequence comes from Saccharopolyspora cebuensis, assembly GCF_039542665.1. Classification (NCBI taxonomy): domain Bacteria; kingdom Bacillati; phylum Actinomycetota; class Actinomycetes; order Pseudonocardiales; family Pseudonocardiaceae; genus Saccharopolyspora; species Saccharopolyspora cebuensis. Next base: position 183,207 of record NZ_BAABII010000012.1, read on the forward strand.
CGGGCACCTTCCTCGGCGCCGTGCTGGCCGGAGCGCTCGGCGGCCGGGTCCGCCCGGTGCTGCTGCTGGTCGGCGGACTGCTGTTCGGCGCGGTGGGCTTCGGCGTGGTGGCCGCGGTCGAACCGCGGACCCCGCTGGTCGTGCTGATCGGCGGGTACGCGCTGCTGACCGCCGGGGTCGGCGTGGTCGGCACGATCGCCAACGCGCTGGTGCTGGAGACCGCGCCCGCCGATCGCGCCGGAGCCGCCGCCGGGCTCTCCGAGACCAGCACCGAACTCGGCTCCGCGCTGGGCATCGCCACCTTCGGCACGCTCGCCGCGGCGGTCTACCGCGCGGGCGCCGAGGGCGTCCCGGGCGGCACCGTCGCCGAGGCCGTCGCGGACCTGGCCCCGGACAGCGCGGCGCTGGCGGTGGCCTTCGACGCCTACACCGGCGCGATCAACGCGGCGGCGCTGCTCGGGGCCGCCGTGCTCGTGGTGGTGGCGGTGATCACCGGATTCGGGCTGCGCGCGGGGCGGTGAGCCGTCGTACCGTCGGGGCATGATCGCGCAGCGCAGCGCGCCCGTCATCGCGGCACCGATGGCGGGCGGCATCTCCACCCCGGAACTGGCGGCGGCGGTGAGCTCGGCGGGCGGGCTCGGGTTCCTGGCCGCCGGGTACCTCGGCCCGGACGCACTGGCGGAGCGGATCGCCCGGGTCCGCGCGCTCACCGCCGAGCCGTTCGGCGTGAACCTGTTCGTCCCGGGGGAGCCCAGCGGGCTCGACCTCGCCGATTACCAGGAGCGGGTCGCGGCGGAGGCCGCCCGCCTCGGCGTCGAACCCGGGGCGGCGGCGTGGGACGACGACCACTACCGGGCCAAGCTGGAACTGGTGGTGTCCGAGGCGATCCCGGTGGTGTCGTTCACCTTCGGGCTGCCCGAACCGTCCGATGTGGAGCGACTGCACGCGGTGGGCGCGGAGGTCGTCGGCACCGTCACCACCCCGGCCGAGGCCCGCCGGGCCGCCGAGGTCGGCGTCGACGCGCTGTGCGTGCAGGGGATCGAGGCGGGCGGGCACCGCGCAGTGCTCGTCGACGACGGCACCTCGCCCGCCGGTGGCCCGGAACTCGGGCTGCTCGCCGCGCTGCGCTCGGTCGCCGCCGAGGTGGACCTGCCGCTGATCGCGGCCGGTGGGCTCGCGCGCGGCGCGGACATCGCGGCGGTGCTGGCCGCCGGTGCCGTCGCCGCCCAGCTCGGCACCGCGTTCCTGGTGACCGACGAGGCGGGCACCAACCCGGTCCAGCGCGCCGAGGTCCTCGCCGGAACCCGCGACACCGCGCTGACCAGGGCGTTCAGCGGACGCCCGGCCCGCGGCCTGGTGAACCGGTTCCTCACCGAGCACACCCCGCACGCCCCGGCCGCCTACCCCGAACTGCACCACCTCACCAAGCCGGTGCGCGGCGCGGGCGACCCGGAAGCGATGTCGCTCTGGGCCGGGCAGACCTACGCCCAGGCCCGCCCGATGCCCGCCGCCGACCTCGTCCGCCTCCTGGCGGAGGAGACCCGGACAGCCCTGGCCGCAGCCCGAACCTGACCCACGACCAAGGTCGGACACGCCCACATCACCCGATCGAGACGTGAGTGAGGGGCACCCTTGACCAAGTGTGTTGGGCAAGGGTGCCCCTCACTCGGTGAACTATCGGGTGATGGCGGGCGCGGGTGTGACTTGGACGGGCGTGTTGGGCGTGGCGCCCGGGCGTGTGGTGGCCGGTGGCGCGGAGGCCGGGTGTGAGGTGGTCGGGAATTCGATCGCGGTTCGGGGTGGGGGTTTCTAAGCTGTTCGGGTGAGCGTCGTGGAGTCCGTCAACATCGCCGTCGTGCGCACCGATCCGTGGACCGGTCGGCTGGGTCGGTCCGGGATCGACAAGCGCCCGGCCGCCGGGCCGGTGCGCTTCGCCGCGGACGGCGTGGCGGGTGACGCGGTGTTCGACCGCGACCACCACGGCGCCTGGTTCCAGGCCGCCTACGCCTTCGACGTCGAGGAGCTCCGGCACTGGTCGGAGCGCACCGGGCTCGACCTGGTGCCGGGCAACGCGGGGGAGAACCTCACGCTGTCCGGGGTGGACTCCTCGGCCGCGGTGATCGGGGAGCGGTGGCGCATCGGCGGTGCGGTGCTGCGGGTGACCGGCCCGCGCACCCCGTGCCGGGTGTTCGCGGGCTTCTGGGACGTGCCGGGCCTGATCAAGCGGTTCACCGAGCACGGCCGCACCGGCGCCTACCTGGCGGTGGAGCAGCCCGGGGAGATCACCGCCGGGGACCCGGTGCGGGTGCTGTCCCGGCCCGCGCACGGCGTGGCGGTGGCCGACGTGTTCGCCTTCCGGGCGCGCGGCAGGCGGGAGCTGGCCGGGCACGTGGCCGCCGGGCTGGACGACCTGCCGCCGCGTTGGCGCGCCGAGATCGCGAAGCTGCTGCCCGCCGCTACCGCTGCGGACGGCACTCCATGATCGAGTAGCCGCTGTCCAGCGGGGTCAGGTCCACGACGGTGAGCCCGGCGCGTTCGGCGATCCGCTCGGTGCGCTCCAGATCGCGCATCCGGCCCTCCACGTAGACCAGCATCCGCAGGTCGATCTCGGTGAACTCGGACATCCGCCCGGTGTCCGGCAGCAGTTCGACGACCAGCACCACGCCGTCGGCGGTGGTGGCCTCGGCGCAGCGGGTCAGGATGCGCACCGCGTCGGCGTCGTCCCAGTCGCCGAGCACGTCGCACAGCACCACGGCATCGGCGCGGAACGGCAGCGGCTCGAAGAAGTTGGCGGTGTGCACCTCGGTCCGCTTGCCGACGCCCTGGTCCCGCAGGTACTCCGGGGCGTGCCGGGCGGGCCCTTCGAGCTCGGCGAGGACGCCCCGCGGCTCCTCGGCGGTGCGCAGGATCTCGGCCAGCAGTACGCCCTTCCCACCGCCGACGTCGGCGATGGTGCGGTAGCGGCTCCAATCGTGGGCCGCCGCGACGGCGGGGGCGAGCCCGTGGGTCTTGGTCTCCATCAGGGAGTCGAAGGAGTCGGCGAGCTCGGGGCTGTGCGCCAGGTCCTCCCAGAACGAGCGGCCGAACGCGGTTGTGTAGGCGGGGTGGTGCCCGCGCACCTGCTCGATCAGCTCCACGAAGGCGAGGTCGGCGCGCCCCACCGCGCCGTCGAGGTCCAGCCACGGCTGCGGGCCCTCCGGCACGTCGGAGCGCAGCGCGTCGGAGGTGGCGTTCGGGCCGAAGACGTCCACCTCGGGTTCGGCGAACATGTCGCGGTGCACCAGGAAGCGCAGCACCCGGCCGAGCGGGTCGGGGCGCGCGCCGCAGCGCCGCGCGATCTCGTCGAGCGGCAGCGGACCGTCCCGCACCACGTCGGCGACCCGCAGCGTGGCGACCACGCGCACCGCGAAGGGCAGCGCGAGGTCGGCCATCGCCCAGACGTCGGCCGGCTCCTCTGGCATGGGACGGATGGTAAGCCCGCCCGGACGGCTCAGCGCGCGATCTCCCGGCCGAGCACCAGCACCCGCAGCGGCAGGCCGAGCCACCGGAACGGCCCGGTCAGGGTGCGGAAACCCCGGCGGCGGTAGAACTCCTTGGCGCGGTGGTTGTCGATCGCGTTGGTGCCCAGCACGATCCGCCGCTGCGGGATGCGCTGCTCGGCGGCGCCGAGCAGCCGACCGCCCAGCCCGCGGCCCTGGTGGTCCGGGTGCACGTGGATCTCGGCGAGCTCGAAGGCGTCGTCGAGCCAGTGCAGGTTCCCGGTCTGGGCGAGGTCGGGGCGCACCTGCGCGGGCCACCAGTCGCGGCTGGCGGTGGGCCAGCCGAGCAGCATCCCGACCAGCTCGTCGTCGTGGAAGGCGCCCAGGGCCAGCAGCCCGTCGAGCTCGGTGACCTCGTGGAAGTACTGGCCGATGAGGATGCCGCCGGGCTGCCCCGCCGCGCTCATCGCGGTCCGGGCCAGCGCGCGGGCCGCGTCGAGCCGCGCCGCCAGGTCGAAGGTCGTGATGCGCACGTTCACCCCGCCGAGTCAACACGATCGAGCGATCGCGGTGGTCACCGGGCGGTGAGCGCCCCGACGATCCGGTCGGCCGTCTCGCGCATGTGGTCCTGCACGACCGCGCGGGCGCGCGCGGCGTCCCCGGCCTCGATCGCGTCGACGATCGGGGCGTGCCGCTGCCAGTCCATGTTCCGGATCGCCTGCTCCGGGCCGGAGCGCATGATCGTGGCGCGGGTCAGCCCGGACAGGTGCCGCCAGGACTGCACCAGCGCGGTGTTGCCGGTGAGCTCGCAGAGCCGCTGGTGGAAGGTGAGGTCCAGCTCCACCCGCTCGGGCACCGAGTCCTCGGCCCGCAACCGGTCGAGCAGGCCGCGCAGCGCCGCGACCGCCTCGGTCCGGTCCTGGCGGGTGCAGAGGGTCTCGGCGGCGAGCGCTTCGAGCGCGCCGCGCACCGCGAAGATCTCCCGCACCTCGTCGGGGGTCAGCGCCCGCACCAGCAGCTTGCCCCGCTCGTCGGCGACCACCAGTCCCTCCTGGACCAGGTGGCGCAGGGCTTCGCGCAGCGTGCCCCGGGACACCGAGAGGGCTTCGCTGAGCTCCGTCTCGATCAGCCGGGTGCCGGGTTCGAGCTGGCCGCTGCTGATGGCTTCGCGGAGCTTGCGCAGGCTCTGCTCGCGCAAGGTCTGCCGGTCGACGCCGGCCAGTGCGGGGACGTCCAGGGACACCGGTTATCGCCTTTCCGATCGGGAGCCGTGCTCACTCTAGTGCATACCGCGCACTCACCCGACCGTTGACTGTTGACAGTCGACCACCCAAATGGGTTAACTGCTCCGGCACGAGCACGAAGGAGTGTCGCCGATGAACCCGAACGGCATCGCAGCGCCGGGTCGCACGCACCCGGACCTGGGCTGCTCGACGATCTCGTTCCGGCACCGCCCGCTGCCGGAAGCGCTGCGGGCCATCGCCGGGCTGGGCGTCGAGGGGATCGACCTCGGCGGGCTGCCCGGGGTGTGCGACCACATCCCCACCCCGCTGGGCGCCGCCGCACCCGAGGTGCTGGCGGCCGTCGCCGACTCCGGGCTGCGCACCTGGGCCATCAACGTCGACGCGGGCGCGATGAACGACCCCCGGCTCGACGAGGCCGCGCTGCGCGCCACCGCCGGACCGCTGGTCGACCTCGCCGCCCGGCTCGACGCCGCGCTGATGGTGCCCTGCGGAGCGCAGCACCGCGATCCCTTCGTCGACGAGGCCACCGACCTCGACCGGCTCGCCCGGGGCCTGCGGCTGCTCGGCGACCTCGCCGCCGCGCGCGGCGTGCGGGTGCTCGTCGAGGGCCTGCACCACTTCCGCTTCTGCCACACCCGGCGGCGCTGCGAGGCGCTGCTGGAGCGGGTTCCCGCCGACTCCGCCGGATTCGTGCTCGACGTCAGCCACGTCGTCGCGGGCGGCATCGACGAGATCGCCTTCGCCCGCGACGTCGCCGAGCGCGTCGAGCACGTCCACCTCCGCGACGCCCGGCCCGGCGAGATCAACCTCAGCCTCGGCCGCGGCCGCGCCGACTTCGCCGGGGTCATCGGCGCGCTGCGCGGGAGCGGTCGGACGCCGCGCTACGTGCTGGAGCTGGAGACCCACGACGTCGCCGAAGCCGACCGCGAAGCCGAAGCCGCCCGCGCCGTCGCGCTCATCGACCCGGCGCTGGCCTGACCACCTACGACAGGGAGAAAGCATGTCCGACACCGCCCGCACCGCCGTCATCACCGGCGCCGGATCCGAACGCGGCATCGGCCGGGAGACCGCGCTGCACCTCGGGCGCGCCGGTTTCGCCGTCGCGGTGCTCGACCTCGACGGCGCCGCCGCCGAGCGCACCGCCGCGCTGGTCGCCGAGGAGTGCGGCGTCCCGGCGCGGGGCCTGACCGCCGACGTCACCGACGCCGCCTCGGTGGACGCGGCGATCGCCGCCGTCGAGGACGGCGAACTGCCCGCCATCGGCGCGCTGGTGAACAACGCGGGCATCACCCGCCCGACCCGCTTCCTGGACATCACCGAGCAGGAGTGGGACCTCGTCTTCAAGGTCAACGTCACCGGCACCTACCTGGTCACCCAGCGGGTGCTGCCGGGCATGGTCGAGCGCGGCTACGGCCGGATCGTGAACCTGTCCTCGGTCAGCGCCGAGCGCGGCGGCGGCGTCTTCGGCGGCTCGCACTACTCGGCGGCCAAGGCCGCGATCCTGGGCCTGACCCGCGCGCTGGCCCGCGAGGTCGGCCAGCACGGCGTCGTGGTGAACTCGGTGGCCCCCGGCCTGATCGACACCGACATCACCGGTGGGGCGCTGACCGGCGAGCGCAAGGAGAAGCTGATCGCCGACATCCCGGTGGGGCGCAACGGCCGCACCGCCGACGTCGCGGCGACGGTCACCTTCCTCGCCGGGGAGCACGTCGGGTACATCACCGGCACCACCGTCGACATCAACGGCGGCTCGCACATCCAGTGACGAGCGGGCCCGCGCGGCGGCGCGGGCCCCACCGCGAGCGGACCACCCGCTCGCCCACCGCAACCACCGGAGCGCCCGGAACCACCCACCGGAGCGACCCGGAGTTCCACCTGCCCGCCCGCCGGGCCTCCTCAACGTCGAGGATCACGGGAAGGCACTGCCATGCCCCCTTCTCTCATCATCATGCACACGGCCATCGCGCTGGTCGGGATCGTCGTGCTGATCGTCGCGGCCAAGCTGAACCCGGTCATCGTGCTCGTGCTGGGCGCGCTCTACCTGGGACTGGCCACGGGCCTCGGTTTCGAGGGCACCACCACGGCCGTCGCCGAGGGATTCGGCGGCCTGATGGCCGAAATCGGGCTCATCATCGGATTCGGCGTGCTGCTGGGCTCGCTGCTGTCGGCCACCGGCACGTTGCAGCGGATCGTCGAGCTGTTCCTGCGCGCGTTCGGCAAGAGCAAATCGCCCTACGCCCTCGGCCTGTCCTCCGGCGTGGTGTTCCCGGCGATCTACTTCGACGTGGCGCTGGTGATGCTGGCGCCCATCGCCAAGTCGGTCGCGCGCCGCACCGGCATCAGCGTCGCGAAGGTCGGCGGCGCGCTGGCCATCGGGCTCGAAGTCGGGCTGCTGATGATCCTGCCCGGCTCGGCCGCCTTGGCGGTCAGCGGCGCGCTGGGCGCCTCGCTGGGCATGATGCTGCTGGTCGGCGTCGTCGTCGGCGTGCTGGCGATCATCATCTCGATCTTCCTGCACGGCCTGCTGATGCGCCGCACCTGGAACCCGGCCAAGGACGAGGCCGACGACATCGAGACCTCCATCGACATCGAGGTGGCCGACCTGGAGGAGCCGCGCCGGCGGCTGCCCCTGCCGGTGCTGCTGCTGCCGATCGTGGTGCCGCTCGCGCTGATCGTCTCCGGGACCGTCACCGAGATCGCCGGCACCGAGATCGGCTGGGTGACCCTGGTGTCCGACCCGATCGTCTCGCTGCTGATCGGCCTGCTGCTGGGCTGCGTGATCTGCGCCTACAGCCTGTCGATGAAGGCGGTGGAGCGGGCGATCAGCAAGGGCGCGGCCACCAGCGGCACCATCCTGCTGTTCAACGGCGTCGCCGGCTCGCTCGGCGAGGTCATCTCGAAGACCGGCGTCGGCGACATCGTGGCCGGGCTGTTCACCACCAGCACGCTGTCCCCGCTGGTGCTGGCCTGGCTGGTGGCCGCGCTGCTGCGGCTCGCCCAGGGCTCCGGTTCGGTCGCGGCGATCACCGGCGGGACGCTGCTGCTGCCGGTGGTGGACACCCTCGGCGTGAACCCGGTGCTGGTGGTGCTGGCCGCGGCGGCCGGGGCGAGCTTCGGCGGGCACGTCAACGACAACACGTTCTGGATGTTCCGGGGACTGCTCGGACTGTCCACCCGGGGCGCGTTCCAGGTCTACACCGTCGCCCAGTCGCTGATGGGCGTGGTGGCGCTCGGGCTCGTGCTGACCGCGAGCCTGGTCATCTGATCCCCGGACCCCGAGAACCACGGAAGGCGAGCATGACACGGCTGTTCAACGATCCGGCGGCGTTCACCGAGGACGCCCCTGGACGGCTTCTGCGAGCTGCACGCCCGCAGCGCGGCCCGGGTGGACGGCGGCGTGGTCCGCGCCGCGCCCGGCCCGGAGGGCAAGGTGGCGGTGGTCGTCGGCGGCGGCTCCGGGCACTACCCGGCGTTCGCCGGGCTGGTCGGCCCCGGGTTCTGCGACGGCGCCGTGGTGGGCAACGTGTTCACCTCGCCGTCGGCGCAGCAGGCCGTCGAGGTGGCGCGGGCGGCCGACCTCGGCGGCGGTGTGCTGTTCAGCTTCGGCAACTACGCCGGGGACACCATGAACTTCGGCATCGCGCAGGAGCGGCTGCGGGCCGAGGGGATCGACTGCCGCACCGTGGTGGTGACCGACGACATCGCCTCCGCCCCACCGGAACGCGCCGAGCAGCGGCGCGGCATCGCCGGTGACCTGGTGGTGTTCAAGGTGGCCGCCGCGGCGGCCGAGGAGGGCGCCGACCTCGACGAGGTGGAACGCCTGGCCCGGCTGGCCAACGAGCGCACCCGCACCCTCGGCATCGCCTTCGCCGGGTGCACGCTGCCCGGCCAGGACACCCCGCTGTTCACCGTCCCCGACGGGAAGATGGGGCTGGGACTGGGCATCCACGGCGAACCCGGGGTGTCCGATGTGGACCTCGGCAGCGCCGAGGAGGTGGCCGACGTCCTCGTCGACGGCGTGCTCGCCGAGGCGCCGAGCCGGGGCGGCCGGGTCGGCGCGGTGCTCAACGGGCTCGGCGGCACCAAGTACGAGGAGCTGTTCGTGGTGTGGTCCCGGGTCGCGCGGCGGCTGCGGGAGGCCGGGTGCGAGGTCGTCGACCCGGAGGTCGGCGAACTGGTCACCAGCCTGGACATGGCGGGCATCTCGCTGACCCTGGTGTGGCTGGACGAGGACCTGGAGCGGTGCTGGCGGGCCCCCGTCGACGCGCCCGCCTTCCGCAAGGGCGCCCCGCCCGCCCCGGGCGCCGAACCCGCCCGGCAGCGGCGCGGAACCGCCCGGCGGCAGCGGAGCTGGGAGGCGACCGAGGAGTCCCGGGCGAGCGCGGCGGTGGCCGTCGACGTGCTCGACGCGGTCCGCCGGGCCATCGCCGACGCCGAGGAGGAGCTCGGCCGGATCGACGCCGTCGCGGCCGACGGCGACCACGGGCGCGGCATGGTCCGCGGCACCGGTGCGGCGCTGGAAGCCGCCTCGGCCGCGCTGGCCGCCGGGGCCGGCGCGGGATCGGTGCTGGCCGAGGCCGGGGACGCCTGGGCGGCGAAGGCGGGCGGCACCTCCGGGGTGCTGTGGGGGACCGGCCTGCGCGCCGCTGGGGAGCGCCTCGGGGACACCGCCGCGCCCACCCCGGCGAGCGGGGCCGCGGCGGTCGAGGCGTTCGCCGAGGCGATCCGGCGCACCGGCGGGGCCGAGGTCGGGGACAAGACGATGGTCGACGCCCTCGTCCCGTTCACCCGCGCCCTCACCGCCGGGCGCCGCTGGTCGGCGGCCGCCGCCGAGGCGCGCCAGGCCGCCGAGGACACCGCCGCGCTCACGCCCAAGCGCGGACGCGCCCGGCCGCTGGCCGAGCGCAGCGCCGGGACGCCCGACGCCGGGGCGGTCTCGTTCGCGCTGATCGTGGAAACCATCGCCGCTGGACTGGAGGAGAAGTGAGCGACGCACCGCTGCGCATCGTGGTCGGGGCCGACGACGCGGGCCTGGCCTACAAGGAAGCGCTCAAGGCCGACCTGGCCGCCGACCCCCGGGTCGCCTCGGTCGCCGACGTCGGGGTGACCGACGGCGAGACCACCCCGTACCCGGACGTCGCGGTGGCCGCCGCCGAGCAGGTCGCGCGCGGCGAGGCCGATCGGGCGCTGCTCGTCTGCGGCACCGGCCTCGGCGTGGCGATCAGCGCGAACAAGGTCAAGGGCGTCCGCGCGGTCACCGCGCACGACAGCTACTCGGTGGCGCGCTCGGTGCTGAGCAACGACGCCCAAGTGCTCGCCCTCGGTCAGCGGGTGATCGGCCTGGAGCTGGCCCGCACCCTGGTGCGCGAGTGGCTGGCGCACCGCTTCGACCCGGAGTCGGCCTCGGCGGCGAAGGTCGCGGGGCTCACCGCCTACGAGAACCGCACGCGGTAGCCGCCTCCCGCGTCGGCTCGCGGCTCCGGCGGCGGCCGGTACGGTGGGGCGACCGGGAGGGGTGTGGTCGATGCGTCCGGTCGAGATCGCCGAGCTGGACCGCCAGGCCGACGCGGACGGCATCGGGCAGCAGATCGTGGCGGCCGTCGTCGAGGTCGGCGGGCGGGTGCTGCTGCTGCGCCGCCCCGCGGGCGAGTTCCGGGGCGGCGAGTGGGAGTTCCCCGGCGGCAAGGTCGACCCGGGCGAGGAGCTGATCCCCGCGCTGCACCGCGAGGTCGACGAGGAGACCGGCTACCGGATCGAGCGGATCACCGACTACCTCGGCTCCTTCGACTACACCACCCGCAGCGGGACGAGGCACCGCCAGCACACCTGGTCGGTCCAGGTCATCCCGGCCGGGGACATCCGGCTCACCGAGCACGACGCCTACGCCTGGATCTCGGCGGGCGACGAACCGCCGCTGTCCGGCGAGCTCGCCGCGATCCTCGACGCGCACTTCCGGACCCGCTGAGCGGCTCCGGCAGCGAGGCGCCGTCGCGGCGGCCGACGACGCCGCCGATCCCCGCGCGGGCGGGCGAGCCGCTCCGGCGGCGCTTCGTTGCCGGGTCCTGGGCGCTGGGCCATCCTGGGGGCACCGGATCAGGCGACAGGAGGATTCGCATGGCGCTCGGACTCGGCAGGATCGGTCTCTGGATCGCCGAGGCGTTCTGGGACCCGGGCCGCTCCGACCACCGCGAGGCGGCGGCGCAGATCCAGGAGCTCGGCTTCGGCACGCTGTGGTTGGGCAACGCCCACGGCGGGCTCGCCACCGCGGAGGGCCTGCTCGACGCCACCGAGCGGCTGGTGGTGGGCACCAGCATCGTCAACGTCTGGCTGTACCCGCCGGCCGACGTCGCCGCCGCCTACCAGCGGGTCGACCGGTCCCGCCCGGGGCGGCTGCTGGTCGGGCTGGGGAGCAGCCACGCCCCGCTGGTCGAGCAGCACGGGCACAGCTACCGCAAGCCGCTGACCAAGGTGCGCTCCTACCTCGACGAGCTCGACGCCCTGCCGGTGCCGCTGCCGCACCACGCCCGGGCGCTGGCGGCGCTCGGGCCGAAGACGCTGGAGGTCGCCGGGCAGCGGACGGCGGGTGCGCTGCCGTACCTGGTCACCCCGGAGCACACCGCCCAGGCGCGGCAGATCCTCGGCCGGGGACCGCTGCTGGCCCCGGAGCAGAAGGTGGTGCTGGAGACCGATCCGGACGAGGCCCGGCGCATCGCGCGCGAAGGCGTGGCGGTCTACCTCGGACTGCCGAACTACGCGAACAACCTGCGGCGGCTGGGCTTCACCGATGCCGACCTCGCCGACGGGGGCAGCGACCGCCTGATCGACGCCGTGGTCGCCTGGGGCGACCAGGACGCGGTGCTGCGGCGGGTGCGCGAGCACTTCGACGCCGGCGCCGAGCACGTCGCGGTCCAGGTCCTCACCGGTTCCGACGACCTGGCCCGCGAACAATGGAGCGAACTGGCCCCGGCCCTCCTCTGACGCCACCCGTTCGTGAACTGAGTGAGGGGCACCCTTGCCCAACATACTTGGACAAGGGTGCCCCTCACTCATGACGAGAACGGGTGGTGGTTACCCGGGCGGGTGACGGTCAGGACAGTTCGTGCAGGACGCGTTCGACGACCTTGTCGGTGGACAGGCCGTAGCGGTCGTGGAGGGTCGGCAGGGCGCCCGCGGCCAGGAACTCGTCCGGCAGTCCGATGGGGACCAGCGAGCGGGGCTTGCCGCCGGTGACCAGCGCGGTGGCCACCGCGTCGGCCAGCCCGCCGACTACCGAGTGGTTCTCCAGCGTGACCAGCAGCCGGTCGGTGTCGGCCGCGCGCAGCACGGTCCCGGCGTCGAACGGCTTGATGGTCGGGCAGTGCACCACCGAGACGTCGACGTGGTGGCGGGCCAGCTCCTCGGCGGCGGCCAGCGCGCGCATGGTCATCAGGCCGCTGGAGACCAGCACGACGTCGCGCCCGGGCCGCAGCTCGGCGGCCTTGCCCAGCTCGAAGCGGTAGTCGTACTCGTCGAGGATCGTGGCCACCTTGCCGCGCAGCAGCCGCAGGTAGGTCGGGCCGGGGTGCGCGGCGAGCTGCGGCACCGCCTGCTCGATGTCCACCGAGTCGCACGGGTCCACGATGGTCAGACCCGGCACGCCGCGCAGCAGCGAGACGTCCTCGGTGGCCTGGTGGCTGGGGCCGTAGCCGGTGGTGAGCCCGGGCAGCCCGCCGATCACGTTGACGTTGAGCCCGGGTTCGGCGATGTCCAGGCACAGGAAGTCGTAGGCGCGGCGGGTGGCGAACACCGAGTAGGTGGCCGCGAACGGGACCAGCCCGACCTCGGCCATCCCGGCCGCCGCGCCCAGCAGGTGCTGCTCGGCCATCCCGACCTGGAAGTACCGCTCCGGGTGGGCCTGGGCGAAGAGGTGCATGTCGGTGTACTTGCCGAGGTCGGCGGTCAGCCCGACGACCTCGGGCCGCTGCTCCGCCAAGGCGGCCAGGGCGTGCCCGAACGGAGCGGGCGTGGTCCGCATGCCCTCGTCCACGAACGAGGCGATCATCGCGGAGGTGGTCAGGCGGCGGGTCATCGGTCGTTCACCTCGTCGAGCTGGTCGCGGCAGAGCTGCCACTCGTGTTCCTCGATGCGCATGAAGTGCGCCTTCTCCCGGGTCTCCAGCAGCGGCGCGCCGCGTCCGATCCGGGTGTCGCAGAGCAGCACCCCCGGCTGGTCCGCCGGGGCCGCCGCCAGCTCCTCGAAGCCGCGCAGCAGCGCGGGCACGTCGTTGCCGTCCACCCGCACCGGGTACCAGCCGAAGGCCCGCCACTTGTCGACGACGGGTTCGGCGGACAGCACGGTGCCGGTCGGCCCGTCGGCCTGCAGGCCGTTGAGGTCCACGATCGCGGTGAGGTTGCCGAGCCGGTGGTGCGCGGCGCCCATCGCGGCTTCCCAGGTCGAGCCCTCGTTCAGCTCGCCATCGGAGAGCAGGTCGTACACCTGCGCCGGGTTGCCCTGGTGGCGCAGGCCCAGCGCCATCCCGGTGGCCACGGTCAGCCCGTGCCCGAGCGAGCCGCCGGAGATCTCCATCCCGGGCGTGTAGGAGGCCATCCCGGACATCGGCAGCCTGCTGCCGTCGGCGCCGTAGGTCTCCAGCTCCGCGACGTCGAGCGTGCCCGCCTCGGCCAGCGCGGCGTAGAGCGCGATGGCGTAGTGGCCGATGGAGAGCAGGAACCGGTCGCGGCCGGGCCACTCGGGGTCGTCGGCCCGGTACCGCAGGCGGTCCCGGTAGACGACGGCGAGCAGGTCGGCCACGCCCAGCGCCTGCCCGACGTAGCCCTGCCCCTGGGCTTCGCCCATGTTCAGGATGTGGTGCCGCATCCGGTGCGCGGCCTGTCGCGCGGTGTCCACCCGTTCGTCGAACGAACTCGGTGCCGCGTGCGGTGCAGCCATCGAGGACGCCTCCTTCCGTGATCCTGCGGAGCAGCTTTGTTGACTGTCGACAGTCGGTCAAACCGCTGAACCGGTGATGTGATGGGGAACACCCTGTTGCGAATGGCTGAATCTCGGGAATGATCGGAGCCCCGAAGGTTTGTCCTCCTAGTAAAATCCACGGCGGTACGGCGGAGGGTGCGCGGTATGACCAACGAGCTCGGACACTTCATCGGCGGCAAGCGGGTGCCCGGCACCTCGGGCGCGTTCGGCGACGTCTTCGACCCCAACACCGGTCAGGTGCAGGCGCGGGTCCCGCTGGCCTCCTCCGCCGAGGTCGTCTCGGCGGTGACCGGCGCCGCGGAGGCGCAGCGGGACTGGGCCGCGCAGAACCCGCAGAAGCGCGCCCGGGTGCTGATGCGGTTCCTGCAACTGGTCAACGACGAGATGGACGAGCTGGCCCGGCTGCTCTCCGCCGAGCACGGCAAGACGCTGCCCGACGCCAAGGGCGACATCCAGCGCGGCCTGGAGGTCGTGGAGTTCGCCGTCGGCATCCCGCACCTGCTCAAGGGCGAGTACAGCGACAACGTCGGCACCGGGATCGACGTCTACTCGATGCGCCAGCCGCTCGGCGTCGTCGCGGGCATCACGCCGTTCAACTTCCCCGCGATGATCCCGCTGTGGCAGGCCGCGCCCGCCATCGCCTGCGGCAACGCCTTCGTCCTCAAGCCGTCCGAGCGCGACCCCTCGGTGCCGCTGCGGCTGGCCGAGCTGTTCGTCGAGGCCGGGCTGCCGCCGGGCGTGTTCAACGTCGTCAACGGCGACAAGACCGCGGTCGACGCGCTGCTGACCGAACCGCGCGTCGAGGCGGTCGGCTTCGTCGGCTCCTCCGACATCGCGCAGTACATCTACTCGACCGCCGCCGACCACGGCAAGCGCGCGCAGTGCTTCGGCGGCGCCAAGAACCACCTGGTCGTGCTGCCCGACGCCGACCTCGACCAGGCGGTCGAGGCGCTCATCGGCGCCGGTTACGGCTCGGCGGGGGAGCGCTGCATGGCGATCTCGGTCGCCGTCCCGGTCGGCGAGGCCACCGCCGACGCGCTCGTCGCCAAGCTCGCCGAGCGGGTCCGCGGCCTGCGCATCGGCACCAGCTTCGACGCCGAGGCCGACTTCGGGCCGCTGGTCACCCGGCAGGCCTGGGAGCGGGTGCGCGACCTCGTCGGGGTCGGCGTCGAAGAAGGCGCCGAACTGCTCGTCGACGGCCGGGACTTCCGGCTCGACGGGCACGAGGACGGCTTCTTCACCGGCGCCTCGCTGTTCGACCGGGTCACCACCGACATGCGGATCTACCGCGAGGAGATCTTCGGGCCGGTGCTGTCGGTGGTGCGCGCCGCCGACTTCGAGGAGGCGGTCCGGCTGCCCAGCGAGCACGAGTACGGCAACGGCGTCGCGATCTTCACCCGCGACGGGGACGCCGCGCGGGAGTTCACCTCGCGGGTGAACACCGGCATGGTCGGCGTCAACGTGCCGATCCCGGTGCCCATCGCCTACCACACCTTCGGGGGCTGGAAGCGCTCCGGATTCGGCGACCTCAACCAGCACGGGCCGGACTCGGTCCGCTTCTACACCAAGACCAAGACGGTGACCTCGCGCTGGCCCTCCGGGCTGAAGGAGAGCGCCAGCTTCACCATCCCGACGATGCACTGATCCGGCGCCGGGCGGCCCGGAACCGCCCACCGCGCCGGCGGAAGGGAGTGGAGATGTCCGTTGCGGCAGTAGCAGGGCCCACGTCGCCGTTCGAGCTGACCGAGGACCAGCGCGACCTCCAGCGGACCGCCCGCGAGTTCGCCGCCGAGCGGCTCGCGCCGGACGCGGTGCGGTGGGACCAGGACAAGCACTTCCCGGTCGAGGTGATCCGCGAGGCGGGTCAGCTCGGCATCGGCGGCGTCTACGTCGACGAGCGCTTCGGCGGCAGCGGGCTCAGCCGGTTCGAGTCGGTGCTCATCTTCGAGGCGCTGGCCACCGGTGACCCGTCGATCGCGGCGTACCTGTCGATCCACAACATGTGCGCCGGGATGATCGACCGCTTCGGCTCCGACGAGCAGCGGGCGCGCTGGCTGCCGTCGCTGTGCGCGACCGAGCGGCTGGCCAGCTACTGCCTCACCGAACCGGAGGCCGGCTCGGACGCGGCGGCGCTGCGCACCAAGGCGGTCCGGGACGGCGACGAGTACGTGCTCACCGGGGTCAAGCAGTTCATCTCCGGCGGCGGCTCCTCCGACGTCTACGTGGTGATGGCGCGCACCGGCGAGGAGGGCGCCGCGGGCATCTCCACCTTCGTCGTGGACGGCGCCGCCGAGGGGCTGTCCTTCGGCGCCAACGAGCGCAAGATGGGCTGGAACGCCCAGCCCACCCGGCAGGTCACCTTCGACGGCGTGCGGGTCGGTGCCGACCAGCGCCTCGGCGAGGAGGGCATCGGGTTCAAGATCGCGATGGCCGGGCTGGACGGCGGACGGCTCAGCATCGCCGCGTGCTCGCTCGGCGGCGCGCAGGCGGCGCTGGACAAGAGCCTGGGCTACGTGCGGGAGCGCAGCGCCTTCGGCAGCAAGATCGGCGAGTTCCAGGCCCTGCGGTTCAAGCTGGCCGACATGGCCACCGAGCTCGAAGCGGCCCGGCTGCTGCTGTGGCGGGCCGCCTGGGCGCTGGACGTGCGCGACCCGGCCGCGACCCGGCTGTGCGCGATGGCCAAGCGGCTGGCCACCGACGCGGGTTTCGCGGTGGCCAACGAGGCCCTTCAGATCCACGGTGGTTACGGATACCTTGCCGAGTACGGCTTGGAGAAGATCGTCCGCGACCTGCGGGTGCATCAGATCCTGGAAGGTACCAACGAGATCATGCGGATGATCATCTCCCGCGGTCTGCTGGAGGCGCCGTGACCGCGGCGGTCGTCCGCGACGAGGAGTCGGCATCATGACGGAGCCCGAGATCCTGCTGGACGAGCAGGGCGCGCTCGGACGCATCACCCTCAACCGCCCCAAGGCGCTCAACTCCCTGACGCTGGGCATGGTCCGGTCGATGGCCGAGGCCCTGGAGCGGTGGCGCGACGCCGGGCACATCACCGCGGTGCTGATCGACGGGGCGGGGGACCGCGGGCTGTGCGCCGGGGGCGACGTCCGCGCGCTGCACGACGCCGCCGCGGCCGGGGACGAATCGCTGCCCGCGACGTTCTGGGCCGAGGAGTACCGGCTCAACAGCGCGCTGGCGAACTACCCCAAGCCCGTCGTCGGCCTGATGGACGGCATCTGCATGGGCGGCGGCGTCGGGATCACCGCGCACGGCTCGCACCGGGTGGTCACGGAGCGCTCCCGGATCGGGATGCCCGAGGTGGGCATCGGGTTCGTGCCCGACGTCGGCGGCACCTACCTGCTGTCCCGCGCGCCCGGCGAGCTGGGCACCCACCTCGCGCTGAGCGCGGCGCCGATCACCGGTGCCGACGCGATCCAGGCCGGGATGGCCGACCACCACGTGCCGAGCTCCGAGCTGCCCGCGCTCGTCGAGGCGCTGGCCACCGGGGACGTCGACGCCGCGCTGGCCAAGTACGCCACGCCGCCGCCCGATTCGGACCTGGCGGTGCACCGGGACTGGATCGACGCCGCGTACTCGGCCGACTCGGTCGAGCAGGTCCTGGAGCGGCTGCGGTACCGCCCGGAGGAAGCCGCGCACGCCGCCGCCGAGGTCATCGGCGCCAAGTCGCCGACCGCGCTGAAGGTCGCGCTGCGCTCGTTGCGGACGGACTTCGGCTCGCTGGAGGACGCGCTGCGCCAGGAGTTCCGGGTGTCGATGGCGTGCGTGCGCATCGGCGACTTCGTGGAGGGCGTCCGCGCCACGCTGGTCGACAAGGACCACCGGCCCCGGTGGTCGCCGCCCGAGCTCGCCGCGGTCGACGACGCCCGGGTGGCGGAGTTCTTCGCGCCGCGCCCGGACGGGGAACTGGTGCTGTAGGCCGGTCGCCGGTCGGCGACGGAGGTACCGAGGAGGAGTGACGATGGCTGTCATCGGATTCATCGGGCTGGGGCACATGGGCGGCCCGATGTCGGCGAACCTGGTCCGGGCCGGCCACCGGGTGCGGGGCTTCGACCTGGCTCCGGCGGCGCTGGAGGCTGCCGCGGGCCACGGGGTCGAGGTGGTGCCCTCGGTGACCGAGGCGGTGCGCGGCGCCGAGGCGGTGATCACCATGCTCCCCGGCGGCGGGCACCTGCTGGAATGCCTCGACGAGGTGCTCACCGCCGCCGAACCGGGCGCGCTGCTGATCGACTCCTCCACCGTCGACGTCGCCGACGCGCGGCAGGCGCACGAGAAGGCCGCCGCCGCGGGCTTCGGCATGATCGACGCCCCGGTCTCCGGCGGCACCGCCGGGGCCGAGGCGGGCACCCTCACGTTCATGGTCGGCGGCGCCGAGGAGGACTTCCGGCGCAGCGAGGCGGTGCTGGAGCCGATGGCCCGCAAGGTCGTGCACTGCGGCGGGGCGGGCAACGGCCAGGTCACCAAGATGTGCAACAACCTCATCCTGGGCGCCTCGATGATCGCCGTCGGCGAGGCGTTCGTGCTCGGCGAGCGGTTGGGCCTGCCGCCGGAGGCGCTCTACGACGTGGCCTCGGTCTCCACCGGCCAGTGCTGGGCGCTGACCACCAACTGCCCGGTGCCGGGGCTGGTGGAGACCAGCCGGGCCAACCACGACTACGAACCCGGTTTCGCCGCGGCGCTGATGCTCAAGGACCTCAAGCTGGCCGCCTCGGCCGCGGAGCAGAGCGGCACCGACACCGCCGTCGGGCGGCTGGCCACCGAGCTCTACCAGCGGTTCAACGACGAGGGCGGCGGGTCGCTGGACTTCGGCGCGATCATCGGCTCGATCCGGGAGCGCTCGGGCACCGTCTGATACCTCTCACCCAGAAGCGTGATGCGTCCGCGCGGTCCGGTGTTGTGCGCACGCGCTGTGACCACGTTGGGGTCAGGCCGCCGTCGCGGGCCGCTGAACCGGGCGTACTCTGACGCTCTGTGTTGGCATGGCTGGTCGAGTGGTGGGACGGCGTCGAGCTCTGGCTCGTGCAGCTCCCCTACGTGCTGCAGGTGACCCTCGCGTTCGCGGTCCTGGTCCCGCTGGCCTGGGTGCTCGCGCGGGTCATCGATCGCGGCATCGACGGCCTGGGCGCGCGGCTCACCCGGGTCCGCGACGCGGAACCGCCGGTCCGCCGGGACGGTTCCGCCGGGCGGAAGGGGACCGCGGCGTGAGCTCGCGCAAGCGCATCTCGGTGGCGCTCGTGGGCCTCATCGCCCTCGTCGTCATCGGGTGGTTCGTCCGCGACTACGCCGGAAGCGGGACTTCCGAGCACTCGGCGCCGGGGGCTGTGGAATTCCGGCTTCCAGTGCGTAACCTGGCGGAGTTGCCTCCGGAGGCGGACCGGGCCTCGGCCCCGCCGGGCCGCTCGCCCCTGCCTCCGGGCGACTCGCGGCCGGGCTCGTCGAGCCACGACCGCGCGGTGCCGGTGCCGGGCCCCGCCGCGGCGGGGAGCGCGGCGGTCGGCCACCGCGAACAGGTCCGAGCTTTGCCACAACAACGATCATGACGGATCATTCGTCGTTGTCGACGCCGATGGTTGAGTGCGATGTTTGCTACGAAGTGGGCCAGCAAGGTGGGGAAGGAGCCGGCGGTGAGCGAGGTGGAACAGCCCTCCGCTGACGTGACGACCCGCCAGGCCGTTGCCGAAGCGGAGCAGCGGGGTGCGGCCGTGCACGTCGTCGACGGCGCGGAACTGGTCAACAAGCGGACGACCCTCGAGGGGATCGCGGCGGCCATGAACTTCCCGGAGTGGACCGGCCGCAACCTCGACGCCCTCTACGACTGCCTGACCGACCTGTCGTGGCTGCCCGAGGGCGAGCACGTGCTGGTCTGGAGCGGGCACGCGGCGCTGGCGAAGAACGACCCGAAGGCCTTCCGGGGCATCCAGGCCGTTCTCCGCGACGCGTCGCTGAACAGCATGTGCGGGCGGAACTTCAGCGCCGTGCTGGCCCGCGACTGACGCTCAGCGGAGCCGCTCGGGCACCCAGGAGGGCTTGCGCTTCTCGGCGAAGGCGCGCATCCCCTCCTGGCCTTCCGCGCCCGCGAACCGTTCGGCGGACAGCCGCTGCATCGCCTCGAACCCGGCGCCCACGTCGGTCGGCCGCTCGGCGAGCAGCAGTTCCTTGGCGGCGGCCAGCGCGCCGGGGGCGCCCAGCGCCAGCATGTCGGTGTAGCGGGTCACCTCGGCGTCCAGCTCGGCGGCGGGCACCGCGGCGTTGAGCAGCCCGATCCGCACCGCGCGCGGCGCGTCGAAGGTCTCCCCGGTGAGGAACAGCTCGTGCGCCTGGCGGGGGGTCAGCCGGGGCAGCACCGGGATCGAGATCACCGCGGGCACCACCCCGATGCGCACCTCGGAGAAGGCGAACGTGGCGGTGTCGGCGGCCACCGCGAGGTCGCAGGCCGCGACCATGCCGACCCCGCCCGCGCGGGCCGGTCCGGCGAGCTTGGCGACCACCGGCTTCGGGCTGTGCCAGAGCCGTTCCAGGATGGCCGGGAGCTCCTGCACCCCCTGCTCCTCGGAGCCCGCCGAGCGCGATTCCTTGAGGTCCATCCCGGCGCAGAACACCGGACCGGTGTGGTCCAGCACGAGCACCCGCGCCGCCTCGTCGTCGATCGCGGCGGTGAGGTGGTCGAGCAGCTCGCGGCGGAGCTGGGCGGACAGGGCGTTGCGGTTGTGCGGGGAGTCCAGGGTGATGGTGGCGATGCCGCCGTCGGTGCTGCGGTGCACGAGTTCAGCCATGCCAGCACGCTAACCCGGACGTGAACCCGACGACCCCACCTCCGCACCGAACCGGCTCCCACCCGTCCAGGTGAAGCAGCGTGCGAACGGGCGGGTGGGGTCAGGTCGGGGGGTAGCGGTCGGCCCAGTCCGGGGGGCGGGGGCCGAACTCGAGGACGGCGTCGTGGGCGAGCCGCTCGACCACCTCGTTCAGCTCCAGGTCGGCGATCCAGCGCTCCGGGATGCGGTCCGCGCCGGTGGTCGCGCCGAGCAGGCAGCCGCAGACGGCGCCGGTGGTGGCGCTGTTGCCGGAGTGGTTGACCGCCACGGCGAGCCCGGCGTCCAGGTCGCCCTCGGCGACCAGCGCCGCGTGCACCCCGATGCCCAGCGCCTCGGCGGCCGTCCAGCCGGTGCCGAGGGCGCGGTTGAGCTCCTCCGGGGGCAGCGGGGTGCCCTTCGACAGCCGCATCGCGGTGAGCAGCCTGCGGCTGACCTCGTCGTGGCCGGAATGCCGGGTGAGCTGCTCCAGCACCTCGTCCACCGCCGCGGTCAGCTCCACCCCGTGCACCAGCCGGGCGACCAGGAACGCCAGCGCCCCGCCGCTGAGGTAGGCGCTCGGGTGGCCGTGGGTCAGCGCCGCGGTGGCCATCCCGACCTCGAACACCTCGGCCGGATCACCGCTCCACAGCGCGGCGGGGGCGGTCCGCAGCACGGCGCCGCTGTCCTCGGCGTCGCTGACCGGGTCCTCCGGCGTGCCCCTCGACTGCTGGCCCTTGGCGAAGGCGATGAGGGTGCGCATCATGGTGCGCCCCGGGTTGCGGGTCTGGAACAGCGCGCGCTGCTCGACCAGCCACCCGTCGGGAGCCGGTGCGTCGGCGAGGAACTCGCCCGCGGCGCGCGGCCAGCTCAGGTGCTGGGTGTGCAGCCAGCGCTGGTAGGCGTGCTGGAGGTGGCGGGTCGGGTCGATCGCCCCGGCGCTGCGCCGCCGCACGTTCGCCCGGATCGTGCCCTCCAGGGAGAACAGCAGCAGTTGGGTGTCGCTGCCGAGTCGCCCGGACGGGTGGCCGGCCGGGACGTAGTCGGTGACGCCGCCGGTGCCGTGCCGGGACCGGATCTCCTCCCAGTTGTCGCCCGCGACCGGCATCCCCAGCGCTTCGCCGATGGCCGCGCCCAGCACGCCCCCGACGAACCGGTCCCGGGAGGCGGCCAGCCGGGGCACCGCGGCCAGCCCGGTGCGGTAGGCCGCGGCGGGCCGGTGCGGGTCGGCGAGGTCGGAGGTGGGGTAGCGCCGTTCCCAGTCGTCGGACTCGTCGGGGTACGGGCCGAACTCGGTGGCGGCGTCCTCGGCGATGCGCTCCACCAGGCCGGTGATCGGCAGCGCGGTGCGCCACCGCTCCGGGACGGCGGTCGGACCGTGCAGCGCGCCGAGCAGCAGCCCGCACAGCATCGCCGAGGACGCCGTGTCCCCGCCGTGCCGGGCGGCCGCCCGCACCGCGGTCGCGAAGTCCGGTGCCGCCAGGGCGCAGCGGACCGCGATGGCCAGCGCGTCCAGCCCGCTGCGGCCGAGGGCCATCGCGTCCAGCTCGGCCGGTCCCGGCGCGAACCCGGCCGGGCTGGCCTCGCCGAGGCCGCGGGCGCGGGCGAGCTTCGGGCGTCCCGGCGGCCACGCCGCCATCCCGTGCGCCACCGCCTGCTCCAGCGGACGTCCGCGCAGCAGCCAGTGGGCCAGGACGCCGACGACCCCGGCCGGGTCGTGCCCGTCCGGGTGGCCGTGGGTCAGCGCGGCGAGGTCACCGCCCAGCGCGAACACCGTCTCGGGGTCGGCGGACCACAGCGCGGCCAGCGCGCCCAGCGGCACGGCGGTGGCGCTGTCGGCGGAGTTGAGGGGTTCCGCGCGGGTGCCCCCCGGGTGCCCGCCGGTGATCCGGCCGAGCGCGAGCAGCATCGTCGGCTCGTCGGTGAGCCGCGAGCGCAGCGCGCGTTCGGCGAGCAGCCAGCCGTTCGGCGCCCCGGTGCCGGTGCAGTCGCGCCACGGCACCCCGCGCGAGCGCAGCCAGCGGCGCAGCCCGGACACCGCGCCGCGGAGCGGGTCGCCGTCGCCGGCGGACCGGGCGCGGGTGTGCGCCCGGAGCAGCCCCTCCAGGACGAACAGCAGCGCGCTGGTGCGGTGGCCGACCCGGCCGAGCGCGGTGAACTCGCCGACCGCGCCGCCCAGCAGCATCCCCAGCACCCGGCTCGGCGCGTCGAGCAGCAGGCCGTCCGGTCCGGCCAGCCCGGTGGCGGGCAGCGGCGCGTCCGGATCGGCGGCGAGCCGCTGCTGCAACGCGGCTCCCCACGGCGGGCGGGTGGCCGGTTCGGCCCGCCACCGCCGCCAGACCGCCAGCAGCTCCCGCTCGACGGGGTCGCGCCGGGCAGCCGCCCGCCAGGCGGCGAGCAAGGCGCGTTCGGTGTCGTCCAACCGGTCACCGGCTCCGCTCATGTCGTCCACGGTCCTGCGATCCCAGGGGTGCGGTCCGAGGGGCTGTCATCCGAGGTAACGCCCGGCCCACTCCGGTGGTTCCCGATCGGTGACGACCTCGGTGCGGGCGCGGAGCAGGTCCGCGACCAGTTCGTCGAGCACCGGGCGCAGTTCCAGGCCCGCCGACAGCTCCGCCGGGATGTCCCCCGCCCCGCGCGCGGCGCCCAGCAGCGCACCGCAGATCGCCGCGGTGGCGGCGCTGTTGCCGGAGTGGGTGGCGGCCAGCGAGACCGCGTCGAGGAACGAGTTGGGGTGCGACAGCGCCGCGGCGACGGCGATGGCCAGCGCCTCGGGGGCGCTCCAGCCCAGCCCGAGCTCCTCCAGCGCGGTCGGTGACAGCGGACCGGACCCGGCCCGCTCCAGCGCCGAGCGCAACCCCTCCGCGGTGGTGCTGGCCCCCTCCAACTGGTCCAGTTCGGCGAGCACGGTGCGCACGCTCTCGGCCAGCGTGCGGCCGTCGTCCAGCGCGGCGATCAGCCCCGCCAGCGCCCCCGCCGGCAGGTAGCCGTCCGGGTGGCCGTGGGTGACCACCGCCATCTCGGCGCCGAAGCCGATCGCCTGCGCCGGGTCGGCGGCGGCGAAGCCCAGCACCGGACCCCGCACCGTCGCGGCGACGGTGCGCGCGGCGTTGGGCGGGTTGGCCGGCGTCGGGGCGTCGCGCCGGTCCGCCCAGCGGGCCAGCGCGCTCAGCGTGGTCTCGTCCGGGAAGCGCTGGGCGCGCAGCACGTCCCGCTCGGCCAGCGGCGCGCGCCGCGCGGGCTCGGCGGGCACGCCCTGGGTGTGCAGCCAGTGCTGCAACGAGGTGAGCACCATCGACGGGTGGTGCGCCGGGACGCCGCGCAGCGCGGTGCGCAGCACGGCCCGGATCATCGCCTCCAGGACGAAGGCGCCCTGCTGGGACAGCGAGGTCGCGGTGCCGCGCCGCCCGAAGAACTCGGCGTACTCCCGCACGCCCTCGGGGTTGGCCCGCAGCACGGCGCGCAGGTCGGAGAACATCCACGGCCCGCCGAGCGCGTCGCCGACGGCGGCGCCCAGCACGCACCCGGTGAACCGCTCCTGGCGGTCCAGCCGCACCTGCTCCTCCGCGGGGAGACCGGCGCCCTGGACCTCGTCGGCCGCCGCCTCGCCGAGCAGCTGCGCCGCCCGGTCCTCGCCGAACGCCTCGACGAGGAGCTTGTTCAGGCCCTGGCTCAGCTCGGCGGAGGTGCCCTCCTCGCCGTCGCGGAACTTCCGCCACGCCGCCAGCAGCCGCACCTCCTCGTCGGACAGGCCCTCGTCGGGATCGTCCGCGACGTCGGCGGGCACCGGCCGGGCGACCGCTCCCGCCGGGGCGGGCTCCGGCTCGGCGGGCTCCGGCACCGCGGCTTCCGGCACCGCGGCGGGCGCGGGGGCGGGTTCCGGCACCGGGGCTTCCGGCACCGCGGCGGGCGCGGGGGCGGGTTCCGGCACCGCGGCTTCCGACATCGCGGCTTCCGGCATCGCGGCGGGCTCGGGCATCGCTGCGGCTTCCGCGACGGCGGCGGGCTCGGACACCGGTTCGGGAGCCGGTTCCGGCTGCTCCGGCTCGGCTTCGCCGACCGGGTAGCGCTCCCACCACTCCGGCGTCGTCGGCGGGTTCGGGCCGAACTCCTCGACGGCGTCCCGGGCGAGCTCCTCGATGACCTCGCGCAGTTCCAGCCCGTCGCGCCACGGCTGCGGGATCGCCTCCGGCATCAGCGCGGCGCCCATGATGTTGCCGCAGATCGCGGCGCTGGAGTCGCTGTCGCCGGAGTGGTTGGCGGCCAGCAGCACCGCATCGGCGAAGGAGTCCGGGCGGGCCAGCGCGGCGCACACCGCGATCCCCAGCGCCTGCTCGCCGAACCAGCCCTCGCCGAGCCGCTCGTGCAGCTCCTCCGGGGTCGGCGCACCGCTGGTGGCCAGGTCGACGGCCGCGCGCAGCGCCGCGGTGGTCTCCTCGTGGCCGTCCCAGGACGACAGCTCGCCGAGCGCCCGGTCCACCGCCTCCGGCAGCGACCGGTCCGCGACGAGCTGCTGGACGATCACCGCGAGCGCGCCGGCGGGCAGGTAGCCGCTGGGGTGGCCGTGGGTGAGCACCGCCGTGAGGGAGCCGACCTGGAAGACCGTGGCGGGGTCGTCGGACCACAACCCGGCCGGGGCGGCGCGCATCACGCCGCCGCAGCTCTTGGAGTCGTTGAGCCGGTGGGTGAACGAGCCGCGCGGGGTGCCGGTGGCGTAGCCGTGCAGCGCCTGGATGCAGGTCTTGCCCGGAGCGCGGCGGACGAACAGGCCCTTGCACCGGATCAACCAGCCGTCCGGCGGGGTCGCGGCCAGCGGCCCGCCCGCGTCCCGCCAGTCGAAGCCCTGGGTGTGCAGCCAGCGCTGGTAGGCGTGCTGCACCTGGGTCCCGGGCTCGTGCTCGCCGAAGCGGCGCCGCCGGATGCTGGCCCGGATCAGCCCTTCCAGCGTGAACAGCGTCATCTGGGTGTCGTCGCTGATCGAGCCGCCGGGCCGGGCCGCGTCGACGAAGTCGGCGAGCCCGTCGGGACCGTGCTTGCGCCGGATTGCCGCCAGGTCGTCGTCCTCGATGGGGTAGCCCAGCGCGTCGCCCACCGCGCCGCCGAGCAGGAAGCCGTGGATGCGCCGGGCGCGCACCCGGGCGGGGTCGAGCTGGTCCTCGCCGATCGGCTCACCGACGAGCGCCTCGGCCTCGGGCGCCTCCTCGACGGGCTCCGGCTCGACCGGTGCGGGCGCGGGCTCGGCGGGTTCGGCCTCGACGGGCTCCGGCCCCGGTTCGGCCGGTGCGGGTTCGGCGGCGTCCGCGGGCGCCGGGTCCTCGGCGGGTTCGGTCGGCTCGACGGTGATCGCGGCGGTCACGTCCGCCTCGGCCGGCTCGGGCGGGTCCGCTGCGGCGGAGGCGAGCGGCGGGGCCGAGGTGAAGTCGATCTCCGAGCGGTCCTGCTCGGCGGGGTAGCGCCGCGCCCACGCCTCGTCGGCGGGCGGGTTCGGGCCGAACTCCCGCAGCGCGTCGGCGGCCAGCGCCTCGATCAGCTCGCGCTGGCCCAGGTCGCGCAGCCACACGCCGGGCAGCGCGGAAACGCCGTGCAGCGCACCGGCGAGGGCACCGCAGATCGCGCCGGTCGAGTCGCTGTCGCCGGAGTGGTTGACCGCCAGCATCACCGCGGCGGCGACGCTGTCGGTGGACAGCACCGCGCACACCGCGATCGCCAGCGCCTCGTGCCCGGCCCAGCCGCCGCCGAGGGCGTCCTTGAGCCGTTCCGGGCTGGGCTTGCCCTCGGCCGCCAGCTCCTCGGCCCGGGTCAGCGCCAGGTCGGTGTCCTCGTGGTCCCGGTAGCGGCGCAGCACCTGCCGGGTCTCGGCGAGCGCCACCGGCAGCGCGTCGCCGCGCAGCAGCCCCCGCACGAGCACCGCCTGCGCCCCCGCGGGCAGGTAGGCGTTGGGCGCCGAACTGGTCAGCGCGGCGATCGCGGCGGCCAGCTCGAAGACCTCGCCGGGGTCGTCCGACCACAGCGCCACCGGCGCCGCGCGCACCACGCCGGAGTTGTCCGGGGACTCGTTGATCGGCCGCTCCAGGGTGCCGGGGGCGCCGACCGCCGCGAACTCGCGGAGCGCGGTGATGCAGGTGCTGTTGGGCGAGCGGACCGCGAACAGCTCGCGCTCGCCGATCAGCCACCCGGTCGGCTCCGGGTTGGTCTCGGCGAACGGTCCGGCGACCCGGCTCCAGCCGTAGCCCTGGGTGTGCAGCCAGCGCTGGTAGGCGTGCTGCACCGCGGGCAGCGGGGACGGCGCCCCGTCGCGGACCGCGCGGTGCCCGCGGATCAGCCCCTCGACGGTGAACGCGAGGAGCTGGGTGTCGTCGGTGAACTCGCCGGGGTGCTCGTGGCCGCGGTCGTACTCGGTGACGCCGTTCGCGCCGTGGCGACCGCGGATCTGGTCCACCGGGTAGAACTCGACCGGAGCGCCGAGGGCGTCGCCGATCGCGGCGGCCAGCAGCGCCCCGGTGAACCGGCGACCGAGTTCGGTGTCGGCGGGCCCCGGGGCGCCGGACCGCGCGGGCTCCTCGGGCGCGGGAGCGGGTTCGGGCGCCGGTTCCGGCTGGCGGACCACCGGGACGCCGGTGGCCGGCGAGGACGGCGGCGGTGCCTTCGGCGGGATCGAGGCGGCGGCCTTGACCAGGTCCTCACCGGGCAGCCGGGCCTTGACCGGACTGGTCGGGTTGATCTGCACGTCGGTCCCGGCGAGGTTCAGCCCGGCCAGCGCGCGCCCGGTCATCCGCTGCCAGGTGGTCCAGTTCGGCGGCAGGAAGCCGTCGGAGGTGAACACCTGGAGCTGCTTGCGGCCGGACTCGTGGTCCATCACGAACAGCCCGGAACCCTGGGGCTGGGCGAACAGCACCAACTCCGCTTCCAGCAGCGCGGCGAGCAGCGCCTGGCCCTGGGCGTAGCCGGTGGTGGTGAGCTGCAGCGCGCGCTCCACGTCGTTGGTGGGCGCGGGCAGGCGCAGCGCGACCGGCGAGGGCCGGTAGTTCGGGTTCGGCGAGAAGTCGTCGGTGATCTCGCCGTGCTCGTCCACCCGGTAACCGCCGATGAAGCCCCACGGCGGCACCTCGGCGTTCGGGTCCGTGAATATCGGGTCGACCACGTACAGCCAGGTGTTCGGCTGCTTGACGGCCTGCTCCCGCATGGCCGGCGTGATGACCGGTCGACTCGGCTGCTGCGTGTTCATCTCGCGCTGTTGTCCCCGACTTCTCATCCAGCCTTGCATTGAACGCCCTCACCCCGGCGGTCACTCGGTAGAGCGGGCCTGACGGGTTCGACGTTGACAGAGGGAGGTCGGTTCCCCGGCCCTACGCTGGAATTGCACTCTCTCATGACCACCCCGAGTGAGTCTCGGGGTTCAGCAACAACACGCAACGTGATCAGTGCTTGCCGGGTGCGGCTCGCTCCTCAGCCGGTGTTGCCGGAGATCGTCGCCGTCACCAGGCACGTCGTGCACGGCATCCCGGCGGGGCCTTCGAGCGCCTCGGCCACCCCGGGCGCGATGTGGAAACCGCAGTAGGCGCGCAGGCTCTCCGGCAAGGGCCCGCCGCCCGCCGGGAGCGGGAAGAAGTGGCAGGACTTGTCCTGCTCGTTGCGCGCGTACTCCGGGAGTACGCGCGCGATCAGGTGCGGTTGTCCGCTCATCGGTGCCGCCGATCTCCGTGTGCCCTCGGAAAGTCGGGGCCGGCAGCGACCCGGGTGTCGGGGGACCCGGGCCGCTCCCGGTCTTCGGGTGTGTCAGCTCACACGCGGTACATCATGCCCCGGGGGCCCGGGGATGACGAAGGGTTGGCGTGTTTGCGCAACGCCGCGCGGGTTTTCCGCGCGATGCCGCGAGAACTATCCCAGAAGCGGTGCGCGCCCCCGCACCCGAGCCGCCGTTCTACAGCGCCTGCGGCAGCAGCGCGGGCGCCCCGAGCTCCGCCACCTCGGCGTAGCGGTGCAGCACCAGCTCGGCGACCTCGGGATCGTCGGCCATCGGCGCCGCGATCAGCGGGTCGGCGACGTGCCGCCGGGCCTGCTCGACGATCCGGTCCGGCAACAGCCCGGGCGCCAGGAACCACGCCCCGATCGCGAACCGGCGGGCGCCGGCCGCGCGCAACCGGGCCAGCGCCGCGGGCACGTCGGGCTCGGCCGCCGCGGCGAACGCGGCCACCGCGCCCGCCCACCGGGTACCGGCCCGCCACCGGGCGGCCACGTCGTCGACCAGCCGGTTGGCCGGGGCGTGCGACGACCCGGCCCCGGCCAGTACCACGCCGAGCTCCGGGTCGTCGGCCTCGGCCCCGGCGGCCACCAGCCGCCGCCACGCCGCCCGGTCCAGCCGCGGGTCCGGCCCGAGCACGTCGGCCACCCGCACGTCGAACCGGGGGAACCGCCGCGCCGCCTCGGTGATCGCCGCCGGGACGTCGACCCGGGCGTGGAAGGCGCGGCCGAGCAGCAACGGGACCACCACGGCCCGGTCGTGGCCGTCCTGGTGCACCCCGGCGAGCACGTCGCCGAGCCGGGGCGCCGAGAGGTCCAGGAACGCGGTGCGCACGTCGAGGTCCGGCCGGGACGCCCGCACCACGTCCATCAGGGCGTGGACGGTCCCGGCCGACCGCGGGTCGCGGCTGCCGTGCGCGACCGCCACCAGCGGGGCGGACACGGCCGTCACCCCGCGGCTGCGGCGAACGGCGCCAGCGGTACCCCGATCAGCCCGGCGGCCAGCGTCGTCCCGTCCGAGGGGTCGACCACCAGGAACGAGCCGGTGCGGCGGCTCGCGGCGTAGTCGTCCACCGGCAGCGGTTCGGACGTGCGCAGGCGCACCCGGCCGATCTCGTTGAGCGCCAGCGAATCCGGGGCCGCCACGCTGGACAGCGCCTGCTCGTCGAAGCGGGCGGTCAGCTCCTCGACCAGCGCCTGCACCGTGCGGGTGCCGTGCTTGACCAGCACCTTCGACCCCGGGCCGAGCGGCTTCTCGGCCAACCAGCAGACCGTGGCGTCGAGCTCGTCGGTGACCCGCGGCGCGTCCGCGGCGGCGGCGATGAGGTCGCCGCGCGCGATGTCGAAGTCGTCCTCCAGCAGCAGCGTGACCGAACGCCCGGCGGCGGCGCGCGGGGCCGGGCCGTCCGGGGTGTCCACCTTCGCGACCCGGGTGCGCAGCCCCGCGGGCAGCACCACGACCTCCTCGCCCGCGGTGACCACCCCGGCCGCGACCTGCCCCGCGTAACCCCGGTAGTCGGGGTGCTCGGCGGTGCGCGGGCGGATCACGTACTGCACCGGCATCCGGAACGGCACGTCCTCCGGGTCTGGCGCCACCGGCACCTGCTCCAGGTGCTCCAGCAGCGACGGGCCGGTGTACCAGGGCATCCGCGCCGAGCGCTCCACCACGTTGTCGCCGAGCAGCGCGGACACCGGGATGGTCAGCACCGCGTCCTCGGCGTAGCCCAGGGCCGCCGCGTGGGTCCGGAACTCCGCGGCGATGCGGTCGTAGACCGACTCGTCGAAGTCCACCATGTCGATCTTGTTCACGGCCAGCACCAGGCGCGGCACGCCCAGCAGGGCGAGCACCGCGGCGTGCCTGCGGGTCTGCTCCACGACGCCGTTGCGGGCGTCGACCAGCAGCACCGCGAGCTGCGCGGTGGAGGCCCCGGTGACGGTGTTGCGGGTGTACTGCACGTGACCGGGCGTGTCGGCCAGCACGAACGTCCGCCGGGGGGTGGCGAAGTACCGGTACGCCACGTCGATGGTGATGCCCTGCTCGCGCTCCGCCCGGAGCCCGTCGACGAGCAGCGAGAGGTCCGGGGTCGCCAGGCCGCGGTCCGCGCTGGCGCGGTGCACCGCGTCGAGCTGGTCGGCCAGCACCGACTTGGTGTCGTGCAGCAGCCGGCCGACCAAGGTGCTCTTGCCGTCGTCGACGGATCCGGCGGTCGCCAGCCGCAGCAGGTCGGTCTGAGCGGGCAGCGTCACCTCGGTACCGGAGTCCGGCGCCGTGCGGGTGGTCGTCTCGGTCATTGCGGAACCCATTCCTGGTGATGCGATCGGGCGGTGGGCGGCGTGTCCGTCACCGGGCGCGCGGGACCAGCGGTCCCCCGCCGGGGTCACGCGGCGCGGCGACGGGAACGGTCGATCAGAAGTAGCCTTCGCGCTTGCGGTCCTCCATGGCCGCCTCGGAGATCCGGTCGTCGGCCCGGGTCGCCCCGCGCTCGGTGAGCCGGGAGGCCGCGACCTCGGCGATCACGTCGTCCACCGTGTACGCCTCGGACTCCACCGCGCCGGTGCAGGACCCGTCGCCCACCGTGCGGTAGCGCACGACCTTGTCCACCGGGGCCTCGCCCTCGCGCGGCCCGCCCCACGGCCCGGAGGTCAGCCACATGCCGTCGCGCTGGAAGACCTCGCGGCGGTGCGCGTAGTAGATCGCGGGCAGGTCGATCTTCTCCCGCTGGATGTAGCGCCAGATGTCCAGCTCGGTCCAGTTCGACAGCGGGAAGACCCGGACGTGCTCGCCGGGCCGGTGCTTGCCGTTGTAGAGGTTCCACAGCTCCGGGCGCTGCCGCCGCGGGTCCCACTGGCCGAAGGCGTTGCGCAGGCTGAAGATCCGCTCCTTGGCGCGGGCCCGCTCCTCGTCCCGCCGGCCGCCGCCGAAGACCGCGTCGAACTTGTTGTCGCCGATCGCGTCGAGCAGCGGCGTGGTCTGCAACGGGTTGCGGGTGCCGTCGGCGCGCTCCGCCAGCCGCCCGTCGTCGAGGTAGTCCTGCACCGAGGCCACCACCAGGCGCAGGTCGTCCTGGTCGACCAGTTCGTCGCGGAACTCCAGCACCTCGGGGAAGTTGTGACCGGTGTCGACGTGCAGCAGCGGGAACGGCACCGGCGCGGGCCAGAACGCCTTGCGCGCCAGGTGGACCAGCACGGTGGAGTCCTTGCCCCCGGAGAACAGGATCACCGGGCGGTCGAACTCGCCCGCCACCTCGCGGAAGATGTGCACCGCTTCGGATTCCAGCGCGTCCAGGTTGTCCACCTGGGGCGGCGCGCCCGCGTCGGCCGGGGCGATGTCGAGATCGGTCGTGCTCACGTTGTCCCTCCGAAAGGTCCCGGCTCAGCCGTGCAGTCCGCACTCGGTCTTGCTGGTGCCCGCCCACCGACCGCTGCGCGGATCGGCGCCCGGGGCGGGCTTGTTGGTGCAAGGCTGGCATCCGATGGACGGGAACCCCGCGGGCACCAGCGGGTTCACCAGCACTCCGTGCTCGTCGATGTAGCGGTCCATGTCCTCGTCGGACCAGGCGGCGATCGGGTTGATCTTCACCAGCCCGTTGCGGTCGTCCCAGGTGACGACCGGCGTGCCCGCCCGCGTCGGGGCCTCCACCCGGCGCACCCCGGTCACCCACGCCTCGTAGCGGGACAGGGTGTCGCGCAGCGGCACGACCTTGCGCAGGAAGCAGCAGCGGTTCGGGTCCCGGTCGTGGAGCCGGGGGCCTTCGGCGGCGTCCTGCTCGGCGACCGACCGCTCCGCGGTCGCGTTGACGATGTTCACGTCGTAGACCTGGGCGACGGCGTCGCGGGTGCCGATCGTCTCGGCGAAGTGGTACCCGGTCTCCAGGAACAGCACGTCCACGCCCGGCCGGGCCCGGGCCGCCAGGTCGACCAGCACCGCGTCCTGCATGTTGGACGCGACGATCAGGCCGTCCCCGAAGGTCTCGGCCGCCCAGCGCAGCGCCTCCTCGGCACCGGCCTCGGCCAGGTCCCGCGCGCCCTGCTCGGCCAGCGCGCGCAGCTGGTCGTCACCGCGGCGGACGCCGATGTTCGTGGTGGTCTCGGCAGTCATTCCTCGCTCCCTCCCAGGGCCAGCCCGACGAGCGAGACGGTGAAGACCCGCAAGCAGGCCCGGCACCGCCACGCGCCGACGGGTTCGGCCTCCGGTTCGAGTTCCTCGTCCCCGCAGTACGGGCAGTGGAACGGCTCCGCCCGGCTCATCGGAGGTCGTCCTCCTCGGCCCGGCCCACCCACTGCGCGAACCGCTCGCCCTCGGTGCGCTGGTCGAGGTAGCGGCGCACCAGGCGCTCGACGTAGTCGCCGAGCTCCTCCGAGGTGACCTTGTGGCCGCGCAGCTTGCGGCCGAACCCGGCGTCGAGCGCGAGCCCGCCGCCCAAGTGCACCTGGTACCCGGGCACCTGCGCGCCGTCCGGGCCGGGCACCATCTGGCCCTTCAGCCCGATGTCGGCGACCTGGGTGCGGGCGCAGGCGTTCGGGCAGCCGTTGAGGTTGATGGTGACCGGATCGCGCACGTCGCCCTGGATGTCGGCCAGCCGCCGCTCCAGGTCGCCGATCAGGTCGATGGCGCGTTCCTTCGTCTCCACGATGGCAAGCTTGCAGAACTCGATTCCGGTGCACGCCATCACCCCCCGCCGCCACGGCGACGGGTCGGCGTGCATCCCGAGTCCGGCCAGGTCGGAGACCAGGCCGTCGACCTCGCCCGGCGCGACGTCGAGCACCAGCAGGTTCTGCTCGACGGTGGTGCGGACCCGGCGGGACCCCGCCCGCTCGGCGGCCTTGGCCACCTCGACCAGGGTGGAACCGCTGACCCGGCCCGCCGCCGACTTCGCGCCGATGTAGAAGTTGCCGTCCTGCTGCGGGTGGACGCCGAGGTGGTCGCGGGCGGTCGTGGGCGTCGCCGGCGCCGGGCCGTCGACCAGCGCGCGGCCGAGGTACTCGGTCTCCAGCACCTCGCGGAACTTCTCCGCGCCCCAGTCGGTGACCAGGAACTTCAGCCGGGCGCGGTGCCGCAGCCGGCGGTAGCCGTAGTCCCGGAAGATCCGGACCACGCCGTGCCAGACCTCGGCCACGTCCTCCTGCGGCACCCAGGTGCCCAGCCGCACCGCCAGCTTCGGGTTGGTGGACAGTCCGCCGCCGACCCACAGGTCGTAGCCCGGGCCGTGCTCGGGGTGCTCGACGCCGACGAACGAGACGTCGTTGATCTCCGGCACCGAGTCCCAGCGCGGCGAACCGCTGACCGAGGACTTGAACTTGCGCGGCAGGTTGGACAGCGACGGGTCCCCGATGTAGCGCTCGGTGATCTCGTCGATCGCCGGGGTGCCGTCGATCACCTCGTCGGCCGCGACGCCGGCCACCGGCGAACCCAGCACCACCCGGGGGCAGTCGCCGCACGCCTCGGTGGTGGACAGCCCGACGCCCTCCAGCTTCTCCCAGATCGTCGGCATGTCCTCGACCCGGATCCAGTGGAGCTGCACGTTCTGCCGGTCGGTGATGTCGGCGGTGTCGCGCGCGTAGGTCTGCGAGACCTCGCCGATGGTGCGCAGCTGCTCGGTGGTCAGCGCCCCGCCGTCGACGCGCACGCGCAGCATGAAGT
This sequence comes from Saccharopolyspora cebuensis, assembly GCF_039542665.1. Classification (NCBI taxonomy): domain Bacteria; kingdom Bacillati; phylum Actinomycetota; class Actinomycetes; order Pseudonocardiales; family Pseudonocardiaceae; genus Saccharopolyspora; species Saccharopolyspora cebuensis. The sequence continues at coordinate 217,087 of NZ_BAABII010000012.1, forward strand.
AGGAGTCGTCGAGCTCCTCGGGCTCGATGGTGCCGGTCCGCGCGCCCGGGATGCCCGGGGCGCGCTGGGTGTAGAGACCCCACCAGCGGAACCTGCCGCGCAGGTCACCGGGGTCGATGGAGTCGAAGCCGCGGTGCGCGTAGATGGTCTCGATGCGCTCCCGGACGTTGAGCGGGTTGTCGTCCTTCTTGGAGCGCTCGTTGGCGTTGAGCGGCTCGCGGTAGCCGAGCGCCCACTGACCTTCGCCGCGGGTCTTGCGCTTGCGGGCGGGACGGTTCGGGGCATCCGTCGAGGGGGCCATGAGGTCCGACCTCCGGGAGTGATGCGGGCCGGAGCGCGCCGCAGGCTGCTCCGTCGGCTGCGACGGTTCACCCGGTCGGCGGTCCCGGCGCCGACTGGACAATGCAGAACGCGGCGGCGGGTCAACTGCGGCAGAGCGCGCTGCACACCCGCCGCAGGTCCACGTAGCGGCGGGAGACCAGCAGCAACGCCTGCGCGGTCGTACCCATGCCGGTCAGCGTGCCACGCGGCCACCGGGCGGTCCACCACCATCCGCATGGTGGGACAGTGGTGATGTGCCTGCTCAACCACCGACCGGCGAGCCCGTCCCGGACGACGGCGCGCTGCCCGCCGGAGCGCTGACCGGACTCGGGTCCCGGCCCTTCGGGATCTACGTCCACGTGCCCTTCTGCGCCACCCGCTGCGGCTACTGCGACTTCAACACCTACACCGCCGACGAGCTCGGTTCCTCGGCGGGTTTCGGGAGCTGGCTGGACGGGCTGCGGCGGGAGCTGGAGCTGGGCGCCCGGGTGCTGTCGGCCGGTGGCGCGGCGCCGCCGGCCGCGGAGACGGTGTTCGTCGGCGGCGGCACCCCGTCGCTGCTCGGCGCCGACCGCCTCGGGGAGGTGCTGACCGCGGTGCGCGACACCGTGGGGTTGGCGGCCGGGGCGGAGATCACCACCGAGTCCAACCCCGAGTCGACCTCGCCGGAGTTCTTCGCCGGGCTGCGCTCGGCCGGCTACACGCGGATCTCGCTGGGGATGCAGTCGGCCGCCGCGCACGTGCTGCGGGTGCTGGAGCGCGCGCACACGCCGGGGCGCGCGGTCGCCGCCGCGCGGGAGGCCCGCGCCGCCGGGTTCGAGCACGTCAACCTGGACCTGATCTACGGCACGCCGGGGGAGTCCGACGACGACCTGCGGGCCTCGCTGGAGTCGGTGCTCGACGCGGGCGTGGACCACGTCTCGGCCTATTCGCTGATCGTCGAGGACGGCACCGCGATGGCGCGCAAGGTCCGGCGGGGCGAGCTGCCGATGCCCGACGAGGACGTGCTCGCCGACCGCTACGAGATGATCGACGCGGCGCTGGCCGGTGCGGGCCTGGACTGGTACGAGGTCTCCAACTGGGCCGCGGGACCGGACGCGGCGTGCCGGCACAACATCGGCTACTGGCGCGGCGGCGACTGGTGGGGCGCCGGGCCGGGCGCGCACAGCCACGTCGGCGGCGTGCGGTGGTGGAACGTCAAGCACCCGGCCCGCTACGCCGAGCGGCTCGCGGCGGGGCGGTCCCCGGCGGTGGGCCGCGAGGTGCTCACCGAGGAGGACCGGCGCGTCGAGCGGGTCATGCTGGAACTGCGGCTGGCCACCGGGCTGCGCACCGACGTGCTGGACGAGGCCGGGGTGCTGGCCGCCAAGCAGGCCGTCGACGACGGGCTGCTGCGCGGCGCCGACCTGGACCGCGGGCGCTGCGTGCTCACCGACCGGGGCCGGTTGCTGGCCGACGGGGTGATCGCCCGGCTGATCGGCTGAGCGGCGCGCGGAACGGCGGTCAGCCGAGTTCGAGCACCCGGACGTGCAGCGCGGTGCGCTGGTGCAGCGCCGCCCGCAGCGCGCGGTGCAGGCCGTCCTCCAGGAACAGCTCGCCGCGCCAGCGCACCACGTGCGGGAAGAGGTCGCCGAAGAAGGTCGAGTCGGGGCTGAGCAACCGGTCCAGCCGGAGCACCTTGGTCGTGGTCACCAGGTCTTCCAGCCGCACCTGGCGGGGCGGGATGCGGGACCAGTCCCGGGTGGAGAGCCGGGGCTCGGGATACGGGCGTCCGTCGCGGACGTCCTTGAAGATCACGGTGCACCCCTCGGGCGGCGCGGGCGCCGCGCGGTCGTTCGGCGGCGAGCGCACCGGTGGCGGGCGACCGCGGCCGGTGCCCGCCGGTCGTACCCGCGGCAGGGTACCGCCCGTCCGGGTGAGCCACCGGACGCAGCCTCACCCGGAAGGGTCATGAGTGAGGGGCACCTTCATCCGGCATGGTCGGACGAAGGTGTCCCTCACCTGGTCCGGGTCAGCAGGCCGCGAGTTCGTCGGGGGTCTGGGCGTTCTCGATGCAGCTGCTGTACTGCTGGAGGTCCTGGTCGACCTGCTGCACGGTGACGACGGTCATGACCGTCCACACGATGCACACGACGATCGCGATCCCGCCGGTGATGAGGCCCGCGAGCGCCTGCCCCTTGCCGATCTGCTTCCGGATGCCGATGATGCCGAAGATCACCGCGAGCGGCCCGAGCACCCAGGACACCATCCCGATGACGGGGACGAAGCTGAGCACGACGCCGATGATGCCGAGGATCATCGAGGTGAGCGCCAGGGCGTTCTTCTGGGGCGGGGCGGCGGGCATGGGGTACGACACTGCGTTCTCCTTCTCGGGGTGAGCCCGAGCAGCTCGCCGGGCCTGATCATTGAACCCAGCGGTGGTGATCATCCGCGTCCCAATCGATAGCGTGTGGCGTAGATCACACCCGCTTTGTCCGGGTGACCGTCCGTCGTCGTCCGGGTGCGCTCCGCGGCGGATCGGCGCTCGAACGGGTGGACCAATGGCCCTTATGCTCGGTGGGATGTCCCGCGCCCGGTGCGTCGGCGGAGCCGTCGGTCCCGGTCCGCGCGGACGTCGGTTTGCGCTGGTAGCGATGATGTGCCGGTGCGACACCGTAAACTCGGAGGTGGCGCCGAGGGTCCGCCCGCCGGCTCCCGGCCCGCGCGGTCCGGGGGTCGTGGGCGATCGGTCGGCCGGACGAACAGGAGGTGGCACGGTGAACGCGGATGAACGCCGCTTCGAAGTGCTGCGCGCGATCGTCGCGGACTACGTGTCGACCCAGGAACCGGTCGGTTCCAAGGCCCTCGTCGACCGGCACAACCTCGGTGTCTCCAGCGCCACGGTGCGCAACGACATGGCGGCGCTGGAGGAGGACGGCTTCATCGTCCAGCCGCACACCAGCGCCGGGCGGGTGCCCACCGACAAGGGCTACCGGATGTTCGTGGACCGGCTGCACGAGATCAAGCCGCTGACCTCCGCCGAGCGCCGCGCCATCCAGAACTTCCTGGAAGGCGCGGTCGACCTCGACGACGTGATGCGGCGCAGCGTCCGGCTGCTGGCCCAGCTCACCCGGCAGGTGGCGGTGGTGCAGTACCCGACGCTGACCCGGTCGACGGTGCGGCACGTCGAGGTCGTCACCATCACCCCGGCCCGGTTGATGCTGGTGCTGATCACCAACACCGGCCGGGTGGACCAGCGGATGGTCGACCTCGGCGACGTGATCACCGACGACGACGTGGCCCGCCTGCGCACCGTGCTCAACAGCGCGATGGCGGAGAAGCGGCTGGCCGAGGCCTCGGCCGCGGTGGCGGACCTGCCCGAGCAGGCGCCGGCCGACCTGCGCTCGGCGCTGGTCCGGGTGTCCAGCGTGCTCATCGAGTCGCTGGTCGAGCACCCGGAGGAGCGCATGGTGCTCGGCGGCACGCCCAACCTCACCGCCAACTTCACCGACTTCCCGCACTCGCTGCGGCAGGTGATGGAGGCGCTGGAGGAGCAGGTCGTGGTGCTCAAGCTGCTGGCCGCGGCCCGCGACGCCCGGACCGTCACCGTGCGCATCGGGGTGGAGAACGAAGCCGAGGAGATGCAGACGACCTCGGTGGTGTCCACCGGATACGGTTCGGATGGCATGGTGCTGGGCGGTCTCGGTGTCGTCGGCCCCACCCGGATGGACTATCCGGGCACGATGGCGGCGGTGCGCGCCGTCGCCGCATACGTAGGTGAGATCCTGGACGGTCGCTGACCGCGACCGGGTGCACTCGAACGAGCAGAGGAAGTACGGAGAAGGTGGCCACGGACTACTACGCGACCCTCGGGGTGGCCAAGGACGCAACGCCCGAGCAGCTCAAGCGCGCCTACCGGAAGATGGCGAGGGAGCTGCACCCGGACGTCAACCCCGATGCGGACGCGCAGGCGAGGTTCCAGGAAGTGACGACCGCCTACGAGGTCCTCTCCGACCCGAAGAAGCGGCAGATCGTCGACCTCGGCGGTGACCCGATGTCCTCCGGCGGCGGTGCCGGCGCGGGCGCGGGCGGGGATCCGTTCGCCGGGTTCGGCGGCCTGGGCGACATCATGGACGCCTTCTTCGGCGGCGGTGGCCCCGGTGGCGGCCGCGGGCCGCGCAGCCGCGTGCAGCCCGGTTCCGACGCCCTGCTGCGCCTGGAACTGACCCTGGAGGAGTGCGCGACCGGCGTGAACCGGGACATCACCGTCGACACGGCGGTGCTGTGCGACGCCTGCGACGGCGGCGGCTCCCGCGCGGGCAGCGCCCCGTCGACCTGCGACACCTGCGGCGGCCGCGGCGAGGTCCAGTCGGTGCAGCGCTCGTTCCTCGGCCAGGTCATGACCTCGCGCCCCTGCCCGGTCTGCCGCGGCTTCGGCGAGGTCATCACCGACCCGTGCCAGCAGTGCAGCGGGGACGGCCGGGTCCGGGCGCGGCGCACCATCACCGTCAAGATCCCCGCCGGGGTCGGCGACGGGATGCGGGTGCGGCTCGCGGGCGAGGGCGAGGTCGGGCCCGGCGGCGGTCCGGCGGGCGACCTGTTCGTCGAGGTCGAGGAGCTGCCGCACGAGCGGTTCACCCGCGACGGCGCGGACCTGCACTGCACCGTCGAGGTGCCGATGACCGCCGCCGCGCTGGGCACCACGCTCACCCTGGAGACGCTGGGCGGGGTGAACGAGGAGCTCCGCGTCGAGCCGGGCACCCAGCCGGGCGCCGAGCACGTGCTCACCGGGCAGGGCCTGCCGAAGCTGCGGTCCAACGGCAAGGTCAGCGGCCACGGCGACCTGCACGTGCACCTGGACGTGGTGGTGCCGACCCGGCTGGACGACCAGCAGGCGGAGCTACTGCGCCAGCTCGCGGCGGCGCGCGGCGAGGAGCAGCCGGAGCCGACGGTGACGGCCAACGGCAACGGTCACCGCAGCGGGCTGTTCTCCCGCTTCCGCTCCTTCGGCCAGCGCTGAGCCGTGCCGGACACCTCGCTGCCGGTCTTCGCGGTCGAACGGCTGCCCGGGACCGGCCCGTTCGTGCTGGGCGGCCCGGAGGGCAAGCACGCGGCCGCGGTCCGGCGGTTGCGCCCCGGGGAGCTGCTGCTGCTCTCCGACGGCGCCGGTGGCCTGGCCCGCTGCGAGGTCGTCGAGGCGGCCAAGGACTCGCTGCGGCTGGCGGTGCTCGACGTCGCGCACGTCGAGCAGCCCCGGCTGCGGGTCCGGCTGGTGCAGGCGCTGGTCAAGGGCGAGCGCGGTGAGCTGGCGGTCGAGCTGGCCACCGAGGCGGGCGTGGACGCGGTGCTGCCGTGGCGGGCCGCGCGCAGCATCGCCAAGTGGGACGACGGACCGCGGGGCGCCAAGGCGCTGAACCGCTGGCGCAGCACCGCGGCGCAGGCGGCCAAGCAGGCGCGGCGGGCGTGGACCCCGCAGGTGGACGAGCCGGTGAGCACGAAGCGGCTCGCCGAGGTGGTCCGCGGCGCCGACGGCGCGGTGGTGCTGCACGAGTCCGCTGCGACGCCGCTGGCCGGGGCGCCGCTGCCCGCGTCCGGGGAGCTGCTGGTGGTGGTCGGCCCGGAGGGCGGCATCGGTGCCGAGGAGCTGGCGGTGCTGACCGAGGCGGGCGCCCGGCCGGTGCGGCTGGGCCCGTCGGTGCTGCGGGCGTCGACCGCGGGGGCGGTCGCCCTCGGGGCGCTCGGCGTCCTCACCGACCGGTGGAACGTCACGCAAGGCGACTGAGGACCGCTTTCGCCAATGGCCTGCGTGGCGGTTCCGGTTGCACCGCGTGCAGCGCGGCCTTCTAAGATCAAAAACTTTCGCGTGATTGATGGCGCCCGAACGTGTACCGGCGATACGCTTCGTGGTGAAGGGGTCGCGGCCACGCCGCCGCGGCCACCTCGGGACCGGGTAGCGCACGGGCACCGCTCCCGAGTGCTCGCCGGACACCTCCCCCCTCGGTCCGGTGAGAGCTGCGCCGCAATCGGACAGCCCCCAGACCTGGTTGCGGCGCAGCACTTCCGATCCGGTGGCACGTGCGGGCGATCACCGCGCCCCGGAGGCGATAACCTCGCGGCATGAGCGACGACCTGTTCCTCAAGATCATCGACCGCGAGGTGCCCGCGGACATCGTCCGGGAGAACGACCGGGTGCTCGCCATCCGCGACATCAACCCCCAGGCGCCCACGCACGTGCTGGTCATCCCGAAGACCCGCTACCGCGACGCGGGGGAGCTGGCCGCCGCCGACCCCGCGCTGCTCGCGGAGCTGATCGGCACCGCGCGCGAGATCGCCGAAGCCGAGGGCATCGCCGACTCCGGCTACCGGATGCTGTTCAACACCGGGGCCGACGCGGGGCAGACCATCTTCCACGTGCACCTGCACCTGCTCGGCGGCGAGCAGCTCGGCGCGCTCGCGGGCGGCTGAGCTGTGACGTCCCGCGCATCGGCCGGGCCTCGTCGTGGCCGCAACCGCCTCGACGCGTGCTCTACCATCGGTGGTAGGCAGAACTGACCGCACGACCCGCGCTCACGCGCAGAAAGCAGGCCCGAACACACGTGGCCGGAATCGCAGCGGGTGGAGCCGCAGCCCAGTCCGGAGAGCAGGCCGAGACCGCGACCGCACGTTCGAAGGTGACGGTCCCCGAGGACGTCGTGATGACGTTGCTCGGGTCGCGGGACAAGAACCTCCGAGCCGTGGAGGATCTGCTCGACGCCGACGTCCATGTCCGGAGCAACGAGGTCTCGCTGTCCGGGGAACCCGCCGAGGTGGCGTTCGCCGAACGGGTGTTCGCCGAGCTGATCGCCCTGGTGAGCAAGGGCAACAAGCTGAACCCGGACATCGTCCGGCGCAGCGTGGCGATGCTCTCCGCCGATCACAACGAATCCCCGGCGGACGTCCTGACGCTGGACATCGTGTCGCGGCGGGGCCGCACCATCCGCCCCAAGACGCTGAACCAGAAGCGCTACGTCGACGCCATCGACGACCACACGGTGGTCTTCGGGATCGGCCCGGCGGGCACCGGCAAGACCTACCTGGCGATGGCCAAGGCCGTGCAGGCGCTGCAGGCCAAGCAGGTCAACCGGATCATCCTGACCCGCCCGGCGGTGGAGGCGGGGGAGCGGCTGGGCTTCCTGCCCGGCACGCTGAACGAGAAGATCGACCCGTACCTGCGCCCGCTCTACGACGCGCTGCACGACATGGTCGACCCGGAATCGGTGCCGCGGCTGATGGGGGCGGGCACCATCGAGATCGCCCCGCTGGCCTACATGCGCGGCCGGACGCTCAACGACGCCTTCATCATCCTCGACGAGGCGCAGAACACCACGCCGCAGCAGATGAAGATGTTCCTGACCCGGCTGGGCTTCGGCTCCAAGATCGTGGTCACCGGCGACGTCACCCAGATCGACCTGCCCGGCGGGCAGGTGAGCGGGCTGAAGGTGGTGCAGGGCATCCTCGACGAGGTCGAGGACGTGCACTTCTCCCAGCTCGACAGCCACGACGTCGTGCGGCACCGGCTGGTCACCGACATCGTCAACGCCTACGACCGGTGGCAGGCGGAGCAGGACGCGGGACAGCAGCGCAACGGGCATCGGCAGGGAAGCGCATGACCATCGAGATCGCCAACGAATCCGGCGTCGGGGTCGACGAGACGTCCATCGTCTCCGTCGCCCGCTTCGCGCTCGACCGGATGAGCGTCAGCCAGCTCGCCGAGCTGTCCATCGTGCTCGTCGAGCTGGAGGTGATGGCCGACCTGCACGTGCGGTGGATGGACCTGCCCGGGCCCACCGACGTGATGGCCTTCCCGATGGACGAGTACGACTCGGCGCGCCGCCCCGACGCCGCCGGGGCCGGTCCCGCGCTGCTGGGCGACATCGTGCTCTGCCCGGCGTTCGCCAAGGACCAGGCCGCCAAGGCGGGGCACTCGCTGCTCGACGAGCTGTGGCTGCTCACCGTGCACGGCGTGCTCCACCTGCTCGGCTACGACCACGCCGAGCCGGAGGAGAAGAAGGAGATGTTCGGCCTGCAGGACCGCATCCTGGCCGACTACCGGACCGCCCGGACCGAGGCCGACCGGTTGGCGGCGCAGCGCAGCGCCGACGACCAGCTGCTCGGCGCGGTCGGACTCGACGAGCCGGACCCGCGCGGCGGGTCGACCGGCGCGAGCTGAGGGGCTGACGGCGGTGGAGTGGCTCGATTCCGTCCCGTTGCTCATCTGGGCGGTGCTGCTGGTCCTGGCCGCCGGGGTGTTCGCCGCCTCGGAGTCGGCGATCGCCACGGCCTCCCGGGCGCGCGTCGAGGAGCTGGTCCGGGAGGGCCGGTCCGGTGCCTCGAACCTCGCCCTGGTGCTGGCCGACCGGCCCCGGCACGTCAACCTGCTCCTGCTGCTGCGGCTGGCCTGCGAGATGGGTGCCACCGTGCTCGTCACGCTGGTCGCGGTGCGGGTCGCCGACAGCGACGCGTGGGCGGTGCTGGTGGCCGGGGTGGTGATGCTGGTGGCCTCCTACGTCCTGGTGGGCGTCGGCCCCCGCACCCTCGGCAGGCAGCACCCCTACGCCATCGGCGGAACGGTCGCGGCCCCGGTGCGGGTGCTCGCGCGGGTGCTCAACCCGCTGACCCGGTTGCTGATCCTGATCGGCAACATGATCACCCCGGGCCGCGGTTTCCGCGAAGGCCCGTTCTCCTCCGAGGTCGAGCTGCGCGAGCTGGTCGACCTGGCCGGTGAGCGCGGCGTGGTCGCCGCCGGGGAGCGGGAGATGATCCACTCGGTGTTCGAGCTGGGCGACACGCTGGCCCGCGAGGTGATGGTGCCGCGCACCGAGGTCATCTGGATCGAGCAGACCAAGTCCGCCCGGCAGGCGCTGGCGCTGTGCCTGCGCTCCGGGTTCTCCCGGGTGCCGGTGATCGGCGAGAGCGTGGACGACATCGTCGGCGTGGTGACCCTCAAGGAGCTGGCCCGCGCGGTGCTGGCCGGTCCGATGCCCGGGCCCGACGTCGCCGAGCTGATGCGGCCGGCGACCTTCGTGCCGGACACCAAGCGGGTCGACGAGCTGCTCCGCGAGATGCAGCTCTCCCGCAGCCACCTGGCCATCGCGGTCGACGAGTACGGCGGCACGGCGGGCCTGCTGACCATCGAGGACATCATCGAGGAGATCGTCGGCGAGATCACCGACGAGTCCGACTTGGAGGAGCACCGCCCGGTCGAGGAGCTGCCGGACGGCACCGTGCGGGTCAGCTCGCGGCTGCCGGTGCAGGACCTCGCCGAGCTGTTCGACGTGGAACTGGACGGCTCCGACGTGGAGACCGTGGCCGGGTTGCTGGCCCAGCGGCTCGGGCGGGTTCCGCTGCCGGGTGCGGAGGCCGAGATCGCCGGGCTGCGGCTGCGCGCCGAGGGCGGCAAGGACCACCGGGGGCGGATCCGGATCACGGCGCTGCTGGTGCGCCGGACCGCCGAGCTGGAGCACGCGTCGCCGCTGCGCGTCGCGGAGAAGGAAGGAAGCAACGCCCGTGGCTGAGCTCGATCCCGAGGACGCCAAGATCCTCACCCTGGCGCGGTCGGCGCGCGCCCGCACCGGTGCGGCCGAGGGCGCCGCGGTGCGCGACACCGACGGGCGCACCTACGCGGCGTGCACCGTCGCGCTGCCCTCGCTGTCGCTGTCGGCGTTGCAGGCCGCGGTGGCCGCGGCGGTGGCCAGCGGCGCCGAGGGGCTCGAAGCGGCGGCCGTGGTCACCGACGCCGCCGACGTGGACGCCGGGTCCGCGGCGGCCGTGCGCGACCTCGGCAGCGGCGCCCCGATCTTCCGCGCCGACGCAGGCGGCGAGCTCCAGCACACCCACTGACGCCCCCCGCTCACCCGTTCGATGCGTGAGTGAGGGGCACCCTTGCCCAAGTATGTGGTCCTTTCGGAATGCGGCGGAGCCGCATGCGGTGAGGCACGCAGCCGGCACCGCGGCGGGTTCTCAGCGGTCTTCTCGCGAGGACGCCCTGACGCCGTGTACGCGCTTGTACATGAGGAAGGGCGCCCGGAGCGAGAAGGCCGCTGAGGTTCCGCCACCCGCACCGCCGAGCAGATCTTTCCGAGAGCGGCCCTATCTTGGGCAAGGGTGCCCCTCGCCCATCACGCGGACGGGTGGTGCGCCCGGAGGCGAGCGGGACCGTCACAATGGGGTGGTGACCAGCTCCGCAGATGTCCACCGCTCCGGGTTCGCCTGCTTCGTCGGCAGGCCCAACGCGGGCAAGTCGACGCTGACCAACGCCTTGGTCGGCTCGAAGGTGGCGATCACCTCCAGCAAGCCCCAGACCACCCGGCACGCGATCCGCGGGATCGTGCACCGCCCGGACGCGCAGCTGATCATCGTCGACACCCCCGGACTGCACCGGCCGCGGACGCTGCTCGGCCGCCGGCTCAACGACCTCGTCTACGAGACCTGGTCCGAAGTGGACGTCGTCGGGTTCTGCGTGCCCGCCGACCAGAAGATCGGCCCCGGGGACCGCTACATCGCCGAGCAGCTCGCCAAGGTCGCCCGCCGCACGCCCGTGGTCGGCATCGTCACCAAGGCCGACCTGGTGGGCAAGGAGCGGGTCGCCGAGCAGCTCCTCGACCTCCAGCAGGTGCTGGAGTTCGCCGACCTGGTGCCGGTCTCGGCGGTGGACTCGTTCCAGACCGACGAGCTGTCCGACGTGCTGGTCCGCCAGCTCCCCGAGGGCCCGCAGCTCTACCCGGACGGCGAGCTCACCGACGAACCCGAGTCCACCCTCATCGCCGAGCTGATCCGCGAGGCCGCGCTCGAAGGCGTCCGCGACGAGCTGCCGCACTCGCTGGCGGTGTCGATCGAGGAGATGATCCCGCGCGAGGACCGCGACGACCTGATCGACGTGCACGCGGTGATCTACGTCGAGCGGCAGAGCCAGAAGGCCATCGTGATCGGACGCGGCGGCGAGCGCCTCCGCGACGTCGGCAGCCGCTCCCGGCAGCACATCCAGAAGCTGCTCGGCAGCAAGATCTACCTCGACCTCCACGTCAAGGTCGCCAAGGACTGGCAGCAGGACCCGCGCCAGCTCCGCCGCCTGGGTTTCTGATCACAACTCCCGCACCGGGATCACCGGAACCGGCGGAAACCGGCGCCCATCACGGGTACGTTGCAGCGCGGCAGTCGCGCAGCGGCCGAGCCCGCTCCCACGTCGAAGGAACCACCGTGACCAACCCCTACGGCCCGCCATCGGGCCCCCAACCCGAGCAGCCCTACGGCCAGCAGCCGGGTGGCTACCCGCAATCGGGCCCGATCCCGCAGCAGCCCTACGGCCAGCAGCCTTACGGCCAGCAGCCCTACGGTCAACCGCCGTACGGCCAGCAGCCCTACGGAATGCCCAACTACGGCGTTCCGCCGAACAACAACATCGGGTGGGGCATCGGCTCCATCTTCCTGTGCTGGCCGTTCGCCATCCCGTCGCTGATCAAGGCGACCTCGGTGCAGAACCTGTGGGCGCAAGGCCAGTTCCAGCAGTCGCAGGAAGCCGCCGACGAGGCCAAGAAGTGGGGCAAGATCGGTATCATCGTCGGTGCCGCCGCCTACGGGTTGCTGATCCTGCTCTACGTCGTCCTGATCATCATCGGATTCGCCACGGCCGTGTCCGGCTCGACGTACTGAGGTTCGCGGTCCGCCCTCGCCGGGGCGGGCCGCGTGCACCTTTCGCCCTGGGAGGGACCATGAGCGAGCCCACCGATGACCGTTCCGCCGAGGGTGCGTCGCCGGTACCTGAGGGGCCGGTCGGTCCAGCGCAGGCCCCGGCACCGCCGCCGGGCGGGTACCTCCCACCGCAGGCCTGGGGCGGGTGGCCGGTGCCGCCGAACAACAACCTCGGGTGGGCGATCGGTGGCTTGCTGGTCTGCTGGCCCTTCGGTATCCCGTCGCTGATCAAGGCCACGCAAGTGACCACCCTCTGGGCGCAGGGGCGTTTCGGCGAGGCGCAGGCCGCCGCTTCCGAGGCGAAGAAGTGGGGCAAGATCGGCATCATCGTCGGGGCCTGCCTGTGGGGCCTGTACCTGGTGCTCATGGTGGTCTACTTCGTGTTCCTCGCCGGGCTCGTCGGCGGCGCCATCACCTCCGGGCAGCCGTGACCGCCACGCGGTTGAAGGCCATGCTGCCGCCCGCCGCGAGCGTGGTGGTGGCGGTGGCGATCGCCACCGTCGTCGTTGCCGCCGATCCCACCTCGGAGGCGGGTTTCCCGCTGCCGCCGTGCCCGCTCAAGCTCCTCTTCGGCATCGACTGCCCCGGGTGCGGTGCGGCCCGGATGATCTACAGCCTGCTGCACGGCGATCTTCCGGCCGCCGTGCACTACAACGCGGCCGCCGTGCTGTTCGTCCCCTTCTTCCTGTGGACGTGGGGTGGCTGGGCGTGGGGTCGCTGGCGCGGCAGGCGAGTCCGCACGTGGGAGCAGTGGCGTTGGTCCCCGCACGTCGCCCTGGTGTTGATCGCCGTCTGGTCGGTGGCCCGCAACCTGCCGTTCGAGCCGTTCTCGTCCCTGCGCGCCTGAGGGGTCCGGCCCGGGTGGGATGATGGGTGGGTGAGCCTCTACCGGGACACCGCCGTCGTGCTGCGGGTGCAGAAGCTGGGCGAGGCCGACCGGATCATCACGCTGCTGACCCGGCGCGGGGGCAAGGTGCGCGCCGTGGCCAAGGGGGTGCGCCGGACGACCTCGCGGTTCGGCGCGCGGGTCGAGCCGTTCTGCCACGTGGACGTGCAGCTCCACACCGGGCGGACCCTGGACGTCATCACGCAGGTGCAGACCCTGGACGCGTTCGGCGCGCACATCGTGGACGACTACCGGCGCTACACCGCGGCGTGCGCGGTGCTGGAGACCGTCGACCGGCTGGCCGCCGAGGAGGGCGAGCCGGTGCTGCGGCTGTACCTGCTGGCCACCGGGGCGCTGCGGGCGCTGGCCGGGCGGGACCGGGACGCCTCGCTGGTGCTGGACGCGTTCCTGCTGCGGGCGATGTCGTTCGCCGGGTGGTCCCCGGCGCTGGGCGAGTGCGCCCGGTGCGGCGCGGCGGGCCCGCACGGCGCGTTCAACGTGCAGGCCGGGGGAGCGGTGTGCGGGAGCTGCCGCCCGGCCGGCTCGGTGCGCCCGTCGGCCTCGACGATGCCGCTGATGGACGCGCTGCTGCACGGCGACTGGGACGCGGCCGAGGCGGCGGCGAACCCGGTCCGGCGGGAGGCCAGCGGACTGGTCGCCGCGCACCTGCAGTGGTACATGGAGCGGCAGCTCCGCTCGCTGCCGCTGGTGGAACGCGCGGTGCCCGAGCTGATCCGGGAGCGGGCGGAACTGCCGGGCGAGCGCGTCGGCGAGGGCTGAGGGCGCCGGGGCGGTACCTCTGGACGGGTGAACCTCGGCGGGGCGGCACAATGGCCCGGTCCAGGCGGAAGGGCCGAAGGGGAGTTCACCTATGTTGCGACGTCGCGGGCGGGACCGGGACGACCCGAGCGTGCAGCCTCCTGCACCGCACGCGGAGGGGGCGGTGCCACCGGCGGTGCCCGCCGAGTTCGTCCCCGGGCACGTCGCCGTCGTGATGGACGGCAACGGGCGCTGGGCGAACCAGCGCGGCCTGCCCCGGGTGGAGGGCCACAAGCGCGGTGAGGCGGTGGTGCTCGAACTGGCCCGGGGCGCGATCGAGATCGGCGTCAAGTGGCTGTCGCTGTACGCGTTCTCCACGGAGAACTGGAAGCGCAGCCCGGACGAGGTGAAGTTCCTCATGGGCTTCAACCGGGACGTGATCCGCCGCCGCGTCGACGAGCTGGACGCGATGGGCGTGCGGGTCCGCTGGGCGGGACGCCGACCGAAGCTGTGGCGCAGCGTGGTCAACGAACTGCGCAGCGCGGAGGAGCGCACCAAGGGCAACGAGGTGCTGAATCTGACCATGTGCGTGAACTACGGTGGACGTGCGGAGATCGGCGACGCCGCGCGGGAGATCGCCCGGCTCGCCGCGGCAGGGAAGATCAATCCGGAACGGGTGGACGAACGCACCGTGGCACGTCACCTCTACCAACCCGAGATGCCGGACGTGGACCTGTTCATCCGCCCGTCCGGGGAGTTCCGCACCTCGAACTTCATGCTCTGGCAGAGCGCGTACTCGGAGTTCGTGTTCCAGGACACCTTGTTCCCCGACGTGGATCGGCGGCACCTGTGGCAGGCGTGCCTGGAGTACGCCCGCCGGGACCGGCGGTTCGGCGGTGCGATCGACCGCAGCGCCACCGACGACGACACCCCCGACGCCCAGGAGGGCACCTCATGACGCTGGAGGCCGCCACCACCGCGCGGTTGCTGACCGCCGCCAAGGAAGCTCTGGAGTCCTACCACGAAGTGCACGTCGACGACGACGGCGCGCTGACCTTCCGGCATTCCGACGTGCCGTGCGCGGTCCAGGCGATGCAGCTCGCCGAGGGGCTCACCGTGCTGAGCCTGACCTGCGTGGTCGCCTGGGACCTGCCGGTGAGCGACGAGCTCGCCCAGTCGGTCGCCGAACGCGCGGGTCAGGGTCTGTTCGGCACGCTCGGCGTGGTGCGCACGGAGAACGGCATGGACATCACGCTGCGCTACGCGTTCCCGGCCGAGGGCATGGACCCCGCTCCGCTGGGCACGCTGCTGATGCTGGTGGTGGCCACCGCCTCCCAGCTCCGGACCGAGCTGTTCGTCGACAACGGCACCGGCGGCGAATAATCACCTGGTTCTGAGTGAGGGCACCTTCATCCGACTGAGGACCGCATTCAGAATGGTCTGCGTGGCGGTGCGGGTGGCGGAACCTCAGCGGTCTTCTCGCTGCGGGATCGCCTCCTGATGTACCAACGCGTCGGCGTTGTCCCCGCGAGCAGACCGCGGAGAACCCGCGGCGGTGCAAGCTGACGGCCTCACCGCATGCGGCTTCGCCGCATTCTGAACGGACCCCTAAGCCGGATGAAGGTGCCCCTCACTCAGGTATCGAACGGGTGAAGTGGCGGTACTGCGAACGATTATCAGTTCGAACTGGCACGATGTCCGGGTGACCGAGACCGTGCCGCGCGCCAGCGCCCGCGCCCGCCCGCCGCGCCGCGGCGTCACCTCGCTGGAGGTGCTGTGCGGGCTGCTCGTGCTCGCCGCCGCGTTCCAGCAGCCGCTGGTCGCCGCGCTGGACGTGCCCGCCCTGCGCACCGGCTCGACGATCTTCGTCGCGGTGTGCGTGCAGGCGATGCCGTTCCTGGTGCTCGGCGTGCTGATCAGCGGTCTGATCGCGGCTTTCGTGCCGCCGACGGCGGTGCGCCGCCTGCTGCCCGCCCGCCCCCCGGCGGCGGTCCCGGTCGCCGGGCTCGCCGGGGTGGCGCTGCCGGGCTGCGAGTGCGCGTCGGTGCCGGTGGCGCGGCGGCTGATGCAGCAGGGGGTGGCCCCGGCCGCGGCCCTGGCGTTCCTGCTCGCCGCCCCGGCGGTGAACCCGATCGTGCTGGTCTCGACGGCGGTCGCGTTCCCGGCGGAGCCGGTGATGGTGCTCGCCCGGTTCCTGGGCTCGCTGCTCACCGCCTGCGCGATGGGCTGGCTGTGGGCGCGCTTCGGCCGCGCCGAATGGCTGGCCGAGCGGGCGCTGCGGCGGGTCGAGGCGCGCCGCGCGGCCGGGAACCGCTGGGTGGTCTTCGCCGAGTCGGCCCGGCACGACCTGGTCGAGGCGGGCGGCTTCCTGGTGCTCGGCGGGGTGACCTCGGCGGTGTTCAACGTGCTCGTCCCGGCGTCCTGGCTGGAGACCCTGGGCGGTCAACTGGTGCTGGGCGTGCTGGTGATGGCGGTGCTGGCGGTGGTGCTGGCGTTGTGCAGCGAGGCCGACGCGTTCGTGGTGGCCGCGATGCCGGGCCTGCCGCTGCTGCCGCAACTGGTCTTCCTGGTCGTGGGCCCGGCGGTGGACGTGAAGCTGTTCGCGTTGCAGTCCGGCACCTTCGGCAGGCGGTTCGCGCTGCGCTTCGCGCCCGCGACGTTCGCCGTCGCGATCGGCTGCGCGGTGCTCGTCGGTGCGGTGCTGGTGGGAGGTCGCTGATGCGCCGGGAAACGCAGAACGTGCTGCTGCTGCTGTTCGGCGGGGCGCTGCTCAAGATCGCCTTCGGCGGTTCGTACCTGCGCTACGTCAAGGCGGAGCTGTTCCCGTGGCTGGTCGGGGCGGGCGCGGTGATGGTGGTGCTGGCCGCGGTGGCCATCGTGCGCGACGTCCGCGCCGGGGGTGCCGCCACCGGACCGGGCCACGAGCACGGCAGCCGCAGCCCGTGGATGCTGCTGCTGCCGGTGCTGGCCATCTTCCTGGTCGCGCCGCCCGCGCTCGGCTCCGATTCGGTGCTGCGCGCCGGGGAGCGGTCCAGCCCGCCCGAGGAGACCTCGCTGTTCCCGCCGCTGCCGCCGGGGGCTCCGGTGCTGAGCCTGTCGGAGTTCGTCACCCGCGCGGTCTGGGACGACAGCCGGGCGCTGGCGGGGCGGGACGTGCGGTTGCGGGGGTTCGTGGTGCACCCGGAGGACGGTCCGGTGCAGCTCGCCCGGATGCGCATCCGGTGCTGCGCGGCGGACGCGGCGCCGGTCGCGGTCGAGCTGGCCGGTCCCGCGGCGGCGCGCGCGGCGGAGCTGCCCTCGGACACCTGGATCGAGGTCACCGGCCGGCTGCGCCCGGGTTCGGCCACCGAGGGCAGCGGGTACGTGCCGACGGTGCGGGTCGGCGCGGTGCGGCCGATCCCGGTGCCCGCCGAGCCCTACGAGCGGTGAGCGCTCAGCCCTGGCAGTCGCGGCAGGTGCCGGTGATCTCGACGGTGTGGCTGACCTCGGTGAAGCCGTGCTCCTGGCCGATCCGCTCGGCCCAGTTCTCCACCGGTGGGTCGGCGACCTCGACGGTGCGACCGCAGTGCCTGCACACCAGGTGGTGGTGGTGATGGGTGGAGCAGCGGCGGTAGACGGCCTCGCCGTTGCCGGTGCGCAGCACGTCGATCTCACCGGCGTCGGCCAGCGTCTGCAACGTGCGGTAGACGGTGGTCAGGCCGATGCCCTCGCCCTTGCGGCGCAGCTCCTCGTGCAGCTCCTGGGCGGACCGGAAGTCCTCGACCTCGTTGAGCAGCTTGGACACCGCCGCCCGCTGCTTGGTGGCCCGCAATCCCGGTACGACGCCGGGCCGCTCGCCGGTGGTCACGCTGTCTCCGTCTCCTGTCCGCTCGGTCGGTCCGCCGCGGGCCGGGACCGGTGGCCCGCGCTCTCCTCCGCGTGCGCCACGGCGTCCACCACGATGTGCGCGAGGTGCTCGTCGACGAGGCGGTAGACGACCTCGCGCCCGTGCCGCTCGCCGTAGACCACGCCGGCCGACTTCAGCACCCGCAGGTGCTGGCTGATCAGCGGTTGCGCGACGCCGAGCGCGTCGACCAGCTCGTGCACGCAGCGCTCCGAGGTGCGCAGTTGCAGCACCAGCGCGATCCGCACCGGGGCGGCCAGCGCGCGCAGCAGCTCACCGGCCTCGACGAGCGCCTGCTGGTCCCGCTGCGGCGCCGGGCGTGCCTCCCGCTCCGGGGCGTGCACGTGCTCACCGGCGGTGACCAGCGGACTCGCGTTCCCGGCTGCGGAGTCCGGGCTGACGGCGGGCATGGTGTCCTTTCCGGCGGACGTGATGGGTGCGTCGGGCGCCTTCCCCCCACATCCTACGGGTAGCGCCCGGTCCGTCGTCGCACCTCGCGCGTCGCGACCCGGTGGGGGCGCGCCGTCGGCCAGGCGGGCATCGGTACGCTGGGAAACTCCAGCCGACCAGCCAGTTCGGCGCAGACCAGCGAAGATTCCGGAGTGACCGTGCCCGCCGATCAGATCGAGACGATCGTCAATCTCTGCAAGCGCCGTGGTTTCGTCTACCCCTCCGGCGAGATCTACGGCGGTACCCGGTCGGCGTGGGACTACGGTCCGCTCGGCGTGGAGCTGAAGGACAACATCAAGCGCCAGTGGTGGAAGTCCGTGGTGCAGGGCCGCGACGACGTCGTCGGCCTGGACTCCTCGGTCATCCTGCCCCGCCAGGTCTGGGAGGCCTCCGGGCACGTCACCGCGTTCCACGACCCGCTGGTGGAATGCCAGAGCTGCCACCACCGCTTCCGCGCCGACCAGCTCGCCGAGGAGTTCACCGAGCGCACCGGCAAGCAGGCCGACGAGGGCGACCTCTCCGAGGTGCCCTGCCCGAACTGCGGCAACCGCGGGCAGTACACCGAGCCGCGCGAGTTCAACATGATGCTCAAGACCTTCCTCGGTCCGGTGGAGAGCGAGGAGGGGATGCACTACCTGCGCCCCGAGACCGCGCAGGGCATCTTCGTCAACTTCGCCAACGTGATGACCACGGCGCGCAAGAAGCCGCCGTTCGGCATCGGCCAGATCGGCAAGTCGTTCCGCAACGAGATCACGCCCGGCAACTTCATCTTCCGGACCCGCGAGTTCGAGCAGATGGAGATGGAGTTCTTCGTCGAGCCCGGCGAGGACGAGCAGTGGCACCAGTACTGGATCGACCAGCGCCTGAACTGGTACGTCGAGCTCGGCATCAACCGCGACAACCTGCGCGAGTACGAGCACCCGCAGGAGAAGCTGTCGCACTACTCCAAGCGGACCGTCGACGTCGAGTACCGCTTCCGCTTCGGCGGCCAGGAGTGGGGCGAGCTGGAGGGCATCGCCAACCGCACCGACTTCGACCTCGGCACCCACTCCAACCACTCGGGCGTGGACCTGTCGTACTTCGACCAGGCCAGCAACTCCCGCTACCGGCCCTACGTCATCGAGCCGGCGGCCGGGGTCGGGCGGCCCATGATGGCGTTCCTGATCGACGCCTACACCGAGGACGAGGCGCCCAACGCCAAGGGCGGGGTGGACAAGCGCACCGTGCTCAAGCTCGACCGCAGGCTCGCGCCGGTGAAGGCGGCGGTGCTGCCGCTGTCGCGCAACGCCGAGCTCTCGCCCAAGGCCCGCGACCTCTCCGCCGCGCTGCGCCGGAACTGGAACGTCGACTTCGACGACGCCGGGGCGATCGGCCGCCGCTACCGCCGCCAGGACGAGGTCGGCACCCCGTTCTGCGTCACGGTCGACTTCGACTCGCTGTCCGACCACGCGGTGACCGTGCGCGAGCGCGACACCATGACCCAGGAACGCGTAGCGATGGACAAGCTGGAGGAGTACCTCGCAGCCCGCCTGCCCGGTTGTTAGGGGTGTGGTGGTCTTTTTGCTTGGCGGTGCGGGTGG
Source organism: Saccharopolyspora cebuensis (assembly GCF_039542665.1). Classification (NCBI taxonomy): domain Bacteria; kingdom Bacillati; phylum Actinomycetota; class Actinomycetes; order Pseudonocardiales; family Pseudonocardiaceae; genus Saccharopolyspora; species Saccharopolyspora cebuensis. Next base: position 236,672 of record NZ_BAABII010000012.1, read on the forward strand.
CGGAACCTCAGCGGCCTTCTCGCTCCGGGCGCCCTTCCTGATGTACAACCACGTACACGGCGTCAGGGCGTCCTCGCGAGAAGGCCGCTGAGAACCCGCGGCGGTGCAAGCTGCGAGGGTGGGGTAGTGCGGAAGCGGGCTTCGCCGCTTGCCTGACGGCGGTTGCCGGTGGCGCGTGCGTTCGGCGGAAGCGGCTCTCGCCGTGTCGGGCCTCTTCGGGTGCTCTCGTGAGATGAGGGCTGGGGCCTTCGGTGGACGGAACCGAAGTGGTCCCGTCGTGGCACCCTCCCCCTGCGGCCCTGGGGATCTGGTCGTGGCCGGGTCTGCCACGATGGCGTGGTGACTCCGCATCGAACCGCTCGGCCCACCTCGCGCGGCGCGCGGGTGCTGCGCCGGACGCTGGTCGGCGCTTTGGTGATGGTGGTGCTCGTGATCGGCGGCACCGCGTTCCGGGTGTGGCAGGTCGCCCGCTTCGACGAGCGGCGGCCGGTCGACATCGCGGTGGTGCTCGGTGCGGCGCAGTACCACGGCACGCCCTCGGAGGTGCTGGAGGCGCGGCTGGAGCACGCCTTGGAGCTGTACCGGCAGGGGATGGTCGAACACCTGGTCACGGTGGGCGGCAGCCAGCCCGGCGACGCCTACACCGAGGCCGGGGCGGGCAAGAAGTGGCTGGCCGAGCACGACGTCCCGCGCGACCGCATCACCGACGTCGACGTGGGCAGCGACACGCTGGGCAGCATCTCGGCGGTGGCCGATCTCGCCGAGCGGCGGGGCTGGGACTCGGCGCTGATCGTCAGCGACCCGTGGCACTCCCTGCGGGCCAAGACGATGGCCAACGACTTCGGCCTGGATACCTGGGCCTCGCCCACCCGGTCCGGCCCGATGGTGCAGACCAGGGCGACCCAGCTGCACTACATCGTGCGGGAGACGGGCGCGCTGCTGTACTACCGGCTCACCCACGCCAGCGCCGAGGTGGACGGCGACAGCCTCGGCTGAATGCACGACAGCCTCGGTTGAATGCGCGGCGCGGCGGCGGACCCCCCGTAGGCTGGCAGCGATGAGCAGCAGCGCACCGCCCACCGGCTACCGCGACCACGACCTCGCGCGATCGCTGCCGGAGGCGCCCAAGCTGGCCGTGCCCGGTGCGGCGCACGCCGACGAGCGGTCGGCGTTCGCCCGGGACCGGGCGCGGGTGCTGCACTCGGCGGCGCTGCGCAGGCTGGCGGGCAAGACGCAGGTGGTCGGCCCCGAGGAGGGCGACGTGCCGCGCACCCGGCTCACCCACTCGCTCGAGGTCGCCCAGATCGGCCGGGGGATCGCCACCGCGCTCGGTGCGGATCCGGACCTGGTGGACACCGCCGGGCTGGCCCACGACATCGGTCACCCGCCGTTCGGGCACAACGGCGAGGACGCGCTCGACGAGCTGGCGCACGCGTGCGGCGGTTTCGAGGGCAACGCGCAGACGCTGCGCATCCTCACCCGGCTGGAGCCGAAGCTGGCCGATCCCGCCGACGTGGGGCGCGGCCTGAACCTCACCCGGGCGGGCCTGGACGCCGCCACCAAGTACCCGTGGCCCAAGCGCCCGGGCGAACCCAAGTACGGCGTTTACGCCGACGACCTGGCGGTGTTCGAGTGGATGCGGGAGGGCGCACCGGAGGGTAGGCGGTGCCTGGAGGCCCAGATCATGGACTGGTCCGACGACGTCGCCTACTCGGTGCACGACGTCGAGGACGGCGTGCTGGCGGGCCGGATCTCGCTGCGGGCGCTGACCAGCGCCGCGGAGCGGGACGAGATCGTCCGGATGGCGGCCAAGCACTTCTTCAGCGGGGACGGCGACGCGGTGGACCGGCTGGACCGGGCCGCGGTCGAGCTGGTGGAGCTGCCCGCGGTGGCCGCCGTGCTGGACTACGACGGCACCTTCCGGTCCCAGGTGGCGCTGAAGCGGCTGACCAGCGAACTCGTCGGCCGCTACGTGGCGGCGGCGGTGACCGGCACCACCGGCCGGTCCGGTCCCGGGCCGCACACCCGCTACGCCGCGGACCTGGTGGTGCTGCCGGGCATGGCCGCGGAGGTGGCGGTGCTCAAGGCCGTGGCGCTGCGCTACGTGATGAGCGATCCGCAGCGGTTGCGGTTGCAGGAGCGGCAGCGCGCGGTGCTGGTGGAGCTCGTGGAGGCGTTGCTCCGGCGGGCGCCGGGGTGCCTGGACCCGGTGCTGGCCGGGGCTTGGGAGCGGGCCGCCGATGACGCCGGGAAGCTGCGCGTGGTGCTCGACCAGGTGGCGTCGCTGACCGATGCGCAGGCGTGGCGGTGGCACCGGACGCATGTGCGGGTCGGAGTTGACTCGGTGTGAGGTATACCCGAAAGTGCGGAGTCGATCTGCGAATTTCCGCCACACTGTCACGCAGAGTATTAACGGGGTGTGCACCACCCCCGTCTTCGCCCCCGTCGCGGCGCGGCCCCGAGCCTTCCGCACCGCTAGGAGAACCCGATGTCCCACCGGCACTACATCCAGAAGCTCGTCGTCGGCGGTGAGCCCTACGTCAACTCCGACGACCTCGCGGGCTGGATCGGTGCGCTGAACTGGCAGGACCCCGCCGCCGAGCGCGCCGCCCGCTACATCATCCAGGAACTGCGCCTGATGGGCCTGTCCGACATCGAGGAGACGCTGCGCTGAGCGCTTGGTGAGGCACCGGCGCCGGGCCCCGCAGCGGCGCCGGAGCTGGCAGACTCGGCGGCAGCCCGAGCGATCACCTGGAGCGGCCCGTGAGCGACCACCTCGCCTTCAGCGCGTCCCTGCACCACCGCCTGGCCCCCGCCGCCGACCAACCGTTCTGCTGGTCGCCGTACTCCGTGGCCAGCGCCCTCGGCCTGGCCGCCGCGGCGTCGGCCGGGGACACCCGCGCGGAGCTGGTCGCGGCGCTGCGCGGCGAGCTGCCCGCCGTCGTCGACCGGCTGGCCCGCGCCGCCGAGCTGGAGGCCGCCGCCGGGGCCGACGAGCCGGTGCTGGCGGTGACCAACACCCTCTACGCGCACGAGGAGCTCCCGGTTCAGGAGTCCTACCTGCGCGCGCTGGCGGACTGGCCGGGCAACGCCCTGCGCAACGCGCCGTTCCGCGCCGAACCGGAGAAGGCCCGCGAGCAGATCAACGACGACGTCGCCGAGACCACCCGCGGTCTGATCCCGGAGCTGCTGCCGCCCGAGGCGGTGGACTCCGAGACGGTCGCGGCGCTGGTCAACGCCCTGTACCTGAAGACCTCCTGGCGCGAGGCCTTCGACCGCGCGGCCACCGCCGAGCGCACCTTCCACGCCCCGGGCGGCGACCGGGAGGTGCCGACCATGCGGTTCACCCGCCGCACCGGTTACGCCGCCCGGGACGGCTGGCAGGTCGTGTCGCTGCCCGCGACGGGCGGGGTGGAAGCGTTGGTGCTGCTGCCCGACGGCGAGCTGGCCGGGACCGAGGCGGGGCTGGACGGCGCCGCGCTCGGCGCCCTGCTCGACGCCGTCGAGCCGCAGCGGGTGGAGCTGTCGCTGCCCCGCTTCGAGGCCACCGGCGAGGCGGAGCTGCAACGCCCGCTGGGTGCCCTCGGGGTGCGCGCGCTGTTCACCCCGGCCGCCGACTTCTCCCCGCTGACCGACGCCCCGCTGCGGATCTCCACGATGATCCACCAAGCGGTGCTGCGGATCGACGAGAGCGGGCTGGAGGGCGCCGCCGCGACGGCGGCGATGATGCGGCTCACCGCCGTGGTGTCCGAACCCGACCCGATTCCGGTGGTGGTCGACCGGCCGTTCCTGTTCCTGGTGCGGCACCAGGGCAGCGGTGCGCTGTACTTCCTCGCCCGCGTGGTGGATCCGAGCTGACCTGTCACGTCCGGCCTGTCACGTCCGGCACGGCCACCTCGTCCTCCCGGTGAGCGCCCGCGACGGGCGGGCGCGAGGGTGAGGAGGCGATCATGCCGAGGATTCCGCTGGTGCCCGCGGCGCGGGCCGACCGGTTGACCCGCTGGGTGTACCGGGTGTGCGCGCGCAAGTACGGCGCGGTGCTGGAACCGCTGGCCGTCCTGGCGCACCACCGCAAGCTGATGCTGGCGTCCGGGGTCGCGGAGCTGGCCGTGGAAAAGGCGGCGACGGTGCTGCCCGCCGCCGTGCGGGAACTGGCCGTCTACCGGGTGGCCACCGCGCTGGGCTGCTCCTGGTGCGTGGACTTCGGCACCATGCTCCAGCGCAACGAGGGCCTGGACCTCGACCGGCTCGCCGAGATCGACGACTACCGGAACTCGGCGGCGTTCAGCGAGCTGGACCGCCTGGTGATCGAGTACGCCGACGCCATGACCGCGCTGCCGATGCGGGTCACCGACGAGCAGGTCGCCGAGCTGGAGCGCCGCCTGGGGCGCGCGGGAGCGGTGGAGCTGACCCACCTGATCGCGCTGGAGAACCAGCGCACCCGGTTCAACCACGCGCTGGGCATCACCGCCCAGGGCTTCACCTCGGGCGAGGCCTGCCGGGCCCCGATGCCCTGAACACCCGACCCCACCAGCACCCACCTGGGTGAACTTTTGCCAGGTGAGGGGCACCCTGTACCACGTGACTTGGTACAGGGTGCCCCTCACTCACCACTCTTGCGGGTGAACGTCCCAGCGGACCCGGGTGAGCTTGTCCGGGTTGACGACGTCGAAGAGGTCGGCGACCAGGCCGTCGCGGACCGCGACCGCCAGCACCCGGGGCGCCGCCTCGCCGGTGCCGGGGACCAGCAGACCCGGGTCGCCGTTGACCAGCACCGGACGCGTGCCGGCGAGCAGTTCATCGCCGTACTTGCCGACCAGCCCCGCGGCGAAGCGCGCCACCTTCTCCCGGCCCAGCACCGGACGCCGCGCCGTCCGGGCCCGGCCACCGCTGTCGCCGTAGACCGCCGCGTCCGGGTGCAGCGCCCGGCCGATCGCGGCCACGTCCCGGGACGCCACCGCGGTGAGGAACGCGTCGAGCGCCTCCTGCTGCACCGGCAGCGGTGCGCGTTCGGCCGGTGCGGCGTCGGTCATCCGGCGGCGGCCCCGGGAGGCGTGCTGCCGCGCGGTGGCCACCGCGCAGTCCAGCAGCTCGGCGATTTCGCTGAACGGCACGTCGAAGCCGTCGTGCAGCACGAAGGCGAACCGCTGGTCGGGCGGCAGCTCGTGCAGCACCCGCAGCGCCGCCATCCGCAGGTCGTCGCGGTCGGCGACCAGGTCCGCCGGGTCGGGGTCCGGGGCGGTCACGATCGGCTCCGGGAGCCACGGCCCGACGTAGCGCTCCCGGCGCACCGCGGCCGAGCGCATCCGGTCCAGACACAGCCTGCTCACCACGGCGGTCAGCCAGCCGCCGAGGTCGCGGACGCCCGCGCGGTCGGTCCCCGCCAGGCGCAGCCAGGCCTCCTGCACCGCGTCCTCGGCGTCGGCGATCGAGCCGGTCAGCCGGTACCCGATGCCGATCAACCTGCCCCGATGCCGGTCGAACTCGGCGGCCAGGGCGGCGTCGCTGGTGGTCACCGCACCGATTCTGCCGCACCGGGGACGGCGCACCGGAGTCGATCCCGCAGCCCCTATGCTGGGGGCGTGGCAGGGAGGATTCGGGAGAGCGACATCGCCGAGGTACGCGAGCGCATCCGGATCGACGACGTGGTCGGCGAGTACGTCGCCCTGCGCAACGCCGGCGGTGGTGCGCAGAAGGGCCTGTGCCCGTTCCACGACGAGAAGACCCCGTCGTTCAACGTGCGCCCGAGCCACGGCACCTTCCACTGCTTCGGCTGCGGCGAGGGCGGCGACGTGATCGCCTTCCTGATGAAGAGCGAGCACGTCGGGTTCGTCGAGGCCGTCGAGCAGCTCGCCGACCGCGCCGGCGTCCGGCTGACCTACGAGGGCGGCCGACCGGGACCGCAGCGCGACCGGGGGACCCGCGCCCGGATGGTCGAGGCGCACCGGCTGGCCGCCGAGTTCTACGCCGAGCAGTTGCGCTCGCCCGAGGCGCTCAAGGCCCGCGAGTACCTCGCCGAACGCGGTTTCGACGAGGCGGCGGCCACCCGGTTCGGCTGCGGGTTCGCCCCCTCCGGGTGGGACAAGCTGACCAAGCTGCTGCTGGGCAAGGGGTTCGAGCTCGACGAGCTGATCAAGGGCGGGCTGGCCAAGGAGGGCAGGCGCGGACCGATCGACCGGTTCCACCGGCGGCTGCTGTGGCCGCTCAAGGACCTCTCCGGTGACGTGGTGGGCTTCGGCGCGCGCCGGATCTTCGACGACGATCCCATCGAGGCGAAGTACGTCAACACCTCCGCCACGCCGATCTTCAACAAGTCCCAGGTGCTGTTCGGCATCGACCTGGCCAAGCGCGAGATCGCCAAGCGCAGGCAGGCCGTGGTCGTCGAGGGCTACACCGACGTGATGGCGATGCACCTGGCCGGGGTGCCCACCGCGATCGCCTCCTGCGGCACCGCCTTCGGCGACGAGCACATCTCGGTGCTGCGGCGGCTGATGATGGACGACGACGTCTTCCGCGGCGAGGTCATCTTCACCTTCGACGGGGACGAGGCCGGGCAGAAGGCGGCGCTGAAGGCGTTCGACGGCGAGCAGCAGTTCGCCGCCCAGACCTACGTGGCCATCACCCCGGAGGGGATGGACCCCTGCGAACTGCGCCAGGCCAAGGGCGACGCCGCGGTCCGCGACCTGGTGGCCCGGCGGCGCCCGCTGTTCGAGTTCGCCATCCGCAGCCTGCTCACCGAGCACGACCTGGACTCGGTGGACGGCCGGGTCGCGGCGCTCAAGCGCACGGTGCCGCTGGTCGCGCAGATCAAGGACCCGGCCAGCCGGGACGGGTACGCGGTGAAGCTGGCCTGGTGGGCGGGCTGGAACGACGAGAACCAGGTGGTCCGCCGGGTCCGCGAGTCCTCCGGCGCCCCGGTCAAGACCAAGCGCCGCCCGCGCAGGCAGGAGGCGCAGCAGCCGCTGGGCCTCGACGCGGACCTGCCCAAGCGCCCGCCCCGGCACGATCCGCGCTGGCAGCAGCGCGAGGCGTTGAAGGCGGCGTTGCAGGTCCCGGCGCTGGCCGGTCCGCTCTACGACGCGTTGCCGGACGAGGCGTTCACCGAGCCCGCCTACGCCGCGTTGCACGGCGCGGTCCTGGCGGCCGGGGGCACCGCGTCCGGGCTCAGCGGCCCGGCGTTCGTCGACGCCATCGCGCAGCACTGCACCGACCAGGTGGGGCGCAGCCTGCTCACCGAGCTCGCGGTGGAGCCGATGGACATGAAGTCCGCCGACGACGCCCGCTACGTCTCCGCCGTGCTGGCCCGGTTGCAGGAGAGCCTGGTGAGCAGGCAGATCGCCGACATCAAGTCGAAGGTGCAGCGGATGTCGCCGCTGGAGGACCCCGAGGAGTACAACGCCCTGTTCGGCGACCTGGTGGCGCTGGAGGGGTACCGCAAGGCGTTGCTCGATCAGGCGATGGGCGGACTGGAATGAGGACGTGGGCACGTCGGCTGTTGGACCGGCTGAGCGGCACCGCGGAGGTGCCCGCGGACTTCGCCGGGGAGCTGGCCGCTGATGAGCAGGTGCTGGCGGTCGGGCGCGCCGCGGACGGCCCGCTGCTGGCCACCCGCCTCGGGCTGTGGCTGCCCGCCGGGCGGCGCGTCGGCTGGCACCTGATCAGCAAGGCGACCTGGGACGACGGCCTGCTGGTGCTGATCGAGGCGGCGGAGACCGGGACCGCCGGGGACGCGGTGCTGCTGCGCGACCACGCCCCGCAGCGCTTCCGGCTCACCGATCCGGGGCGGGTGCCGGAGGTGGTGCACGAGCGGGTCACCGGTTCGATCCGGTCCCGGCACCACCGCGAGCTCCCCGGTGGCGGCGCGTGGTTCGTGCAGCGCAAGGTGCCCGGCCAGGACGGCATCGTGCTCCAGGTGCGCGCCGAGGAGGGCACCGACCCCGCGGTGCTGGCCGACTTCGCCGCGCAGGTCTCCGAGCGGTTGCGCCAGGCCGAGTGATGTGGGATCCGGGGCACTACCTGGCCTTCTCCGACCACCGGGACCGGCCCGCGCACGACCTGCTGGCCCGGGTCGGAGCCCAGCGGGTCCGGCGCGCCGCGGACCTCGGGTGCGGCGCGGGCAACCTCACCGGCCTGCTCGCGCGGCGGTGGCCGGAGGCGCAGGTGGACGCCTCGGACGCCTCCCCGGAGATGGTGGCCGCCGCTCGTGAGCGGGGGGTGCGCGCCCGGCTGCTCGACGTGCGCGACTGGTCCCCGGCCCCGGACACCGACGTGGTGCTGTGCAACGCCGTCCTGCAGTGGGTGCCGGAGCACGTCGAGCTGCTGCACCGGTGGATCCCCGCCCTGCCCGCGGGGGCCTGGTTCGCCTTCCAGGTGCCCGGGAACTTCGGCTCCCCGTCCTACCGGGCGATCCACGAGGTGCTCGGCCGCGAGCGGTGGCGGGGCCGGGTCGAGGGCGTGCTGGACGCCGGCTCGGTGCTCGACGCCACCGGGTACGCGGACGTGCTCGCCGACCTCGGCGCCGAGGTGGACGCCTGGGAGACCACCTACGCGCACCGGCTGCACGGACCCGACCCGGTGCTGGAGTGGGTCAGCGGGACCGCGCTGCGCCCGGTCCGCGCGGCGCTGGACGACGCCGAGTGGTCGGACTTCCGAGCCGAGCTCGCCCCGCTGCTGCGCGAGGCCCACCCGCGCCGCGCCGACGGCACCACCTGGTTCGGCTTCCGCCGGGTCTTCGCCGTGGCGCACCGTCCGTGACCTGCGACGATCATGAACGAGGGGGTGGGTGGAACCCGCTCGAGCGGATGGTCTAGAGTAGTTCCCGTCAGCACGTCAAGGGCTGATGAACGAAGAACATTCCTCCGTAGCTCAATTGGCAGAGCATTCGGCTGTTAACCGAAGGGTTACTGGTTCGAGTCCAGTCGGAGGAGCTTCCCGAAGCGAAATCGCAGTGCGAGTTGGGGATGCCGACAGTCGTCGGCATCCCCAACTCGCGTTCGCGGGGGAGGAACGCATGTCCGCTGTGGCCCGTCTGGTGACGTTCGTCGAAGCCGACGACCAGGGCGACGGCACCACGATCTCCGTTTCGGCGCGGCACGTCGCGGAGCTCGTCGACGGAAGCCGGGTGGTGCTGCTCGACGACCGCGGGTGGGCTGAATCGGGCGGCTGGACCACGGCCTCAGCGGCGCAGATGCGGGAGACGGCGCGCGTGGTGGTCGGACCGGACGAACCGCCCGACGGCCGCTCCTACGACGCCGAGGCAGCGGCGCACTGGGCCGATCTGAGGCGGGTCGCCCAGCGGCACGGGATCGTCGTCGACGCGGCCGAGCTCGCACGGCTACCCCACGACGTGGTGCTCAGCGATCGGGTCCTCGCGCGGATCGGGGACGACCAGGACACCGCCGGGCCAGGTTGATGCGTCGCCCGCCGTCCGGCGGGACACCGCGCGGCGACGGCAGGCACCTGAAGCGGGTCCTCCAGACGATGCGCGCCTAGCACCTCACCGCGCGCCGGTGGCGGGGACGCCTTCAACGCCCACCGGGACCACCGCTCGGACCCGCCAGTCGCCGTCGGGTTCCGGTCCGGCCGCCAGCTCGCCGCCGTAGGCGGTGGCGCGCTCCCGCATCCCGATCACGCCGTTGCCGCCCGGCACCGGAGCCGTCCCGGGGCCGATCAGGTTGCGCACGTCGATGGTGACCGCCGCGCCGTCGTGCTCCAGCCGCACCGCGATCCCGCCCGCGCCGTGCTTGAGCGCGTTGGTCAGCGATTCCTGCACGATCCGGTACACCCCCAGGCCCGGTCCGGTGGGCAACGCGCCGAGGTCGCCCACCACCTCCAGCGACACCGGGCTGCCCAGCGCCCGCACCCGGTCGACGAGGTCCGGCACGGCGGTCGCGGTCGGTTGCGGGGCGTCCTCGCGATCGGTGTCCGCGCGCAGCACGCCGAGGAGCTGCCGCAGTTCGGTCAGCGTCTCGCGGCCGGTGCTGCCGATGGTGCGCAACGCCTGCTCGGCGAGTTCCGGCTTGCCGCGCAACGCGTAGCGGGCGCCGTCGGCCTGGCTGACCATCACGCTCACCGAGTGCGCCAGCACGTCGTGGATCTCCCGCGCGATGCGGTTGCGCTCCTCGGCGACGGCGATCCGGGCCTGGTGGTCGCGCTCCACCCGCAGCGCGTGCACCCGCTGCGCCACCTCGGCGCGCCGGGCCACGGCCAGCTCGCCGAGCACCCAGCTCACCACGGCCAGCAGCAGGAAGAACAGCGCCACCCACACCTTCTGGACCGGCTGGTAATCCGCTCGCGCGAGTTCGACGCCCACCCCGACGCCGATCACTCCGGCGTACCCCGCCGCCACGCCCCGGCCGACGTGCACGACGAGGGTGTGGAGGTACACGCACGCGGCGAGCTGGGCGGCCCGCAGCGGCCACGGGCTCTGCAGCAGCACCAGCAGGGCCAACGCGACGAGCGTCGCGGCGGCACCGGCCACCGGCCACCGGCGGCGCACCACCAGCGGAGCCACCAGCAGCGCGCTCAGCACCAGGTATTCGGGAACCCCGGCTCGACTGCGGGCCGCGAAGCCCGAGAACCCTTCCAGGACCTGAGGTAGGAACAGCGCCGCCGCGAGCAGGGAGTCACCGGTCATCGGGTGCTCCCTGAACCACCGGTTCAGCCGTCGCATCGCGCCAGAGTAGCCAGCCGGGAGGACGCCCGAGATCAACCCGCGGGCCCGACCGGTCTACGACTCCGGTCGTACGCCGGGCGGGTCGTCGACGATGCCGATCCGGCGCATGGCCACAGCTCGCTCCACGGCTCCTTCGGACCGACCACAGCGGGGTGCCCTCCCGCAGGAGGAGCTGTCCCGCGGCGAAAACCGCGCGGACGAATCGCCGACGATTCTTCTTCGGGGCGCCGAACGGAATCGTTGGCCGTGGTTGGAATTCCGCGTCGGAATTGCGGATCGTTGCTGTTCGCCGAAAGGCTTCGGTAAGGTCGCTCGCGTCGGAGGGGAGTAGTCCCCAATTCGCGCGGTCGACACGGTGGATCCCGCATCGACGCAGGTGGTCCCGGCCGCGCGAGCCTCCTTCGGGGCGGACGAGACCTTCGGCCCGGTGCTGGAACGCGGGTCGGGGCGAATGCTGCCCGGCCGCGCTGGAAAAAGGGGTTCACGTGGAATTCGCCACCGCTCTGGGTGTGAGCGCGGTCGCCATCTTCATCGCGGAAATGGGGGACAAGACGCAATTGGTCGCGCTCTCCCTGGCGACCCGCTACCGCGCGCTCACCGTGCTGGCGGGGATCACCGCCGCCACCGTCGCGGTGCACGGCGTCAGCGTCCTGATCGCCGAGGTCCTCGGCCTCGCGCTCCCGACCGACTGGATTACCCTGATCGCCGGGCTCGCGTTCCTGTTCTTCGGCGCCTGGACCCTGCGCGGCGACGAGCTCACGGCCGAGGACGAGCGCCGAACGGCGGCCCGCCGCACCCGCTCGGCGTTCATCGCGGTGGCCACGATCTTCTTCGTCGCCGAGCTCGGCGACAAGACGATGCTCGCCACGATCACCGTCGGCGCCAACTACTCGGCCACCTCGCTGGCCTGGCTCGCGGTGTGGATCGGCTCCACGGTGGGCATGGTCGTCGCCGACGGCATCGCCGTGGTGCTCGGCAAGCTCCTCGGCAAGAAGCTCCCCGAACGCGCCATCCAGATCGGCGCCGCGGTCCTGTTCTTCGCGGTCGGCGCGTTCATGACCCTCCAGGGAGCCCGCACCCTCCTCGGCTGAGCTGCGGCTGCGACCCCGGCGGACGACGCCGGGTGGCTCACTGCTCGACGCGGACCCAGTCGACGAGGTAGCGGGCGCTGCCCGCGGCGACGCGGTCCACCGAGCTCTGCGGCAGGCCGAAGTAGGGCTCGGTGACGCCGTTGACGCCGTGCGGGAAGGTGCCGCCGAGGGCGAAGTTGAGGATCAGGAACTGGGGGTCGTCGAAGACCCACCGGCCGTACTGCTCCACCTGCGCCCGGTCGACCCGGTGGAACGCGGTGCCGTCGACGGAGAAGGTCATGCCGTCCGGCTGCCAGTTCACCGAGTAGACGTGCCAGCCGCCGGGGTCGGTGCCAGTGAAGTCCTGCCTGCCGGTGATCGGGGTGTCCCCGGAGTAGCCGGGACCGTGCAGCGCGGTGCTCGTCCACGGCTCGCCGACGTGCTCCATCAGGTCGATCTCACCGCAGTCCGGCCACGGGGTGCCGGATCCGATGCCGCTGCCGAGCGCCCACGCGGCGGGCCACAGGCCGGGGGCGTTCGCGCCTTCGGGGAGCTTGAGCCGCACCGAGTACGTGCCGTAGGTGAAGTCGAAGTTGCCCTGCGTCTTGAGCCGGCCGGAGACGAAGTCGTAGGTCCGCCCGTCCGGGGCCTGGTGGCCGGGCCGGTAGCGGGGGTGGATGGCCAGGGCGCCGTTCTGGGCTCCCGCGGCGTTCTGGTCGACGTAGAGCGTCTCGGGCGAATCGATGTAGGCCTGCTGCTCGGAGTTGACGGTGCCGAAGTTCTCCCCGGTGACCTCCACCGTCCACCGGGAGCGGTCGATGCCCGAACCGGAGAAGTCGTCGAAGAAGATCTCCTGCTGGGCCGAGGCCGCCGGAGCGGCCGTCAGGGGGAGCAGCGCGGCTGCCGCGAGGACCGCGAGCCTGGTCGCGACGATCACGTCGATCTCCTCTCCGCGAGGCGCAGCGGTCCCGGCTCGGCCGCGGCTCGATGCATTCAGAGAATCCCCGGAGCGCCCGGCGGTAAAGCCGTCCGGGAACTGCATCGATCCACCCCGCCGCGGATTGCTACCACAGCGGGCACCACCGTGGTCCGTTCGCGCGGTGCGGAGTAAAAAGCGACATCGGGGTGCGGATTGTCAACCGATCGTCACCGTCGTTTCTGATCGCACGCCGAGTGAGGCACGGTAGGACTTGAAACCACGACCTGACGTTCATGAGCTCGGTTGAGCGTTGTTTGCCGCCATCCGCCGTGGTCAGCGAAGTTCACGAACGCACATGTCGGGCGTTGACGTCGTTCGGGGCGTCTGTCGCTGTTCGCGGGATGTAGTGTGGCGATGATCTTGCTTTGAGGCAGTCAAGCCCAGGCGAGAGGCGCTACGGTGACGTGCCGACGGTATCAACTCAGGGCTGCTCGGTGAGCATCCCAGCAAGGTGGTTACCAGGGCTCCTAAATGCTCACTCAGGTGAGCACCTCGAAGCCGCGGATTAGAAACGGGCGTTCGCTGATGGTCAACATTGCGGCACGTCGTATCGAGCGACGAGTGGTGTTCGCGGTAGGGAAGACTCGTTGGGGACCGTCGTTTGTGAACCTATGGCCTCGCTTGTGGAGGTTTGTGGAGTACAGGGGCGGGCGCGTGGTAGTGCGAGCTCACCGGTCGGAAAGAAGTGTCGGACGCTGGCGCCGGTTCTAGCTATGTGGCTCACTTCGGTGCCGCCCCGCAGCATGGTCAGCCGTCGATAGTGGACGGACGGTGCAGTTACAGCGCTCAATAGCTGAACGGATACACAGTGCCGATGGATTCGAGTAGGATCCCATCTCGGCGGGAGCCGCATCCTAGGTTCCTCGCGACGAAACTTGGATGCGGATAGCAGTGGGAATGGAGCCATGGGAACTGAGACGTGCTTCTATATTTGCCCTGTCGGGGATCCTGATTCAGCGGAACGGAAGAGAAGCAATCAGATATTCCGACACATAGTGAGCGCAACGCTGACGCCTCTCAATTACTCCGTCACAAGGGCTGATCAGTTAGATCAGTCGGGCACTATCACGTCACAGATTATTGATGGATTGCTGAATAGTGACCTTGTTATTGCCGACCTGACTGACCACAACGCGAATGTTTTCTATGAATTAGCCATTCGTCATGCGGTAGCTAAGCCATTCATTCAATTGATAGCCGAAGGGCAATCGCTTCCGTTTGACATTCAGGGATTGCGGACTGTATTTGTCGACCACCGCGATTTGGATTCTGTTGATAATGCAAAGAAATCTTTGGCTGGAATGGTGGATTCCATCAGAAACGGCAATCCTGTCGAGACGCCACTCACGTACACTATGAATATACAAAGCTTGCGACAATCGGACGATTTCGAAGCTCGCGGCATTGCGGAAATAATCGAAGAGATGCAGGAGGTTAAGCGAAGTTTTCGCCAATTCGCTGAAGCGCCTTCTGTGCGCGGGAGCCGCCGCACTCCGGAAGCCCGCGACCTAGTGTTCCTTTTAGATTTCATTGAGCATCTTGCGAGTGTGGACAGAGTTAAACCCGACGATCTCCGCGAAATAGTGGGACACCGGGACGTTTCCAAGAAGCTTTCCGAGTGGGCGAGCAGGCAGATCGCAAAGAATTGGCCTAATGTTCCTCCGTTCTGACATGGCGTAAATCGCAACGCCAGCACTGGTGTGCCGGTACATGTCGCGGCCCGGCGACGTGCAGCAATTCTTCCGCAGAGGTCGCAGGTCCGAGATGGTGGTGTATCCGACGCCGCCGGAGCGCTCGACCGGGTCGCCCGCATGCGTGGTGGCCCCGGGCGTTGAGTGGCTGCACCGCCCGGGGCCGCAGCGCCTTGGCGCCGCCACGTTCGGCAGTAGGATGAGCAACCAGAACGTCCGCGAATGGAACGGGCCACGTCAGTAGTAGCTCGCTGGGCCGCTCGGGCAGGGCGCCCACGTGGGCATCCCCCTCGGCTTTCCCTGAGCACTATGGTGCGCTTGGTCGTGCGGACTCATTCTCCGTGGGACGCGCGCCAGGTGCTGTGCTCGCGGCTGATCGCTGCCTCCGCATCAGCGACGGCGCCAGCCCAAGAATTCTCGTCGGTGTCCTCACGAAGCCGCTCCCAGATGGCTCCGAGCTCATGACTCGCAACGATGTAGGCGTTGGCAGTAGTGGCATGTTGCCGAGTGGCTGTCCACGCCGCAAATGCGGCGATGCATGCCGCGATTATACCGGCGAGGTCGAACGAGACGAACCCAAAGGCCTTGACCAAGGCTCCACCAATGCCGACTACCTCTAGGCAGAGCATCACAACCTGGTACACCCCGGACCGCCGTCGATGGTATTGCGCCTTACCGCTGTACCAAACTTGTTGGTCGTGTATCCGGCCGAACAGGTAGATTTTGCGCCTTTCCTTCAAGGGTGCGGAACGCAATTCGCGCATACGATCGGAAATCATCGAACCTGCGCTCGGAAGAATGTGCACGGCAGCAATTTCAGCGCGCAGTGCATCCAGCCGATCGATGAATCGACGATTCGCCTCAGTAGCGGTCAGGCTCCGAGGAAAAGGGGCTCCGCCCACGGTGTACCGCCAAGTGAGCGTCTTGACGGACTCTGCCAGAGCGCGTCCCGCATACCACGCCTTGTCCGGCCTGTTATGCAGGATGAACATGCCAGTGGCTAAAGCGCTGACGAACAGCAACGCTGTAGAGACAGCAGCGATGTCGGCTGCACCCACTCGGAGGGTGACCGCCGCCGAAGCTGCAGCCAGCACCGATAAGATCAATCGTGCTCGCACGGCACGCAGGTACGTCCGCTGTCCGCGCGACGACGCGGCATCAGCGGCCTGAAACAGCGCCGGATACGACTCGTAATCAATACTCGGCGTCGACTCCATAGCGGGATTCATAGTTGCCCCCTCCGTCACGAAACCTGTCGTTGGTCCCAAGCGAGACAACCATATCGGCGATTCAGACCTGAGCGGTGGACTTCACACCTGACCGCGGTCGGTCACCCACCAACGAAGAGTGCGGATCGGCCGCGCATTGGCGAACGCAAACGCACACGCCCATGCGGTACCGCTACCAGACCAAAGGAAAGACTGAGCCAGGACCACAACCTCTGTGGACCGGCCGACGTCGCCGACTGCCTCGGCGTTCCGTCGGCATCTCTACCCATGGCGTTGCTCGCGGCAGTCGTGGAGGAAGCGGGGTTGACGGCTCGGCTGATCGCCGATCAGCGTGGGCCGCTCGCGCGTGTTGATAACCCTCGATACGTACTTCGGTATGGGCAGCGGTACCGCGCGAGCGTTGAGACCTTGGCCTGCGTGGTGCCGTCGCCGGCGTCGGGAAGTTGGCGAACTTCGATCCGACTGGCATTCCTCGGGCTTCTGGCCAGCGGGAGAATGGGGGCCCAGGGGTCGAACCCGAACCCGTGGATTACTTGGCCGGGATTGTCTTCTTCGGTGGTTCGATGCGGGCCCTCCCATGAACAGGGGGGTTTACAAAAGCAACTGATCGACCTTGAGCCTTGGGCGGGGAACGTCTTGTCGCTGTTCAGTGCGTAGAGTGCACCGCTGCGGTCCCTCCGCGTCGCTCATCGAGAAGCCGCGAACTTGCGAACCAACTTCCCTGCGCTAGACCACAAGCCGGGGAGGTGCTATGGCAGCTGTGCCGACGGCGCCAGCTTGAGGTTGCTCAGTGACCAACTCAGCAGAGCGACCACGCCGGTTCTCGGACGCTCGCCCAGGCGACTAGCTCGATGTCGGCATGGGGTCATGCCGAAGTTCCTCACTACGAGGCCCAGCGGGGGCTGGTCTCGATGCTCCGCGATCGGCGCGCGCGGCTGGCGGAGCGGTTCGGGGTGCCGCTCGACGACTTGGACGGCCCGGTGTTCCCGAACACCAAGGGCGGTCTGCGGGACAAGCACAACACGCTCGCGCGCTGGCGGGAGTTCCGGGCGGAGGCCGAGTACCCGTGGGTGACCTTCAAGACCTTCCGGAAGTCGGTGGCGACCGTGCTCGACGGGGCGGGGTTGACCGCTCGGGAGATCGCTGATCAGCTCGGGCACTCGAAGGTGTCGACGACGCAGGACGTCTACATGGGCAGGCGGGTCACGAGCCGCAAGGCCGCTGAGGCGTTGAGCGAGGTTGAGTGGTTCGGGAAATAAGGTGTGGAAAAGATGTGGCGATGATCTTGGGAGGATCGTCGCCACCCTTTCCGATCAGGCGCGGAGTGGGGCAGGTGGGACTTGAACCCACGACCTGACGGATTATGAGTCCGCTGCTCTGACCTGCTGAGCTACTGCCCCCGGCTCCGCGAGTACGGGGAATCGTAGCGAGGTGCGGCGTCCTCGGGGCTGTCGGGTCGGGCTGTGCGCAGCGACGGGGCCGGTGCCCCGTGGGTCACCGGCCCCGTCGCTCGACCGCCGTCAACTGAACATCGCGAAGATGTTGAACGCCCCGCTGAGCTGCCCGATGATCGCGATCGTCGCGCCGAGCGCGCCGATGGTCGCGATGGTCAGCACCGCCAGCATGATCAAGTACACCAGAGCCTTGACCGGCTTCGGCAACTTGGTGATCGCCGAGATGTCGGGCAGTGCGAGCTGTGGTTCTTTGCCGATCCCTGGTGCGGACATCTGACTTCCCCCGTCCTCGTGTCAGTCTCCCTTGCGTGCACCGCTGCTCCGGAGACGGAGAGCAGCGGGAGTCCCGTTGCGTTCAACGCATAACGAACAAGTCTCGTTCAGCGCTCGGCTGATCGTCCGGCTCCGCGGCTGCTCCGACCTGGACAGAATCATCCGCGCTGCCACCGCGACCCGCGAGCGGGATCGGGAGCGTTCCGCGGCGTGTCGGAAATCGTTACCCATTCCTGATCGGAACGTGCGGTTCCGTTCATTTGGATGAATACATTTCGGATTTCGCGGGCGCCGGGATGTCCTGTCGTCGTTGACCGACGATCTGCGCTGCACGTCAAGAGTACCAACATCACCCGCTCCGCGATCAGCGGGGTACCTCCGCCCGGTGGCCCGTTTTCCCCGGTCACCCGGGACTTTCGACCCGGGCCGCCGGCCCGGTGGTCCGGTTGACTCGGGGGCGGACATCCCCGGCTCGTCTGGACGTCGAATGTTGTTCAAAACGATGATGTTCACCGCGGTCCTGCTCTCCGCCGCGCTGGCCGACGCCGCGGAACCGGTCGATCCGCCGCCCGCCGCCCGCACCGCCGTCGCCCCCGCCTGCCCGGCGCGTTGATCCGGCTAGTCTCGGGCCGACGTATCCGAGCCCCGGGGGAGCCGTGTACCGCTACGCGACCGATCGCCAGGACCACGGCGACCTGGCGGGCGGCAAGGTGCTGCGCTCGGCCCCCGGGATGCCCGGTTTCCCGGTCCGGCTGGCCGACGAGGTGTTCCAGCGGGCCGCCGCGCTGCACGGCGCGGACCGCCCGCCGGTGGTCTGGGACCCGTGCTGCGGCAGCGGCCACCTGCTCACCGCCCTCGGCCTGCTGCACCCCGACCGCATCGCCGCGGTGCTCGCCGGGGACATCGACGAGGCGGCGCTCTCGCTGGCTCGCCGCAACCTCGCGCTGCTCACCGCCGACGGCCTGCGCGAGCGCCGGGACGAGCTCGCCGGGCTGCACCGGGCCCACGGGAAGGACTCGCACCGCGAGGCGGTGGCCGCCGCCGACCGGCTGGCCGCGCGGGTGCGCGGAATCGGTTCAGCCGTCCGCCGCGCCGATGTCTTCGACCCCGCCGAGCTGCGTCCGGCCGTGGCGGGGCACCGGCCGGACCTGGTGATCACCGACGTGCCCTACGGCGAGCTCACCCGGTGGCGCGGAGCCCCGGCCGAACCGGTGGCCGCCCTGGTCCGGTCCGTGGCCGCCGTGCTCGCCGAGGACGCCGTGATCGCGGTGAGCTGCCGGGCCCGCCGGGTGCCACTGGGCGGGCTCCCGGCGGTCGGTTCGCTGAAGGTCGGCCACCGCGCGGTGGCCTTCCTCCGGGCCGGTCAGGTCCGGCGCCAGACGTAGGCGGCGGAGACCGGGTGGCCGCGGTACCGCTCCCACTGGGGCTTCACCGCCAGCCACTCGTCGCCGACCACGCCCTCCCGCAGCTCGGCGAGCTGCCAGCCCGCGCCCAGCGCCGCCGCCACGTGATCGCTGATCAGGTGCAGGTTCGTGGTGATCGCCAGGTCCTCGCCGCTGCGGCTGGTGAAGTGCGTCGGCATCCCGGAGGCCATGATGAAGTGCGGGTGGAAGCTGACCACCGCGAACAGCCCGCCGGGGCGGGCCAGCCGGAACGCCTCCCGGTACAGCGGCGGCAGCTCGCCCAGGTGCTCGTCGATCAGCGAGCAGATCACCAGGTCGTAGGTCGCGTCCGGCAGACCGGTGTCGGTGGCGTCGGCTTCGGCCAGGCTCCGGTGCGCACCGCGGCGGCGCGCCACGTCGAGCATCTCCGGGGTGAGGTCGACCCCGTCGATCGACGCCACCCCGTGCTCGCGCAGCCACCGCCCGGTGCGGCCGGTGCCGCAGCCGAGGTCGGCGGCCTGCCGCACCGCGGCCCAGTCCGGCACCCGGAGCCGGTCCAGCAGCGCGATGTCCATCACGTCCTCGACCGTGTCCTCGTAGGTCGAGACCCACTCGCCGTACCCGGCGCGGACGTCCACGGTGCGGTATCCGCGCTTGTCGAAGGTGGTGAAATCCATTCCGCCGAGTATGGCCGCACCCGTTCCTCCGGCGACACGGGTTTCCCGGCGGCCGTGGTCTACTGGGGCGTCCGGTTCCGAACGAGGAGGTCGTAGTTGCCCGGGTTGTTGATCCCGAAAGCCGAGCTGCACGTGCACATCGAGGGCACGCTCGAACCGGGCCTGGTGTTCGCCTGCGCCCACCGCAACGGGATCGAGCTGCCGTTCGCCGACGTCGAGGACCTGCGCCGCCGCTACGTCTTCGACGACCTCCAGTCCTTCCTGGACCTGTACTACCTGGCGATGGACGTGCTGCGCACCCCGCTGGACTTCACCGAGATGACCGACGAGTACCTGGCCAAGGCCAGCACCCAGGGCGTCAAGCACGCGGAGATCTTCTTCGACCCGCAGGCGCACCTAGACCGCGGCGTGCCGATGGAGGTGATCGTCGAGGGGCTCACCGCCTCGCTGCGCACCTCGTCCGAGCGCTTCGGGATCTCCACCCGGCTGATCGCCTGCTTCCTGCGCGACAAGGGCCCGGAGGCCGCGCTGGCGACCTGGGAGGCGTTGCAGCCGCACCTGGACGTGATCGACGGCGTGGGCCTGGACTCCGCCGAGGTCGGCTACCCGCCCGCGGCGTTCGCCCCGGTCTTCGAGCGGGCCAGGGCGGCGGGCCTGCACCTGGTCGCGCACGCGGGGGAGGAGGGCCCGCCGGAGTACGTCTGGCAGGCCCTCGACGTGCTCGGCGTGGAGCGGGTCGACCACGGCATCCGCTCGGTGGAGGACGCCGAGCTGCTCCGGCGGCTGTCCCGGGAGCGCACCCCGCTGACCGTGTGCCCGTTCTCCAACGTGCGGCTGCGCTGCGTCCCGGACCTGGAGCAGCACCCGCTGCCGGCGCTGCTGGACGCGGGCGTGGTGGTCACCATCAACTCCGACGACCCGGCCTACTTCGGCGGCTACGTCGGGGACAACTACGTCGGCATCCAGCGGGCGCTGGACCTCGACGCCACCGCGGTGCGCGAGCTCGCGGCCCACTCCTTCCAGGCCTCGTTCGTCACCGACGAGGAGCGCCGGGCGCTGCTCGACCTGCTGTGAGCGCGGTGCCCCTGGTGCGGCGCACCAGGGGCACCCGGCCTCAGCGCAGCGGGAGACCGACGTAGTTCTCCGCCAGCGTGGTGGCGGACGCCGCGGAGCGGCCCAGGTAGTCGAACTGCGACCGCTGGAGCCGGCGGTCGAAGGCCGCGTCGGGCCCTTCGAAGCGGTGCGTCATCGAGGTCATCCACCAGGAGAAATGCTGCACCCGCCAGACCCGCTCCAGGCACGCGGCCGAGTAGGTGTCGATGCCCGTCTCGCTGCCGGTGCGGTAGTAGTCGGCGATCGACTCGGCGAGCCGGTCCACATCGGACACCGCGAGGTTGAGGCCCTTGGCGCCGGTGGGCGGCACGATGTGCGCCGAGTCCCCGGCGAGGAACAGCCTGCCGTAGCGCAGCGGCTCGGCGACGAAGCTGCGCATCGCGGTGACGCTCTTGTCGAAGATCGGGCCCTGCTGGAGGGTGAACCCGGGGGCGCCGAGCCGGGTGCTCAGCTCGGCCCAGATCCGCTCGTCGGGCCAGCGGTCCAGCGATTCCTCCGGCGCGACCTGGAGGTACATCCGGCTGATCGTCGCCGAGCGCATGCTCAGCAGCGCGAAGCCGTTGGCGTTGTTGGCGTAGATCAGCTCGTCGCTGGAGGGCGGCACGTCGGCCAGGATGCCCAGCCAGCCGAACGGGTAGACCCGCTCGTAGACGGTCCGCACGTCGGCCGGGATGGCGTCGCGGCAGATGCCGTGGAAGCCGTCGCACCCGGCGACGAAGTCCGCGTGCAGCTCGTGGGGGACGCCCTCGTGGGTGTAGTGCACGACCGGGTCGTCGGTGTCGACGCCCGCCACCCGCACGTCGTCGACCTCGAACAGCACCCGGCCGCCGTCGGCGAGGCGCCGCTCGGTGAGGTCCTTGACGACCTCCTGCTGCCCGTAGACGGTGATCGCGCGCCCGGTCAGCTCCTTGAACGGGATGTGCACCCGGTCCTCGTCGAACTGGATGTGGACGCCGTTGTGCACCTCGCCCTCGCGCCGCATCCGCTCGCCGACCCCGGCTTCGGTGAGCAGGTCGACGGTGCCCTGCTCCAGCACGCCCGCGCGGACCCGCTGCTGCACGTACTCCGCGCTGCGCCGCTCCAGCACGACGGAGTCGACGCCCTGGAGGTGCAGCAGGTGGGAGAGCAGGAGTCCGGCGGGGCCACCGCCCACGATCGCGACCTGTGTGCGCATGGAGTTTCGAACCTTTCCGTGGCTTGGACCACCACACTGTCGCCGGGGGGCATCGCGGTCGCCGACGGTGCCCTTCTGCTGAGCGGAAGCCTCCCGGGGCCTTCCGGCCCGGGCTACCCGCACCGGTGCGGTGGTACGCGTGGCGGTTCTCAGCAGCAGCGGGAGCCGGGGTTGGCCTCCTGCCGGTCGACGTGGCGGCGCCAGAACTCCCGCTCCGGCAGCGGGGCCTCGTCCGGGTGATGCGCGCGGTGGTGGGCGAGGTAGCGCTCGTAGGCGTCCTCGCCCACCACGCCGCGCACGATCCGCCGGGCCGCGCGCACCCCGTCGCGCAGCCCGGCGAGGACCGCTCGCACCGTCATGTCCCCGCGGTCTCCCGCTCCCGCTGGATCCGCCGCTCCTCCGCGGTCGGGATCAGCCCGGACGGCGCCCACAGGGTCGACTCCTGGTAGGGCTCCTCGGTGGTGGGCAGCGGTTCGGACGCGCGCAGCGCCTTGATCCACACCCGGATCGCGTCGACCAGCACCACGATGATCAGCACCGCGAACAGCACGCTGAGCACGCCGGTGACGGTCGAGTTCACCACCACCTGCTGCATGTCCGCGACGCTGTGGGCGCTGCCCTTGCTGGTCTCGCCGGCGTCCAGCGCCGCCTGGTACGCCGCCCGCTGGGCGAAGAACCCGATGCTCGGGTCGGCGGAGAAGATCTTCTGCCAGCTCGCGGTGAGCGTCACCGCCACGTCCCAGGCCAAGGGGACCAGCGTCACCCAGGCGTACTTGGCCTTCCCGGCCTTGATCAGCAACGTGGTGGCCACCGCCAGCGCCACCGCCGCGAGGAGCTGGTTGGCGATGCCGAACAGCGGGAAGAGCTGGTTGATGCCGCCCAGCGGGTCGTTCACCCCGGCCCACAGGAAGTAGCCCCAGGCGCCGACGATGACCGCGCTGGCGATCCAGTTGCCCGGCCGCCAGCTCACGTCCCCGAAGCGCTTCCAGACGTTGCCGACCGTGTCCTGCAGCATGAACCGCCCGACCCGGGTCCCGGCGTCCACCGTGGTCAGGATGAACAGCGCCTCGAACATGACCGCGAAGTGGTACCAGAACGCCTTCATCGCGTCGCCGCCGATGACCTGCGAGAACACTTCGGACAACCCGACCGCGAGGGTCGGGGCGCCGCCGCTGCGGCCGACCAGCGTCTCCTCGTCGACCGCCGCTGCCGCCGCCGCGAGCTGCTCCGGGCTGATCTGGAACCCGATCCCGGCGACCGCCTGGGACGCCGACTCCACCGTGTCGCCGAGCGCGGTGGCGGGCATGTTCATCGCGAAGTACAGGCCGGGGTCGATGATGCAGGCGGCGGCCAGCGCCATGATCGCCACGAACGACTCGGTGAGCATCCCGCCGTAGCCGATGACGCGGACCTGCGACTCCTTCTCCAGCAGCTTCGGCGTGGTGCCCGAGGACACCAGCGCGTGGAAGCCGGACAGCGCACCGCAGGCGATCGTGATGAACACGAACGGGAACAGCGAACCGCTGAACACCGGCCCCTGGCCGTTGAGCGCGAACTCGGTGATCGCCTCGGTCTTCATCATCGGCATCGCGATCAGCAGCGACACCGCCAGCAGCACCACCACGCCGACCTTCATGAAGGTGCTGAGGTAGTCGCGCGGGGCGAGCAGCATCCACACCGGCAGCACCGAGGCGATGAACCCGTAGCCGATCAGCGCGAAGGTGATCTCGTTGGCGCTGAGGGTGAACATCCCGGCCAGCGAGGACTCCGCGACCCAGCCGCCGCCGACGATCGCCAGCATCAGCAGCGCCACGCCGATGACCGAGGTCTCGGTGATCCGGCCGGGCCGGACGTAGCGCAGGTAGAAGCCCATGAACAGGGCGATCGGGATCGTCATCCCGATGGAGAAGGTGCCCCACGGCGAGCCCCGGAGCGCGCCGACCACGACCAGCGCCAGCACCGCGAGCAGGATGATCATGATCGCCAGCACCGCGATCAGCGCGGCGACCCCGCCCACCGGCCCGATCTCGTCGCGGGCCATCTGGCCGAGGCTGCGGCCGTTGCGGCGGGTGGAGAAGAACAGCACCACCAGGTCCTGCACCGCACCGGCGAAGATCACCCCGACGATGATCCAGATGGTGCCCGGCAGGTAACCCATCTGCGCGGCCAGCACCGGACCGACCAGCGGCCCGGCCCCGGCGATCGCCGCGAAGTGGTGGCCGAACAGCACCCGCCGGTCGGTCGGCTGGAAATCGGTGGCGTTGTTCAGCCGTTCAGCGGGGGTGGCCCGGGTGTCGTCGGCGCGCAGCACCTTGTACGTGATGAACCGGGCGTAGAAGCGGTAGGCGATCGCGTACGACGCCAGCGCCGCGAACACCAGCCACGCCGCGGAGATCTCCTCCCCGCGGCTGAGCGCGATCACGCCCCAGGCGACCGCGCCGATGATCGCCACGAGCACCCAGCCGCCGATCTCCTTGGGGCTCATCCTCCGCTTCCGAGCTCCGCTCGGCGAGTCCGTCGTCGTTGCCACCGTCCCGCGACTCCATTCGGTCAGTTCCGCCGCGATGCGCCCTCCGCGCCGCGGACCCGAGCATCGGGCGCGGCCCAGCCGATGTCCACCCCGTGCCCGGGACGTAACCAGGATGTAAGCAGCGGTCGGTACACGCGTGGGCCCCGCCGTCCACGTCGCGTGGTCGACGGGGCCCGGAAGCGGACAGATCAGCCGAAATCGCGCATCAGAGCGGTGTAACCGTCGAGCAGCCGGAGGGTGGTGTCCCGGGGCTCGGTCGGCAGCAGGAACAGCGTGCGGTCCACCCCGGCCTCGGCGTAGGAGGCGATCTCGGCGGCGTCGTCGGGCGCCGAGTACACCGACACCGGAACCCGCCAGCCCGCCCGCTCGCGCACCTCGGCGATCATCGACGCCAGGTCGCCGCTGCCCGCGCGGGGCAGCCAGCCGCCGCCGTACTCGGCGACGCGGGCGCGGGCCCGGTCGCTCTCGCCGCCGACGTAGATCGGCGGGTGCGGGTCCTGGACCGGCTTCGGCCACGCGTACACCGGGTCGAAGTCCACGTGCTCCCCGTGGAACTCGGCCTGCTCCTGGGTCCACAGCGCCCGCATCGCCCGGATCCGCTCGTCCATCAGCGCGCCCCGCGTCCTCGGGTCGGTGCCGTGGTTGCGCATCTCCTCGCGGTTCCACCCCGCGCCGATGCCGAAGATCGCCCGCCCGCCGGAGACCAGGTCCAGCGAGGCGACCTCCTTGGCGGTGGTGATCGGGTCGCGCTCGACCACCAGCGCGATGCCGGTGGCCAGCAGCAGGTTCTCGGTCACCGAGGCCATGGCGCCGAGCGCGACGAACGGGTCCAGGGTGCGGTAGTAGATCCGCGGCAGCTCCCCACCGCCCGGGTACGGCGACTCCCGGCTCGCCGGGATGTGGGTGTGCTCGGCGAGGAAGACGGCGTCGAACCCGCGCTCCTCCAACGCCCGCCCGAGGTCCGCGGGCCTGATCCCCTCGTCGGTGATGAACGTCGAAACCCCGAACCGCATCAGGTATTCCTCCCATCGCGAGTCAACGGGGCCGACGGTAGTGCAGCCGGGTGGGACGAGCACGGTCGTCTGTCTCGAAGCGGCCACGGCGATGATCTTCGGCGGGGACCGCCGGTAGGCTCCCCCGGGCCCGGAAAACGCGGAAAACTCCGGTCCGGTCACAACCGTGGAGGGGATCTCGCGCGTCGTGCAGGGATGTGACGGTGTCGATCGCAGCGCCCGCGACCGCCTGGTCGGGCGACGGGCTGACGGCCATGGATGACTTGACGGACAGGCTGACCGCCCTCTACCAGGAGCACTACCGGCAACTGCTGCGGATCGCGCTGCTGCTGGTGGACGACCGCGCGTCGGCCGAGGACATCGTGCAAGACGCCTACGTCCGCGTGTTCGACTCCCGGAACCGGCTGCGCGACCCGGACAAGGCCCTGGCGTTCCTGCGCCAAGCGGTGCTCAACCGGGCCCGCTCGACCCTGCGGCGCAGGCAGATCGCCAAGAAGTACCAGCCGAAGCTGGCGACCGCCGACGCCCAGCCCGACGACACCGGCCGCGGGGTGGACCGCGCGGTGCTCACCGCGGCGCTGGCCCAGCTCCCCCGGCGGCAGCGCGAGGCGATCGTGCTGCGCTACTACGCCGACCTGAGCGAGGCGCGCACCGCGGAGCTGATGGGATGCAGCGCGGGTTCGGTCAAGTCCTACTGCTCGCGCGGCGTCGCGCGGTTGTCGGAGCTGCTCGGGAAGCGGGTGTGAACGGCACGATGGTCACCGATGACGAAGCGCGGGTGCGCGCGCTGCTGCACGCCGCGGTGGACGACGTCGAACCCCGGCCCGACGCGCTGCCCCGACTGCTCGCCGCCACCCGCCGCCACCGCTCGCCGCGGCGCCGGGTCCTGCTCGGCGCCGGCAGCGCGGTCGCGGCCACCGCGGCGCTGCTGCTGGTGCTGGTGGTGTTCCCGACCGGTCAGCGCACCGCCCCGGTGAGCATCGGTCCGCACGGCTACCTCGCGATCACCGACCTCGGCGTGGTGTCGGTGTTCGACGTGGACTCCGGGCAGCGGCAGCGGGAGCTCGGCCGGGTCGACGGCGGTGCCGCCGGACCGGTGGCCGGCTCGCCCGAGCGGTTCTTCGCCCTGGTGGACGGGCACGTCGTCGCCGGCGGCGCCGACGGCGAGCTGCGGAGGCTGCCCGGCACCGCCACCGGCCAGGTGCTCACCGCCGAAGGCGACCGGGTCGCCTACCTCGACGGCGGCGCGGTGGTGGTCGCCGACCCCGCGCAGCGGCGGGTGCCCATCCCGCCCGGGACCGCCGTGCTCGACCTGGCGCTCGCCGAGGACGGGCGCCTCGCCGTGCTCCTGGCCGATCCGGCGGGCGACGTCGGCATCCGGGTGCTGCCCGCCGGAGCGGCGGATTTCGCGGCGGCGGGCGAGATCGACGTGCTCGGCGACTGCGGACCGCTGTCGGTGACCTGGACCGGCGGGGACGTCGCGGCGCTGCTGCCGGTCAGCTGCGGCTCGGCGGACTCCCGGGTGGCCACCTTCGACGCGGAGACCGGCAGGCGGCTCGGCGGCGGCGTCGCCTTCGAGACCGGCCCGCTGCACCCGGGTTCCGTGCAGCTGTCCACCGACCGGCTCGGCCGGTTCCTGGTCTCCACCGCGGGAACCGGGCAATGGCTGGTCGACGGCGGGCTGATCCGGCCGCTGCCCCCGGCGTGCGCGCCAGGGGGGCAATGCGCCCAAACCCCCTCTTCTTTTTGAGGTGGGGGTGTGGTGGTCCCGTTGCTTGGCGGTGCGGGTGGCGGAACCTCAGCGGCCTTCTCGCTCCGGGCGCCCCTTCTCATGTATGCCAATACACAGCGGCGGGGCGTCCTCGCGAGAAGGCCGCTGAGAACCCGCGGCGGTGCCGGTGGCGAGGGTGGGGCAAAGCGAAAACGGCTGAAGCCGTTTGCCTGACGGTGGTTGCGGTGGTGCGTGCGTGGGCCGTGAGCGGCTTCGCCGCTTGGCTGGTGGTGGCGTGCTCGCTTGCGCCGGGTGCCTTGCCTCGGCTGCTGGTGGCGACCTCGGCTTCCGGGGTTTCGGGGGTTGCTGTGCCGGTCCGGTGAATGGTCTCGCCCGGTGGTGCGGTGGGGACCTCTCGGCGGTTCCCCCGTCGCGGGATCTCCGACATCATGAGGCGCTCGGTCGGCGGAGGCGGGGTGCGGTGCGAGCACAGCAGCGGGGAGAACTGGTGCGGTTGTGCCGGGCCGCGCTCGACCGGCCGCGCTGGCAGCAGGTGCTCGCCTTCGTCGTCTCGCTGTGGGCGCTGGCGTGGATCGTCGCCCAGTTCGTCGTGCCGGAGCGGGACACCACCGCGCTCGCCGTGCTCGGCGAGTTCGCCGACCGGACCGGGCTGGCGGGGGAGTGGGTGCAGCGGCTCGCGGCGTCCTGGTACGACACCGGCGCCGGACTGGCCGCCTTCGGCGGGCTGCTGTGGGCGGCGACCACCGAACGCGGGCAGGGCCCGGCGCTGCTGGGCTGGCTCGCGGTGATGCTCTCCGCCGAACGGCTCGGCTACCAGCCCGCGATCCTGGTGGCGCTGGCGACGCTGGTGGGGTTCGTGGCCCTGCTCTGGGTCGCCTCGCTCACCAGCGCGGGCATGCCGGACCGGCGCTCCGGGCTGCGCCCGCGCGACGTGCTGCGCGCCGGGGTGACGGCGGCGGCGCTGACCGCCGTGGTCCCGCTGTTCGCGCCGCTGCTGGTGCTGTGCCGGCTGGTCCGGCCGTACCTGACCAAGGCGCCCCGGTTGCTGCCGCCGGGCGACGCGGCCCCGGCGCGCGGCGGGTGGACCCGGGTGCGCGCCGACGACGAGGAACCAGGTCCGCGCTGATCACAGCGGTAGCCGCAGGCCGCGCTCGACCGCGGTGCGCAACGCGACGTCCTCGGGCGCCGACGGGCCGTCGCCCCAGACCGCCCGCACCACCCGGACCCGCGCACCGGTCTGCTGCACCGCTCGGGCGGCGTCGTCGAACTCCGCCCCGTTCCCGGTGAGCGGCACGCCGACCTGGCCGGTGCCGGGCTGCTGGGCGAGTTCCCGCAACTCCGCCGCCGACCGCTCGTCCCCGGTGTCCACCGAGGTCACCGCCACCACCACCGGGCGGCCGTCGGTCCGGGTCGCGAAGCGGGCCCGGGACACCTCGCGGCACGGGTGCTCGGCGAACCAGGCCTGCACGTCGCCGGAGGACACCGCCACGCAGTCGGTGCCCCGCCGCGCCGCGTGCTCGACGAACCCCACCCCGTCCACCTGCCGCACCGCCCGCGCGGGCGCTGCCGGCTCGGGCCCGCCGGTCAGCAGCACCACGAGGACCGCCGCGCAGGCCAGCACCACCGCCGCGACCGCGCCGCCCAGGACGGAGCGGCGGCGGGACAGCGGTCGCCGCGGGGCGGCGCGCACCTTCGGCAGCAGGACGGTCTCGGTGGTGCCGAGGTCGTCGTCGCCGGTGTCGGCGAAGCCCTCGGCGACGAGCTCGGCGGCGCTGAGGTCGATGCCGCCGTCCAGCGCGCGCAGCAACCGGTGCGCGGCGGCGGCCGGGCAGGTGCGTTCGTAGGTGGCGAGCTCCCGGGCGGCGGCCAGCACCGACGTCGTGGTCGGCGAGAGCACCCGCAGACCCCGGTGCAGGTCGGTGGTCGGCTGCGTGACCTGGGCGGCGTAGGGGCCGACGGCGACCACCGCCGCGACCGGCAGCGGTTCGACGCCCCGCGCCTGCAGGCCCCGGGCCAGCGCGGCGGCCGATTCCAGCGCCTCCAGCCCGGGGTTGGCGGCGCCGTCGCGCACCAGCGGCCAGCCGTCGACCGTCCACGGCGTCCGCAGCGGGGCTTCCAGCTTGGTGGCGGGTTCGCCGAGATCGGCGCCGAGCACCACGACCACCCCGCGCGGCAGCACCAGCACCGCGTCCAGCGGGCGCGGTGCGCCCAGCGGGGCGCAGCCGAACACCGCGACGCCGCCGAGCACCGATTCGCCCTCGCCCCACGCGGTGACGGCGGCGCGGACGTCGGCTCCCACCGCGCTGGGTTCGGCGTCGAGCCGCACCAGTCGCACGACGACCTCCTCTCCGCGGCCGCCGGTGCGGCCACGGAGCACGGTAGTCGGACACGTCCGGGCGTGTCCGGGGGTTCCGCCGTTCGTCCGTTCGAGTGGTATCCGTCGTGCCGTGCCGCCGTTGCGGTGACGGTCGGCGCTCCCCCGCGCACCTGCCCGGATCTGCGACGACCGCCGATCGGAGGCCGCCACCGCGGGACCGGCCGGGCCGCCGCGCCACCGGTGCGGATGCCCGCGTTGGTGTGGCGGGAGGTTCCACCCGCATAGCAGAATGACGCCGCACCTGGTGATCGCGGTGTTCGAGAGGTCGTAGGGGAAGACGTTCCTCGTCGAACAGCGGAGGTCAGCAGTGAGCACCCGTGGCAGCACCGGTGGCGTGATCTACGTCCACTCGTCGCCGTCTGCGGTCTGCCCGCACGTCGAGTGGGCGATCTCTGGCGCGCTCGGTGGGCGGAAGGAACTCCGCTGGACGGCCCAACCCGCCGCACCCGGACAACTCCGCGCGGAATGCGCGTGGACGGGTGAGCCGGGTACCGCGGCACGCCTCGTCACCGCCCTGCGCGCGTGGCCGATGCTGCGGTTCGAGGTCACCGAGGACGCCAGCCCGGGCGTGGACGGCCAGCGGTTCTGCCACGCACCCGGTCTGGGGCTCTGGCGCGCCTGCACCAGCGCCAACGGCGACATCGTGGTGGGCGAGGACCAGCTCCGCGCGCTCGCGGCCACCAGCCGGGGCCCGGAATCGTTCGCCCACCGCGTCGAGCAGCTCCTCGGCGCCGCGTGGGACGACGCCCTCGAACCGTTCCGCCGGGCGGGCGACGGCGCCCCGGTCACCTGGCTGCACCGGGTGGGCTGACCGGGACGGCTTCGGGGAGAGCCCGCACGAGCCGCGGCGGCGGTGTGCGAAGCTCGGCGGGTGCGTTCTTGGCTGAAGTGGGCCGTTCCGACGACGGCGCTGGTGCTCGCGGCCGCGATCGGCGGCGGGCTGCTCGCCCGCGAGCAGTACGGCACGTCCGTCCAGGGCATCACCCCGGCGAGTCCCGAACCGGTCGCGCCGGAGCCGGTCCCGGGCGGGCTGGCGTTCACCGCAGACGCCGCCGCGCATCCCGACCAGGGCATCGTGCGCGCGCTGCTGGAGGTCCACTTCGACGCGATCAACGGGCGGGACTACGACGGCTGGAAGTCCACGGTGGTCCCGGCGAAGTGGCGGGAGCAGCCGCGCGACGAGTGGTTGCGGGCGTACCGGACCACCCACGACAGCGACGTGGTGGTGCACCGCATCGAGCGGACCCCGGACGGCACGTTGCGCGTGCTGCTCACCTTCACCAGCACCCAGGACCCCGCGCAAGCGCCGCCCCAGCTCGCCGAGCCCTGCATCCGCTGGCGGGTGGTCTACCCGCTGGTCCCCGACGAGGGCGGGCTGCGGCTCGACATCAACCGCTTCCCGGGCAGCGCCCTGCTCGACCCCTGCCGACCCGAGTGAGGGGCACCATCTGGGAGTAAGGACGGCTTTCGCCGATGGTGTGCGTGGCGGTGCGGGTGGCGGAACCTCAGCGGTCCCCTCGCTCCGGGAGCCGTTCGGCGAGGTACCAACGACGTACCCGGCGTCACGGCTGTCCTCGCGAGAAGACCGCTGAGCGGCACCGTCCGAGCACGGGCGGCCCTCACTCGGGACCGAGGTGGTTCAGAGCGGGATGTTGGTGTGCGCGCCGCGCCCGGCGGGAGCGGCGGCGAGGGCTTCGGCGATCCGGCGCCGCGTCGTGGACGGGTCGATGACCTCGTCGACCACGCCGATCGACATCGCCCGGCCGACCCCGCCGGCCACCCGCTGGTGCTCCTCGGTGAGCCGGTTCTGCAGCTCCTCGCGCTCCTCCTCCGGCGCGGCGGCCAGCTCCTTGCGGTGCAGCACGCCGACGGCGGCCTTGGCGCCCATCACCGCGACCTCGGCCTCCGGCCAGGCGAACACGGCGGTCGCCCCGAGGGCGCGGGAGTTCATCGCGATGTAGGCGCCGCCGTAGGACTTGCGGGTCACCAGGGTCACCCGGGGCACCACCGCCTCGCCGAAGGCGTGCAGCAGCTTCGCGCCGCGCCGCACCACGCCGCCCCACTCCTGGCCGACGCCCGGCAGGTAGCCCGGCACGTCGACGAGCACCAGCAGCGGCACCCCGAAGGAGTCGCACATCCGCACGAAGCGGGCCGCCTTCTCCGCCGACAGCGAGTCCAGGCAGCCGCCCTTGCGCAGCGGGTTGTTCGCGATCACCCCAACGGTCCGGCCGCCGAGGCGGCCCAGCCCGACCACCACGTTCGGCGCCCACTTGGCCTGGAGCTCCTCGAACTCCGCCGCGACCACGGTGCCGTCGTCGTCCTCGGTGTGGTCCAGCAGGCCCCGGATCACCGGCTTGACGTCGTAGGCCCGCTGCGGGCGGTCCGGCAGCAGCCCGCGCAGGTCGCGGCCCTCCTGGACCGAGTGCAGGTCGAACAGGCCCGGCTGGGCGAACAGCCCGGCCAGCCGCCGCGCCCGCGCGTAGGCGTCCGGCTCGTCGTCGGCGACCACGTGCACGACCCCGGACTTGGCGCCGTGCGCCTCCGCACCGCCCAGGCCCTCCTGGTCGATCTCCTCACCGGTGACGCTGCGGACCACGTCGGGGCCGGTGACGAAGACGCGACCCGCCGGGGCCATCACGACCACGTCGGTCAGCGCCGGGCCGTAGGCCGCGCCGCCCGCCGCCGGGCCGACCACCACCGAGATCTGCGGCACCCGACCGGACGCGCGGATCATCGCGGCGAACATCTGGCCCATGCCGTCCAGCGACTCCACGCCCTCGGGGATGCGCGCCCCGCCCGAGTGCCAGACGCCGATCACCGGGCAGCGCTCGCGCACCGCCAGGTCGATGGCGTCGACGATGTGCCCGCAGCCCTCGGAGCCCAGCGCGCCGCCCATCCGGGTGCCGTCGCTGCAGTACGCGATGACCTTCGCGCCGTCGATCCGGCCGCGCGCGGCGACCATCCCGCTGCCGTCCCTCGGGTGCAGCGGCTCGACCGATCCGGGGTCGAGGAGCTGCTCGAGCCGGACGTCGGGATCCCGCGGATCGCGGTGCTGCTGCTCGGTTTCGGGCCGGGTGGCGAGAGCGGTCATCGGTGTTCCTCCGGGAGGTGCGGTGGACAGGCTCGGTGGGCCGGCGGGCCGCACGAGCGGTGGGCTCGTGCGGCCCGGGGCGTCAGGCCCGGGTGAAGGCGAGCGCGACGTTGTGCCCGCCGAAGCCGAAGGCGTTGTTGAGCGCCGCGGTCTGCTCGACGTACCGGGGCTTGTCGGCCACGACGTCGAGGTCGACCTTCGGGTCCAGCGAATCCAGGTTCCGGGTCGCCGGGATCAGGCCGTGCCGCAGCGACAGGACGGTCATGATGCTCTCGACCGCTCCCGCGCCGCCGACCAGATGGCCCAGCGAGCCCTTCGGCGCGGTGACCACGGCGTCGTCGCCGACCGCCTGGCGCACCGAGTTCGCCTCGCCCACGTCACCCACCACGGTGGAGGTCGCGTGCGCGTTGACGTGACCGATGTCGGACGGGGCCAGCTCGGCGGTGCGCAGCGCCCGGCGCATCGCGTTGATCTGGCCGATGCCGTCCGGGTGGCTGCCGGTGATGTGGTAGGCGTCGGAGGTGATGCCCACCCCGGCCAGCGTGCCGTAGACCCGGGCACCGCGCGCCGCGGCGTGCTCGGCGCTCTCCAGGACGACCACCCCGGCGCCCTCGCCCATCACGAACCCGTCCCGGTCGACGTCGAAGGGCCGCGAGGCGCGGTCCGGCTCGTCGTTGCGGGTGCTCAGGGTCCGGGCCTGGGAGAAGCCGGCCACGGTGACCGGGTGGATGCACGCCTCGGCACCGCCCGCCACCACCACGTCGGCCAGGCCCTGCCGGATCATGTCCCAGCCCTTGGCCAGTCCTTCGGCGCCGGAGGCGCAGGCCGACGCGGGGGAGTGGACCCCCGCCCGGGCCCGCAGGTCCAGGCTGACGTGGGCCGCCGGGCCGTTGGGCATCAGCATCGGCACGGTCAGCGGCGAGACCTTGCGCAGCCCCCCGGTCTCCAGCAGGTCGTCCTGCTGGAGCAGCGTCAGCGGCCCGCCGACGCCGGTGCCGATCGACACGCCGAGCCGGTCGGGGTCGACCGGCTCCGCGTCGTCGCCGGGCAGCTCGTAGCCCGCGTCCGCCCACGCCTCGCGGGCGGCGATCAGCGCGACGGCCTCGCAGCGGTCCAGCCGGCGGAGCTGCACGCGCGGCAGCACCTCGGCGGGGTCCACGGCCAGCGGCGCGCCGATCGCGGTGGGCAGCTCGTAGCGCTCGACCCACTCGACGTCGAGCCGCTGGACGCCGGTGTGCCCGTTGAGCAGTCCGTCCCAGGTGGACGCGACGTCACCGCCGAGCGGTGTCGTCGCGCCCAGCCCGGTGATCACGACATCCGTGGTCATTTCTTGTTGACGATGTAGTTCACCGCATCGCCGACGGTCTTGAGGTTGGCCAGCTCGTCGTCCGGGATCTTGACCCCGAACTTGTCCTCGGCCTGCACCGCGATCTCGACCATCGACAGGGAGTCGATGTCGAGGTCGTCCACGAAGGACTTGTCGACGGTGACGCCCGCGGCGTCGACCCCGGCGACCTCCTCGACGATGCCGGCCAGTCCCTTGGTGATTTCCTCGTTCGACACGGGTGTTCCTTCCTTGTTCCTGCGCTGGAGATGGGTTTTCGGGCCGCGCGGACGCGGTTCGTCAGGGGCAGACGACGACCTGTCCCGCGTAGGACAGACCGGCGCCGAAGCCCACGAGCAGCAGCACGTCCCCGCTGGAGATCTCACCGGCGGCGCGCATGTGGTCGATGGCCAGCGGGATCGAAGCGGACGACGTGTTGCCGGAGTAGACGATGTCACGAGCCACCACGAGGTCCTCGCGGGCACCCTGGCCCTGGAGCTTCTTCGCGATCGCCTCGACGATGCGCAGGTTCGCCTGGTGCGGGACCAGCACGTCGATGTCGGAGAGCTCCAGCCCGGCGGCGGCCACGGCGCGCGCGGCGACCGGCGCGATCTGCGTGGTGGCCCACCGGAAGACCGACTGGCCCTCCTGGTAGATGTACTTCTGGTCGCGCAAGTAGATGGTGTCGGCCAGGTCGCCGGCGCTGCCCAGCACCGCCGGGCCCAGACCGGCCCGCTCGCCCGCGCCGACCACGGTGGCCCCGGCGCCGTCGGCGAAGATGATGCAGTTCGCCCGGTCCTCCCAGTCCAGCCACTCCTGGAACCGCTCGGAGCCGACCACCAGCACGTTGCGCGCCGAGCCGGCGCGCACCGCGTCGGAGGCCACCGACAGCGCGTAGACGAACCCGGCGCAGGCGGCGTTGACGTCGAAGGCGCCCTGGGACTTGATCCCGATCTGGTCGGCGACCTGCGCGGCGGCGTTGGGGATCTGGCCGGGCATCGTGCAGGTCGCCACGATCACCTGGTCCACGTCGGAGGGGGCCAGCCCGGCATCGGCGATCGCCTTGGAACCGGCCTCCACCGCCATCGCCACCACGGTCTGGTCCGGGTCGCCGAGGCGGCGGTGCACGATGCCGACGCGCTGCTGGATCCACTCGTCGTTGGTGTCCACGACCTTCGCGAGGTCGTGGTTGGTGACCACCCGGTTGCCCTGGGTGCTGCCGAAGCCGAGCAGCGCGCTGCCGCCGGGCGCGGTGGTCTGGGTGAGGGCGGGGTGGCTCATGCGGCGCTCCCGAGGAGTTCGGCGGCCTTGTCGAGATCGGCCGGGGTCTTCAGCGCCACGGTCTGGGTGCCCTTGAGCTCGCGGCGCACCATGCCGCTCAGCGCACCCGCGGGCGGGAGTTCGACGGTGGCGGTGACGCCCCGCTCGCCGAGCGCCGCCATGCACAGGTCCCACCGCACCGGCCGGGTGACCTGGTCGACCAGCCGCCGGAGGACCTCGGCGCCGTCGGAGACCACCGCGCCGTCGGCGTTGGACAGCAGCGGCATCCCGGCGTCGGTGGCGCGCACCTTGTCGGCGTGGCGGGCCAGGGCGTCCTTGGCCGGGGCCATGAAGCGGGTGTGGAAGGCGCCGGCCACCGGCAGCGGGCGGACCCGGGCTCCGTCCGGCGGTTCCTCGGCGAGTTCGGTCAGCGCGGAGGCGCGGCCCGCGGCGACGATCTGCCCGGCGCCGTTGCGGTTGGCCGGGTCGAGGCCGAGCGACTCCAGGTGGCCCACCACCGCATCGGGGTCACCGCCGAGCAGGGCGGACATGCCGGTGGGCTCCAGCGCGCACGCGGCGGCCATCTCGGAGCCGCGGACGGCGGCCAGCGACACGGCGTCGTCGGTGCTCAGCGAGCCCGCGATGGCCGCGGCGGCGAGTTCCCCGACGGAGTGCCCGGCGACCGGGGTGTCCGCGGGCAGCGCGACGCGGTCCCGCAGCGCCTCGGCGGCGATCAGCGACGCGGCCACCACCAGCGGCTGGGTGACGGCGGTGTCCTTGATCTCATCGGCGTCGGCGGTGGTGCCGAGGCGGACCAGGTCGAGTCCGGTCAGCTCGGACCAGGCGGCGAGGCGTTGCTCGACACCGTCCAGTTCGAGCCACGGGCTGAGCATCCCGGGGGTCTGCGAGCCCTGTCCGGGGGCGAGAAGCGCGATCACCCTTGCTACTGAACACGTCCGCCGGGGGTCCCCGTGATGCTGCGGCGAACGAACTCGGGCGGCCAATGTTGTGGGGTGTCTACAACGGCCCCTCGTCCGTGGCCCCCTACGAGGGTGAATCGTTGTCGGTTGTGTCCGGGTCGTGATCGGAATGTGAACAAAATTCGCGTAACGCGGGGCTCACCACAGGCCGCGCGCCTTGGCCAGCCGGCCCACCCCGAGCGCCACCCGCAGCACGTGCGCGTCCCGGGCGTTCGACGGCACCCGGCCGGTGAGCTCGGCGACCCGCCGCAGCCGGTACCGGACCGTGTTCGGGTGCACGAAGAGCTGCCGGGCGCAGTTCTCCAGCACGCCGCCGACCTCCAGGTAGGTGTCGACGGTCTCCAACAGCGCGCCGCCGGAGTCCACCAGCGGGAGCACGATGTTCTCCACGAGCTGCCGCTCCGACTCCGGGTCGCCCGCCAGCGCGCGCTCCGGCAGCAGGTCGGCGGAGGGCACCGGGCGGGGCGCCCCGGGCCAGGCCACCACGGCGCGCAGCGCCGACATCGCGTCCCCGGCCGACCGGTGCGCCTCGGCCAGGCTCGACACCGTCGGCCCCGCCACCACCGGCCCCTCGCCGAAGGCCTCCGCCAGCCCGGCCGCCGCCTCCTGCTCGCGGGACCCCGCGGTGCCGAACACGACCACCAGCCGGCTGCCCTGCACGCCCAGCAGCACCGCGCACCCCACCCGGGCCGCCCGCGCGCGCACCTTGTAGACGATCGTCGGCGGATCTTCCGACGGCGCGTTGCCGACCAGCACGGTGGCCTCCGAACCCGGGTCCCAGCCCAGCGCGGCGGCCCGGGACAGCAGCGACTCCTCCGCGTCACCCCGGACGATGCCGTCCACCACCAGCGCCTCCAACCGGGCGTCCCAGGCGCCCCGGGACTCGGCCGCGGCGGCGTAGGAGGTGGCGGCGGCGAAGGCGATCTCCCGGGTGAACCGCAGGATCGACTCGCGCAGCAGCCCCTGCTGGGCCTCGTCGTCGGCGACCTCGGGCAACCGCTGCTCGAAGACGTCGATGGCCACCCGCACCAGCTCCAGCGTCTGCCGGAGGCTGACCCAGCGGGACAGCTCCCGCGGCGTCGAGCGGAAGGCCTCGGTGGTCAGCCGGATCGCCTCGGTCGGGTCCTGCAACCAGGCCACGAAGTTGGCCACGCCGGTCTGGGTGACCAGTTGCACGCTGGCCCGCTCGTCGGCGGGCAGCCGCTGGAACCAGGGCAGCCGCTGCTCCATCGCGGCGATGCTGGCCGCGGCCAGCCCGCCCGATGCCCGCTCGAGCCGGCGCAGGGTGGCCGGGGTGATCTCCGGTGCGCCACCGTCTGCCCGTTCCTCGCTCATGGTTCCAGAATCCCACGTCGCGGCGACGCCCCGAGCGGGCCACCGGGTCGGCCGCGCCGCCGCACGTCGGCCCGCGCTGGGCCGAACGGGCGGTGCGCGCACACCCGTTGGGGCGGTACCCGGGCTTTTTCACGCACTTGGGCGTGGCTCTCCGCGCACCCGCCGCGACACCATGTGGTGACGTCGATCTTCGGGGGTGATCACGATGGCGTTGCCGCTGGTGTGGCTCGCGGACGTGCTGTCGGGTGCCGGTCTGCGCGTGCGGGAGACGCCGGGCTGGCGGGAGCGCACCGCGACGTCCGGTCCGCAGCCGGAACCGGTCGGGGTGCTGGAGCACCACACGGCCACCCCGGCCTCCTACCAGGATCCCGCGCCGAGCCTGCAGCTCTGCATCGACGGCAGGCCCGACCTGGCCGGACCGCTGTGCCACGCGCTGATCGGCTTCGACGGGGTGGTGCACCTGATCGCCGCCGGGCGCGCCAACCACGCCGGGAAGGCGCGCGCCTCCGGGCCGGTCCCCGCCGGGGACGGCAACACCCTCTACGTCGGGTTCGAGCTGGACTACCAGGGCGTGCAGCAGGGGCCGAGCCCGGAGCAGTACGACGCCGCGCTGATCGCGACCGCCGCCGTGCTGCGCCACCTGGGCCAGCCCGACGCGGCGGCGCGCGGCCACAAGGAGACCAGCGTCACCGGCAAGATCGACCCGGGGCACGTCGACATGGACCGCTTCCGGGCCGAGCTCGGCGGCGGGACGGGGGAGCGCATGGCATCGGGACCGGACGCCATCCTGCGCCGGGTGGAGGCCGAACTGCTCGGTCCGCCCGGGCCGAACGGCGAGATCCAGGGCTGGAACACCGATCTGGGGCCGAGGACGGTCGTGGCGATGCTCGTCGACCTGGTCAACGGGCTGCTCGCCCAGCCGGGGCGGAACCCCGCCGGGCACGGCGCGGCGGGCGATCCGGAGGAGATCAAGGCGGCGTTCCGGGCGCTGCCGCCGGAGCGGGCCGCGCCGCTGCTCGCCGAACTGGTGCGGATCCAGCAGGAGCGGCAACCGGAGGTGTAGCCACCGGGCCGGGGAGCGGCTCAGCTCGCCGGACGCCTGCTCCGGCGCCGCGCGTCCCGGACCCGTTGCAGCCGCTTGACCAGCGCGGGCTGCTGGGCGAGCGCTTCCGGCTCGTCGAGTAATCGGTTCAGCCGCTGGTAGTACTGGATCGAGGACAGGCCGAAGCGCTCCTGGAGGGCGCGCTCCTTGTTCCCGGCGTGCTGCCAGTGCTCCCGGGCGAAGTCGAGGATGGCTCGATCGGTGTCGTTCATCGGCTGCCTCCCCCCGGCGTGCTGATCTCCGATCGAGTCTACCGAGCGGCGCACGCGTGTTCGATCGGCCATCCGGCTTCGCTGTGATGCGGCGCACGTCCCGGTGTGGGAAGCGGCGCGGCGGCGCAGGATGTTGACCGAAGCAGCAGAAGTCGTGCGCTCCGGGGCTCGGTGCGATTCCGAACCGGCGGTGACAGTCCGCGAACCGGTGCCTCCGCGAGGAGGTTCCCGGCCGATCCGGTGGAATTCCGGGACCGACGGTGACAGTCCGGATGGGAGGCAGCGCACGGGTCGCCGGACCGGCAGCAGCCGTCGCGCCTCGGGCGCCGACGGCGCGCTCGTCGTTCCCGCTGCCCGCGCGATTCCGCCCCGGTGCACCGGGTGGGAGGAGAGGGCGCGTGCAGCAGCTCGCCGAATGGGTGCTCGGCAACGGGATCACCGTGCTGGGCCAGCGGATCTCGTGGGCGGAACTGGTCGGCCAGCTCTGCGCCCTCGCCGTCGTCTTCCTGGCCCAGCGCCGCACGCTGGCGACCTGGCCGGTGCAGGTGGCCGCGACCGTGCTGCTATTCGCCGTCTACGCCTCGGCGCACCTCGGTGGGCTCGCCGTCCGGCAGGTGATCATCCTGCTCATCTCGGTCTACGGCTGGTGGGCGTGGCAGCGGCGCAGCGACCCGGTCTACGGCGTGGTGGTCCGCCGCGCGGGCCTGCGCGAACGGCTCGTGCTGCTCGCCGCGCTCGTCCTGGGCACCACCGCCTTCGCGCTGCTGCTGGAGGCGACCGGCGCCTCCTGGGCGCCGTGGCCGGACGCCTGGATCTTCGTGGGCACCGCGGTCGCGTTCTGGGCGCAGGGTCGCGGATTGGTGGAGTTCTGGTTGGTCTGGCTGGCCGTCGACGCCGTCGGGGTGCCGCTGCAGTTCGCCTCCGGACTGCACTTCAGCGCCGCGATCTACGTGGTGTTCGCGGTCCTGGTGGTGCACGGCTGGTGGAGCTGGAACCGCACCGCGCGGGTGCAGCGCGCCGCCGAACGCACCTCGGTCGGCGGTTGACTCCGCCCCGACCCGGTGGTGATTTGGCTCCGGAAGCGGCGGTGGTGCCGCTTCCGAGTTCCACCGAGGGAAGGGACGAGCCGATGGGTCGATTCGCACGACGCGCGGTCGCATCGCTGGCGTTGAGCGCGCTGCTGGTGGCGCCGACCGCCGTCGCGGCCGAGGACACCGCGCTGGAAACGGGTTTCGAGCGCACCGGTGGTCAGCGCTGGACGACGCTCGCGGAGGAGCGGGAGTTCCTGGCCGAACTCGACCGGCGGCACCGCGACGTGTCGGTGCGGCAGGTCGGGACCAGCGTGGAAGGCCGCCCGCTGCGGCTCGTCCGGGTCGGCGCCGAACACGCCCGGTACACCGTGCTGTTCGTCTGCTCCCAGCACGGCGACGAGCCGTCCGGGCGCGAGGCGTGCCTGACCGGGGCGCGCGACCTGGCCCGCGACCCCGGCGCGCGGCGGTTCCTCGACCGCGGCGCGGTGCTGTTCCTGCCCAACGCCAACCCCGACGGGCGCGTCGCCGACACCAGGGAGAACGCCGCCGGGCTCGACATCAACCGGGACCACCTCCAGCTGCGCACCCCGGAGGCGCGGGCGCTGGCCTCGGTGCTGCGCGACCACCGGCCGGACGTGGTGCACGACCTGCACGAGTACGGTGGGCGCCCGCCGTACTACGTCAAGGACTTCCTGTCGCTGTGGTCGCGCAACCTCAACACCGCCGGGCAGGTGCACGCGGCCGGGCAGCGGCTCTCCGAGGAGTACGTGCGGCCCGCCCTGGAGGAGCGCGGGTTCAGCACCGGGGTCTACGGCATCTACACCGACCCGGAGACCGGTGAGCCGATCCGCCAGGTCGCCGGGGACGGGCAGGCGCGCATCCTGCGCAACGCCATCGGGGTCAAGAACGCGGTCGGGCTGCTCGGCGAGGCCAGGCAGGACCCGATGACCGAGGAGGAGCAGGCCGATCCGGCGCTGAACAACCGCAGGCGCGTCGAGTCGCAGCGGATCGCCCTCGACGAGGTGCTGCGGATGGCCGAGCAGCGCCGCCCCGAGATCCAGCGCGCCACCACGGCGGCCCGGCTCGCCGGGCTGCGGGACGAGGGCCCGGTGTACTTCGGCGGCGCGGACAACGAACCGCCCGCACCGGAGGACGTCGACACCGACCCGCCGTGCGGCTACCGGCTCACCGCCGCGCAGCACCAGGAGGTCGGCGACGAGCTCGACCTGCACGGGGTGCGCAGCCTCCCCGCCCCGGACGGCGGGCGGTTCGTGCCGATGCGGCAGGAGGCGCGGGCGCTGGTCGCGGTGCTGCTCGACACCCGCGCCGACGCGCCGCTGACCCCAGCCGAACCGGTGGACTGCCGCTGACCACCCGTTCGCGTGCCGAGTGCGGGGCACCTTCATCCGACTGTGCCGGGTGAAGGTGCCCCGCACTCAAATCGGTGCGGCCGCCGCGCCGATGCCCCGGGTCAGGCGTCGCCGGGGTCGGAGGTCTGCGGACCGGCGGCCCGCGCGTCCTCGATCCGGTAGTAGCGGGCCGCCTCGCCCACGGTGGCCTGCTGCACCGCACCCGCCCGGGCCAGCGCCGCGAGGGCGGCCACCACCGTCGTCTCGGCGTCGACCAGGAACACCCGGCGGGCGGCGGGCCGGGTGTCGGAGAACCCGAACCCGTCGGTGCCCAGGCTGAGCATGTCGCCGGGCACCCACGGCCGGATCAGGTCCGGCACCGCGCGCATCCAGTCGCTGACCGCCACCACCGGCCCCTCCGCGTCGGCCAGCGCCCGGGTCACGTGCGGCACCAGCGGCGTGGCGTCCGGGTTGAGCAGGTTGTGCCGGTCGGCGGCCTCGGCCTCGCGGCGGAGCTGCGACCACGACG
Source organism: Saccharopolyspora cebuensis (assembly GCF_039542665.1). NCBI lineage: Bacteria > Bacillati > Actinomycetota > Actinomycetes > Pseudonocardiales > Pseudonocardiaceae > Saccharopolyspora > Saccharopolyspora cebuensis. Next base: position 278,254 of record NZ_BAABII010000012.1, read on the forward strand.
TCGCCGACCACACGTCGGCCCGCACGCCCCACTCGGCCAGCAGCTCCTGCGCGCGCAGCGCCTCGGGCATCAGCACGCCCGAGGCCAGCAGCTGCGCCTTCGGCCCGCTGCCCGCGGCGGCGGGGCGGTAGCGGTACAGCCCCCGCAGCAGCCCGTCGACGTCGAGGTCCTCGGGTTCGGCGGGCTGGGCGTAGGGCTCGTTGTAGACGGTCAGGTAGTAGTAGACGTTCTCGGCGTCCTCGCCGTACATCCGGCGCAGGCCGTCCTTGACGATGTGCGCGACCTCGAACGCCCACGCCGGGTCGTAGGACACCACCGCCGGGTTGGTCGCGGCCAGGAGCTGCGAGTGGCCGTCGGCGTGCTGGAGCCCTTCACCGGTCAGCGTGGTGCGCCCGGCGGTCGCGCCGAGCAGGAAGCCGCGCGCCATCTGGTCCGAGGCCGACCACAGGGCGTCGCCGACGCGCTGGAAGCCGAACATCGAGTAGAAGATGTAGACCGGGATCATCGGCTCGCCGTGGGTGGCGTAGCTGCTGCCCGCCGCGGCGAACGAGGCCGCCGAGCCCGCCTCGTTGATGCCCTCGTGCAGGATCTGGCCCTGCTCGCTCTCCCGGTAGGCCAGCATCAGCTTGTCGTCCACCGGGGTGTAGAGCTGGCCCTGCGGGCTGTAGATCTTCTGCGACGGGAACATCGAGTCCATCCCGAAGGTGCGCGCCTCGTCCGGGATGATCGGCACGATGCGCGGCCCGATCTCGGGGTCCTTGGCCAGGTCCTTGAGCAGCCGGACGAACGCCATCGTGGTGGCGACCTCCTGCTTGCCCGAACCCTTCCGGATCACGTCGTAGACCTCGTCGCCGGGCAGCACCAGCGGCCGGGCCCGGGTCCGCCGCTCCGGCAGGTAGCCGCCGAGCTGCCTGCGGCGCTCGTGCAGGTACTCGATCTCCGGCGCGTCCGGTCCGGGGTGGTAGTAGGGCGGCAGCGCGGGGTCGGCGTCGAGCTGCTCGTCGGTGATCGGGATGCGCAGGCCGTCCCGGAACCGCTTGAGGTCCTCCGGGGTCATTTTCTTCATCTGGTGGGTGGCGTTGCGGCCCTCGAAGTGCGGGCCGAGGCCGTAGCCCTTGATGGTCTTGGCCAGGATCACCGTGGGCTGGCCGTGGTGCTCGGTCGCCGCCTTGTACGCCGCGTAGATCTTGCGGTAGTCGTGACCGCCCCGGCGCAGGCCCCAGATCTGGTCGTCGGTGAGGTCCTTGACCATCTCCTTGGTGCGCGGGTCGCGGCCGAAGAAGTGCTCCCGGACGAAGGCGCCGTCGTTGGCCTTGTAGGTCTGGTAGTCGCCGTCCGGGGTGGTGTTCATCAGGTTGACCAGCGCGCCGTCCGGGTCGGCGTGCAGCAGCGAGTCCCACTCCCGGCCCCAGACGACCTTGATCACGTTCCAGCCGGCGCCCCGGAAGAACGCCTCCAGCTCCTGGATGATCTTGCCGTTGCCGCGCACCGGGCCGTCGAGCTGCTGGAGGTTGCAGTTCACCACGAAGGTGAGGTTGTCCAGCGACTCGTTCGCGGCGATCTGCAGCAGGCCGCGGGACTCGGGCTCGTTCATCTCGCCGTCGCCGAGGAAGGCCCAGACGTGCTGCTGGCTGGTGTCCTTGATGCCCCGGTCCTGCAGGTAGCGGTTGAACCGGGCCTGCATGATCGCGTTCATCGGGCCGAGGCCCATCGAGACGGTCGGGAACTCCCAGAAGTCCGACATCAGCCGCGGGTGGGGGTAGGAGGGCAGCCCGCCGCCGGGGCCGGCGTGCGAGTACTCCTGGCGGAAGCCGTCGAGGCGTTCGGGGGCGAGCCGCCCCTCCAGGTGGGCGCGGGCGTAGATGCCGGGGGAGGCGTGGCCCTGGATGTAGAGGTGGTCGCCGCCGCCGGGGTGGTCCTTGCCGCGGAAGAACCAGTTGAAGCCCACCTCGTAGAGGCTGGCCGACGAGGCGAACGAGGAGATGTGCCCGCCGACGCCGATGCCGGGCCGCTGGGCCCGGTGCACCATCACCGCGGCGTTCCAGCGCATCCACGCCCGGTAGCGGCGCTCGGTCTCCTCGTCACCGGGGAACCACGGCTCGTGCTCGGTCGGGATGGTGTTGACGTAGTCGGTGTTGGTCAGCGAGGGGACGCCGACGCCGCCTTCCCGCGCTCGTTGCAGCAACCGCAACATCAGGTACCGCGCGCGCTGCTGCCCGGCGCCGGAGAGCATCGCGTCGAACGACTGCAACCACTCCTCGGTCTCCTCCGGGTCGATGTCCGGCAGGTGCGAGGCCAGGCCGTCGCGGATGACGCGCACCCGCTCGGCGTTCCGGTTGCCGCCGAGATCGTTGTTGAGCGGGGACAAGTGGACTCCTCGACTGCGTCGTGGGCGTGCGGGGGTGTCCGGCAGTGATGTCGGACACCCGCCATGGTCCCCCATCCTGGCGGTGGGTGCGTGCGGCGACGCCCCCACGAGCGGTGTTGGCGCGGGCGGAGCACCGCTACAGTCGAACTCCACGGCGCCCGCTTCGGCGTGTCGTGCGGTCAGCAGTTGCGCCGGTGGTGCTCGGCAGTGTTCGCTATCGGCCAGAATCTGAACAACGGGGGTGCGGCAGATGTCGCACCGGTGCATTGGAGGAGTGAGAAAACCGTGGTCGCCGCGGGAGACGCCGGCAAGAACGATGTCGACGTCGCCGAGAAACTCGCAATCGAGCCGGACATGGTCGTCCAGGAGTTCGGCTGGGACGAGGACGTCGATGACGACGTCCGGGCAGCCATCGAGGAGCGTTGCGGCAGCGAGCTGCTCGATGAAGATGCCGACGAAGTGGTCGATGTGGTGCTGCTCTGGTGGCGCGACGACGATGGCGATCTGACGGACACGCTCCTCGATGTCATGACGCCGTTGTCGGACGAGGGGGTGATCTGGGTGCTGACCCCGAAGACCGGGCGCGACGGCTACGTCGAACCCGCCGACATCGCCGAGGCGGCCTCGACGGCGAACCTGGCACAGACGGCGGGCCCCAACCTGCCCGAGGGCTGGATGGCCACCCGGCTGGCCTACCGGAAGAAGGCCAAGCGCTGAAGGCGGCGCGCGGGTGCCGGCGCCGCCGTCGGTGCCCGCGCGGGGGCGCGCGGTGTAGGTTCGGCGTCGACATGGTCACGTCGAACCGAAGGGTGTGCTCATGACGGTCGAGGTCGGCGCGCAGGCGCCGGGCTTCACGTTGCCCGACTACAACAAGCAGCAGGTCTCGCTCGCCGATTTCCAGGGCGAGAAGAACGTGCTGCTGGTCTTCTACCCGTTCGCCTTCAGCGGCGTGTGCCAGGGCGAGCTCTGCCAGGTCCGCGACGATCTCTCCGAGTTCCAGAACGACAAGGTCCAGGTCCTCGGGGTGTCGGTCGACTCGCCGTTCGCCCTCAAGGCGTGGGCGGAGCAGGAGGGCTACACCTTCCCGCTGCTGTCCGACTTCTGGCCGCACGGCGAGGTCGCCAAGGCCTACGGCGTGTTCAACGAGTCCGCGGGCATGGCGCTGCGCGGCACGTTCCTGATCGACACCACCGGCAAGGTCCGGTTCGCCGAGGTCAACCAGCCCGGCGAGGCCCGCGACCAGAACGTGTGGAAGAAGGCGCTCGCCGAGCTCGACGGCTGAGGCGCCACCTGCCGGAGCGTGGTGGCCGACCGGTACAGTGTTCCGACGGCTGACCTCTCGGCCGCCACCTCGGGCGCATAGCTCAGCGGAAGAGCACCTGCCTTACAAGCAGGGGGTCGCTGGTTCGAACCCAGCTGCGCCCACCACAGCGACCGCGACCAGCCCCAACGCGGTCGCCGCCGGTGGTCGCCCCGACTGCGCAGCGCACGGCGACACGATGACTTTGCTCTTCATGCGGGAGCAATGAGACGCCTGAAAGGCGACCGACGCCGAGTGACGAACGAGGCCCCCATTTCGAGTACACCTTCCTCGGGTGGCTCGGTGTGGGGGCCCGCCGCCCGGGAGGCCCCTGCCGGTCATGCCGTCCCCGCACGTTCGATCGTGATGCCGCGCACCGACTTGAGTTCGGACACGAGCTCAGTGCAGACGTTGACCGGCCACGCTGGCAGGTCCAGCCGTGTCGCGCCCACGTGGACGTGCACCGGGGTCGCGCCGCGGTAGGTACCCAGCGTGTTGCGCAGCTCGGCGACCGTGTCCTTGCTGAGCTTCTTGGCGTCGGCGCGCAACACCAGCGGTGGCTCGGACCCGGGCGCGTGCTCGGCTGCGGCGATGTCCACCGGCACGGCGTCCGAGGCGAAGACGCTGATCTCGCCCTCGCGCTCGTTGACCCGGCCTTTGACCGCCAGTGCGTTGTCCTCGATCAGGCAGTCGGAGAACATCTCGTAGGACTTCGGGAAGAACAGCACCTCGACGCTGGCGTCGAAGTCCTCCAACGTGACGATCGCCCACGGCTGCCCGTTCTTGTTGAGGCGCCGCTGGATCCCCGAGATCATCCCGGCGATCTTGGTTTGTTCCTTGCCGCTGCTGCCGGGCTCCCGTTCCCCGCCGACGAGCTCGGCGATGCTGGTGTCCTGGTAGGGCGACAACAGGCGCTCGGCCCCGTCCAAGGGGTGCGCCGAGACGTAGAGGCCGAGCATTTCGCGCTCGTAGGCGAGGAGCTGCTTGCGCGGCCATTCCTCGTCGGTGAACTGGAGATGCGCCAGCGGTGAGGTGTCATCGCCGGATGCGGTGTCGTCGGCACTGCCGAACAGGTCGAACTGTCCCATCGCTTCGTGCCGCTTGATGCCGATCACGGCGTCGACCGCCGCCTCGTGGTGTTGGGTCAGCGCCATGCGGGTGTGCCCGAGCGAGTCGAACGCGCCGGCCTTGATCAGCGATTCGATGACCCGCTTGTTGCACGCGGTGATCTCGATCTTGTCGAGGAAGTCGGTGAACGAGGTGTAGCGGCTCTTGTCCTCCCGGGTCTTGACGATCGACTCGACCACGTTCGCGCCCACGTTGCGGATCGCGCCCATGCCGAACCGGATCCGGCCGTCGACCGCGGTGTGCTCGACGACGGATTCGTTCACGTCCGGCGCGAGCACTTGGATCTTCATCCGGCGGCACTCGGACAGGTAGACGCCGGTCTTGTCCTTGTTGTGCGCGTTGGCCGTCAGCAGGGCCGCCATGTACTCGGCCGGGTAGTGCGCCTTCAGGTAGGCCGTCCAGTAGGTCACCAGGCCGTAGGCGGCGGCGTGGGACTTGTTGAACGCGTACCCGGCGAAGGGCAGCACCGTCGCCCAGAGCTGGTCGATGGCGCCCTTGCTGTAGCCGCGCTCGGCCATCCCGGCCTCGAACCGGGCGAACTGCTCGTCCATCACCTCCTTCTTCTTCTTGCCCATCGCACGACGCAGCAGGTCGGCTTGCCCGAGGGTGTATCCGGCGACCTTCTGGGCGATGGCCATGATCTGCTCCTGGTAGACGATCAGGCCGTTGGTCTCGCCGAGGATGTCCTGGAGGGGTTCGTCGAGTTCGGGGTGGATCGGCTCGACCGGCTTGCGCCCGTTCTTGCGGTCGGCGAAGTCCAGATGCGCGTTCACGTCCATCGGCCCCGGCCGGTACAAGGCGTTCGCGGCCACGATGTCGGCGAACGTCGTCGGTTGCAGCCGCTTGAGCAGCGATTGCATCCCGCCGCCTTCAAGCTGGAACACGCCCAGGCTCTCGCCGCGGCTCAGCATCTCGTAGGTGGCGCCGTCGTCGAGGGGAATGTCGAGCGGCTCGATCTCGACACCATGGTTGGCCTTCACCATGCGCACGGTGTCGTCGATCGTGGTCATGTTGACCAGCCCGAGGATATCGATCTTGAGCAGACCGACGTCCTCGCACTGCGGCCCGTCCCACCCCGTGATGATCTCGCCGTCGTCGCGGCGCCACAGCGGCAGCACGTCGAGCAGCGGTTCCCGGGAAATGATGTGCGCGCACGCGTGCACGCCCGCGTTCCGAATCAGACCTTCGAGACCACGAGCGGTATCGAAAATCTTACCGATCTGCGCATCGTTCTCGATCAGCGAGCGAACCTCGGCGGCCTCCGCATAGCGCTCGTGCTCGGAGTCGACGATTCCGGACAACGGGATGTCCTTGGCTGCGATCGGCGCCGGTAGTGCCTTGCTGAACTGGTCGGCGAGCTGGAAACCAGGCTGGCCGAGGTGTACGCGAGCGGCGTCCTTGAATGCCGCTTTGGTCTTAATCGTGCCGTAGGTGATGACCTTCGCGAAGTACTCGGTCCCGTACTTCTCCTTCGCGTACTGGATGACCCGCTCGCGCTGGCGCTCGTCGAAGTCGATGTCGATGTCCGGTGGCGAGTCGCGCTCGGGGTTGAGGAATCGCTCGAACAGCAGCCCGTGCTTCAGCGGGTCGATGTCGATGATGTGCAGCACGTAGGACAGCAGCGCGCCGGCCGCCGAGCCACGACCCGGCCCCACCCGGATGCCGTTGTTCTTGGCCCACCGGATCATGTCGCCGACCACCAGGAAGTACGAGCTGTACCCCTTCTCGGTGATGACCTTGAGCTCCCATTCGAGCTGGTCGCGGTATTCCTGGGTAAAGCTGTCGTCGGGGAAGCGGGTCGGGATGAAGTGTTCGACCTCGTCGCGCAGCACCTCGATATCGGTCCGGCCGACTTCGACCTTGGCCTGCGGCATCCGGTTGTGCGCGGCGAACGCCTCGTCGTAGCCCTCGACCATCTCGGTGATCAGCAGCGTGCTGTCGGCGGCACCGGGAACCTCGGTGTCCCAGTACTCGCGCATCTCCTCCGAGCTCTTGATGTGGTAGCCGTCACCGTTGAACTTGAACCTCTCGGTGTCGGCCAGCATGGAACGCGTTTGCAGGCACAACAGCGCGTCGTGGTGCCCGGCCTGGTCGGCGGTCACGTAGTGGCTGTCGTTGGTCGCCACCGTGCGCAGGTCGAGCTGCTTGGCGATGTCGAGCAGCTCGCCGCGGATGTTGCGCTCCATCTGGATGCCGTGGTCCATGACCTCGATGAAGAAGCGGTCCGCGCCGAAGATGTCCTTGTAATCCGAGGCTGCCTGGAGCGCTTCTTGCTTGTGGCCCAGCCGAAGCCGGGTCAGAATCTCGCCGGCCAAGCACCCGCTCGTGGCGATGATTCCCTCGGCGTGCTCGGCGAGCAGTTCCTTGTCCATGCGCGGCTTGCGGAAGAAGCCTTCCATGGACGCCAACGACGACAGCTTGAACAGATTGCGCAACCCTGCCGAGTTCACCGCGAGCATGGTCATGTGCGTGTAGGCACCGGCTCCGGAGACATCGCCGCTCTCGCCGTACTCGTCGACTTCCTTCTTGCCGGTGCGAGCTCGCTCGCCCCAGAACACGGGCTTCTTGTGAAACCGGCTCTCCGGCGCGACGTACGCTTCGATCCCGATGATCGGTTTGACCCCGGACTTCACGGCCTTGGTGTAGAAGGAGTGCGCACCGAACATGTTGCCGTGGTCGGTCATCGCCACCGCGGGCTGTTCGAGCCGACTGACCTCGGCGAACAACGCGTCGTGCTTGGCCGCACCGTCGAGCATGGAGAACTCGGTGTGCACGTGCAAGTGGACGAACTGATCAGACACGCGGGTCATCTCCGGGGCATCGGGTCGGGCATGGGGCTGGGCCTCCGCGACTCTAGTCGCCGCACTCGGTGTAGCCGGGACGCGCCGGGTCCGTGTTGCCGCCCGGCTGCACCGGGCTCGCGGGGCTACAGCTCGCCGGTGCCGCCGCAGGTGTTGCACTCGTCGTCACCCTGCTGGCCACGCGTTCACACCGCCTCGCAGTGGTCAGTCGATCAGGGGATGGCCAGATGCGCAGGTGTTGGCACCTCCACTGGCCATGCCCCTTGATCGTTCGCAGCCTCGGCGTACGCCTCGATCAGCCGGGGCAGTGGCCTGGTCTCCTGCATCGAGTCGGGCAGCTCCCACTGCGGCGCCTTGGCCGACGTAGGCGGACCCGATGCCCGCAACGCTTGGGCGAATCGGCGCGGCGTGCCGTCGATCGCGACGCACGAACTGCATGGCACGTGTTCACCCGGACAGATCACCCCGTCCAGGTCGTCAGCGTGCAGCCACGCCCCGCGCAGCGGGTGTTCGCACACCGCCTCACCGTCGCCACGGCTCAGGTGTACGCGCGTCTCCCGCGAGGAGACCGCCCAGCGGACACCGCCCGCACGCCGTTCCGGGGCCGCCGGTGCTCGGTGCTGCTCGATCAACTGCGCAGCGGGCACCGCCTCTCCGTACCTGCTGGCGCGGTGCCGCTCGACCGGCCACACCCGCCGCGCGACCACCAGCAGGCCCGCGACTACGAGCACTCCCACGGCCACCAGCCAGTCCACGCCCGCCACCTGTCCGCCCAGGATCGCGACGGCGCCGAGGCCCGGGGTGGCCACGACGAGCTGCGGGGCGGTCACGACCGCGCCCTCGACACCGAGCGGTGCGTGTCCTCGTGGGCCGACAGCTCGTCGAGGTCGTCGATTTCCTCGCCGCATCGATAGCAGCTCCGAGTGAGGCGCGCTCGGTGCTCCTCGGGGCTCTCTCCCGGCCGCTGGGCCATGTGCGGCCGGAACGCGCCGCCGCTCACCGCGCACCCGCGATCTGTCCATCGACGATCTCCGGGCCGTCGCCCGGCATCGGAACGCCCGCGATCTCGTGCGCCGCGACGTTGCACGGTTCGCAGGTCAGCCGGAGCCACGCCAGCTCGGTTCGGTCAACAACGATCCTAGCGCCGCACAGCGTCTCGACTTCGGCGCCGTGGTCCCGCAGCGGGGCCAACGTCGCGTGCCGCTGCTCCGCACCTGGGGTCCATCTGAACGGGTGCTGCTCGTAAGTCATACCCGCCGCCTCTCACTTCGTGTTCGCGCCACCTCGCTCAGTGATCGCGTAGTCGATGAGGCTACAGTTGAAGCTCAAGTTCAAACACCTATGACTTGTAGATCGAACGGGTTGAGCTTGAAGCTCAAACTGTCACGGTGTGTTGCCGCGTTCCGGATGGTGCAGACTTCGCGCCATGGTTGACGAACCAGACCTCGGCCCGGTGGTGCAGCGCCTCATCCTCGGCGAGCGGCTCCGCTCGCTCCGCGAGTCCTCGACCCGCCTCGGCGTCGACGACGCCAACGCCGAGTTCGGCTGGTACCGGGGCAAGCTCTCGAAGATCGAGGGCGGCACGCTCGGCATCACCGAGCGGGAGCTCTCCACGCTCCTCGCGCGGTACGGGATCTCCGGTCCTGCGGCGGCTCAGGTTCGGCAGCTCGGCATAGAAGCACGGCGGCGAGCTGCCCCTGAGCGGGTGAGCGACTGGGCGAAGCAGTACGTACCGCTGGAACGCGCAGCGACTGAAATCCGGATGTGCGACAGCGAGATCCCTGGACTGCTTCAGACCCGTGATTACGCACGCGCGCAGCTCCTCGGGTCGCCGGTCGTGACCGCTGCCGATGTAGAGCCGATGGCCGACGCTCGCGCCGTCCGCGGTCAACGGCTGTACCGCGATAACGCACCGCGCGTGTGGGCAGTGCTCGGTGAAGAAGCGTTACTGCGCCGCGTCGGAACGCCTGAACAGATGACGACCCAACTTCGGCATCTGCGCGAGGTCGCCGAGTTGCCTGCGGTTTCAATTCGAGTTGTTCCGCTGCACGCTGGCGCCTACGCCGGTTTGTCCTGTCCGTTCACCTTGCTGTGGATTGAAGCGGCCCGCGCGACCATTGCGTATGTCGAGACCATGACCGGGGCGGACTACGTCAAAACGGTTGGGACGTATAACCTCGCATTCGAGCGAGCCGAGGCCGCCGCGTTGTCTGAACGCGACACGCTCGACCTCCTCGAACACCACATCGACCGGGCCGAAGCTAGGTAGGAACCATGAGCAACACGGACAGCGCGGGCGCGCAGTGGCGCAAGAGCAGCCGCAGCGGTGGTGCCCAGAAGTGCGTTGAGGTCGCCACGAATCTCCCGGGGTGGGCGTTGGTGAGGGACAGCAAGCTCGGCGCGGCATCACCGATCCTGCGCCTGTCCCCCGAGGCCCTCGGCGGCTTCCTCGACGCGATCAAGGACGGCCGATACGACGGCTGACGACGAACACCGAACTGCCCCCGGTGCCCCGGTGCCGGGGGCAGTTCTCTGTGTGGGATCGGTTTTGTACGTGTCTAAAAAGCAGCGGGTCGCAGGTTCGAACCCTGCTGTGCCCACCGTAGCCGCCGTGACCAGCCACAACGCAGTCCGAGAACAAGCACGCGAAACCTCCCCGGCGTGTTCTCGGCGTCCCCACCAGGCGGACGGCAACGCCGCCACATCGTTGGCCTGCTCGACGAACGTGCAGACCTGCCCCGAAGGCGGCACGGCGCCCGACCCGCTCACCGGATCGGGCTCCGCCGGAAGAAGGCTGGGACAGCGGCCGGGCGCCCGCGCCCGAGCTGTGACCAGTCGTGCGCCGAGATCCCGCGAGAGGCCCCGGGTGGGCCATCATGGGGGCGTGGAAGTGCACGACTTCGATGATCGCGACGCCTGCGAGCTCCTGACCAGACCAACGTTCATGGTGGAACAGTGGTCCTGGGAGCTTGACGGCCAGGACGAACCTCGGCGCTGTCAGATGAAGGCTTCCGTGCTGACCGGCTGCGACGTGCAGGAAGCTCTGGACTGGTGCGAGCGGAACCGGTCCATGCCGGGTTCTTTCGTCCTGTACGCCGGGACTTGGACGACTCTGGGTTACTTCTCGGGATTGTGGCTGGCAGGCGAGGCGCCGACGCGGGAAAGCAGTTCCGACGACTCCGCCGCCACGGTGTCCTTCACGATCTGAAAACACCCACGGCTTTCTCACCGCGAACGCAGCGAGGGGCTCCGAATCGGTAAGCCCGCCTCACATGCGGCGGGACAGCCCGGTGCCCCACGCTGTTCGATGCCGACCGGGACGGCTGTCGGCACCTCGGCACCACGGAAGGCCGATACCCGCCCTCCATCCATCGGCGCCGTCAAGCCTGCTCCGCCCACCACGGCGGCTCGGGGGAGCGAGCGGCCGTTCCTAGGGGCAGCCGAGGTGCAGCCGCCGGGCGTTCTCCTCGCTCATCGGCACCCCGCACAGCTCGGTGGTCTCGCCGCGCGGCGAGTACCCGGTCGGTGGGTGCCTGGTCGGCTCCGTCGGCACGGCGGTGCGTTCGACGTGCACGACCCGCAGCGGGCCGGGGGCGGCGGCCAGCGACCAGCCGATCACCGCGGCGCAGCCCACGGCGGTTCCCGCCGCGACCAGGGCGACCTGTTTCCGGAAGCGCATCGGCCACCTCCTCGCCGTGCCAGCATGGCACCCCGGACCGACACCGGTCCCGGCCGACCGCGTCCAGGGAGCACCGCCATGTCCCACCTCGCGCCACCGGAGCTGGTGGCGTTGATCGGCCCGCCGGGAGCGGGCAAGACGACCGCCCTGGCCCGGCTCGACGTCCGGGACGCGGTGGTCGTCGGGCTCGACCGGGCCCGCGCCGAGGTGAGCTGCTGCGCCGCCGACCAGTCGGCCACCCACGCCGCGGTGCGCCGGTCGCTGGCCACCGCCCGCGCCGCGTTGGCCGCGGGCACCTCGGTCGTCTGGGACGCCACCAACGCGCGCCGGCGCGAACGGCGGCGGCTGCTGGACCTGGCCCGCGAGCAGGGTGCCCGCACCCGCGCGGTGGTCGTGCTGCCCGACCTGGGCACGGCGCTGGCCCGCAACGCCACCCGGGACCCGAGCCCCTGCCCGGCCTGCGGCCACGCCGAGCGGGTCCCCGACGACGTCGTCCGCCGGATGCACGCCACCATCAGCCGCGCCGTCCCGGACCTGCCGGCCGAGGGCTGGGACCGGGTCGACCACCTCGACCCCACCTGACCTGTCCTGAGCGGCGTGCGGAGGGGGTTCCGGGGCTATGCTCGTCGGGTTGCGGTGGTCGGTGGGGGAGCGAAGGCGAGATGGGTGGTGCGTCGCGCGACCGGGTGAGCCTCCGGCGGGTGCGGCCCGAGGTGTGGGCGTGGGCCGCGCTGGTCGCGGTGGCCGTCGCGGTCGCGGCGGTGGGGATCCCGCTCAACTCGCTGGTGTACGGGATTCCGCTGGTGCTCGCGTTTCCGCTGACCGCGCTGCACGCGGCGGCCGCGGTGGGCGGGGTGTTCCGGCCGCGCACCGCCGCCGTCGGGTCGCTGGTCCTGGTGCTGGCGCTGGCGGCGCTGTCCAGCGGGGAGTCCTCCGCCGCGCCGTGGCCGGTGGCGGTGACGACGTTGCTGGGGCAGTGCGCGCTGCTGCTGGTGTTCGGGTTGCGCGCGCCGTGGCGGATCGGGGTGGCGTGCTGGATCGGCGGGATGCTGGTCGGCTGCCTCGGCCTGCTGGGGCCGTGGCCGACCACCGGCGCCGCGGTGACCGCCGATCTGGTGGTGTTCAGCTCCGTGACCGGTGCCGCCTTGCTGATCGGCGTGCTGGTCGGGCGGTGGCGGCGGATCAGCGCGCAGCTCGTCCGGGAACGCCGGTTGACCGAGCAGGAGCACGCGGCGCGCGTCGTCGTGCAGGAGAAGACCCGGATCGCCCGGGAGCTGCACGACGTGATCGCGCACAGCATGTCCATCGTCAACGTGCAGGCCACGACCGCCCGCTACCGGCATCCCGGCGCCGACGCCGCGCTGCTCGCCGAGTTCGACGAGCTGGCCGCGTCCTCCCGGCAGGCGCTGCGCGAGATGCGCGGTGTGCTCTCGGTGCTGCGCGAGGCGGGCAGCGACGCCGACACCGCCCCGCAGCCCGGTTTCGCCGCGATCCCGGAGCTCGTGGAGACCACCCGCCGCGCGGGCACCGCCGTCGACGTCGTCGGCGCCGAGGTGCTCGAACCCGGTGCCGGGGACGAGGTCGCGGGCACCGTCACCTACCGGTTGCTCCAGGAGGCGCTGAGCAACGCGACCCGGCACGCCCCGGGCGCGCGCGCCGAGGTCCGGTTCGAGCGCCCCGGCCCGGAACTCGTGCTGACCGTCCGCAACGGACCGCCCGCCCGGCCGCCGGAACTCGTCGCGGGCGGCGGGCACGGGCAGGCCGGGATGCGCGAGCGGGTGGCGATCGTGGGCGGCGACATCGAGTTCGGGTCCACCGAGGACGGTGGTTACCGGGTGGTGGCCACGGTCCCGCTGGGTTCCGGGGAAAGGCAGGAGGTCCGATGATCCGGGTGCTCGTCGTCGACGACCAGGCGATGGTGCGGGCCGGGTTCGCCGCGCTGCTCGACGCGCAACCCGACGTCGAGGTCGTCGGGCAGGCCCCCGACGGCGCGGCCGGGGTCGAGCTCGCCCGCGCCCACCGGCCGGACGTGGTGCTGATGGACGTGCGGATGCCCGTGCTCAACGGGATCGAAGCCACCCGCGCCCTGCTGGACGACGCCGCCGAACACCGGCCGAAGGTGCTGATGCTGACGACGTTCGACATCGACGACCACGTCTACGCGGCGATCCGCGCCGGGGCCAGCGGGTTCCTGCTCAAGGACGCGCTGCCCGACGAACTCGTCGCCGCGGTGCGGGTGATCGCCGCGGGCGAAGCCCTGCTCGCTCCGACGGTCACCCGGCGGATGATCGAGCACTTCGCGCGCGTCCCGGCGCCCGCACCGGCGCCGAGCCTGGACCGGCTCACCGAGCGCGAGCGGGAAGTGCTGGTGCTGGTCGCGCGCGGTCTGTCGAACACCGAGATCGCCGAGGCGCTGGTGATCGCCGAGCAGACCGTCAAGAGCCACGTCAGCCGGATCATCGCCAAGCTCGGCGTGCGGGACCGGGTGCAGGCCGTCGTCGCCGCCTACGACGGCGGGCTGGTGGCACCCGCGGCGTGAGATCGACGCCCCACCCCGTACCGGGGTAGGGGGTGCGAGTGCGCTCCTCGGCGGGACGACCCGGAGCCCGCGAATTCCTAACGTTTCTCCCGGTCAGCTACATCGAACCGGGGAGTCGCCGTGGTCGTGCTCAGTCCGTCCCCCTCCGCACCGGCACGGGCCGAGTCCCGCGACCCGGTGCTCGATCTGGTCCGCGCCGCCTGCCTGGTCGTGGTCGTCGTGCTGCACGCGATGATGGCCGGGATCGAGGTCGTCGACGGGCGGATCCGGATCGGCAACGCCTTCGCGGGCCAGGAGTGGTTCGCGGTGGTCACCTGGTTCGTGCAGGTGATGCCGGTGTTCTTCGTCGTCGGCGGGTTCGCCGGGTTGACGCAGTGGCGCGGGATGCGGGCGCGCGGCGCGACGGCGGGCGAGTACGCGCGGGCCCGGCTGCACCGGCTCGCCCGCCCCGCCGCGGTCGCCTTCGCCGCGATCGCGGTCGGCCTGCTCACCGCCGCGGCGCTGGGCACCCCGCCGGACGTGCTCGCCGAGGTGGGTTTCCGGCTCGCCCAGCCGATGTGGTTCATCGCGGTGTACCTGGGGGTGTCGGCGCTGGTGCCGGTGCTCGCCCGGGCGCACGGCGCGGCACCCCGGCGGACGCTGCTGGCGCTGGTGGCCGCGGCGCTCGGCGTCGACGCGCTGGCGCTGGGCACCGGCATCCCGGCGGTCGGCTTCCTCAACCTCGCCTTCGTCTGGATGGCGTTGCAGCAGCTCGGTTTCTGGTACGCGGACGGCTGGTTCCGGTCCCGCTCGCGCGGCGAGCTGCTCGGCGGCGCGGCGGGGGCGCTGGCGCTGCTGCTGGTGGTGACGGTGCTCGGGCCGTACCCGGCGGACATGCTCGCCAACCTCAACCCGCCGACGAGCTGCCTGGTGCTGCTGGGCCTCGTGCAGGTCTGCGGGCTCGCGCTGGTCGAACCCCGGCTCGCGGCCCGGATGCGGCATCCCGACCTGCGCCGCCTGGTCGACGGCATCGGCGGCCGGAGCCTCACCGTCTACCTGTGGCACATGCCCGCGCTGGTGCTGTTCGCGGTCGTGCTGCTGGCGGTGGACGCCCGCTGGCCGGAGCCGCTCGGGTGGCCGTGGTGGACCTCCCGCGGGTGGTGGCTCGCCGGGGTCGTGGTGCTGCTGGTGCCGATCGCGCGCCGGCTCGGCCGCCTCGAACGGCGCCCGGTGCCGGGCGGTCCGGTGCCCGCCCCGGTCGTCGCGTTCGGCGTGGTGCTCGCAACGGCGGGCTCGGTGGCCGTGCTGGTCGTCGGGTTCACCCCGCTGACGGCGGTGCTGGGTTCGGCGCTGCTGGCCGCCTCGGTGCGGATCACGACCCGGGAGCTGCGCCCGACGCCGACCCGCAGGTGAAGTGAGTGAGGAAGGGGCTCAGAAGGGTCTGCGTGGCGGTGCGGGTGGCGGAACCTCAGCGGTCCCCTCGCTCCGGGAGCCGTTCCTGAATGTACCCACTTCGGAAGCGAGTGAGGGGCACCGGCATAGTCGGATGAAGGTGCCCCTCACTCGGTCACATCACGGTGCCGATGTGCCAGGGGACGAACTCCTCCTCGCCGTAGCCGAGGTCCTCGCTCTGGGTGTGCTCGCCGGAGGCCACCCGCAGGACGTGGTCGAAGATCTGCTCGCCGAGGGCCTCGACGCTGATCTCGCCGTCGATCACGCCGCCGCAGTTGATGTCCATGTCCTCGCTCATGTGCTGGTAGAGCGGGGTGTTGGTGGCGAGCTTGAGGCTGGGCACCGGCGAGCAGCCGAACGCCGACCCCCGACCGGTGGTGAAGCAGACGACGTTCGCGCCGCCCGCGACGATCCCGGTCACCGACACCGGGTCGTAGCCGGGGGTGTCCATGAAGACGAAACCCGGGGTGGTGACCGGAGCCCCGTAGTCGACCACGTCGGTGAGCGTCGTGGTGCCGCCCTTGGCCACCGCGCCCAGCGACTTCTCCAGGATGGTGGTGAGCCCGCCCGCCTTGTTGCCCGGCGAGGGGTTGTTGTCCATCGAGCCGCCGTTCTTGGCGGTGTAGTCGCGCCACCAGTCGATCTTGGCGAGCAGCTTCTCGCCGACCTCGCGGGTGGCGGCGCGGCGGACCAGCATGTGCTCGGTGCCGTAGATCTCGGGGGTCTCGCCGACGATCCCGGTGCCGCCCTGCGCGGCGAGCAGGTCCACGGCGGCGCCGAGCGCCGGGTTCGCGGTGATGCCGGAGTAGGAGTCCGAGCCGCCGCAGTTGGTGCCGAGGATCAGCTCGCTGGCCGGGACGGTGGTGCGCCGCACCGCGTCGACCTCGGGCAGCAGTTCGGTGAGCCGCCCGACGCCTTCCCGGACGGTCTTGGTGGTGCCGCCGAGCTCCTGGATGGTGGCGGTGGTGATCGGCAGGCCCTCGCGGAGCGCGACGTCCTCGGTGAGCTTGACGATCTGGTTGTCCTCGCAGCCCAGGCCCAGCACCAGGAATCCGGCGAAGTTCGGGTGGGTGAGGTAGCCGCGCATCACCCGGCGCAGCGTGTCGATGCCCTCGCCGTCGGGCGCCATCCCGCAGCCGGTGCCGTGGGTCAGCGCGACGACGCCGTCGACGTTCGGGAAGTCGTCGAGCACGCCGGAGAAGCGCATCTGCTGGGCGATCAGCTTCGCGGCGGTGGCCGAGCAGTTGACGCTGGTCAGCACGCCGAGGTAGTTGCGGGTGCCGACCTTGCCGTCGGAGCGGACGTAGCCCTCGAAGGTGCGCCGCTGCGCTTCGGGGACGAGCTGCTGCGGTGCGGCGTCGACGGAGAACTCGTAGCGCCGCTCGAACTCGCGGTACTCCAGGTTGTGCAGGTGGACGTGCTCGCCCGGAGCGATGTCGCGACCGCCGAAGCCGATCACCTGCCCGTAGCGCCGCACTTCGGCGCCGGCGGCGATGGGGTGCACGGCGACCTTGTGGCCGCGCGGGACGTCGTCGCGCAGCACGACGGAGGTGCCCGCGACCGCGACGTCGGTCCCCGCGCTGAGGTCCGTTCCGGCGATGGCGACGTCGTCCACGGCGCGCAGGTGGATGAGGGTCTGGGTGGTGGAGGTGGTCGGCATCCGGCGCTCCGAGCGTCTGAGATTTCGAACACTGGTTGAGATCGTGAACGACCGTATGTTTCGCGTCGTCCCGGTGTCAACGCCATGTTTCGCCACGTCGGCGCCGTTGTCGTGGGCCGGACGGGGTCTTCGCCCGGCCGACGCCGGTCTCGGCCGCGGACCGGGGCGGGGCGGTGGTCGCGGAGCGTGGCGGGCTTGTACCGGACGGGTGAAACGGGGAAGGTGGTGGTGCGGCACGGGTGGGGGAGAGTGCGATGTGGCGATTACGCGTCCTCGGCGTCCTGATCGCCGCGCTGGTGCTGGTTCTGGCCGGGTTGGCGGGGCAGCCGACGGGCGTGCAGCCCGCCCGGACCGCGATCCGGGCCGCCGAGGAGCCACCCGAGGCGCCGCCGCCTCCGCCACCGGGTCCGCCGGTGCTGGCGGTCAAGATCGACAACGCGCCGGCCGGTCGGCCGCCCACCGGGCTGGAGGCCGCCGACCTGGTCCACGTCGAGCCGGTCGAGGCCGGGATCTCCCGGCTGATCGGCGTGTTCGCCTCCGAGATCCCGCCGGTCGTCGGACCGGTGCGCAGCGCCCGGCAGACCGACCTGCGGCTGCTCGGCCAGTACGGACGCCCGGCGCTGGCCTTCTCCGGCGCCGCGCCCGAGCTGCTGCCGGAGATCCACCGGGCCCCCGTCGTGGCCGCCTCGCCCCGCGAGGTCCCCGGGGCGTTCTACCGGGGTGCCGGACGGCCGCCGCACGACCTCTACGTCCGCACCGGGCGGTTGCCCGCCGGGCAGCCGTGGTCGCCGCGGTTCCCGCTGGTCTTCGGCGCCGCACCGCCCGGCGGGGTGCCGACCGAGGCGCACGAGGTGCGCTACCGGGCCGCGCGCATCGGGTTCGGCTGGACCGAGGCCGAGCGCGGGTGGCGGGTGTCGATGGACGGCGAGCCCTACGCGACCGCCGACGGGACCCCGGTGCTGGCCAGCACCGTCGTGCTCCAGCACGTCCGGGTCACCGGCTCCCGGATCCAGGACGTCGGCGGCAACGTCTCGCCGTTCGCGGAGACCGTCGGCACCGGTCGTGCGGTGGTGCTGCGCGACGGCCGGGCGTTCGAGGGCACCTGGTCCCGGCCCGCGCCGGACGCGGGCACCACCTACCGGAGCCCCGCGGGCGAGGTCCTCCCGTTCGCCCCCGGGCAGGTGTGGGTGGTCCTGGTGCCCGCGGGATGAGCCCGCTGGATCCCGGCAGGGGCGTCGGGGTCACTCGGTAGTGTCGGGTCCATGGACGAACGCCGCCTGCTGCTGGTGCACGCGCATCCGGACGACGAGTCGACGGCCACCGGGGCCACGATGGCGCGGTACTGCGCCGAAGGGGCGGCGGTGTCGCTGGTGACCTGCACCAGCGGGGAGCTCGGCGAGGTGGTCACCGACGACCTGGCGCACCTGCGCGACGATCCGGAGGCGCTCGGCGCGCACCGGCGCGAGGAGATCGCCGACGCGCTGGTCGAGTACGGGCCGGTGCGGCACCACTGGCTCGGCGGCGCGGGCCGCTGGCGGGACAGCGGGATGGTCGGGACCGAGGGCAATTCCGCCCCCGGGTCGTTCGCGGGCGCCGACCGCGCCGAGATCACCCGCGAGATGGTGCGGATCCTGCGCGCGGAACGCCCGCAGGTGGCGGTGACCTACGACGAGGTGGGCGGCTACGGGCATCCCGACCACATCGCCGCGCACCGGGCCTTGATGGAGGCGCTGGAACCCGCCGCCGACCCGGGATACGCGCCGGAGCTGGGCGAACCCTGGCGGGTGGCGAAGGTGTACTGGTCGACGTTGCCGCGCTCGACGATCGAGAAGATCGAGGCGATGGGCATCGAGGGGTTCACCGCGCACTCGGTCCCCGACGAGGAGCTGACCGCGGTGCTGGACGGCCGGGAGTTCCACCCCGCGAAGGTGGCCGCGATGCGCCGCTACCGCAGCCAGGTGGACCTCGACGGCGACGACTTCTTCGCGGGCATGGTCGCCAGCCCGGAGTTCGCGGTGGAGCACTACCTGCTGGTGCGCGGTGAGCGCGGCCCGGGCAGCGGCCCGTACGGCTGGGAGGACGACCTGTTCGCCGGGCTGTGACCACCACCCGCCCAGGTGATCTCCGCATCCGGGTGAGGGGCACCCTCATCCCAGTAACTTGGGCAAGGGTGCCCCTCACCCAGCTCGCCCTCACCCGTTCGTGAGGTGAGTGAGGGGCACCCTGTACCACGTCACTTGGTACAGGGTGCCCCTCACTCGGATGCGGCGGCTCAGGTGCCGTAGGCGCGGTAGGCGTCGACGAGCTGCCGTTCCGCTTCGTCGAAGTAGTCGTCGAGGCGGGCGGCGGCGTCCTCCATCGCGCCCGCGTCGATCAGGTCGGCGATGGCCCGGTTCAGCTCCAGGTACGGCTCGTGGAACTCGCGCGGCCGGGACATCACGTGGAAGGCCAGCCGGAGCTCGGCGAGGAGCTGGCGCATCGTCTCGTCCACCCGCGGGCTGCCCGCCAGCGCCGCGAGGGCCTGGTGGAACAGCATGTTCGCGGTGCCGACGTCCCACCAGCGGCTCCCGGTGGCGGCCTGCTCGCCGCGGCTCACCGCGTCGCCCACCGCGACCACGAGCTCGCGGGGCGCGTCGGTGGCGCGGCGCACCGCGCTGGTCTCCAGCAGCCGCCGGATCCGGTACAGGTCCACGACGTCCTCGGCGGTGAGCACCCGGACGAACACGCCGCGGTGGAACTCGTGCACCAGCAGGCGCTCGTGCACCAAGAGCCGGAACGCCTCGCGCAGCGTGTTGCGGGAGACCGCCAGCGCCCGCCCGGCGCTCTCCTCGGACAGCCGGGTGCCGGGGGCCAGGGCGCCCTCGATGATCCGCTGCCGCAGCACGTCGGAGACCCGCTCGGCGGTGCTCGTCCGGTCGAGCAGCGACCGGTCGGCCGCCAGCAGGTCCTCCCACGCGTCCGTGGTGGTCATCGGGCTCCTCACGCCGCGGTCGGAGATCATTCGCACGCAGTGTAACGAGATTGTCCCACGGGAGGGTATTGCAGAATTGTTCAACAATTCATTATCTTGTCCCGCAACGCAGCTCCGGCTGCCGCCTTGACCTCGCATCGCCCTGCTCAACGCGGTGCCACCCCGGTGATCGGAGTGAAATGGCCGACGAAGCGCCCACCGCGCGCCCGCCTTCGGCGGCGAAGCGCAGCACGCTGCTCGGAGCCGTGTTCCTCATGGCGACCAGCGCCATCGGACCCGGCTTCATCACGCAGACGACCGAGTTCACCATGCAGCTCGGGGCCGCGTTCGCGTTCGTCATCCTGGTCACGATCCTGATCGACATCGCCGTCCAGCTGAACGTCTGGCGGGTCATCGGGGTGTCCGGGATGTTCGCCCAGGACCTCGGCAACAAGGTGGTGCCGGGCCTCGGTTACCTGATGGCGGCGCTGGTCGTCTTCGGCGGCCTGGTGTTCAACGTCGGCAACATCGCGGGCACCTCGCTGGGGCTGGACGCGCTGTTCGGCCTCGACGTCAAGATCGGCGGCGCGCTCTCCGCGCTGATCGCCATCGCGATCTTCCTGAGCAGGAAGGCCGGGGTCGCGATGGACCGCATCGTGGTCGTGCTCGGCGTGGTGATGATCGCCCTGACGCTGTTCGTGGCGATCTCCTCGAACCCGCCGGTCGGCGATGCGCTGCGGCAGTCGGTCTGGCCCGACGAGGTCGACTTCCTGCCGATCATCACGCTCATCGGCGGCACCGTCGGCGGGTACATCACCTACGCCGGGGCGCACCGGTTGGTCGACGCCGGGGTGACCGGGCCGGAGAAGGTCGCCGAGGTCAGCCGCAGCTCCATCGTGTCGCTGCTGGTCACCGGCGTGATGCGCGCGGTGCTGTTCCTCGCCGTGCTCGGCGTCGTGGCCGCCGGGGTGACGCTGACCTCGGCCAACCCCACCGCCGAGGCGTTCCAGCACGCGGCGGGCGAGATCGGGCTGCGGCTGTTCGGCGTGGTCCTGTGGGCCGCGAGCATCAGCTCGGTGGTCGGCGCCGCCTACACCTCGGTCTCGTTCCTGGTCACCTTCTCCCCGGGGCTCCGGCGCCGCCGCAACTGGCTGGTCGTGGCCTTCGTGGTGCTCTCGGCCGCGGTGTTCCTGCTCCTCGACCAGGCGCCGACGACGATCCTGGTGCTCGCCGGTGCGCTCAACGGGCTGATCCTGCCGGTCGGCTTCGGCGTGCTGATGTGGGTCGCCCTGCGCCGGCGCGATCTGATGGCCGGGTACCGCTACCCGCGCTGGTTGCTGGTCGTCGGGTTGCTGGCCTGGTCGTTGACGGTGTACCTGGGCATCAGCTCGCTGACCGGGATCGCCGCGCTGTGGCAGTGAGGAGCACTGGGATGGACTTGAACTCGGACCTCGCGGAGGGCTTCGGGCGCTGGGAGCTCACCGACGACGAGGCGCTGCTGGGCATCGTGACCAGCGCCAACGTCGCCTGCGGCTACCACGCCGGGGACGCCACCGTGCTGCGCCGGGCGGTGGACCTGGCCGCCGCGCGCGGCGTCGCGGTCGGCGCCCACGTCGGCTACCGCGACCTGCCCGGTTTCGGCAGGCGGTTCATCGACGTGCCGCCCGCCGAGCTGACCGACGACGTCGTCTACCAGATGGGCGCGCTCGCGGGTTTCGCCCGGATCGCGGGCACCGACATCCGCTACGTCAAGCCGCACGGCGCGCTCTACAACGCGATCGTGCACCACGAGGAGCAGGCCGCCGCCGTGGTCGCGGCGGTGCGGGCCTTCGACCCCGCGATGCCGGTGCTGGGCCTGCCGGGGTCGCGGTTCCTCGCCCTGGCCGCCGACGCGGGGCTGCCGGTGTTCCAGGAAGCCTTCGCCGACCGCGCCTACACCCCCGAGGGCACCTTGGTGTCCCGCCGGGAACCGGGCGCGGTGCTGCACGACCCGGCGGCGATCGCGGACCGCTGCGTGCGGATCGCCCGGGGCGAACCGATCGAGGCCGCGGACGGCTCGTCGATCGTGGTGCGCGCCGACTCGATCTGCGTGCACGGGGACAGCCCCGACGCGGTCGGCATCGCGCGGGCGGTCCGGGACCGGCTGGCCGCCGAGGGCGTCGAGCTGGGCTCGTTCAGCGCGCGGGCCCGGTGACCGGATGCGGTTCCTCCCGTGCGCCGATTCCGGGCTGATCGTCGAACTGGCCGACCTCGCCTCGGTGCAGGCGCTGCACGCGGCGCTGGCCGACGCGCCCCCGGAGGGGGTGGTGGACCTGGTGCCCGCCGCCCGCACCCTGCTGCTGCACCTGGACCCGAGCACCGCGGACGTCCGCCGGATCGAGCACGAGGTGCGCGCCGCCCGGCCGCGCGAGAGCGGGCGCGGCGGTGGTGAGCTGGTCCGGGTCCCGGTGGTCTACGACGGGGCCGACCTCGCCGACGTCGCCGAGCTGACCGGGCTCACCGCGCGCGAGGTCGTCGACCGGCACACCGCCGCGGAGTGGACCGTCGCCTTCGGCGGGTTCGCGCCCGGGTTCGGCTACCTCGCGGGCGGTCCCGCCGAGCTGGCGGTGCCGCGCCGCGCCGAGTCCCGCACCAAGGTCCCGGCTGGCGCGGTCGGGCTGGCCGGGGAGTTCAGCGGGATCTACCCGCGCGAGTCACCCGGCGGCTGGCAGCTCATCGGCCGCACCGACCTGGTGATCTGGCAGGTCGACCGCGACCCGCCCGCGCTGCTGCGGCCGGGCGTGCGGGTCCGGTTCGAGGAGGTGGCCTGATGCTGGAGGTCCTGGCGACCGGACCGCTGGCCACCGTCCAGGACCTCGGGCGCCCCGGGCTCGCCGACATCGGCGTGGGGCCGTCGGGCGCCGCCGACCGGGGCGCGCTGCGGCTGGCGAACCGGCTGCTCGGCAACGACGAGGGCGCCGCGGCCGTCGAGGTCACCTTCGGCGGGCTGGAGCTGCGCGCGCACCGCGCGGTGACCGTCGCGGTGACCGGCGCGCCGTG
This sequence comes from Saccharopolyspora cebuensis, assembly GCF_039542665.1. Lineage (NCBI taxonomy): Bacteria > Bacillati > Actinomycetota > Actinomycetes > Pseudonocardiales > Pseudonocardiaceae > Saccharopolyspora > Saccharopolyspora cebuensis. The sequence continues at coordinate 301,149 of NZ_BAABII010000012.1, forward strand.
CCCGGTGGCGGTCGACGGCCGGTCGGCGGCGGTGAACGCGCCGGTGCGGCTGGCGGCGGGCGCGCGGCTGCGGCTCGGCACGCCGGGCACCGGCCTGCGCAGCTACCTCGCGGTGCGCGGCGGGCTCGACGTCGAGCCGGTGCTCGGCTCGCGGGCCACCGATGTGCTCGCCGGGCTCGGGCCCGACCCCTTGGCCCCGGGGACGCGGCTGCCGGTGGGACCGCCGCCGGAGCGGTTCCCGGTGGTCGACGTCGCCCCGGTGCCCGCGCACCCGGCGGGCGAACTGGTGCTGCGGGTCCACCCGGGCCCGCGCGACGACTGGTTCACCGAGGACGCGCTGCGGGCGCTGCTGACCAGCCGGTACGAGGTCACCGCGGACTGCGACCGGGTCGGGATGAAGCTGGCCGGGCCGGAGCTGCCGCGCCGCCGCACCGACGAACTGCCCAGCGAGGGCATGGTGTCCGGCGCGCTCCAGGTGCCGCCGTCGTCGCGTCCGACGCTGTTCCTGGCCGATCACCCGGTGACCGGCGGCTACCCGGTGATCGCCGTGGTGACCGCCGCCGACGTGGACAAGGCCGCGCAGGCCCCGCCGGGGCAGCGCATCCGCTTCCGGGCGGCGAGCACGAGGAGGACCGCATGACCGATCCGAGGGAGCTGACCCCCGAGCAGGCGCGCGAGCTGTTCCGCGCCGGGACGCGGGCGCCCACCTCCGGCTTCAGCGCCGGGTGGACGCAGGCGAACCTGATCGCGCTGCCCCGCGACTTCGCCTACGACTTCCTGCTGTTCGCCCAGCGCAACCCGAAGTCGTGCCCGGTGCTGGAGGTGACCGAGCCCGGGGAGACCAGCGCGCCGCGCTTCGCCGGGGACCTGCGCACCGACCTGCCCGCCTACCGGGTCTACCGCGACGGCGAGCTGGTCGAGGAGCGCACCGACGTCGCCGACCTGTGGCGCGAGGACCTGGTCGCGTTCCTGATCGGGTGCAGCTTCACCTTCGAGGCGGCGCTGCTGGAGGCGGGCGTCGGGGTGCGCCACATCGAGACCGGCGGCAACGTCCCGATGTACCGGACGAACGCGCGGTGCCGCCCGGCGGGCAGGCTCGCGGGCCCGCAGGTCGTGTCGATGCGCCCGGTCCCGGCCGAGCAGGTCGCCACGGCGGTGCGGGTGACCTCCCGCTACCCGGCGGTGCACGGCGCGCCGGTGCACGTCGGCGCCCCGGAGGCGCTCGGCATCGCCGACCTCGGTGCCCCGGACTTCGGCGAACCGGTGGAGGTCCGGCCGGGTGAGGTCCCGGTGTTCTGGGCGTGCGGGGTGACGCCGCAGGCGGCCGTCATGCACTCCCGCCCGCCGTTCGCCATCGGCCACGCCCCCGGCCACATGGCGATCACCGACGCGCGGGACAGCGAGTTCCTGGTGCCCTGAGCGGCGGGCCTCAGGTGTCCACCGCGGACGGCTGCGGGGTTCCGGCGGTGGACCCGCGCACCACGAGCTCGCAGGGGAACTCCTCGACGCGAGCGGGGCGGTCGCGGTCGTCGATCCGCGCCAGCAGCAGGCGGACCGCCGCGCGGGACATGTCGGCGATCGGCTGCCGGACGGTGGTGAGGTCGTAGGAATCCCAGGACGTCATGGCGATGTCGTCGTAGCCGACCACCCAGACGTCCGCAGGCACCCGCTTGCCCAGCGACACCGCGCCGTCGACCGCGCCGAGCGCGGTGAGGTCGTTGGCGCAGAACACGGCGGTGGGCGGGTCCTGCCGGGACAGCAGGTCGCGCGTCGCGGACCGGGCGACGTCGTGGGAGAACCCGCCGCGCGCCACGAGCGGATCCGCCAGCGGGTGCCCCAGTTCGGCGAGCCGGTCGCGGAAACCGCGTTCCCGGTGCCGGGCGGTGGCGGGCAGGTCGGGCCCGGCGAGGAAGCCGATGCGGGTGTGCCCGGTACCGACGAGGTAGTCGGCCACCGCGCGCCCGCCCGCGACGTTGTCGGTGGTGACCTGGTCGCAGTCGAGCCCGTCGAGGCCGCGGTGCAGCAGGGCGATCGGCTGACCGCGCTCCACCGCGTCGGCCAGGCCCGGTGACGTCTCGGTCGCGGTGGTGAACAGCAGGCCGTCGACGGTGCCTTCGTCGAGCGCCTCCAGCGCGCTCGTCCCCCCGGAATCCGGCGCGTTCCACAGCACCATCCGCTGTCCGGCCTCGCCCAGCGCGCGCCCGACGGCTTCGAGGAGCTGCGGGTAGAAGGGGTTGGTGATGTCGGCGACGACGACGCCGATGGTGGCGGTGCGCCGGGTCCGCATGGTGCGCGCCGCGGCGTTCGGCTGGTAGCCGGACTCCCGCATCGCGGCGAGCACCCGGTCGCGGGTGCCGGCGGCGACCTTGGTGCTGCCCTGGAGCACCCGGGAGACCGTCATCTGCGACACCCCGGCCAACCGCGCGACGTCCCGGCTGGTGACCAACGACGACCTCCCGTGGGCTGGATCGAGCAAGCGAACATCGGGGTTTACGTAATCATCCTAGCGGCCTACCGTGCGATGTGTACGTAAACATCGCAGGTCCGCGCACATCGCAGGTCCGCACAGCACAGGTCCGCACATCGCAGGTCCGCACCCAGCGGAAGGATCACGCAGCCATGCCCGTCGTCCTGAAATCCCCGGCCGCCACCGGCTCCACCACGAGCTCCCCGCCGGACGTGCGCGAGAAGGTCGCGGACCTCATCGCCGACATCCGCCGGCGCGGTGACCAGGCCGTCCGCGAGCACTCCGCCACGTTCGACCGCTGGGAGCCCGAGTCCTTCCGGCTCTCCGACGCCGAGATCGCCGAGATCGTCGGCCGGGTGCCGCAGCAGGTCCTCGACGACATCGAGTTCGTCCAGCAGCAGGTGCGCGGGTTCGCCGAGCACCAGCTCGCGTCGATGCGGGAGTTCGAGGTCGAAACGCTGCCCGGCGTCCACCTCGGGCAGAAGCACATCCCGGTCTCCGCCGCGGGCGCCTACGTGCCCGGCGGTCGCTACCCGCTGCTCGCCTCGGCGCACATGACCATCCTGACGGCCAAGGCGGCCGGCGTGCCGCGCGTCGTGGCCTGCACGCCGCCGATCCGCGGCGAGGTCCCGGCCGCCACCGTGGCCGCGATGCACCTCGCCGGGGCCGACGAGATCCACCTGCTCGGCGGGGTGCAGGCCGTGGTGAGCATGGCGTTGGGCACCGAGAGCATGGCGCCGGTGGACATGCTGGCCGGACCGGGCAACGCGTTCGTCGCCGAGGCCAAGCGCCAGCTCTACGGCGAGATCGGGATCGACCTGTTCGCCGGGCCCACCGAGATCCTCGTCCTCGCCGACGAGACCGCGGACCCGTTCGTCGTCGCCGTCGACCTGCTCAGCCAGGCCGAGCACGGCCCGGACTCGCCCGCGGTGCTCATCACCACCTCGGAATCCCTCGGGCGCACGGTCCTGGAGCACGTCGACGCGCTGCTGCCGGACATGCCGACCCGGGACAACGCCGAGCCCGCCTGGCGGGACCACGGCGAGGTGCACGTCGTCGACGACCTCGACGCCGCCTACGCGCTCGCCGACACCTACGCCAGCGAGCACGTGCAGGTGCTCACCGCCCGCCCGCGCGAGGCGCTGGAGGTGATGCGCAACTACGGCGCCCTGTTCCTCGGCGAGGGCACCTGCGTGTCCTACGGGGACAAGGTGATCGGCACCAACCACGTGCTGCCGACCCGCGGCGCCGCCCGCTACACCGGCGGCCTCTGGGTGGGCAAGTACCTGAAGACGGTGACCTACCAGGAGGTCACCGATCCGGCCGCCAGCGCACGCCTCGGCGAGGTCTGCGGCCGGGCGGCCCGCGTCGAGCTGTTCGAGGGGCACGCCCGCTCCGGCGACGTCCGAGCCGCCCGGTACGGCGACGCCGCGCTGCCGTGGGCGCCCCCGACCACGCGCCCCTGACCGCCGAGCAGAAAGCGCACAGCCCATGACCTCCAACGCAACGACGCGTGCCGGTGGCCCATCGGCGACCAGGACGCTGACCGCGAGCACCATCGGCAGCGTCATCGAGTGGTACGACTTCACCATCTACGGCACCGCCGCGGCGCTCATCTTCAACCAGCTCTTCTTCAGCGACATCAGCCCGATCGCGGGCACGCTGGCCGCGTTCGGCACCTTCGCCGCCGGGTTCATCGCCCGCCCGGTCGGCGGTTTCGTCGCCGGGCACTACGGCGACCGCATCGGCCGCAAGGCGACGCTGGTGATGACGCTGACGACCATGGGCGCGGCCACCGCGCTGATCGGACTGCTGCCGACCTACGAGCAGATCGGCGTCGCCGCCCCGGCGCTGCTGGTGCTGCTGCGGCTGGTCCAGGGCTTCGCGGTCGGCGGCGAGTGGGGCGGCGCCGTGCTGATGGCCGTCGAACACGCGCCGGACGGCAGCCGCGGCCGGTACGGCGCCTGGCCGCAGACCGGGGTGTCGGCGGGACTGCTGCTGGGCACCGGGGCGTTCAGCCTGATGTCGCTGCTGCCCGAGCCGGAGCTGATGAGCTGGGGCTGGCGGGTGCCGTTCCTGCTCAGCATCGTGCTCGCGCTGGTCGGCCTCTACATCCGGTTCAAGGTCAGCGAGCCGGAATCGTTCGTGGCGGCGACCTCGGCGGGGACGTCGCGCCGTCCGCTGGTCGAGGTGCTGCGGACGCACCCGAAGGAGCTGCTGATCGCCATCGGGGTGCGCTTCGCCGAAGGCGGGAACTACTACGTGTTCACCGTCTTCATCCTCACCTACATCACCCAGCAGCTCGACCTGCCCCGGCAGGTGGGGCTGTCCGGGGTGATGCTGGCCGCCGCGCTGAACATCGTGGCGCTGCCGCTGTGGGGCGCGTTGTCGGACCGGCTCGGCCGCAAACCGGTGTTCATCGGCGGTGCGCTGTTCATGGCCGCCTACGCCTGGCCGTTCTTCTGGCTGGTCGACACCCGGTCGCCCGGCCTGATCGCGCTGGCCCTGGCGATCGCGCTCGCCGTGCCGCACGGCGCGGTGTTCGCGCCGATCGCGGCGTTCTACACCGAGCTGTTTGAGCCCCGGCTGCGCTACAGCGGGCTCTCCATCGGCTACCAGGTGGGCAGCGTGCTGCTGGGCGGCTTCACCCCGCTGCTGGCGACCTCGCTGATCCTGTGGTCCGGCGGGGCGGCGTGGAGCGTCGCGGCGCTGATCGCAGTCGGCGCGCTCATCGCCGCGGCCGCGATGCTGGCCGCCCCGGAGACCTACCGCCGAAGCCTCCGCGGCTGACTCGTCCGGGTGGTCCCGTTCCAGGTGAGGGGCACCCTTGTCCGAGTAACTGGGACAAGGGTGCCCCTCACTCCGCGCTCTACTGGGTGACGGTGCTGGTGGGGGGCGTGGGCGCCGGTTCGGTGAGCGGTTCCCGGGCGTCGATCACGTGCAGCCGGGTGAGGGCGCAGGACACGCCCCGGCGCCGTGCGGTGGTGACGATCCCGATCACCGAGACCAGGCCCAGCAGCGTGGCGTAGCCGGCGGCGTCCGGCAGGCCCGGCACCTGGCCGAGCTGCTGCAGCAGCACGTACCCGCCGGTGCCGAGCAGGCCGCGCGCCAGCCGCGCGCCCGCGCCCGGACGCCGGCCGTCGCCGACCACCCGCAGCCGCACGGCTCGCTGCCCGAGGCTGGACGCCCCGCCGACCAGCGGCAGCACCAGGTAGAGCACCACCCACGGCGCGACGATGCCGACGACCTGCGCGGTCTGGTAGCCGGGCAGGTCGGGCGCCAGCCGGGCGTCGGCGGAGAACAGGCCGGTGTGCGCCGCGTACACCGCCACCGTGCAGAAAGCCGACAGCAGCGCCGCGCTGAAGTGGTAGATCATCAGGTCGCACAGCGAGGCCAGCAGGCGCCTGCGCCGGTTGACCGGCCGGGGCGCGCCCGGCTCGCCGACCTCGCGCTGCCCGGGTACGGCCCGCAGCGCCGGCGCGGCCAGCGCGCCCGCCAGCGCGCCGAGCCCGTTCATCAGCAGGTCGTCCACGTCGAACAGCCGGTAGGGGCAGGGGTACAGGAACCAGATCCCGGTCCCCTGGGTGAGCTCGATCAGCAGCGACGTGCCGAGGCCGATCAGCGCGGTGGTCAGCACGCCGCGCCCGAACAGGTGCCGGACGAACATCCCCAGCGGCACGAACAGCGCCACGTTGAGCAGCACCTGGGTCAGCGCGGGATTGCCGAGCACCGCGCTCATCCCCGTCCCGGTGGCCTCGCGCTGCATGTCGCGCAGGAAGTTCAGCGGGACCAGTTGCGGCCCGCTCGCGTCCGCGCAGAAGCCGGGGGTCACGGTCGGGAACGGCAGCAGCACGTAGGCGAGCAGGCCGAAGCCGTAGACCAGCGAGGCGAACGCCAGTCCGGCGTGTCCGACACCGAGCTTGCCGCGTCTGCGGTACTGCCGCGCGACGTAGGGCACGAACAGCGCCACGGCCAGCGCCGTTCCCAGGATGACGGCGATCACCGCGGGCATCAACCGGCTGCTCACGGTTCACTTCCTCTCGATGTTCGTGTTCGGCCCGCTCAGAGCAGGACCAGGAGGTGCGGGGCGGCCAGCAGGGCGCAGATGCCGATGTTGAGCACCCGGTGCGCCAGGAAGATGGCGACGAACTCGCGGATCGTCGCGCTGGGCCAGTAGTAGCGCGCGGTCGGGGCCCCGATCACGTGGGCGGTGACCTTCTCGGTGCGGGCGATGCGCGCGGCCCGCATCACGTGGAAGCTGTTGGTGACCACGAGGCAGCGGTAGCGGGACTTGCGCTCGCGCATCAGCTCGCTGCTGAACCGCAGGTTCTCCTCGGTGCTGCGGGACTGGTCCTCGACCAGGATGCGGTCCTCGGGCACGCCCGCGGCGATCAGGTAGTCGGCCATCGCCCGCGCCTCCGGGAGGTCCTCGCCGGGTCCTTGGCCGCCGGAGGTCACCAGCACCGGATCGGCGCCCTTGGCGCGGGCGGCCTCGAAGGCGGTGCGCCCCCGGTCGAGCCGGTTGGCCAGCAGCGGCGGCACCCGCGAGCCGAGCAGCCCGGAGCCCAGCACCACGACGAAGTCGACGGCGCGGCGGTGCGGCAGCCGGGCGTAGAACACCGAGTACAGCAGGAAGCAGGTGAACAGGAAGGACACGTAGGTGAGCACGCTGCCGACCGCGCCGACGAACGCGCGCAGCAGCGCCAGGTCGATGCCGGTCGCCAGCACCGACAGCACGACGAACCCGATGATGCCCACGCCCGCGCCCAGCGAGAGCAGGTTGCCCAGGCGCCTGCCCTCGCGGCGGAGCATCGTCACGCCGTTGGCGATGAGGAACCCCGCCAGCACCAGGACCACCAGCGGGACCAGCCCCACCGCCAGCACCAGCACGATCATGGCAGCGGTCTCGGAGGCCTCCGCCAGCGCGAACAACGTGCCCGCCGCGGTGAACACCAAGGCGAAGAACAGGTACACGCCGTTGCGCACGAGCCGGCGGTCGTAGATCACGCTCACCGCGAAGACCAGGAACAGCACGCCCGCGGCGGCGAAGAAGATCATGGGCCGCACAGTATCGAACCGCCTCAGTGCCGGAACGCGGTTCCGGTGCGACGGTGGCAGTGACGCGCGCCACCAAGTCCGAAGTGGACCATAAAGTCCGGTTCCGGGTGGCCGGGCGGCCCGCGCCACCGCACCATGTGCAATGCGACTGCTAATGTCGCGCCCCGGAACGGGGTGAGCGGATGTCCAAGACGGTGGCCAAAGCGGTGCACGTGCTGGAGGAGCTGGCGCGCTCGCCGCGCTCGCTCGCCGACCTCGCGCGGGAGCTCGACGTGCACGGCTCCACGGCGCTGCGGATGCTGCAACCGCTGGTCGAGGCCGGGCTCATCGCCAAGGGCTCCGACGGGCGCTACCGGCTCGGGCTGCGGCTGGCGGAGTGGGGGCAGCAGGTGCTCGACGACCTGGACCTGCGCACCGCCGCCCGCCCGCACCTGGTGGCGCTGGCCGAATCCGCCCGCGCCACCGTGCACCTCTCCCAACTGCTCGACGACCAGATCGTCTACGTGGACAAGATCGAGGGCGCGGCCACCATCCGCACCTGGTCCCGGATCGGCCGGGCGGTGCCGCTGCACACCGCGGCGGCGGCGAAGGCCATCCTCGCCGGGCTGCCGCCCGCGCGGCGGGACCGGCTGCTGGCCGGCCACGACTTCACCCGCTACACCGAGCGGACCATCACCGACCCGCGCGCGTTCCGCGGGCACCTCGCGGAGGTGGCGCGCGCCGGGTACGGCACCGACCGCGCCGAGTTCGAACCGCTGGTGCACTGCCTCGGCGTCGCGGTGCCCGGGCCCGTCGACGCCGCGGTGTCGGTGACCGTGGTGCGGGCCGAACCGGGCTCGGACGAGGCGGCGCTGCTCGCCGGGCTGCGCGACGCGGTGGCGGCGATCGCCGCCGAACTGGGACATCCGAGGAGGGGAGAGCGGTGAAGATCACGGCCTTGCGCACCTACCTGGTGGAGCCCCGCTGGTTGTTCCTCAAGGTGGAGACCGACGAGGGCATCAGCGGCTGGGGCGAACCGGTCGTCGAGGGCCGCGCCGAGACGGTGCGGGCGGCGGTGGCGGAGCTGGCCGACCAGCTCGTCGGCCAAGACCCGGGGCGCATCGAGGACCACTGGCAGGTGCTGTCCAAGGGCGGCTTCTACCGGGGCGGGCCGGTGCTCGCCAGCGCGGTCGCCGGGATCGACCAGGCGTTGTGGGACATCAAGGGCAAGGCGCTCGGCGTTCCGGTGCACGAGCTGCTCGGCGGTGCGGTGCGGGACCGGATGCGGGTGTACTCGTGGATCGCCGGGGACGAGCCGACCGCCGCCGCCGAGCACGCCGCGAAGCGGATGGCGGAGGGCTTCACGGCGGTCAAGATGAACGCCTGCGGGCGGATGCGGGCGCTGGAGTCGCCCGCCGCCGTGCACGAGGTGGTGGACCGGGTCGCGGCGGTGCGCGAGCAGATCGGCCCGGACCGCGACGTGGCGCTGGACTTCCACGGCCGGGTCTCGCCCGCCGTGGCGCGGGTGCTGCTGCGCGAGCTGGAACCGCTGCACCCGCTGTTCGTGGAGGAACCGGTGGTGCCGGAGCTCTCCGGCGAGCTGCCGAGGTTGTGCGCGGGCACGACCATCCCGATCGCCACCGGCGAGCGGCTGTACTCGCGGTGGGACTTCCGCGACGTGCTGGCCGCCGGGATCGCGGTCGCCCAGCCGGACCTGTCGCACGCGGGCGGCATCTCCGAGACGCGCCGGATCGCGGCGCAGGCCGAACTGCACGGCGTGAGCCTCGCGCCGCACTGCCCGCTGGGGCCGATCGCCCTGGCCGCCAGCCTCCAGGTCGACTTCACCAGCCCGAACGCGCTGATCCAGGAGACCAGCCTCGGCATCCACTACAACCAGGGCTCGGACGTGCTCGACTACCTCGTCGACACGGCGGTCTTCGGCTACGCCGACGGCCACGTCCCGCGCCCCACCGGCCCCGGCCTGGGCATCGAGATCGACGAGCAGGCCGTCGCCGCGGCGGCCGAACGCGGCCACCGCTGGCGCAACCCCGTCTGGCGCAACCCCGACGGCTCCTTCACCGAGTGGTGACCACCAGCCCCCGCCCCGCCGCGTGATCCTGAGCGAGGGGCACCTTCATCCGGCGTGGTCGGCTGGAGGTGCCCCGCACCCACCACGCGAACGGGTGGGGCGTGACGGGGTGGTCACGCGGGATGTTCCGGTACCGCCCGCTGCCGCACGCGGTACCGGCGCCCGGTCGGCCCGCCGTGCTGCGACCCCGCGGAGCTTCACAGCTTCCCGAACAGCACACCTCGCCAGGTCCACCCGGCGCCGGTGACGGCGTCCTGGAGCGGTGGCTTGAGGTCCCCGGTCGAGAACGTGCGGGTGGTCTTCCTGGCGTTGCCGTGCTCGTCGCGCTCGATGCTGGTCACCCATGCCTTCTTGTTCACCTGTCCCCGGACGTGGGACGAGGCGAGGGTCAGCTCCGGACTGCTCCCGATCCAGGTGACGGACCATTCCTGGTCGAGGGCGCGCACTTCGGTCCGCTCCGGATCGAGGCGCAGGAGCGTCCGGTTGATGGTCGTGACGTTGCCGAAGTAGCCGGACCACCGCGCATCGGCGATCTTCCACTCGGCGACCAGGTCGGCCTCTCGATCGGCCAGTACCGCGAAGGGTTTGTCCCGGGCGTTGAGTCCGAGGAGGACGGTGCGGACTTCGGCCGGTGTCCGCGGGGTGATCCCGTTCTCCGGACGCTTGGTCCCGGCCAGCCGGTCGAGCAGTCCCATCGCTCCCCGCTCGTGGTCGTGGCGGTGCCGAGCGACCATATCAGCCGGATCTCCCGCGCAAGACCACTTCGAGTCGGTGGCCTTCCTCCGGAAAGCCCCCACCCCGCCGCGTGATCCTGAGCGAGGGGCACCTTCATCCGGCGTGGTCGGCTGGAGGTGCCCCGCACCCACCACGCGAACGGGTGGGGCGTGACGGGGTGGGAGGGTGGTCGTTGGGGGAGTGGGCTCGACGATGGTGGAGGTGGCCGGATGGCCTGGATGATCTACGGCGCGAGCGGGTACACCGGGCGGCTCATCGCCGAGCTGGCGGTGCGGCGCGGGGAGCGTCCGGTGCTGGCGGGGCGGGACGCGGGCAAGGTCGCGGCGTTCGCGACGCCGCGCGGGTTGCCGCACCGGACCTTCGACCTGAGCGATCCCGACGTGGTGGCCGAGGCGTTGCGGGACGTCGACGTGGTGGCGCACTGCGCGGGTCCGTTCTCGGCGACCTCGGCGGCGATGGTGGCCGGGTGCCTGCGCTCCGGAACGCACTACGTGGACATCACCGGTGAGATCGACGTCTTCGAGTCGGTGTTCGCCCGGCACGACGACGCCGTCGCGGCCGACGTGGTGCTGCTGCCCGGATCGGGCTTCGACGTGGTACCGACCGACTGCCTGGCGGCGATGGTGAGCGCCGCGCTGCCCGGCGCGGACCGGCTCGACCTCGCCTTCCACGCCCACGGCGGCATCAGCGCGGGCACCCTCAAGAGCGCGCTGGAAGGCGCCGCGCTCGGGGGCCGCGCCCGGATCGCCGGGCGGATCACCGAGGTGCCGATGGCCTGGCGCACCCGGGAGGTCCCGTTCCCCGCCGGGAACCGGTCGGTGACGTCGCTGCCGTGGGGCGATGTCAGCACCGCCTTCCGCAGCACCGGCATCGGCGACATCACCGCGTTCGCCCACCTGCCGGGGATGCACCTGCTCGGCGGGCGTTCCGGCGCCCTGGGCCGCCGGGTGCTGGGTTCGGCGCCGGTGCAGCGAGCGGGCCGCGCGGCGATCGGCACGCTGATCAGCGGTCCCGGGCGCGGCGCGCGCGAGCGGAGCTGGGTGGAGGTCTACGCCGAGGCGACCGACCCCGAGGGGCGCAGCGCCGCGGCCGCGCTCACCGGGCCGGACACCTACGACCTCACCGCCGACGCCGTGCTCAGCGCGGTCGGCAGGTTGCGGGCCGGTGGCATCGCTCCGGGGGCGCGCACCCCGTCCACCGCCTTCGGCGCCGACTTCGTCCGCGAGCTGCGCGGCGTGGAGGTCGTCGAACCCGCACCGCGCTGAGGCTCACCCCGGCAGCAGCCGGCCGGTGTAGCCGGCGGCGACGAGGCGGTCGTAGGCGGCCTCGACCTCGGCGGGGACCTCCTGCGGGATCGCGAACCCGTTGCGGGCGTGCGCGGTGATCCGCTGGGTGTCGCCGACCAGCATCGTGATCACCCGGTCCACGCCGAGCGCGGCGACGTACTCCTGGAACGGCTGCCGCCGCGACGCGCACAGCACCTCGACCTCCGGCCACGCCGCGCGGCAGGTCGCGTAGGCGCGGCGCTGCTGGTACGGGCGGCAGACCAGGGTGACCGACCTCGGGTGGATGCCCGCCCGGTGCAGCGCCGCGCGGCTGAACCCGATGTTCTCGCCGGTGTTGGTGGCGCGCGGTTCGACGAGGATCGCGGCGTCCGGGACGCCGAGCGACCGGGCGTGCTCGCGGTAGTGCACCGCCTCGCCGTTCGGGAAGACCTCGGCGGTGGTCGGCGCGGTGGCGCCGGTGAACACGAGCTGCGGGAACCAGCCGACGTGGTACAGCTCGGCGGCGCAGGTCGCCACGCCGAGGTCGTGGCTGCCCAGGCCGATGCCGACGTCGGTGGGCCGGAGTTCGTGGTGCATGTCGTGGTAGTCCCACAACGTGCGCACGTCGTCGTGCAGCGTGGTGGGGATCGCGGCCGCGGTCATGCGTGCCTCCTCTCGGGGTCCGCCCCCACCATCGGCGCCGCGCGGGGCGCGCTGAAGTCCGCCCCTCGCGGAAGCTGGGCGTTGCCGTCGGTGAACGCGGCGACCTCGGCGTCGGTGAACACGAGCTCGATCGCGCCCCGGCCCGCCCGCCGGAAGAGGTGGTGCCGTCGCCGCAGGACACGGTCTCCAGGCGGTGCGGTTGTCCACGCACTCCCCGTTCGGCCCGCTGCGGGAGGCATTGCGGAACCTGTCCGGGGTGAACGTGGGGCCGGTGCCGCGCATCGTCTCCTCCGTCGCGGTCCGCTGGCGCGCCGAGCCCGAACGGACGCAGGGTAGCGCTCCTACTCCTCGGGCAGCACGCGCAGCATCCCGTCCGGTCCGTCCGCGGAGCGCAGGAACTCCAGGTGCGTGCCGTAGCCCGACACCGGGCGCAGCGAGGCGAAACCGGGTGCCGGTTCGGCGCGGACCATGTCGGTCTCCTCCTGCCACCACCGCGCCGCCTCGGCCGGATCGGGGGAGCGCACCACGACGGCGGCCAGCGGTCCGGTCCCGTTGTAGTCCGCGCGGGGTTCGAGCACGCAGAACTCGTTGTCCTCCGGATCGGCCAGCACCACCCAGGGCGCCGTTCCCGACTGGCCGACGTCGGCGGTGCGGGCGCCCGACGCGATCAGCCGCCCGACGATCAGCCGCTGCTCGTCGAGGGTGCCGCTGCGCAGGTCCAGGTGCACGCCGTTGGTGGCGTCCTTGCCGCGATCGGCGGCGGTGAACCGCAGCGTCGGCCCGGTGGCGCCGGCGCGCACGTCGAGCCGGTGGCCGAGGTGGACGTCCCAGCCCAGCGCATCGGCCCACCAGCGGGCGAGCCGGTCCGGCTGGCGGGCGGAGAACTCGACGACGATCGGGGACATGCCCTCGAAGTTACGGCGTCAGCCCCGGTGCCGCGCGGACGGCCGCGGCTGCTCCGTCCCAGGTGAGGGGCTCCTCCAGCCGGGTGCGCCGGATGAAGGTGCCCCGCACTCACCACCCTTGCGGGTGACGCGCGCCCGGGTTGCCGCACCGCCGCGAAGCCTCACGGCGCGGTGGCGGGCAGCTCCCAGGCCCGGGCCAGCTCGGCGTAGCGCTCGGAGCGGTGCAGCAGCGCCTCGTGCTCCCCGAGGTCGCAGCGGGCGCCGTCCAGCACCAGGATCCGCTTCGCCCGCCGCGCCGAGGCAGGCCGGTGCGCGATGACCACCAGCGCCCGGTCCGGCCGGGCCAGCGCCCGTTCGGCGCGGGCCTCCGCGGGGCCGTCCAGGTGCGCGGTGGCCTCGTCGAGGATCACCACCGCCGCCGGGGAGGCGTGCACCCGGGCCACGCCGAGGAGCTGCCGCTCGCCGGTCGACAGGCCCGCCCCGCCATGTCCCGATCCGCCGTGCCCGAGCTCGCCGTCCAGCCCGCCGAGCCGGTCGACCAGCCCGGCCGCGCCGACCTCGGCCACCGCCGCCAGCAGGTGCGCGTCCTCGGCCTCCGGGGCGAGCAGCGCCAGGTTCTCCCGCACCGTCCCGGCGAACAGGTAGGTCTCCTGCGGGGTGAAGGCGATCAGCCGGTGCCGGTGCGCCGGCGCCACCTCCGCGATCGGCACCCCGCCGAGCAGCACCGCACCGGCACGCGGGGTCTCGGTCCCGGCCAGCACCCCGGCGAGGGTGGACTTGCCGATGCCGCTCGGACCGATCACCGCCAAGTGCTCGCCCGGCCGCAGGTCCAGGTCGAGGTCCTGGAACAGCGGCTCGGCGTGCTCGCCCCAGCGGTGGGCCAGCCCGCGCGCGGTGAGCACCGGTCCGGCGGGCACGGCGGTGCCCGGACGCGCCACCGGCGGCCGGACCTCGGCCAGCCGGCGCAGCGCCACCAGCAGCCGCAGCACCACGGTGCTCGTGGTGGTGGCCAGGCCGTCCAGCGCCGGGTGCACCGTCGCGGTGAGGTAGACCAGCGCGCCGAGCACCGCGCCGGGGCTCATCCCCCCGGCCAGCGCCGCCGGGGCCGCCGCGAGCACGAGCACCACCGGCAGGTGCCCGCTGATCGAGATCACCAGCGTGCGCAGCGCCGTGGCGTGCGACATCCGGACCGCCGCCCGCCGCTGCCGCTCGATCGCGTCGCGGATCTGCGCTTCGGACTCGCGTTCGGCGCCGCAGGCCACCACGTCCCGGATGCCGCCGAGCACCGCGCCCGCCTCCGCCGCGGTGCGCTCGTCGGCCAGCGCGAGCCCCCGCTGCCTGCGCGCCAGGCTCGGCAGCAGGCAGCCGAACACCACCAGCGAGAGCAGCACCGGCGGGGCGATCAGCCAGGCCAGCGAGCCCGCCACCGCCGCCACCCCGGCCAGCGCGCCGAGCACCGTCAGCACCAGCCCGCGCGCCCGCACCAGCAGCCCCGCGGTCGCGTCCCGCACCACCTCGACGTGCTGGGTGACCCGGGCGACCCCGGCGGCGTCCGGACCGCCGCGCGGGCCGGAGCGGTCGTGCAGCACCCCCGCGACCACCTCGCGCACCAGCGCGTCCCGCAGCGGTTCCACGATGGAGCCGAGCCGCTGCCAGACCAGCCGGGTGCCGAAGGCGCCGACCACCGCGGCGGCGCCGAAGGCGGCGAGCCAGGCCAGCGCGGTGCCGAGCCGCCCGGCCGCGAACCCGTCGTCGACGGCGCGCTGCACCAGGGCGCCGGACAGGAACGCGGGCGCGGCCTCCAGCACCGAGCAGCCCGCCAGCACCGCGAGCTCGCGCCACCGCCCGCCGAGCGCGCGCCAGTAGGCCGTCACGCGAACACCGCCCGGTAGTCCGGATCGGCCCACAGCACCTCGTGCGGGGCCGTGCCGCGCACCCGGCCCGCCGCCAGCCACACCACGGCGTCGGCCCGCCGGGCGGTGCCGACCCGGTGCGTGACGACGACGCGGGTGCACCCGGCCGCGTCCAGCGCCGCCTCCACCTGCCGCTCGGTGACCGCGTCGAGCCCGGCGGTGGCGTCGTCGAGCACCAGCAGGCGCGGCGCGCGCACCAGGGCGCGGGCCAGCCCGACCCGCTGCGCCTCCCCGCCGGACAGCGGCGTCCGCTCCAGCGGCGTGTCGTAGCCCAGCGGGAGCCGGGCGATCAGGTCGTGGATGCGCGCCGCCCGGCAGGCGTCCTCGATCCGCTCGGCGCTCGCGGTGGTGCCCCGGCCGACGGCCGCGCCGATCGTCGGACCCAGCAGGGCGGGACGTTCGAAGGCGTGCCCCACGGCGGCGCGCAGCGCGCCGGGGTCCAGTTCGGACAGCTCGACGCCGTCCAGCCGCACCGATCCGGTGTCGGGTCGCCGCAGCCCGCCGAGCACCTCGGCCAGCGCCGACTTCCCGGCGCCGGAGCTGCCGACCACCGCGACCGCGGTGCCACCCGGCACCACCAGGTCCACATCGGACAGCCGATCGCCGGAACCGGCGCCGCGCAGCTCCACGGTCCCCGGGCCAGGGGGCAGGGGCCGAGCGCCGTCGGGTTCCGGTTCGGCGGCCAGCACCGCCGCGATCCGCTCCGCGCAGGAGCGGGCGCGGGCCAGCGCGGTGAACAGGGGGGCCTGCCGCACCAGCCCGAGCCCGAGCGCGGCGTAGCCGGAGGCCGCGAGCACGTCGCCGACGCGCAGCGATCCTTCCAGCACCGCGATCCCGGCCGTGGCCAGCACCGCGATCTGGACCAGCGGCAGCAGCAGCCCGGAGCGCCAGGTCATCCGGGCCTGGGTGCGCCACATGCCCGCTCCGGTGGCGGCCAGCCGGGGCAGCGGGCGCAGCACGCGCGCGGTCTCCTGCTCGATGACCCCGGCCGCCGCGATGGTGCGCAACCCGGCGGCGGCGTCGAGCAGCCGCGCGCCCAGGTCCCCGGCGGCCTCCTGGTAGCCGAGCACGTCGGATCCGGTGCGCCGCAGGTGGCTGCGGACCAGCAGCAGGGCCAGCGGGACCGAGCACAGGAAGACGGCGGCGATCCGCCAGTCGAGCAGCGCCAGCGCGATCACCGACCCCGCCCCGAGGATCGCGGCGGTGCCGAGTTCGACGGCCAGCGCGGTGATCTGCCCGGCGCCGGTGCAATCACCGGTGAGCCTGCTGACGGCGTCGCCGTCGGCGAACTCGCGCGCGGTCCGCAGCCGGACCAGGTGCGCGGCGAGGTCGGCCCGCAGCCGGGCGGTGGTCCCGGCGGTCAGCCGCGCGGTGAGGACCACGGCGACCACCTCGGCGAGCACGCCGGTGCCGAGCACCGCGGCCAGCAGCGGCAGCGCGGGTCCGGTGGCCGCGCCGGAGACCACGGCGTCGAGGGCGTCGGCGAGCGCGGCGGGCAGCAGCAGCCCCGCCGCGGTGGCGAGCAGGGCGGTGAGCACCAGCAGCAGCGCGGTGCCCCGGCCCCACCGCAACGCCGTGCGCAGCACGGACTTGTCGTCGGAGGCGCGTTCCTGCTGCACTGTGCGGTGCGGGAGCGGCGCACCAGTCCTGCGCCGCTCCCGCACCTGCGACCTCAGTGGCAGGTCAGCAGGCTGATGGTGCTGTTGGCGCAGGAGGCCAGCAGGCTCAGGTTGCTGCCGCCCCCGCCGCCGTGGCTCGGGTCGCCGCCGCCGAAGCCCGGGTCGTTCTGGGCGTCGAGCTCCTGAAGCTGGAGGACCATCTCCATGGTGGTGTTCCTTTCCGGTCGATCTCATCGTCCGGCCGCGGTCCGGCCGGGTTCGGGGGACGTCCACGCCGGTGCCGCGCCGAAGAAGGGCAGCACCCGGCCGTGGCCGTCGAGGGTCGCGGCCACCGTCGCCAGGACGCCGGCGCCGCCGGTGCCCAGGTCCATCGACAGCCGCAGCAACTGGTTCCCGGGCATCGCGATCCCGCGTTCTCCCCACGGGATCGCGTGCCAGGCCAGTGCGGACAGGTGGCGGTCCACGGCCGCCTTCAGCTCCGGGTCCGGCGCGCGGCGGTCGGCCGCGGCCAGCGCGGCGAGCAGCCCGCAGCGCCCGTGGAGCAGTCCGGGGTGGATGACGAACTCGCCGGTGCAGGCCCGCAGCAGGTCGGCCTGCCGGGACAGGCAGGCCGCCGCCGGGTGGCGCAGCGCGAGTTCCTCGGCCACCAGCGCGATCCCGGCGCTGCCCACCGCGACGTAGGGCAGGGTGCGGGCGCCGCCGTCGCGGACCTGCGCCGTGCCGTCGTCGGTGGTGGTGCACTCGTCGAGGTCGCGCAGCAGCGCCCGGTCGGCCAGCTCCAGCCACCCCCGGTCGCCGGTGTCGTCGTGGAGCCGGGTGAACAGCAGCGCGGGACCGGCCCAGCCGTCGACCAGCCCGGCGCGCCCGACGTCGCCGGGCGGCGCGGCGACCCGCAGCGCGTCGGCGAGCCGGTCGCCGAGGTCGCGCGCCCGCTCGGCGTACTCGCGGTCCCGGCGGGTGCCTGCGAAGTGCAGCAGGTTCAGCGCCATCCCGGCCAGGCCGCCGCCGTAGCCGTGGTCGCGGGTCTGGGCCAGCAGCGGGCGGGCCGCGTCGAGCAGCGCGTCGGCGTCGTCGTGGTGGCCGAAGTTCTCCAGCACGTGCGCGGTGCCGTGCGCGCCGTCGAGGAACCCGGGCCGGGTGACCGGCGCGCGGCGGACGGCGTCGACCAGCCACCGCTCGTGCTCCGGGAAGCGGCCCCGCCCGGCGACGTCGAGGGCGTGCAGCACCCCGGCGGCGCCGTGCGCGAAGGTGGTCCCGCCGGTGCGGAACTGCTCGATGTCGCCGGGGTGCAGGCGGTCCTCGCGCTCCGGCGTCGCCGATGCCGCGATCGCCTCGGCCAACCCGTCGCGCACCGCGTCCCAGTCCGGCCGCGGCCGGTCGAGCTCGGTGCGGGCCGGACCGACGCCCCGGGGGAGCAGTTCGCGGCGCAGCTCGTCGCCGAAGCCCGCGGGCAGCGGGAAGCGCCGTTCGACGGCGTCGACGAGCACCGGCAGCCGTCCCGGGCAGAGCTCCAGCAGCGGGGTGACCGGCAGGAACAGCCACAGCCGCAGCGCCGCCAGCGCGTACCGGTCCACCGCGGGGCCGGTGCGGCCGTCGGGGGCGCGGAAGCCGGGGGCGCCCAGCGCGGGGCGCGCGGCGTCGGTCCCGGCGGCGGCCATCTCGAAGTCGATCAGCGACACCGACCCGTCGTCGTCGACGAGCACGTTGAGCGCGTGCAGGTCGCCGAACATCACCCCGCGGGCGTGGATCCCGTCGACCACCGCCGCGACCCGGTCGAGCAGCGCCAGCGCGCGCTCGGTGTAGTCGGCGACGTCGGCCTCGGTGGGGTCGAGCCGGGTCAGCGGGTAGTTGCGGGCCAGCCAGGAGCCCAGCGAGGTGCCGGGGACCTCCTCCATCGCGAGGAAGGTGTGCTCCCACACCGGGAACAGGTCGTGCGCGGCGGGCACCCCGGGCACGCCGTCGAGCCGCCGCAGGACGTCGTGCTCCCGACGCAGCCGGGCCACCGCGTCGGTGCCGTCGCGGTCCAGGCCGGCGTGCGGGCGGGCCTCCTTGAGCACCACCTCGCGCTGGTCGGCCTCCCGCACCGCTCGGTAGACGCCGCCGCCGTTGGAGAAGTGCAGCGAGCCGGTCACCCGGTACGGGAACGCGGCGGGGTCACCGCTCTTGCGCGCCGCCAGGTGCGGGGCGAGGCAGTCCGGCAGCGCCACCCAGTCCGGCACCACGAAGCTCGGCCCGCGGTGGTCCGGTACGAGTGCGCCGTCCGGGCCGGTGATGGCCAGCACCCGGGTGCCCTCGAACTCGGTCCACCGCTCGGCGAATCCGCCGTAGCGCACGTAGAGCGGTCCGGAACCGTAGCGGAGATCGCTCAGGATGTAGGGACCGGGTTGTCCGGACAACGCGTCGTCGAGTGCCGAGAGGGTGTCGGACAACACCTGCTCGTCGGGCGGATAAATGGTGATCAGCTTTCCGCTCGCCGACCGCGGCGCGTATTTCGCATTGCGCGCGAGAAGCACTTCGGGGCCGTGCAGGTGCTTGAAGGCGAGCCCTTCCCGGATGCAGTGCTCGTGCACGGTCGACAGCACCCGGCGGGCGTTGTCCATGGTCGCCGAAACGTGGATCTTCCAGCCCTGTTCAGGCAGGTCGGCCGCCTCCGGGCGGAGCATCCGCCAGGTGCCGACCGTGCTGTCGAGCCAGCCGGTCGGCGGCGCCGGGAGCGATCCGGAATAGCCGTTCGCCGGCTCCGCCGATTTCCGCTGTTCGTCGAAGAACAACGGGTCGGCGAAGCAGAACGCCTCGTACCGGAGATCCAATGGTTTTTCCCCTCGGTGCGCGAACGGTGCCCGTGTCCGCGGCTCGTGAATGAAGGCGCCTTTTGTCGCATTGCTGCGTTTTCGGCCCGCTAAAGTTAGCCATGTCCCACCATCGGGGGCCAAGAGGCCGTTCGGGTGGCGCGGTTGGGCTCTCCGGGTGAAGCGAAATGCTGTTTTACGATTCAGTACGTCATCGGCCGTACGGCGGAACAGGGGAGGGTTTCACCCGTACGCCGTGTAACACGTCGTGCAACAGGAAAGACGTGATTCGCATTCGAGTTCGTCTCCGGAGACGCCGTTGTGGCCGCGAACGCCGCAGCCGCCCGCCCGCGCGGGTCCGGGGGAGCGCCGCGGCGACGACCGGACCGGACCCTGCCGCGCCCGCCGAGTGCGGTTCAGCTCCGCAGGTCCGCCAGCAGGGACGGCAGCACCATCTCCTCGTCGATGGCGCGTCCGGTGTCGGCCATCAGCCCGGCGAGGTCCGGATCCCACGGCGTCCGCACCGGGTCGCCGACCAGCGTGCCCAGGTCGGTGCGCCGCGCCGCGGCCCGGTCCAGCGCCTCCCGGTAGTCCGCCGCCGCCATCCGCCACGGCCGCGCCCCGGTCCGCTCCACCAGCCGCGCGACCGCGGCCACCCCGGGCCAGTCGAAGTCGCCGTGCACGTGCAGCTCGGCGCCGTCGGCGGCCAACCGGGACAGCAGCGCGCTGGCCAGCGGACCGGTCGCGCGCACCACCGGGTGCCCGATCCGCTCGCCCAGCACCGCCTCCACCAGCCTCGGGTGCTCGCAGACCGCGATCGCGGTGCCCGGCTCGACCAGCCGGTCCGGCGCCGCCCGCAGGTCCAGCAGGCTCAGGTGCGCGGGCAGGCCCAGCTCCGCGCGCTCGCGCACCCCGCGCGACCACGGGTCCGCGCCGACCAGCGGCAGCGCCCAGCACACCGCCCCCGCCGACGCCGCGTTGCGCACCACGCCCCAGCTCGCCCACAGGTCCCGCCGCGGTCGCTGGTCGCCCAACGCCAGCGAGGCGGCCTTGAACACCACCCGGCTCAGCGCCGTGCCGGTGTCCAGGGCGTGCGGATCACCGGTCAGCGCGGCCAGTTCGGCGCGCGAGACCACCCGGTCCGAGGTGAGCTCGGCCAGCACCGCGGCGGCGTCGCGGGCCAGCGCGGGCAGCTCGGACCGGGAGATCCGGCCGTAGCGGTGCACCCAGTCGATCCACGGACCCGCCCAGCCGGCCCCGTCGAGGCCGTGCGCGGCGAGCTGCTCGGCCAGCGGATCGGCCGAGCGCGCCGGTGCGGCGGTCGGCCGGGCCCCGCCGAGCGGGCGCCCGTGCAGCAGCTCCAGCGCCTCGCGCAGCCCCACGCCGAACGGGGAGGCGCGCAGCGCCGCGTCCAGCTTCGGCACGCTGATCCGGGTGCCCTCGCCCCACATCGGCCGCCCGTAGAGGTCGCCGACGGCCTGCCGGGCCGCGTCGTCGGGCAGCTCCAGCCGGAACGTCGTCTCCTCGGCCTCCACCGCCGCGCGCGCCCGGGTCCACAGCCCCCGCAGCGCCTCGACGTCCCAGGCCCGGCGGATGTCGGCGGGGTCAGCCATCGGTGCGCTCCAAACCGGAACCGTCCCACGTGGTGTGGGTGCAGGCGATGCCGTGCCCGCTGCGCGGGCGCAGCACGTCGTAGATGTGCATCTTCGGGATCTTGGGCGACACGCCCCACCCGCTCGGCCAGGTGATCAGCCAGTCCATGTCCAGGTCGACCAGCAGCCCGAGCATCCGCGCGATCGTCGGGTCGTCGAGCCGCTCGAACGCCTCGTCCAGCAGCACCAGCCGCAGCGGGCCACCGCCGTCGGAGACCGCGCTGACCGCGTCGTAGAAGGCCGCCGCCGCCGCGAACAGCGTCACGTAGGAGATCAGCCGGGTCTCGCCGGAGGAGAGCTGCCGCAGCCGCCGCACCCGGTCCCCGCCGTCCGGCCCGGTGTCGCGGACCCGCACGGTGAAGGCGAACCACGACCGGTAGTCCAGCGCCCGGGACAGCACCTCCGCGTAGCCGCCGGTCGCGGTGTCGCGTTCGGACTCGATCAGCTCGGTGAACACCCGCCGCAGCACCGCGTCCTCGTCGTCGCTGCGCTCGGCGACCGGGGTGCGCACCACGTCGATCGCCTGCCTGAGGTCGTCGCCCAGCGCCGCCGACGGCTGCCAGTCGAGCTGCACGTGCACCCCCTGGCTGGACCGGGCGCCGTCGAGCACCTCGTTCATCCGGCGGCACAGGTCCTCGGCGATGCCCACCTGGGCGCGCAGCCGCTCCGCGAGGTCCCGCACCAGGTAGTCGGCGAAGATCGACTGGTAGCGCTCGTTGAGGTAGCCGCGCTGCTCGGCCAGCCGGTCGCGGACCCGCCGCGCCGCCTCGGCCACCGGCTGCGGGCCTTCCTCGCCGGTCACGGTGACGGTGAGCAGGCCGTCCTCGTCGGCCGCGGTGATGTCGTAGCCGCCGCTGAGCGAGTGCTGCAACGCCTGCAACCGGTTGAGCACCGTCGTCTCCGAGGCCCCGCGCCGGTCGGCCGCGGCCAGCAGCTCCGCGGCCTCGTCGAGGTCGTCGGGCTGCTCGGCGTCGAGCTCGGCGGCCATCCACAGCCCCGGCGTGCGCAGCGCCCGGCCGAACGCCTCGGTGGCGGTCGCCGCGTCGGACTCCCGCCCGGCGAGCTGCGAGCGCTTGTGCTCGCACTGCGTCTCCAGGCGGGCCGCGGTCTCCCGCAGCGAACCGACCCGCTCGCGTTCCCGGGGCAGCCGCTCGCGCAGCGCGGCCCGCTCCTGCTCCAGCGCCCCGACCTTGTCGGCGACCTGCTGCGCCGCCCCGTCCACCGCGCCGGTCAGCTCGGCCAGCGCCGCGGCCTGCTCGGCGTGCTCGGCGCACCGCCGCTCGGCCTGCTGCTCCGCCTCCTGCCGGTCGGCGACCGCGACGTCGTGGTGCAGCGCGATGTCGCGCAGCTCGGCCAGCGTGGGCAGGCAGCGGGACCGGACCACCTCGCCCAGGGCCTCGATCGCGGTGACCGCGTCCTCGGCGGCGCGGCGGGCCGACTCCAGCGCCGCCGCGTCGGCGGGCAGCCCCGCCGCACCGGACTCGCGCGCCAGCTCGGCGTGCCCGGCCTGCCTGCGCCGCTCCGCGTCGTCGTGCTCACCGCGCAACCCGGCCGCCTGCTCCTCGGCCTCGTGCGCCGCCTCCTCGGCCCCGGCCAGCTTCGCGTGCGCGGCCAGCAGCTCGGCGTCGTCCGGGTAGGACTCCAGGTGCTGCTCCAGCAGCGCCGCGTGCTCGGCGGTCTCCCGGCAGCGGCGCTCGGCGTCGCCGGTGTCGGTGCGCAACCCCGCCAGCTCGTCCTCCAGCTCGGCGATCCGCCGCGACCGGGCCGCCTCGCGGGCCCCGGCGCCGACGAACTCCGCCGCCGGTTTGGCCCAGCGCCCGGCCAGCACCCCGGCGCGCCACGCCCCGGTCTCGGCGACCGACAAGCCCGCGCCGTCGGTGGACACCGAGTCCAGCAGCGCGGCGACGTGCTCGGCGGTCACCGGGGAATCCGGTTCCGGCGCGGGCCGCAGCAGCTCCGCCAGCGCCGTCCCGGCCGCCGTCGCCGGGGCCGCCACCAGGTCGGCCACCTCGGGCACCGCGCCGTCGGCGGTCACCCACGCGTTGAGCAGCCCGCTGGCCTGCAACGCGCCCTCCAGACCCGCCCGCTGGTCGTCGGACAGGCCGGGGCGGAAGTCGACGAGCCGGTAGAACTCCCGCCCGGCGGCCGGATCGCGGTCGGCGACCGCCCACTCCGGACGGTCCGGGACGCGTTCCTGCCCGGAGCGCAGCGCGGCCAGCTCCTTCTCCCGCTCCCGGATCCGCTCGCGCTGCTCGGCGATCTCCTGCTCCACGGCCGAGACCTCGCGGCGCGCGGCGTGCAGCTGCGGCCGGGCCCAGCGGCGGGCCGCCTCCCGGCCCTGCCGGGGCGTCGCCGAGCCGGCGACCAGGTCCTCGGCCGACGGCGGTTCGGGCGCCGGATCTGCGGCGGCGTCCGGCCACCCGGCGGCCCACTTCTGCACCTGCTCGACCCAGACCGCGGCGGCGTCGGCGAGCTCCTGCCGGGACTGGTTGCGCCTGCCGGTGGCCTCGGTGGCGCCGAGCTGCGCCCGCCGCGCCTGCCGGTGCAGCTCGTCGACCCGCTGCTGCTCGGCGTCGAGCTCCCGGGCCTTCTGGTGCAGCGAGAGGGTCAGCGCCGAGCGCTGCCGGGCCGGGGACGCCGCGGCCCGCGCCTGCTCGACCACGGCGCGGAACCGCTCGGCCAGCGCGTCGGCGTCCAGCTCGGGGACCCCGGGGCGGGTGACCGGGACCGGCTCCGCGTCGGGCTCCGGAGCGGCCCGCACCCGCTCCTCGCGGTCCGGTGGGACGGCGGTCGCCACCTCCGGCGCGGCGGGCACCAGCGCGGTGTCCAGACCCGCGGTGCGCAGCTCGTCGGCGGCCCGCGCCGCGGCCTCGGCGGCGGCCTCGGCGTCCCCGCCCAGCCTGCGCAGCACGCCCCGCACCGACTCCGCCGAGCGCTGCTCCTGGGCGCGGTGCCGGCCCGCGGTCTCCAACGCCGACCGCGCCGCCGACCGGGCGCCCTCGACCACCTGCTCCCGGTCCCGCAGGTTCTGCAGCTCCGAGTACGCCGGGTGCGAGCGCAGCGCGTCGATGCTCGATTCGAGCTCCGACTCGCGGGCCTCCAGCTCGTCGATCGCGCGCTGGGCTTCGGCGCGGTCGGCGCGCTCGCGGGCCAACCGCCCGTCGAGCCCGTCGAGCTCCGCGCGCAGCGACCGCAGCCGGTCGTCCGCCGTGCGCATCGCCGCGCCCCGGTCGCGCAGCGCGCCGAACGCGTAACCGGTGTAGGTGGTCAGGAACGCGCCCAGCGCCTTGTCCGCCCCGGCCAGCCCGACGATGTTGGACCGGATCGACTCCAGGTCGTCGAACGAGGTCGCCAGCCGCTCGATCAGCGCCGGGTCCAGCGGCGGCAGCGCGTCGGAGAGGATCTGCTCGAGCTGGCCCTCCAGCACCTTCAGCCCCACGTCCGGGTTGCGCAGCGTGCGCTGCAGGTGCAGCAGGTCGCCGTAGCGGGACGCGGGCACCCCGTAGACGACCGCGGCCACCTTCGCCCGGAACGACTGGTCGTCGAGCACGCAGTCCGCGCCGAGCAGCTCGCGCAGCCCGGCGGCGCCCAGCGGCACCCGGTCGGACCCCACCAGGTGCAGCGACGAGCCGACCCGCCTGCCGGTGATGAACCGCCACGAGTCGCTGATCGACTGCGAGGTCTTCGACGCCTTGACGCCGATGCCGCAGGTGAGGAACTCCTCCTCGCCGTCGGGGCGCTCCCGGCGCAGCTCGATCCAGGCGTAGCCGATCCGGTTCGGCCCGCCCGGGTACTCGTCGAGCATCAACCGCCGGATGCTCACCGTGTCGAAGCCCTTCGAACCGAGCTGGCGCAGATCGCCGTCCAGGCACAGCGGCAGCAGCAGCTCCAGCGTCCGGGACTTGCCGGACCCGTTGGTGCCCTGGAAGATGCCGCGACCGCCGGAGAGGTCGAACGTCGTCTCGGCGTACTGCCAGATGTTGACGATCCCGCCCCGGTGCAGCCGCCACCGGTTCGGCAGCGGGGTGTCCGTGCTCACCCGTCCTCCATCTCGTCGAACAGCGACCAGCCCGCGGGTTCCGGTGCCGGTGGTTCGGGTTCCTTCCCGGGCGCCGGAGTGGCGTCGGGCCGCGGTGACCAGCGGTGCGCGGCCGGGCTGAGCAGCCACCGGCCGTCGGCGGGACGGGCCAGCCCGAGCCGCCGCAGCAGCTCCAGCACCGCGCGCACCAGCTCCTGATGATCCTCCGCGGCCTGCCGGGACCACGCCGCGGGATGGGCCTCGACCAGTTCCCGGCACACCTCGGCGACGTCGCGGCCGTCGACCGGGTGGAAACCCGCCTCGTCCGGCTCGGCGCGGGACAGCAGCTCCGGCAGGGCCAGCAGCGCCACCCGCGCCACCGTCCCCGGGCCCGGGAACACCACGTCGGTCAGGTAGTCCTCCGGGTCGCTGACCACCACGCCCTCGGCGCGGGACTCGGCGACCAGCCCGAAGTACCGCTCCAGCGCCCTGGCCTCGGTGGTGCGGTGCTCGCGCAGCCAGCGGGCTTGCTCCGGCGCCAGGTCGGCGTAGTGCACCACCGGGTCCTCCACCAGTTTGCGGCGCACCGCGTGCGCCACGTCGCGCGGACCGCTGGCGGCGGCCAGCTCGACCAGTTCCGCCGGATCGGCGGCCTCGGCCAGCGGCCCCACGACGACCTGGCCGAGCAGATCGGTGTCGATGGTGATCAGCGCCTCCGCGCCCGCGTCGGCGGCGACGGTGCCCTCGGTCTCGGTGATCACGCCCAGCGACACCAGGTTGCGCAGCGCCGCGGTCAGCGCCCGCCGGTCGGCGGGGTCGTCGACCACGGCGACGCCCGCTTCGGCCGCCGCCGCCCGGACGTCGCTGACCAGCCGGGACAGCAGCACCTGCCGGCCGATCCCGGTCAGCGCCGCCAGGGTCAGCGCCAGGTAGGCGTGCCCGCGCGGGGTCAGCGCCGGTTCGCCGCGCGTCGGGTCCTGGCCCGCGCCGGACTTGCCGAGCCGCGCGAAGCGGCGCTCCACCACCAGCCGGTAGCCCAGCCGGGCGGCGAACAGCTCCTGTAGCGCGGCGCGGTGGCGGTAGATCATCGGCAGCAGGTCGCCATCGGGCCCGCCCGCCCGCAGCAGCGGGCGGCGCAGCAGGACCCGGGCGCAGCGCACCACGTTCGCCGCGTCGATGTCCCCGAGCTCGTCGAACACCGCGGTCACCGGTCCACCCCCGGGATCGCGCCGTCGCCGGAGACCTCCAGCGCGGTGTCGCGCAACGTCAGGGTTCCCCCGGCGCTGCGGACGGTGGTCAGCTCGCCGGGTTCGGGCCGCACCGTCACCCGCAGCCGGTGCACCGGGTCCAGCGCGGTGCCGGTGTCGTCGTCGCGTTCCCGGCCCGCCATCGCCAGCGTCAGCAGCTCGCAGAGCACCCCGAGCGCATCGGCGGACAGCCGGGTCTGCGGCAGCCGGGCCCCCGCCGCGGCCAGCTCGCCCACCGCGGCCCCGCGCCGCTGCTCCTGCTCGCGGGCCTGGGCCAGCAACGTCTCCTCGGTCATCGGGTCGTCGAGCACCTTGGAGGTCCGGCCCCGCGCGCCCCGGTCACCGCGGCTGCGGACGCTGACCACCACGTCCTGCACCGGGCCGTCCCGCCACGGCACCTCGTCGTTGTCGGTGTCGTAGTCCGGCGCGGGCAGCAGGTGCCGCGAGGAGTGCAGCCCGAACGCCGCCGAGTGCAGCCGCTGCGCCTGCTCCTGGTCGGCCGCGTCGAACCAGGCCGCGAGCTTGAGCAGCGAGCCGCGCCGCCCCGGCAGCACCCCGCCGGCCGAGGTCGCCCGCTTGACGCTGGCCAGCAGCGACCCGATCGCCCGCGCGGTCGCCTCCCGCAGCGCGGCGACCTGGCTCGGCCTGCCGGGGGAGTCCACGAACCAGTCGGTGAGCTCCTGCCAGTCCGCGGCGGTGCGGCCCCGCGCCCGCTCCACGTCGGTGCCGAGCTGGTCGGCCGGACCCAGCAGCGCCAGCAGGTCGCCGCGCACCTGGGCCAGGCCCGCCAGCGACGCCGCGATCGTCTCGGTGTGCCGGAGCACGTCGGCCACGACCATCTGGATGTACTCGACGAGCAGGTTGCGGAACCCGGAGATCTCCTCCGGCGCGAGCTGGTGCCGGGTCACCACCTGGCCCAGGTAGGCGTAGAAGTCGCGGACCGTCGCGGCGAGTTCGGCGTGCTGCAGGAACACCGTGGTGACCTGCTCGGCCAGCCGCTCCCGGGCCTGGCGGGCCGCCTTCGACTCCGGGTCGCGGCGCCGCGCGGTCAGCGCCGCCGACAGCGCCTCGCCGATCCCGGCCAGCCCCCGGTCGATCGCGGGCAGCAGCTCCCGGGACACCTCGCGGGCACCTTCCGGCACCCGCAGCAGCGCGTCGATGTCCCGCTGCACCCGCACCGCGAGCTTGCTCACCTGGTAGCGGACGCTGCCGTGCTGGAACTCCGCGATGCTCGCCGCGATCGTCTCCCGGCGGCCCACCACCAGGTTGCCCCACCGCACGAGCTGCCGGAGCCGGTCGATCACCGTGTCCACATCGGACTCCCCGGGCGCCACCCGGCCCTCCCGCTCGGCGGCGGCGAGCGCCGCGGTGACCTCCCCGGCCGACAGGTCCGCGAGCAGCGTCGAGGTGAACAGGCGCATGATCGCCAGGTAGGTGCGGTGCTCCGGCGCTTGCAGGTACGCGAACAGCGCGAGCCGTCGCGCGTCGTCGGTCGTGTCGGCGGGCGCCGCCGCCGGGTCCGCCGCGGCGGGCGGCGCCACCGCACCCGCGCGCAGCACTTCGTGGTCCGAGGCCGTCACGGTGCGCCACGATAACCCCTGCGCCGGACACACCCGGTCACCTGGCGGGTGGTGGCCCCACCGGGACCGCCGGGTCGGTAGCGTTCCGACCCGGTACCGCCGGGCGCGGCGGTGCCTCGCGACGGAGGGGGCACAGCACCGGTGAGCGTGGCACGGGCGGTCGGACTGCTGTTGGGCGTGGCCGCGGACGCGGCGATCGGGGATCCGCGGCGCTGGCACCCGGTGGCCGGGTTCGGCTCGGTGGCCGCGGCGACCGAGCAGGTGCTGCACCGCGACCGGCGCGCCGCCGGGGTCGCCCACACCGGGCTGCTGGTCGGCGGGGCCGCCGGGCTCGGCGTCGTCGTCCAGCGGCTCACCCGCGACAGCCCCGTGCTGGAGGCCGCGAGCACCGCGCTGGTGACCTGGGCGGTGCTCGGCGGGTCTTCGCTGGCCGACGAGGGCGCCGCGATGGCCCGGCTGCTCGACGACGGCGAGCTGGACGCCGCCCGCGACCGGTTGCGCAACCTCTGCGGGCGCGACGCCGCCGTCCTCGACGGGCAGGGCCTGGCCCGCGCCACCGTCGAATCCATCGCCGAGAACACCTCCGACGCCGTGGTCGCCCCGCTGTTCTGGGGCGCTGTCGCGGGCGTTCCCGGTCTCCTCGGCTACCGCGCGGCCAACACCCTCGACGCGATGGTCGGGCACCGCTCACCCCGGCACCGCCACTTCGGCTGGGCCGCCGCGCGCCTGGACGACCTGCTCAACCTCGGCCCGTCCCGGCTGGCCGCGATGCTCACCGCGGTGTGCGCGCCGGTCGTCGGCGGCTCGGCGCGCGGCGCGTGGCGCACCTGGCGGCAGGACGCCGCCGCCCACCCCAGCCCCAACGCGGGCCAGATCGAGGCCGCCTTCGCCGGCGCCCTGCAGATCAGGCTCGGCGGCCGGACGATCTACGGCTACGTCGTCGAGCAGCGCCCGGTGCTCGGCGAGGGCCGCACCGCCGACGCCGGGGACGTCACCCGCGGCGTCGAGCTGTCCCGGGTGATCGGCACCGCCAGCGCCGCCGCGGCAGCGGGCACCGCGCTCCTCCGAGCCCTCCGCCGCTGAACCCGGACGTCACCCGTTCGAGACGTGAGTGAGGGGCACCCTTGTCCAAATTACTTGGGCAAGGGTGCCCCTCACTCACATCGGCTCAGCGGGTGGCGTCCTGCTCCTCGGCCTCGCGGCGTTCCTCCTCGGCGATCGCCTCGGCCACCGAGCGGCGGCGGCTGGTGCGGCCCGCGGTCGGCTTCGCGGGGTCGCCGGAGGGGCGCACCTCGGAGTAGATCAGGTAGCCGATGGCGCCGATGGCCATCACGCCGAAGGTGATCCACTGCAACGCGTAGGAGAAGTAAGGCCCGGACTCCAGCCGGGGCAGCGGCAGCGGTTCCAGCACCCCCGGCTCGCCGTTGCCCAGCATGAAGTAGCCCGGGTGCAGGTCCAGCCCGGTGGCCGCGGCGACGGTCCCGGAGTCCACCGCGTACACCCAGCGGTGGCCGTCGTGGCTGAACGGCGGGCGCTGCTCGCTGTCGTGCTCGTCGGCCCGCACCCGCGCGACCACCGACACCTCGCCGCTCGGCGGCGCGGCGTACTCCGGTGCCCGGGTGCCCTCGACCGGGCGGATGAAGCCGCGGTTGATCAGCACCGTCTCGCCGGTGGTGGTGCGCAGCGGGGTCAGCACCTCGAAGGCCGGTTCGCCGAGCACGGTGCGCTGCCAGGCCAGCATCTCGGCCTCCGGCAGGTAGTGGCCGCGCAAGGTCACCTGGGACCACTCGGTGCCCTCGTCGGGCGCCCGGCCGCCGGGCAGCACCTCGCGCAGCGGGCGGGGATCCGCCTCGAACGACTCGCTGATCGCGGCGTTGCGGTCCTGCGCCTGCTCGTTGCGGTCGAACTGCCACGGGGCCAGCAGCGTGAAGCAGAGCGTGGCGAACACCACGACCAGCAAGATCAGGCCGATCCACCCGGGCCGCAGCAGGAACTTGAAGCGCACGCCCCTACGGTAAGCCGGACATCACCGGCACCGCCCCGCACCCCCGCTCGGGCACCTCAGAGCGCCGAGCGCGCCGCGGCCACGGCCTGCGCCGGGTACCCACCGCCGAACAGCACGGTGTGCACCAGCAGCGGGAAGAGCTGGTGCAGCCCGACCCGGTCCCGCCAGCCGGGCGCGAGCGGACGCACCTCCTGGTAGGCCGCCAGCACCCGCTCCAGGTGCGGGCAGCCGAAGAGCTGGAGCATCGCCAGGTCGGTCTCGCGGTGCCCGCCGTGCGCGGCCGGGTCGATCAGCCACGCCGCGTCGTCGGCCCACAGCACGTTGCCGGTCCACAGGTCGCCGTGCAGCCGGGCGGGCGGTTCGGCCGGTCCGGCCAGCGCGGGCAGCTCGTCGCGGACCCGCTCGATCGGGCGGGCGTCGCGCGCGGGCAGCGCCCCGGTGTCCACCGCCCGGCGCAGGTACGGCTCGATCCGGTGCTCGGCGTAGAACGTCGGCCAGTCCGCGGCGGTGCGGTTGCGCATCGGGGCCAGCCCGATCCAGGCGTCGACCGGTCCGCCCGGCGGCGGTGCCCCGAACGCCTCGGCACCCGCCGCGTGCAGTTCCGCCAGCCCCCGGCCGAGCCGCTCGGCCGCCGCCACCGACGGCGATCCCGAGCCGACGTGCTCGGTCACCAGCCACCGGCCGTCCTGGCCCCGCACCTCCGGCACCGCGACGGCTCCCGGCTCGGCCAGCCAGGACAGCGACGCGGCCTCCGCCTCGGCGGCGCCCGGCATGTCCGCCGGGGCGGCCTTGGCGAACACCACCGCACCGTCGTCCAGCACGGCGCGCACCGCGGCGGAGGTGTCCCCACCGCCGAGCGGGCGCAGGTCGGCGACCTCGCGGCCGGTGATCCCGGCCACCGCGCGGCGGGCGTCGTCGAGCGGGCTCATCGGCTCCTCACAGGCGCTCGCGGATCCAGTCCAGCAGCCCCGGCATCGCGGCCTCGACCATCTCCAGCACGTCGTCGAAACCGCGCGGGCCACCGTAGTACGGATCGGGCACCTCGGCGTCCGGGGCGGAGCCCGGGTCGAACGAGCGCAGCAGCCGCACCTTCGACGGGTCGTCGGCGAGCCGCCGGACCTCCCGCAGGTGCCCGGAGTCCATCGCCACCAGCAGGTCGGCGTCCAGGTGGTCCGCGCCGAGCTGCGCCGCGACGTGCTCGGTGGCGTACCCGTGCTCGGCCAGGACCGACGCCGTGCGCGGGTCGGCGGGCTCCCCGACGTGCCACGACCCGACCCCGGCGCTGCTCACCCGGACCCGGCCGTCCAGCCCGGCGCGCCGCAGGTGGTCGCGGAGGACGAGGGCGGCCAGCGGCGACCGGCAGATGTTGCCGGAGCAGATGAACGAAACGTGCACGCCGGGAGTGTAGGGGTCGGCCCCGCCGCGGGACGGCCCCGCCGGTCCGGTGCGGGCGACCCTGGTGAGGAGCACCTTCGTCCGGCATACCCGGATGAAGGTGCCCCTCACCCACCTGGACGTCCGGTGGGCGGCGTCGGGTCGGTGGGCGGGGCGCGGGCGCTCGTTAGACTGCTCGGGATGAGCAGCGGGGATGAGGCGGTGTTGCGGCACCACGGCGACGTCGACGCCGAGCCGGGCCTGCTGGACTTCGCGGTGAACGTGCGGCTGGACCGGCCGCCGCGCTGGTTGCGGGACCGGCTGGCCGCGGCGCTGGACCGGCTGGGCTCCTACCCCTCCGCCGAGGACGACCGCGCGGCGC
Organism: Saccharopolyspora cebuensis; assembly: GCF_039542665.1. NCBI lineage: Bacteria > Bacillati > Actinomycetota > Actinomycetes > Pseudonocardiales > Pseudonocardiaceae > Saccharopolyspora > Saccharopolyspora cebuensis. The sequence goes on from NZ_BAABII010000012.1 coordinate 332,889, forward strand.
GGGAGGCCGTCGCCGCGCGGCACGGGCGCAGCGCGGGCGAGGTGCTGCTGCTGTCCGGGGCGGCCGAGGCGTTCCCGCTGCTGGCGGCGCTGGAGCCCCGGCTGGCCGCCGTGGTGCACCCGTCGTTCACCGAACCCGAGCTCGCGCTGCGCACCGCCGGGGTGCCGGTCGAGCGGGTGCTGCTGGACCCCGACGACGGCTACCGGCTGCGTCCGGAGGCGGTGCCCGAGGCGGCCGACCTGGTGGTGCTCGGCAACCCGACCAACCCGACGTCGGTGCTGCACCCGGCCGAGGTGGTCCGCGCGCTGCTGCGGCCCGGCCGGGTGGTGGTCGTGGACGAGGCGTTCGCCGACGCGGTGCCGGGCGAACCCGAATCGCTGGCCGGCCGCGCCGAGTCCGGGCTGCTGGTGCTGCGCAGCTTGACCAAGACCTGGGCGCTGTCGGGCCTGCGCGCCGGGTACGCCCTGGGCGATCCCGGGGTGCTGCGGGCGCTGGGGCGGGGCCGCCCGCACTGGCCGCTGGGTACGTTGGCGCTGGAGGCGGTGCGCGCCTGCAGCGGACCCGCGGCGGTGGCAGAGGCGCGGCGGGCCGCGCAGGAGTCCGCCGGGCACCGGGCCGCGCTGGTCGAGGAGCTGGCCGCGGTGCCGGGGGTCGAGGTCGCCGGGCCCGCCGCGGCGCCGTTCCTGCTGCTGCGCGTCGACGGCGGGGAGAAGGTCCGGGTGGCGTTGCGCGACCGGGGAGTGGCGGTGCGGCGCGGTGATACGTTCCCCGGGCTCGGACCCGATCACCTGCGGGTCGCGGTCCGGGAACCGGCGCGCAACGCGGTGCTGGTGCAGGCCATGCGGGACGTCGTGGGACGGGGGTGACGACGATGGCGGTCCGGGTGCGGGACGTGATCGAAGCGATGGAGGCGGCCTACCCGCCGGAGCTGGCGGAGAGCTGGGACGCGGTGGGTCTGGTGTGCGGGGATCCCGACGCGGCGGTGCAGCGGGTGCTGTTCTGCGTGGATCCGGTCGAGGCCACGGTGGACGAAGCGGTGGACTTCGGCGCGCAGGTGGTGATCGCGCACCACCCGCTGCTGCTGCGCGGCGTCCACGGGGTGCCCGCCGACGACCCCAAGGGCCGCGTGGTGCACCGCCTGGTCCGCTCCGGCATCGCGCTGTACTGCGCGCACACCAACGCCGACAGCGCCATCGTGGGCGTCTCGGACGCGCTGGCCGAGGCGATCGGCGTCGAGGTCACCGGGACCCTGGTCCCGCACGCCGAGGGCGCGGGCACCGGGCTCGGCCGGATCGGCGAGCTGCCCGAGGCCGAACCGTTCGCCGACTTCGTCCGCCGCGTCGCCGAGGGCCTGCCCACCACCGCCTGGGGGGTGCGCGGCGCGGGCGACCCGGACCGGCCGATCCGCACCGTCGCGGTCTGCGGGGGAGCGGGCGACTCGTTCCTGGACGCCGCGACCGCCGCCGAGGTCGACGCCTACGTGACCGCCGACCTGCGGCACCACCCCGCGGGCGAGCACGCCGCGCGCGCCGACGTGCCCGGCGCGCAGGTGCCCGCGCTCGTCGACGTCGCGCACTGGGCGAGCGAGTGGCCGTGGTGCCAGCAGGCGGCCGACATCGTCGCCGCGGCGCTGCCGGATACTGTCGAGGTTCTCGTTTCCACCCGCCGCACCGACCCGTGGACCGTGCACGTCGGTGCGGCACCCGACCCAGGGAGGGCGCTCGCGTGAAAGCCGACCCCGCCGTGCAGCGACGGCTGCTCGACCTCGCGGAGGTGGACGCCGATCTCAACCGCGTCACCCACCGCCGACGCACGCTGCCGGAGCTGACCGAGGTCGGCGAGGCGGAGCGGGACCTCACCGCCAAGCGCGACGACCTCGTGGTCGTGCAGACCTCCTACAACGACCTCGACCGGGAGGTCAAGCGGCTGGAGGGCGAGGTCGACCAGCTCCGCAAGCGGGAGCAGCGGGACCGCGAGCTGATGTCGGGCGGCGCGTCGCCGAAGCAGCTGGAGGACCTGGAGCGGGAGCTCGAGGCGCTGACCCGCAGGCAGGGCGTCCTGGAGGACGAGCTGCTGGACGTCATGGAGCAGCGCGAGGCGCTGGAGATGAACGTCAGCAAGGCCACCGAGGCCGCCACCGCGGCCGAGGAGCGGGTCGCCGAGGTCCAGGAGCGGCGGGACGCGGCGGTGGCCGACCTCGACACCGCCGAGGCCCGCGGCACCGCGTCCCGGCGGCTCATCCTGGACAACGTGCCGGAGGGGCTGGCCGCGCTGTACGAGCGCATCCGGGAGCAGAAGGGCGTCGGCGCCGGGCTGCTCCAGGGCGCCCGGTGCGGTGCCTGCCGGCTCGAACTGGACCGCTCGGCGCTCAACGACGTCCGCGAGGCCGCTCCCGACGACGTGGTCCGCTGCGAGGAGTGCGGGGCGATCCTGGTCCGGGAGTCCGGGAAGTGAGCCTGCGCGTCGTCGTCGAGGCCGACGGCGGTTCGCGCGGCAACCCGGGGCCGGCGGGCAGCGGCGCGGCCGTGTTCGACGCGGCCAGCGGGGAGCTGCTCGCCGAGCGCGCCGTGCCGCTGGGCACCACCACCAACAACGTCGCCGAGTACCAGGGCCTGCTCCACGGGCTCGCGGCGGCGGCGGAGCTCGGCGCCACCTCGGTCGAGGTGCGGATGGACTCCAAGCTGGTGATCGAGCAGATGAGCGGTCGCTGGCGGGTCAAGCACGAGAACCTCCAGCCGCTGGCCGCCCGCGCCCGCGAGCTGGCCGCCGGTTTCGACGGGGTCACCTACGAGTGGGTGCCGCGCGCCCGCAACGCGCACGCCGACCGGCTGGCCAACGAGGCGATGGACGGCGCCGACGAGCACCCGGTCGAGGCGGAGCCCGCGCGGGGCACGCGCAGCCGTCCGCAGGAGTGGCTCGCGGTGTCCGGTGCGCCGACCCGGTTGGTGCTGCTCCGGCACGGCCAGACCGCGATGTCGGTGGACCGCCGCTACTCCGGGCGCGGGGACGTGCCGCTGACCGAGCTGGGGATGCGCCAGGCCCGCGCGGCGGGTCGCCGGATCGCGGCGCTGGACGGGATCACCGGCGACGACGGGCGCGCGGTGGTGCTCACCTCACCGCTGCGGCGGGCCAGGCAGAGCGCGCAGGCCGTCGTCGACGTGCTCGGCGGCGAGGCGGTGCCGCACGAAGGGCTGGTCGAGACCGACTTCGGCGAGTGGGAGGGGCTGACCTTCCAGGAGGCCGCCGACCGCGATCCGGAACTGCACCGGCGCTGGTTGGGCGATGCCGAGGTGCTGCCGCCCGCCGGCGAGAGCCTGGAGGCGGTGTACCGGCGGGTCGTCGGGGTGCGCGACGACGTCCTCGCCGAGCACGCCGGGCGCACCGTGGTCCTGGTGAGCCACGTCACGCCGATCAAGGCGCTGCTGCGGTTGGGGCTGGCCGCCGGGCCGTCGGTGTTCTACCGGATGCACCTGGACCTGTCGTCGCTGTCCATCGTGGAGTTCTACGGCGACGGCAACGCCTCGGTCCGGTTGGTGAACGACATCTCCCACCTGCGGTCGGGCTGACCGCCGCGAGCTAGAATCGCTAGGAGCGGACGAGTCGGCCGGGCGATCGCGTCGGAGTGCTGCTCCGTCGAGGAAAGTCCGGACTCCACAGGGCAGGGTGGTTGCTAACGGCAACCCGGGGAGACCCGCGGGAAAGTGCCACAGAAAGCAGACCGCCCCGGCTGCGGCCGGAGCAAGGGTGAAACGGTGGTGCAAGAGACCACCAGCACCCCGGGTGACCGGGGTGGCTCGGTAAACCCCACCCGGAGCAAGGTCAAGAGGGCGCCGAAAGTCGCCTGCGCGGACGTTCGAGGGCTGCCCGCCCGAGGTCCGCGGGTAGACCGCTGGAGCCTGCCGGTGACGGCAGGCCGAGATGGATGGTCGCCGAACGGGAGGCCGCGAGGCCCCCGGGAACAGAATCCGGCTTACAGGCCGGCTCGTCCGCTCCGCCCCCGCTTCACCCGGAAGGGTGCTGAGTGAGGTGCCCCTCACCAGGAACCTGGCGCCGGGCCGGGGGATGCTGGGGTGGTGGTGCGGGACGCGGGGCTGGACGCGGTGGACGCCGCCAAGCAGGCGGTGCGGGAACGCGTGTGGCAGGCGTTGCGCGACGCCGGGGCGGCGCGGTTCCCCGGGGCGCGCGGCCGCATCCCGAACTTCACCGGCGCCGAGGCGGCGGCCCGGCTGCTCGACGAGCAGGACTGGTGGCGGTCCGCGCGGACGGTGAAGGCGAACCCGGACAGCCCGCAACTGCCGGTGCGCGCGGCGGTCCTCGACCGCGGCGCGCTGCTCTACGTGGCGGTGCCCGAGCTGCGGGAACCGCGCCCCTTCGTCCGGCTGGAGCCCGCCGGGCTGCCGGTGCCGCCGAAGCGGGCCGCCGCCAAGGACCGCGCCCTGGAGCTCGGCACCCCCGTCGCCGTCGCGGAGCTGGACCGGCTGGACGTGGTCGTCTGCGGCACCGTCGCGGTGGACCGGCGGGGCGCGCGGATCGGCAAGGGCGGTGGTTTCGCCGACCTGGAGTTCGGGCTGCTGGTGGAGGCCGGGCTGGTCGACGAGCGGACCACCATCGCCACCACGGTCCACCCGCTGCAGGTGCTCGACGAGGAGCTGCCGGAGACCGAGCACGACTTCCGGGTCGACGTGATCGTCACGCCCGACGAGGTGCTGCGGACCCCGGAACCCCGGCGCGGCCCCGGAATCCTGTGGCACCACCTCGACGAGGGCAAGATCCGCGCGATCCCCGCGCTGGCCGAGCGCCGCTGACGCGCGCTCCCCGCCGGTCCGGCGGACCAAGATCCCGACTGCGAGGTTCACTCCATCGTGGACTAGCGTGCTCAACCGCACTTGATGGGGGATTTGCTCCGAAATCACCCGTGCGTGTGGAACTGAACGGTTGCCGGCACGTGCGGCGGACATCCGATTGGCACCGCTTTGACCAGATACGCACCCCAGCGCGCGCACCGGTTCGCCGCGCCGACGTCCGGCAGCCCGCGGCGCCGGTTCCCCACCGACGGTCCGGCCTGGGCCATCGGGATCCTGTCGCTGCTGATCAGCGCCGGGTTCCTGGTGGTGAACGTGGCGTACAACCACGGCAACGTCATCCCGCCCGTGGACGACGCCTACATCCACCTGCAGTACGCGAAGCAGATCGGCTCCGGGCACTTCCTCCAGTACAACACCGGCGACCCGATCAGCACCGGCGCCAGCAGCCTGCTCTACGTGCTGGTGCTGGCCGCGGCCTACGCGCTCGGGATGCGCGACGAGCTGTTCCTGCCGTTCGCGATGGGCTTCGGCGCGCTGTGCGCGGCGCTGACCGCGGTCGGCTGCACCCTGCTCGGCACCCGGCTCGCCGGACGCCGCGTCGGGGTGCTCGCCGGGCTCCTGGTGGCGGGCAACGGCGCGTTGATGTGGGGCGCCACCAGCGGCATGGAGGTCGCCTTCGTGGCGCTGCTGCTGGTGGCCCTGCTGCTGGCGTTCGTCGTCGAGCGGCCCACCGGGCGGTTCCGGCTGACCCCGGTGATCGCGGTGCTGGCCGCGCTCACCCGGACCGAGGCGATGATCTTCGCCATGGCGCTGTGCCTGGCGATGGTCTGGCACGTCGTCCACCACGCGCGCGGCACCCGCTCGCGGTGGCCGCGCGCGCTCGCCCGCCTGCTGTGGGTCGGGCTGCCGTTCTACGCCGCCGCCGCGCAGTACCTCTTCTACCTGGTCGTGACCGGCTCGGCGGAGCAGAACGGGGTGCTGGCCAAGTCGCTGCTGCACGCCCCGGTGGTCTACCCGCTGGAGGTGCTCGACCAGGCGCTGACCAACCTGCGCGTGTTCCTCACCGCGTTCAGCGGGTTGAGCACGCAGGACTACGTCTTCCCGGCGGCGCTGCTGCTCGCCGTGGTCGGAGTGGTGGGGTTGCACCGCCGGTTCCCGCAGTGGCGCGGCCTGGCGCTGGCCTCGGGTGCGGGGGTGGCCCTGGTGCTGCTGGCGGTGGCGACCCTGGTGCACCCGCAGGTGCACCACATGCGCTACCTGCAACCGCTGCTGCCGGTCCTGCTGCTGCTGGCCGCGCTCGGGATGGACTCGGTGGCCGTGCTGTTCGCCGGGCGCGGGCGGCGCGCGGTGCTGGCCGGGATGGCGGCGATCGCGCTGCTGTTCTCGTTCTCCCAGCTCCCGGCCTGGGCGATCCGCCAGGGCCAGCAGGCCGCCGGCATCCGGGACCAGCAGGTGACGATCAGCCACTGGATCGACGAGAACCTCCCGCCGGACGCGGTCGTGGCGGTCAACGACGTCGGCGCCGCCGCCTACTTCGGCGACCGCCAAGTGGTGGACCTCATCGGGCTGACCACCAACGGGCTGGCGGCGCCGAACCTGCACGGTGCGGGCAGCCTCTACGAAGCGCTGCGGGAGCTGCCGGAGCACCTCCGCCCGGACTACTTCAGCATCTTCGACTCGTGGAACGTGCACGGTCTGGTCGACACCGGCCTGCTCGGCCGCGAGGTGATCGGCTTCGAGCTCAAGTCGCCGCGGTTCTCCCACATCACCATCGGCGGCCACTCCGCGTGCCAGGCCGCGCGGGGCTGCGACCGGGTGACCGTCTACGAGGCCGATTGGAGCCTGGTGGGCAGCGGTGACCGGCCGGTGGCGCCGCCGCCCGGCCGGGTGCGCGACCACCTCGACGTCGCCGACCTCGCCGACGAGGAGCGGCACGACTACCGGGTCGTCCCGGCGCACCGCGGTTTCCAGCCGATGACCGGCGGCCGGACGGTGCAGCTTCCCGACGGCCGCCGCGTCGTCGACAGCGGGCGGCACGTGATCGGCGGGGAGGAGTTCACCGCGCGCGGGCTCACCCCCGGGCGGCCGGTGACGCTGACCGCGCGGGTGGACGCCACCGAGCCCCTGGCCGGGGTGCCCACCGGGTCCCGCGAGGTGCGGGTGCGGGTGAACGGCGAGCTCGCCGGCACCTGGTCGTTCGCGCCGGACCCGCTGGGCTGGACCGAAACCTCGTTCACCCTCCCGGCGCACCTGGTGACCGGGACCGAGCTGCGGATCGAGCTGGGACCGCTGCAGGACTTCGTCGGGCCCTATCCGGACTACACCTCCTACGGGTACTGGCTCAGCCAGTGACCGCGCGGCGCGGCCGGGGCGGGCACCGGCCCCGGTCGCGCTGCTCCGTCCGGACGTGGCGCTGATCCGTTCGGCCCAGCGCCGCGCCGCCGCGCGGCCGCCGCGACCGTCCACTGTGGTCTGACGTGCGGTGCGCGCCGGGGCACCTGCCCCGCACCCTGCGTCCGGGAGCCGCTACGCTGGACGCACGCACCAAGATCACCTCCCGGGAACCGGATCGCGAGGCGCCATCGCGTGATCCGGTCGGGTGCATCGCGGTGCGGTGCGCGGAAATCCACCGACGCCCGGCTTCGTGCACGGTGCGTCACGAATGGGCCCGCAAGCGGGTGAACGACCGCGGTTCCGCGGCCCGGGAACCCGCCGGCGACGGCTCCCGCCCGGGAGGTTGCGGCGAAAGGGGCTGCCCGAACGGCCTATTCGCCGCGTGGCCGGGTGAGTCCGGCCACCGGATCTTCGCCACACCTGACGCTGCAACCACTACTTCTGGTGACCATGTCATGTTCTACTCGTACCGGCATGCCGGGTCGTGCCCGACGAGCTGAGCAGACCCGACGACGCTCCGCGCATTCAGGAGTCATGAGATGACCGCCTTGCCACAGCACACACTGCCGCACCTGGACGTGCTCGCGTTGCAGACGACGGGTCTGGGGACCACCGGCATCCAGGGGTGGATCCTGGACAACCTGCTGCCGCTGCTGCTGCTCACGGTGGCGATCCTGCTGCTGTGGCTCGGTGGCGGGAAGGGCGACAACGCCGGGGTGATGCGCCGCGTCGGCGGTGTCCTCGTGGCGTTGGGCATCGTCGGGTTGGCCGTGACCGGGGCCGGGGTCAACATCGGCACCTTCATCGCCAGTCTGTTCAGCACCGGCGGGTGATGCGGCAGTGCGGATTCGCACCGACGACGAGGTCTACCGGGTCGACGCCGTCTGGCTCGGTCCGCCGAAGGCCACCTTCCCCTGGCGGGCCAGGTACGTCGCCTGGGGCGTGGGGCTCGTGGTCTTCCTCGTGGTGCTCGCCGTCGAGCGGCGGATGGGCATCGGCTTCAGCTTCTTCTCCACCGGGTGGGCGGTGGTGATCACGATCGTGCTGACCCGGGTCATCTGCTCCCGGATCAGCCACGAACGGCCGCTCGGCGCGGTGCTGGTGATGTGGTTGCGGGAGCTGACCGCGCCGCGCGAGCGGAGCGCGGGCAGCGGGGGAGCGGCCTCCGCGGCCCGGATCAAGGTGCGCGGGCGGCGCCCCCTCCCCAAGGCCAAGCGGGGCGGGCGCGGCACCCCCGCGCCACCGCCGCCACCACCGCCCCCGCAACACCCCCAACGGCAGCGGGCCGACCGGTCCCGGAGATCGGCGTCCCGCGGCACGGTTCCCAGCAGGCGCGCGCGTAGCAAGGAGGTTCGCGGTGTTCGGTCGCCGGCGAGGCCGTGAGCGGAACTCGCAGCAGGCCCAGGGCGTCCCCCGAGGCAGGACGTCCAGCGGTGCCAAACCGCGCAAGCGGGGCCGCGGGGTCGACGAGCCGTCGGTCCCGACCTACACGCCGTCGATCGCGGCGCGCTCGATCGACGGCCACCTGCTGCGCACCGGGCAGGACGTCTTCGCCTGGTACCGGCTCTCCCCGCAGCGCTGGTCGTTCCGGTCCGATTCGCAGCGCCAGGACCTGATCGCGGCCATCGCCGGGCAGTACGCCGAGCTCCAGGGCCGTTGGCTGCACCTGCGCGTCACCAACCGGCCCTACCCGATCCGGATGTGGGCCGAGGCGCACGTGCGCAACGCGCGCGACGCGCTGCCCGACGTGCCCGGCACGCTCAGCTTCGACGACTACATGGTCGGCGAGCAGCAGCAGCTCATGGGCCGCTCGATGGCCGAGAAGGAGGTCTACCTCGGCGTCCAGGTCCAGACCCGCAACGTGGTGGACCGCGCCGTGGAGCGCGCGGCGCCGCTGCTGCGCCGGGTGTTCCCGGAGGCGGTGGACGCCGAGCTCATCGCGCTGGACAGCGAGATCGACCATCTCGACCAGGTCATCGGCTCCGCCGGGCTGGACGGCCGCCCGGTCACCGCCGAGGAGATCTCCTGGCTGATGCACCGGTCGTGCTCGCTCGGCCTGCCCGCCCCGCGCAACCTGCCCGCGGTGCCCGGCGCGCCGTGGGAGCCCGAGGACCTGGCGTCCTTCACCGACGCCTCCGACCTGCACCAGGAGCCCTACGCCCCGACGGTCACCGTGCGCGGGCGCACCGGCTCCAACGCCGGGATCACCCGGCACGTCGCGGTGCTCACCGTCGGGCAGACCCACGGCCTGCAGATCCCGGAGATCGACGACCCGTGGATGCAGCACTCCGACCGGCTCCCGGTGCCGGTGGAGTGGTCGGCGCGGATCTACGTGCGGCGCCCCGAGGACGTCAGCGGCGAGCTCCAGCGCCAGATGAACAAGGTCCGGTCGCAGGTCCGGCACTACACCGAGGAGCACGGCCTGGAGCCGCCGACCTCGCTGGCCCGGCAGGCCGGGCGGGTGCTGGAGATCGACGACGAGATGACCTCCGGGTTCACCGCGCTGGCCACCCGGGTGCGGTCCTGGTGGCGGATGGCGGTCTCCGGTCCCACCGAGCGCGACGCGCTGCGGATGGCCCAGCAGCTCCTGGACCTCTACAAGCCGAAGATCGCCATCGAGCACCCCGAGGCGCAGTACGCGATGGCCCGGGAGTTCATCCCGGGCGAGCCGCTGGCCAACGCCGCCTACCTGCGGCGCGGCTCGGTGGTGTGGTCGGCGTCCGCGGTCCCGCAGGCCACCGCCGAGGTGGGCGACCGGCGCGGCATCCTGCTCGGCGAGACCTGCACCGCCACCCGGCGCCCGGTGGCCTGGGACCCGTGGATGGCGCAGGAGGTCCGGGACGCCTCCGGGCTCACCGCCATCGTCGCCGGCCTGGGCGGGGGGAAGAGCTTCCTCGGCGGCGGCACCGTCTACAAGACGTTGCGCGCCGGGGCGCACTGGACGCTGCTCGACCCGTCCGGTCCGCTCGCCGCGCTGTGCGAACTCCCCGAGCTGCGGCCCTACGCGCGGCCGATCAACCTGCTCAACGCCCAGCCCGGCATCCTCAACCCGTACCGGGTGGTGGCCGAACCGGAGCTGGAGCACTTCGTCGACGAGGACGACCCGGAGCGGAGCTGGCGGCGGGAACGCGCGCTGGCCGCCGCGACCCGGCGCCGACTGGTGCTGGACGTGCTCACCGGCCTGCTGCCCTACGAGGTGGCCCGGCTGCCGCAGACCAGGATCGTGCTGCTGCGCGCGGTCCGCGCCGTCGGCGGACGCCCGGACGCCCACCCCGGGATGGTGTTCGAGGCGCTGCGCCGCGACGCCAGCGAGCACCACGAGCACGCGGTGGTGGTGGCCGACTTCCTCGACGAGATCCGGGAGCGCATGTCGCTGCTGATCCCCGAGGTCGACGCCGACCCGTACTCGGAGCGCCGCGAGGACCGGCTCACCGTGCTGACGATGGCCGGGCTGGCCCTGCCCAAGGACGGCGTCGGCCGGGAGCACTGGACCGACGCCGAGGCGCTCGGCGTGGAGATGCTGAACCTGGCGGCCTGGCTGACCCAGCGCTCCATCTACGAGCGGCCCAAGAACGAGCGCAAGGGCGTCTGGATCGACGAGGCATTCTTCCTGTCCGAGGTGCCGACCGGGCGGGTGCTGATGAACCGCTTCGCCCGCGACTCCCGGAAGTGGAACGTGCGGGTCCTGCTGTCCAGCCAGATCCCGGCGGACTTCCTGCGGATCCAGGGCTTCGTCTCGCTGCTGGACTCGGTGTTCATCGGACGGCTCGACGACGAGGACGCGCAGGCCGACGCCCTGCGGCTGCTCAAGGTCCCGGTCGGCGCCGGGTACGAGCAGGTGGTCGCGGCGCTGGGCAGGCGGCCCTCGGTGGCGCGCAGCAGCACCGAGCGGGACCGCTCGCCGCGGCAGTTCATCTTCGGCGACGGCGCCGGCGGGGTGGAGAAGATCCGGATCGACTACTCGGGTCCGCACCTGGCGCACCTGCGCGAGGCCCTGGACACCACGCCCGCCGTGGACGAGGACGTCGAACCCCGCGCGTTGCCCGCCGAGCGCGGGGCCAACTCCGACAGCGCGGCGCTGCCGCCCGGCGAGGACTACGCGGACGACTTCGACTCCTTCGACGAGTTCGAGCTGGAGTCGGTCGGCATCGGCTACGCCGACGAGAACGGGGATCGCCCGGCCCGGCGGCCGGGCGAGCGGGGCGGGGACGAACCGAGGTGAGCGGCGTGGCGATCGTGGTGGTGCTGCTCGCGGTCCTCGGCTGCGTCCACGCGGTGCGCCACCGCCGCACGGCGCCGAAGCGCGGTGCGCTGCTGCTGGCCGCCGGGATCATCGGCGCCCAGCTCGTGATCGGCCCGACCGCCTTCGCGCAGGGCCTGGAGTGCAAGGAGCCGCCGAACCCGGAGACCCCGGGCGCGGGCATGGTCGGGGCCCTCGACCCGGCCCCGATCGGCCAAGGCCGTCCCGGCAGCGTCTACGACGAGGTCGGCTACTCCGGACTGGTCTGGCACACCTACGACCTCGGCTGCGGGCCGCAGGGCGTCACCAACCCCGACGCGCTGGTCGACACCTGGCTCGGCAACGAGCTGTTCAACATCGCCAAGAACCTGGTCGGCGCCACCAACGGGCTGCACTACGCGCTGCTCGACGGCGCCCTGCTCGACCCGCTGGACGACGTGATCGCCACCGGCACGGTCGCGCTCTACGACAGCGTGTTCACCCCGTGGTTCGGCGTGGTCGCGCTGCTGCTGGCGGTGATCCTGTTCCGCTACATCTGGCAGGGCGACCTGGCCACCATCGGCAAGCGCGGGATGTGGGCGCTGGCCGGGCTCTGGCTGGCCTCGGCGACCTACCTGACGCCGCTGGTCTACACCCACGCCCTCGACGACGTGGTCATCACCGGGACGTCGGCGGTGCAGGCCGGTTTCCTGCGCGAGGTGGGCGTCGACGAGCGCCACGAACTGCCCACCCTGCTGCACGACCAGGTCGTCTACAACAACTGGCTGCGCGGTGAGTTCGGGCAGCCGGACTCACCGCAGGCCGAGCAGCACGGGCGGCACCTGCTGCGCGCCCAGACGTGGACGAAGCAGGAGGTGCGGGAGGGCAGGCACGAGGGCTCGACGGAGCCCAAGGAGCAGGCGTTCCAGGACATCGCCGCGCAGCTGGAGAACACCAGCGCCTACGGCAACTTCCAGGGCGTCGACGGCAGCCGGGTCGGTGCGGGCACCCTGGCCGTGGTCCAGTCGTTGTCCTACTCCTCGTTCCAGTTGCTGGCCAAGGCCGCGATCCTGCTCGCCCAGGTCCTGCTGCGGGTGCTGATCCTGGCCGGACCGCTGATCGGCCTGGTCGCGCTGCTCTACCACCAGGTGCTGCGGGCGGTCGGCCGGGTCGCCGGGGCGGCGCTGCTCAACGTGGTGATGATCTCGGCGATGGCCGGGCTGCACACCCTGATCCTGACCTGGATCTTCGACCTGTCGCGCGGGTTCAACCCGCTGACCCAGATCATGCTCGCCGCGCTGGTGACCATCGTGTTCCTCATGGTCTGCAAGCCGGTGCGCCGGATGGCGCAGATGGTGGAGCTGTCGGTCGGCAGCGTCAGCCGCGCGGTGCCGAAGGCGCCGACCAGCGTGTTCTCCCGGTTCCGGGGACGGCGGCCGGACCAGCCCGACCCGGAGGGCGGGTTCTGGGACTCGGTGCGCGGCACCGATCCGGACGAGGAGTACGCGGGCCGGACGCGGGAGCGCTGGCGCGGGCGCCCGGAGGCGCAGCTGCCCGCCGTGGCCGCCACCGCGCAGCGCACCGACCGCGACCAGCCGCCCGCGCTCGGCCCCGGCGGACCGGATCCGGCGCTGCCGCCCGGCGGTGCCGAACGCCGCCCGGGCGCGCGGGCGCTCCCGGAGGCGCGCACCAGCAGCCGGGTCGTGGATACCGCCCCGGTGGCGGATGCCAAATGGGACGGAGTCGACGAGGATCCCGTTCTGGTCCCGTCCCGGGCGAGCCTGGCCGGCCCGCCGCAGGCGCCTCCGGCGGAACCGGCCGGTCCCCGCCGGGCCGAGATGGAGGTCGTCTCGGGACGTCCGGTGCACGTGGTCTACCGGCCCTCGCGGGGGCTGGAGGTGTCCGATGGCTGATGCCACGGCAGGAAGGGGGTAAGGCGGATGCCGATCCGCACGCACCGCGGCCGCGCCGCGGTCTACCGGCGGCTGTGGGGCTGGCCGCTGCGCTCCCCGAAGCACCTCGCGGGTGCGGTCGTGGTGCTCGCCGTGCTGGTCCTCGCCATCGGCTTCCTGCTGCCCGATCCGCCGCCGGGCCCGGATCCCGTCGCGGAGCAGCGCACCGCGGCGCAGCAGGCGGCGCAGCAGCGCAACCAGGCGGCGGCCGAGGCGGCGGAGCGCACCGGCTCGCCGCCGAGCATCTCGGTGCCGACCGAGCCGCCACCGCCCGCGGCGCCGGACCCGGCGGCCGTCGCGCTCGTCGAGTCCTGGGGCGCGGCCTGGGTGAACCACCCGCCGGGCAGCACCAAGCAGCAGTGGCTGGACGGGCTGCGCCCGTTCACCACCCCGGAGTTCCTCGCCGTGATGGAGTCGGTCGATCCGGCCAACGCGGGCAACGCGGTCACCGGTCCGGCCACCGCCGGGGCCACGACCGCGACCTCCATGCGCGTGCACCTGCCCACCGACGTGGGCGAGTTGTCCGTGCGGGTGGTCCGGACGCCCGACGGCTGGCGGGTCACCGAGTACGACAAGGAAGGCTGACATGCGCAAGCTCGTCGTGGCGGTCATCGCGCTCGCTGGTTTCGGCGGGCTGGTCGGGCTCGGGGCGCTCACCGCGCTGCTGGCGGGCAGCGGCGGTGGTCAGCAGGACTGGGGGGCGTGCAACGCCAACCTCGGCGTCTGGGGCGAACGGGCGGGCGGCCAGCAGGACGCGGCCACCCTCGGCGAGGAGTCGCTGCGGATCGCGGCGGCGATCATCACCATCGGCGAGGAACGCGGTCTGCCGCCCCGCGCCGCGCAGATCGCCATCCAGGCGGGCAAGACGGAGTCGAACCTGCGCAACCTCAACCACGGCGACCGGGATTCCCTGGGCATCTTCCAGATGCGGCCGTCGATGGGCTGGGGGACCGTCGCCCAGGTCACCGACGTCGAGTACCAGATCCACAAGTTCTACGACGTGCTGCTGGAAGTGCCGGGCTGGCAGGAGATGCGCCCCGGCACCGCCGCCCAGCGGGTCGAGCGCTCGGCCTACCCGCTGCGCTACCACCGCTGGGAGGCGATGGCGGCGCACCTGGTCAGCACCGAGGGCGACCTCTCCGGGCTCAGCGGCTGCGAGAACATGGCCGCGGGCGGTGTCCTGGCGGGCAAGGCGATGGAGTACGCGCACACCAAGCTGGGCTCGCCCTACGTCTGGGGCGCCACCGGGCCGAACACCTTCGACTGCTCCGGGCTCACCCAGCAGGCGTGGTCGGCGGCCGGGGTCACGATCCCGCGGGTCTCCCAGGAGCAGTACGACCGGGGCGGTGCGCACGTCCCGCTGGCCGAGGCGCGCACCGGCGACCTGGTGTTCTGGGGGTACGGCCGGGACCCCGACAGCGTGCACCACGTGGCGCTGTACCTGGGCGACAACAAGGTGCTGCACGCGCCGCAGCCGGGCGAGTCGGTGGAGATCACCGAGCTGTGGGACAGCGGTGAGCTGCTGCCGCACGTGGTCCGCCCGGTGCCGGAGGACCCGCCGGTGACCGAATCGACCGAACCCGCCGAGCCGACCGAGCCGACCGAGCCCGCCGGGACGACCGCGCCCGAGGTCCCGGTCGGCAGGCCGACGGCCACCGTCCCCACCGCGCCGAGCAACGTTGCCGGGCCCGGTGACGACACACCGGACGACAGCGATGCCGACGTGCTACCGGTCGAGGGTGGCGCCCGGTAAGAATGGCGGGCGGCAGTGGGAACCCGCTGACTGGGAGGGTTGATCATGTTCACGCCGGACCCGATTCCGCGCCGCACCGGACCACCCGCGTCGAGCACCCCGCTCGGGGACTACCTGTCCCGCGCCCGGCACGGCGTGGACGGCGGGTACGCGGTGCTGCCGCGTTCGCTGGCCGAGGCGATGCCGCTGCCGTGGCAGCACCAGATGAGCCACCTGCTCGCCGAGTTCCACCAGGCGTTCGGGCACGTCCAGTGGCCGGTCTACCGGGTGGTGCCCTCCCGCTACGAGCGGCTCGCCGACCTCGACGACGAGCAGCTCGCGGAAGTCGGCTGCACCGTCGAGGTCGGTGACGACGGCGAGCTGGAGTACCGGATGCGCGACGGCCGCCGGATCGACGACCCGGAGGACCACCACGTGCTGGTGTCCTGCCTGGACCCGATCCCGCGGCAGTCGCCCGGCGGTCCGCAGCCGATGCCCGCGGCACCACCTCCGCCCTGGTGACCCGCCCGCCGCCGTGACACGCGGTCGGCGTCGTGCGAGGCTCGGAGCATGGCACGCAAAGGTTGGTTCTTCTGCCTGAAGCACCACGCGGTCGAGCCCGCTTCGCAGGCGTGCCGCGCCGCTGATCGCCTGGGGCCCTACCCGGACCCCGAGACCGCGTCGCGCGCGCTGGAGATCGCCCGGGAACGCACCGAGGCCGCCGACGAGGCCGAACGGCGCTACGAGGACGAGGACTGAACCGGCGTGGCGTGAACCACAGCGCCCGGCGGTGGCGCGATGCCCGCGGTCCCTCGATCGTGGGGGAGCACGTTTCCGCTACGAGGATGGGAGCCGAAGGTGGCTGTACGGGAGATGACCGTCGGGGTGCTGGGCGGGACCGGCGCGCAGGGCCGGGGGCTGGCGATCCGGTGGGCCAAGGCGGGGCTCCGCGTCGTCATCGGCTCCCGCAAGGCGGAGCGCGCGCAGGACGCCGCCGAGGAGATCGCCCAGGTCTCCGGCGGCGACGTGACCGGGCAGGACAACGCCGGGTGTGCGGCGACCGCCGACATCGTGCTCGCCGCGCTGCCGTGGGAGGGCCACGCGGACACGCTGACCTCGTTGCGCGCCGAGCTGTCGGGCAAGATCGTGATCGACTGCGTCAACCCGCTCGGCTTCGACAAGAAGGGGCCGTACCCGCTGGCGGTCGAGGAGGGCAGCGCCGCGCAGCAGGCCGAGTCGCTGCTGCCGGACTCGCGGGTCACCGCGGCGTTCCACCACGTCTCGGCGGTCGTCCTCGCCGATCTCTCGGTGCAGCACGTCGACCTCGACGTCCTGGTCCTCGGCGACGACCGCGAGGCCACCGACGTGGTCCGCGAGCTCGCCGACGTGATCCCCGGGGTGCGGGGCATCTACGGCGGGCGCCTGCGCAACGCCCACCAGGTCGAGGCGTTCACCGCCAACATCATCGCGATCAACCGCCGCTACAAGGCCCACGCCGGACTCCGCATCACCGACGTCTGACCCGCCGAGCGCACCACCCGCCCGGGTGGTCGTGAACTGAGTGAGGGGCACCCTTGCCCAAGTATCTGGGACAAGGGTGCCCCTCACCTACGTCACGTTCGGGTGGTGTCCCGCACCCGGTTCACATCTCGGCGCGGCGGCCGCCGTCGACGGTCCAGGCGGCTCCGGTGACGTACGAGGCCTTCGGCGAGAGCAGGAAGGCGGCGACGGCGGCCAGCTCGGCCGGGTCGCCGGAGCGGCGCAGCGCGGCGGCCTGCTCGGCCTCCTCCTGGGCGCGCGGGTTGCCCGCGGCCAGCGAACGCGCCCGCTCGGTGTCGAAGCGGCCCGGCAGCAGGGCGTTGATCCGCACGCCGCGTGGCCCGATCTCGTTCGACAGGTCCTTGACGAAGCCCTGGGTCGCCGGTCGGGCCACGTTGGAGCTGGCCAGTCCGGTCAGCGGCTCGGCCCCGGAGGTCGAGGTGAGCACCACGACCGAACCGCCCTCGCCGAGCGCGGCGGCGACCTCGCGGGCCATCCGGATCGGCGCGATGGCGGCGATCTCCAGTCCGGCCCGCAGCGCGTCGTCGTCCATCGCGGCGGGCAGGCCGCCGGGCGGACCGCCGTGGCTGACGAACAGGCCGTCGAGCCTGCCGAACCGCTCCCGGGCGTGCTCGATGAGCCGCTGCGGGGTGCCGGGGTCGGTCAGGTCCGCGGCCAGCCCCCGCGCGCGTTCGCCGAGCTCGGCGGCGGCCGCGGCGGTGTTGTCCGGCGAGGACGACGAGACGACCACGTTCGCGCCTTCGTCCACCAAGGCCCGCGCGGTGGCGAAGCCGAGGCCCTTGCTCGCCCCGGTGACGATGTAGCAGCGTCCGGAAAGATCCAAATCCATGCGGGCGACCCTATCCGCAGCGTCGGGCGCGCCGGGCCGTCGCGGGGCTACGGTGGAGGTGTGGACGCGCAGCAGCACGCGCAGTTCGCCGCGGAGACCTCGCGGCGGGGTGAATGGGTGCGCCAGGGCAACCGGTTCACCGAGCGGATCGCCGATGACGGCGCGTGGCCGGTCGAGCCCGGCCGCTACCACCTGGTCGTGAGCCTGGCCTGCCCGTGGGCGCACCGCTCGCTGATCGTGCGCCGGCTGCTCGGCCTGGACGCCGCGCTGTCCCTCGGCGTCGTCGACCCGATCCGGGACGAGCGCGGCTGGCGGTTCACCCTCGACCCCGGCGGGGTGGACCCGGTGACCGGCCTCGGGTTCCTCGCCGAGGCGTACCGGGCGGCCGACCCGGACTTCAGCGGGCGCGTCACCGTCCCGGCGGTGCTCGACATCCCGTCGCGCCGGGTGGTCACCAACGACTTCCCGCAGCTCAGCCTGGACCTGTCGACCGAGTGGACCCGCCACCACCGGCCCGGGGCGCCCGAGCTCTACCCGGAGCACCTGCGCGACGAGATCGACGCGATCAACGCCGAGGTCTACCGGGACGTCAACAACGGCGTCTACCGCTGCGGGTTCGCCACCACCCAGGCCGCGTACGAGCAGGCGTTCGACCGGCTGTTCACCGCGCTGGACCGCTTGGAGCTCCGGCTGGCCGACCGCCGCTACCTGGTCGGCGACACCATCACCGAGGCCGACGTGCGGCTGTTCACCACCCTGGTGCGGTTCGACGCGGTGTACCACGGGCACTTCAAGTGCAACCGGAACAAGCTCACCGAGCTGCCGGTGCTGTGGGCCTACGCCCGGGACCTGTTCCAGACCCCGGGTTTCGGCGACACGGTGGACTTCGACCACATCAAGCGGCACTACTACGGCACCCACGCCGAGCTGAACCCGACGGGCATCGTGCCCGCCGGCCCGGACCTGTCCGGCTGGCGGCTCCCGCACCACCGCGACCAGCTCGGCGGCAGGCCCTTCGGCGAAGGCACCCCGCCGGGCTGACGCCGCCTGGCCGGAAACCACACCCGAACCGGCTCAGGGGGCTCACGGCCGAGTGGTCGGCACCACGTCGTCGGCTTCGGGGGACCGCGATTCGGCCCAGATCCGGTCGAACTGGGACGCCCAGTACTCGAACCAGCGCGGGTTCTCCTCCCGGGTGAGCTCGAAGTGCATGCGCCCGGCCGTCGTCTCGTTGTGGAAGCCGTGCACCTCGACGGTCACGGCGCCGTCGGCCTGGTGCCTGTTCAGCACGACCAGGCTGAATCCCGGGTTGTAGGGCAGGAACCGGTGGTCGAATTCGCCTTCGACATCCCACCGGGCCATGCGCTCCAGCTCGGCGACGACCGAGTTGAGGTCGGTGGGGAAGTCCCGCCGCCGGTACTCCAGCGACTCGTCCAGTTGGCGGACCGCGAGTGCCACCGCGGCCTCCTCCCGGGGGTCCAGCACCACGATCCGCACCTTTCCCCTCCGGCGGCCGAGCACGTGCTTGCGCAGGATCTCGCCGGTCTGCTCGTCGAGCACGTTCACCGCCGAGGGCGCGAAGATGCAGACCTCCTCGGCGCGCTTCAGGCGTTCCGCCAGCGGGTTGTCCTCGAACCTGGCGCGGTCGCCGATCACGACGGCGCCGCCCGGTGGAACGCGGTTCTCGGGAGCGGTCAGCCGCAACACGAGGATTCCGATCCCGGCGAACACCACTGCCCACCGGTAGTCGTCCGGCAGGTTGTCGCCGAAGACGGTCAGGGCCATCATGACCAAGGCGAGGAAGCCGACCGCGTAGGCGTCCAGGTAGCGGCGCTGCCGGACATCGGTCGCGAATCGGTGGAAGAATTTCCTCATCTCTTCTCGTCCCACTCCTCGAGGTTCACCAGTTGAGCGCGATGCGCGCGAATCGTTCCTCGGCGTTGCCGACCCAGGTGGGCGAGACGTCCGGGTTCGCCTCGGCGAGCGCGCGCAGCTCCGCGAACGCCTGCTCCGCCGCGGAGCGCGCGGCACGTCGTTCCGGCTCGGCGAAGGCGTTCCGGGCCTGGGCCCGGGCGGCGAAGTAGAGGATCCGCGTCTCGAAGTACGCCGGGTACCGGCTGTTGAGCTGCGAGGAGAGCGCGTTGTACTCGGCGTAGGCGTTGAGGCAGGTGCGGTACGACTTGTCGGCGAACGCCCGCCACCGATCGTCGATCCGGTCCCAGGAAACGGGTGCGTCGCGCTCGCCGCTGCAATCCAGGATGGCCTTCAACCACTCCGAGGCGCGCAACCAGAGCTGCGGGGCGAACACCACGACCTCGTCGTAGCCGGCCACCTCGCCCGACCCGCGTTGTTCGGCCATGACGGCGAGCTGGAGCGCGACGACCGCGTCATAGGCCTCGACCGCGGCAGCGCGGTCCAGCGTGCGCGCCATGTTGGCCTGGCCGATCAGCGCCCACGTCCGGTGCTGGACCAAGTCCTCGATGAGCTCGGGTTCCGAGCCGCGACGCGTCGCCGCGAGGAGCTGTCCGGCATCCTCGGCGCGCTCCCGGCACCTCTGGAAGTGCGCGATCGCCTCGGCCCGCAGGTGTTCGGCCGCCGAACCGCCGGTGCGCATGGCCAGCTTGCGGTCGATCAAGCCGAGGTAGTCCTCGGCGATCGCTATCCCCACGCGCACCAGCGCCCGCTCTTCCGCGCGCGCCGACTCGTCCTCCGCTTCGCACGCCGTTTCCAGCGCGGTGAGCGCATCGTTGAGCAGGCCGAGCGACTGCGGATACCCGTCCGAGCTCGCGTCCTCGGTGCGGTAGACGGCACTGGCGTGCAGGAGCTTGCCGAAGGGCAATCTCCGGCCGCCGAACCGGAACGACAGGTGGTCCGCATCCGCGTTCTCGTCCTTCACACCGCCGAACGTCAGGGTGACGGCGGTGTCGTAGCCGCCGCTGAACAACCGGTAATGCTCCAGAACCGCCCACGCTCCGGCGATGTTCGATCGGAGATCTTGGAAGAAGTCGTCGACCCCGTCCGCCGGCAGGTCGAAACCGCGGAACACCGCACGCAGGTTTCCCCGCCAGTCGACGGTTTCGACGTCCTCGCCCCCGGCCACGGGGAGCCCGCGCTCCGCGCACAGCGCCCCGAGGAGTTCGGTGGCATCGCCCACCACGTGCCGAGCCGCCACGACGGCCGGGACGTCGTCCCGGTCCCGCTCGCGATGGCAGATCCACATCCACTCCCGCAGCCGGTCCGCGTCCTCGCGGTGCAGCTCGCGCAGGAGCGGGTTGACGTCGTAGTGGTCCTGGCCCGAGTACCCCACGACGACCACTGGCCGACCGGGCCGGAAGAGTCCCGCCAGGTAGTGCCGCATTCCCGGGGTGAACGGACGTGCCAGGCCGCGGACGGTCGCCGACAGCGGTGGGGCGAACTCGCCGTCCGCCGCCCGGTACGTCGTGCCGTGCAGGGCGCAGATGTCGGATTGCTCCGGCATTTCGTCGGCATCGCGCACCTGCCATTCCGTGATGACCCGGAACCGCTGCTCCGACCGCTCCAACGCGCTCATGCACGTCGCGTCGAAGTTGGTCGTGACGATCGGCCCGATCATGCCCGCGCTCCGCAACGACGCGATCGTGGAGGTGAGTCGGCTGGGCGGGACACCGGAGCACAGCGCCGACCACATCGCGACCGCGTCGTAGGCGGGGGCGCAGCGGTAGCGCAGCATGCTGCACAGCAATTCGAGCGTGAAGTGCGGTTGATCGATCCGCTCCCGGAGCTGGTCCAGATCGGCAGGGCGGGACCGGGCCATGTCGGCCGTCCGGGTCAGGATTTCCTGCTTGAGGTCGCGGGCGACCGGCAACTGCGGCATCGACGCGCCGGCTCCGAGGAGGACGGCCGGTGGTTCGGCGGCCCGCTCGAAGATCCTGGCGAGCCTGGCGTGCGGATCCTCGCCCGGAGATGTCGCTCCTTCGATCACCCGCCGCATCCTGCCGAAGCTCGCCGGAGCTCGGCAGGGGCGTTCGGGTGATCCCGACCGTCCGGTCGTCGCCGCGCGGAACACGACGGCAGTCGCCATGCCGTTCGCCCGCGCCGGCGGGTGGTGCCCACCCGGTTCCACGGCAGGTGGATGCCGAGCGCGACGCTGCCTCGCCGACCACGTCCGGCAGGCCGTGGTCGACGAACGGCGCCGCAGCGGCGGGCCCGGGAGGACTCCCCGGACCCGCCGACCACGACGACCCGTGTGGCGGGTCAGCGGAAGGAGTGCTCCTCGGCGGGGAACTCCCCGCCCCGGACGTCGGCGGCGAAGCGCTGCGCGGCGTCGGCCAGAACCCGGCCCACGTCGGCGTAGCGCTTGACGAACCGCGCGGTGCGCCCGGTGTTCATCCCGGACATGTCCGTCCACACCAGGACCTGCGCGTCGGTCTCGGGCCCGGCGCCGATGCCCACGGTGGGGATGCGCAGCCGCTTGGTGACCTCGCGGGCGGCGTCGGCCGAGACCATCTCCAGCACCACCGAGAACGCTCCGGCCTCCTCCACCGCCAGGGCGTCGGCGAGCAGCTCGGCGGCGGCGTCGTCCCCGCGGCCCTGGACCCGGTAGCCGCCGAGACCGTGCTCGCTCTGCGGGGTGAAGCCGATGTGGCCCATCACCGGGATGCCCGCCGCGACCAGCGCCTCGACCTGCGGGGCGTAGCGGCGACCGCCTTCGAGCTTGACCGCGTGCGCCCGGCCCTCCTTCATGAACCGGGTCGCGGTGGCCAGCGCCTGCTCCGGCGAGGCCTGGTAGGAGCCGAACGGCAGGTCGGCGACCACCAGCGCGTGCTCGGCGGCGCCGGTCACCGCCCGCACCAGCGGCAGCAGCTCGTCCACCGTCACCGGCAGCGAGGTGTCGTAGCCGTACACGTTGTTCGCCGCCGAATCGCCGACCAGCAGCACCGGGATGCCCGCCTCGTCGAAGATCCGGGCGGTGTACATGTCGTAGGAGGTGAGCATCGGCCAGGCTTCGCCGCGCTCCTTGAGCTGCTGGAGGTGGGGGATGCGCACCCGCTTGCGCCGCGGTGCCGAGCCGTAGGGCGCGTTCGTCTCGTCGTGGGCAGCACTCATCGTCGACCGTCCTCATTCCTCGTGGCCTGCGAGCAGGTCCCCGGGTCGGTTCCGGTAGTTGCCCGTTCAGCCTGCCACGCGGCCCCGCCGGGAAGAAGGGTCCGTGGTCCTGGTGAGGCGGGGTTCGCGATGAGGTTCGCCACCCGGCCGCGCGGCGGGCTCAGGACAGGCCGACGGTGAACCCCTCGTCCCGCACGCCCTGGTAGAGCTGCGGCCGGTACTGCCGCACGCCCCGCTCGATGTGCGGGATCCAGTCCGCGGCGTGGCCGAGCCCGTAGCGGTAGACCTGGCGCTGCGGGTGCGCGGCCAGCAGCGCGTCCATCTCCGGGTGCCGCTGGCGGAACGCCGGGTCGGCCGGGTGCAGGTCGAGGCGCACCAGGGTGCGCCGGGTGAGGTGGTCGCTGAGCTGGACCGCCCGCTCCTGGGTGCGCGAGATCGTCACCGCCGCGAGCTCCTCCCAGTGCACCGCCCAGGAGGTGCCGCCCGGGTCGGAGCACCGGATGCCCTCGGGTTCGAACAGCAGGTGCCGGGGTCGGGTGGCGCGGCGCCAGCCGAGCAGGCAGAGCAGCCCGATGCCGAGGAAGACGAAGCCGATGGTGCTGCCGATGACGAGCCCGGTGGTGTCGCCCCCGGTCCCGCCGAACATCAGGCTGCCCAGGGTGAGCAGCCCGATGCCGCCGGCCAGCGCGCCGCCGACCAGGATCTGCGCGGCGGCGCGGCCACCGAGGTCGAGCACGACGGGCGGGTACTGCTGCGGGGGCCCCGGGGTGGTCATGGCCGCAGGGTATCGGCCGTGCGGCGCGGCCGGGGGCCGGTTCGCGATCATCCCGCGCCGAGCCAGGGGCGCGCGATCCGCTGGTAGGTGCCGTCGTGCAGCGCGAGGTTCAGCCACTGGTCGACGTAGTGCTGGAACGCGACGTCACCGCGCGGCAGCAGGTAGGCCTTCTCGGAGAAGGTGAACGGCCGGTCCGGGTGCACCGCGCAGAGCCGGGGGTCGCGGGTGGCCTGCCAGCGGGCCTCGGCGGCGTCGGTGATCATCAGGTCCGCCCGGCCCTCGGCGATCTCCTGGAAGATCGTGTTGTTGTCCGGGTGCCCGATCACGGTCGCGCGGTCCAGCGCGCCCCGGGCGAATTCCTCGTTGGTGCCGCCCGGGTTGACCACCACCCGCACGCCCGGCCGGTCGATGCGCTCCAGGGTCGCGAACCGCTCGACCTCGCCGCAGCGGGTGATCGGCGCCTTGCCGCCTTCCAGGTAGGGCTCGCTGAACGCGGCGTGCCGCGCGCGTTCCAGGGTGACCGACACCCCGCCGACCGCGATGTCGCAGCGGGCCCGGAAGTCGTCGAGCAGGTCGCCCCAGGTGGTCGGCACGATCTCGGCGCGCACGCCGAGCCGGGACGCCAGGTCGCGCGCCATGTCGATGTCGATCCCGCGCCACGCCCCGGATTCGTCGCGGTGGGTGAACGGCCGGTAGTCGCCGGTGCTGCACACCCGCAGCTCGCCGCGCTCGACCACCTCGTCCAGCCGGCTCGCGGCCCGGTCCGGCGCCGCCGCCGAGCACCCGGTCAACGCCAGCACCAGCACCAGCCCGAGGCCGAACCCGCTCGCCCGTCCCATGCCGTCCCGCCCTTCCGCGTCGTCGCCGCACCGTGCATAGCCGGTCCGGGCGCGGAAAGCCAGGGTGTGATCTCGGCCGCGCCGGGCAACCTTTCGGGCGCCCTGGCGTCTACCGAGGTAGGAGCGGGAGGGAGGCGTCTGGGGGTGCCTCCCTCTCCGCCGACCGCGCCGCGCGCCCGCGTCAGCGTCCGGTCATCGCCCGGTAGGCGGGGCGCAGCAGCTCGGTGAGGTCGTGCGCACCGCTGCGCAGCGGCCCAAGCTCGTCGAGGGCCCAGTCGCCGGTGTCCTCGGCGGGCGGTGGTGCGGGCGCGCCGGGCGCGGTCCAGAACGAGTCGAGCCGGTCCGCGAGCGCGGGGACCGGTGGTGCCGCCGGTTCCGCCGCGACGCCGCGCAGCGCGCGCAACCGGGCCAGCAGCTCCGCCCGCTCCCGGCCGCGCCAGGCGAAGATCCGGAACGGGTCCTCGTCGAAGGATTCGGCCAGCAGGTAGCAGGTCGCGGCCAGGTGCTTGCACGGGAACGCCCAGTCCGGGCAGGTGCAGTCCATGCCGAGCTGGTGCAGGTCGGCGGGGAACAGCCGCAGTCCTTCCGCCGCGAAGACGTCCTCGACGTCGGTCGGCATCCGCCCGGCGAGCAGCTTCGCCGCGTACCCCGCCTGCTCGGCCAGCACCTGCTCGACCCGCCGCCACTCCGCCTCGCTGAACGCCCTGATCCCGATCCGCACCCGGTACGGCTCCGGGACCGAGCCCTGCACCAGCGCGATCACCACGCCCCGGGTCAGGGTCATGCTGAGCACCTGGCCGCCGCGCGCGTAGGTCCGGCCGCGTTGCAGCCTGCCGCCGATGCCGAGTTCCTCCAGCGCCGCGATGAACCGCTGCGACCACCAGGTCCGCCCGATCCGGCCGCGCCTGCTGCGGGCCCGCAACCCACCGGGCACCCGGATCGGCCGGCCCCAGCCCTCAGCCACCGATCGCCTCGCCGGACAACGCCACCAGTTCCCGGAGCCGCTCGGTGGACAGCTCCGCCAGCCAGTTCTCCCCGGCGCCGACCACCAGCCGGGCCAGCGCGCGCTTGTCCTCGATCATCCGGTCGATCCGCTCCTCCAGGGTGCCGATGCAGGTCAGCTTGCGGACCTGCACGTCCCGCCGCTGGCCGATCCGGAACGCCCGGTCGGTGGCCTGGTCCTCCACCGCGGGGTTCCACCACCGGTCCAGGTGCACGACGTGGTTGGCGGCGGTCAGCGTCACGCCCGTGCCGCCCGCGCCCAGCGACAGCAGGAACAGGGCCGGTCCGCCCGCGGACTGGAACCGCTCGACCATCGCGTCGCGCTGCCGCCGCGGCGTGCCGCCGTGCAGGAACAGCACCTCGGTGTCGAACCGCGCGGACAGGTGCGGCACGAGCATCCCGCCGTAGCCGGCGAACTGGGTGAAGCACAGCGCCTTGTCGCCGTCGGCCAGCACCGCCTCGAGGATCTCCTCCAACCGGGCCAGCTTCCCGGACCGGCCGGGCAGCGGGGAGCCGTCGCCGAGGAACTGCGCCGGGTGGTTGCAGACCTGCTTCAGCTTGGACATCGTGGCCAGCACCAGGCCGCGCCGGGCCATGCCCTCGGTGTCGTCGATGCGGGCGAGCATGTCGTCCACCACCGCCTGGTACAGCGAGGCCTGCTCGGCGGTGAGGTTGCAGAGCTGCTGGAGCTCCACCTTGTCCGGCAGGTCGTCGACGATCACCGGGTCGGTCTTGGTGCGGCGCAGCACGAACGGCCGGGTGGTCCGGCGCAGCCGCTCGGCGGCGCCGGTGTCCCCGTCGCGTTCGATCGGCACCGCGAACCGCGCGCGGAAGGTGGCCAGCGGCCCGAGCAGACCGGGGTTGGTGAAGTCCACGACGGACCACAGCTCGGCCAGCCGGTTCTCCACCGGGGTGCCGGTGAGCGCGATCCGGTGCCGCGCGGGCAGGGCGCGCACCGCGCGGGCCTGCCGGGAGGAGCTGTTCTTGATGTGCTGCGCCTCGTCGAGCACCACCCGGTCCCAGTCGATCCCGCGCAGCACCTCGGCGTCCCGCAGGGCCAGCGGGTAGGTGGTGAGCACCAGGTCGTGCCGCGCCGCCACGTCCGCGAGCGCCTCGCCGCCGGTCCGGTCCGCGCCGTGGTGGACGTGCACCGCCAGGCCCGGGGTGAAGCGCTCGGCCTCCCGCTGCCAGGTGCCGAGCACCGACATCGGGCACACCAGCAGCGTGGGGCCGCGGCCCGCGGTGAGCTCCGCCAGCGCCAGCAGCTGCACCGTCTTGCCCAGGCCCATGTCGTCGGCGAGGCAGGCGCCGAGCCCGAGGCGGTCCAGGAACGCCAGCCAGGCCAGACCGCGGCGCTGGTAGGGGCGGAGCCGGCCGGTGAACCCCGGTGGCGGGTCGACCGGCTCCAGCCGCTGCTCGGCCTCCCCGGACAGCAGGTCGCCGAGCCAGCCGCGGGCGTCCACCCGGGACACCGGCACCGGCGCCCCGTCCTCCGGCAGCCGCGCGTGCGCCAGCACCTCGCCCGCGCTCATCCGGCCGGTCCGGGACCGCTCCAGGAACGCCAGCCCGGCGGCGAGCCGGTCCCGGTCCAGCCGCACCCACCGGCCGCGCAACCGCACCAGCGGCACCTTCGCCTCGGCGAGTTCGGCGAGCTCGGCGGAGGTCAGCTCGGCGTCGCCGAGGGCCAGGTCCCAGCGGTAGTCGACGATCGCGCCCAGTCCGAGCGCCGATTCCTTCGCCACCGTCCCGGCCGTGCCGGTGCTCGTCGCGGTGAGCTTCAACCCCAGCTCCGGGCCGCGCCCCCACCACGACGGCAGCAGCACCCCGAACCCGGCCCGGTCCAGCTCGGGCGCCAGGGTGAGGAACTCGTGGGCGCCTTCGACGTCGAGCAGCGCGCCGGTCGGGTGCGCCGCGCGCAGCGCCTCGTCCACGGCGGGGAACCACTCGCCGGCCGCGCCGAGCCCGGCCAGCAGCTCCTCCTCGGGGGAATCGGTCCAGTGCCGCAGCACCCCGGGGCCCTCGTGCCAGAGCTGCGCGGCCGGGACCAGCACGCTGGGATCGCCGACCGCCTGGAGCAGGAACTCGACCCGCCAGTCCTGCTCGCCGTCGTCGGGCGGGTGCAGCCGGAAGCAGGTCCGCACCG
The DNA here is from genome assembly GCF_039542665.1 of Saccharopolyspora cebuensis. Taxonomy (NCBI): domain Bacteria; kingdom Bacillati; phylum Actinomycetota; class Actinomycetes; order Pseudonocardiales; family Pseudonocardiaceae; genus Saccharopolyspora; species Saccharopolyspora cebuensis. The sequence goes on from NZ_BAABII010000012.1 coordinate 360,224, forward strand.
GGCCGTCCCGGACCGCCTCGGCCTGCCACGCGGCCAGCGAGTCCGCCAGCCCGGCCACCTCGGCGGGATCGGCGTCGAACTCCGGTGCGCCGGTCAGCGCCCGCAGCCACGCCCCGACGCCGCCGGAGCCGCCGAGCTCCACCCCGGCCGCGCGCTGCCGGGCGAGGTCGTCCACGAGCGCCTCCAGCGCCTCGCGCAGCACCTCGGCCGGGGCGCGTTCGTCGGCGCTGCGCAGCACCGGCGGCATCGCCTCGCGCAGCGCCGCGACGCGGGCGGACTCGGACCCGGACGGCGCGGGCCGCCAGCGGGCCTGCGGGCGCGGGCCTTCGACCACCACCGCGGGGACCACGCCACCGCGCGAGACGAGCCGCTCGGCGAGCTCGGCGACCGAGCGCAGGAAGTGCCCCGACGCGCCCAACCGGACGTCCGGTGCGCCGCCGGCCAGCGCGTCGAGCAGCGCCGCCGGTGCGCAGCGCAGCACCGGGACGCGCCACTCGCGCAGCCGCACCGCCCCCCGCGGCGCGGCTCCCGAGGTCAGCGGGTCGCGCACCAGCTCGGGGGAGGGCACCGGCGCCGACGGGTGCGACGGCAACCGCAGGACCTGCTCCGCGGGTTCGGCCTCGACACCGGCGGGCAACGCCGCGAGCAACCGATCGGCGGCCACGGCGAACGGGTGCGCCACCACGGACCTGGGGGCCCGCCCCGGGATCCGCGCGGGCAGCTCCGAGTCCTCCGCCCACAGCAGCAGCCGACCGGACGCGACGGCTCCGTGCAGCACTCGCACCGGATCAGGGCTTGACTTCGCGCCAGCGGTTGGTGATCGGCAGCCTGCGGTCCCGGCCGAAGGCCTTGAAGGTGATCTTGGTCCCCGGCGGGTACTGCCTGCGCTTGTACTCGGCCCGGTCCACCAGTTGCAGCACCCGCTCGACCAGCTCGGCGTCGTAGCCCCGGGCGAGCAGGTCCGCGTAGCCCAGATCGCCCTCGACGTAGCCGTCCAGCACCACGTCGAGGATCTCGTACGGCGGCAGCGTGTCCTGGTCCACCTGGTCCGGCCGCAGCTCCGCGGACGGTGCCTTGCTGATCGAGTTCTCCGGGATCGGCGGCACCTCGCCGCGCTTCTCCGCCTCGGCGTTGCGCCACCGCGCGAGCTCCCACACCAGCGTCTTGGGCACGTCCTTGATCGGCGCGAACCCGCCGACCGCGTCGCCGTAGATCGTCGAGTAGCCCACCGCCAGCTCGGTCTTGTTCCCGGTGGCCAGCACCAGGTGGCCGTGCAGGTTGGACAGCGCCATCAGGGTCACGCCCCGCGCCCGGGCCTGCACGTTCTCCGCGGCCAGCCCGGTCAGCTCGAGCTGCCGGTCGAACACCTCGACCATCTCGGCGATCGGCTGCACCTGGAAGTGGCAGCCCAGCCGCTCGGCCAGCTCGGAGGCGTCGGACCGGGAGTGCTCCGAGGAGTGCGTCGAGGGCAGCGAGACGCCGTGCAGCGCGTCCGGGCCCAGGGCGTCGGCGGCCAGCGCCGCGCACACCGCCGAGTCGATGCCGCCGGAGAAGCCGAACGTGATGGTCCGGAACCCGTTCTTGTGCGCGTAGTCCCGCAGCCCGGTGACCAGCGCGCCCCAGACCTCCGCCGGCTCGGACAGCGGCTCGGGCAGCGGCGGTTCGGGCAGCGGCTCGTAGCCGGGCAGCGGGTCGGGGGCCAGCACGATCCGCTGCACCTCGAACGCGGGCCGCCCCGGGTCGACCTCCACGGTCGTCGAGGTGTAGCCGCCCGCGGGCACGTCCAGGTCGGTGAACAGCAGGTGCTCGGCGAACTGCGGCGCCCGCGCCACGATCCGGCCCTCGGCGTCGGAGACCATCGAGTCGCCGTCGAAGACCAGTTCGTCCTGCGCGCCGACCAGGTTGACGTAGAGCATCGGCGCCCCGGCCTCGACCGCCCGCCCGGTGACCAGCGGCGTGCGCTGGTCGTCCTTGGCCCGCTCGTAGGGCGAGCCGTTGGGGCAGACCAGCACGTCCACGCCGACTTCGCCGAGCGCCGCGACGGGTCCGCCGTTCTGCCAGATGTCCTCGCAGATCACCACGCCGATGTCCAGTCCGTGCCAGCGCACGATCGGCAGCCGCGAGCCGGGCGCGAAGTAGCGCGCCTCGTCGAACACGCCGTAGTTCGGCAGGTAGTGCTTGTGGTAGGTGGCGACGACCTCGCCGCCGTGCAGGAAGGACGCGGCGTTGCGGGGCCCGGAGTCGTCGCGCTCCAGGTGGCCCACGACCACCAGGGCGTCCCCGCACCCCGCCGCGCGCAGCTTCCCGGCCAGCTCCTCCAGCTCGGCGCGGTTGGCGGCGGCGAACGACTTGCGCAGCGCCAGGTCCTCCACCGGGTAGCCGGACAACACCAGCTCCGGGAAGACGACCAGGTGAGCGCCTTCGGCGACGGCCTTGCGGGTCCAGTCCAGGATCATGGCGCTGTTGCCGGCGACGTCGCCGACCGACGCGTTGACCTGTGCGAGTGCGGTGCGCAACTGCGGCATGGCTCCATCTTCGCGCATCCGGCGTCGACCGCCTCGTCCGCCCGCTGCGAGGCACCTCGCGCGCGGCGCCACCGGCACGGCATGTCACGATCACCGGGTGCCACGCCTACTGACCGTGATCGGGACGCTGCTGCTGCTGGCCACCACCGCGTGCGCCCCGCCCGACGGGGGTGGCGACGAGCCGCTGCGCCCGCACACCGAACAGCGCGGCCCGGCCGGTCCCGTGCCGCCCGGCCTGGAGCGGTTCTACGGCCAGCGCCTGTCCTGGGGACCGTGCGCGCCGTACGCGTCCTCCGCGAGCGACCGGATCGCCTTCCAGGAACCCGGGCTGGAGTGCGCGCGGATGGAAGCGCCGGTGGACTACGCCGACCCGGACGGCCCGACGCTGAGCCTCGGCGTGCTGCGCCGCCCCGCCGCCGACCAGCAGGACCGGATCGGCTCGCTGGTGGTGAACCCGGGCGGCCCCGGCGCCTCCGGGATGAGCTCCGCGGCGACCATGTCCGCCGCGGTGGCCGGCGGCGAGCTGGGCGAGCGGTTCGACTTCGTCGGCTTCGACCCGCGCGGCGTCGGTGCCAGCGAACCCGCCGTGCAGTGCCTGACCGGACCGGAGCGCGACGCCGAACGGCTGGACTCCGACGCCGACACCTCGCCGAGCGGCGTGGCCGAGACCGAGCAGGAGGCACGCGCCTACGCCGCCAAGTGCGCCGAGCGCTCCGGCACCGAGCTGCTGGCCAACATCGGCACCCGCGACGTGGCCCGCGACCTCGACGTGCTGCGCTCGGTGCTCGGCGACCCGAAGCTGACCTACCTCGGCTTCTCCTACGGCACCCGGATCGGGTCGGAGTACGCCGAGGAGTTCCCCGGCAACGTGCGGGCCCTGCTGCTGGACGGGGCGATCGACCCGACCCAGTCCGCCGTGGACAGCCTCGTCGCGCAGGGCGCCGGCTTCCAGCGGGCCTTCGACGACTTCGCGGTGTGGTGCACGCGCCGCCCGGACTGCGCGCTCGGCGACGACCCCGGCGCCGCGGTCCGCCGCTTCCAGCAGCTCACCCGGCCGCTGGTGGACCAGCCGGTGCCCGCGGGTCGCGGTCGCCAGCTCTCCTACGGCGACGCCACCACCGCCGCGGTGCAGGCGCTGTACGCCCCGAGCCTGTGGGAGTACCTCGACCTCGGGCTGCGCGGCCTGCGCGACGGCGACGGCGAGATGCTGCTCGCGCTGGCCGACCAGTACTACCAGCGCGGCGCGGGCGGGAATTACGCCAACACGATGGACGCGTTCGACGCGGTGCACTGCGTGGACGACGCCCGGGTGCTGGACCCCGCGGTGCTCCGGGAGGCGGATCGCCGCTACCGGGAGGCGGCGCCGTTCCTCGACGACGGCAATCCGCCGAGCGGAGCCCGCGACACCTGCGCCTTCTGGCCGGTCCCGGTCACCGGCGAGCAGGACCCGCCGGAGGTCGGCAAGCTGCCGCCGGTGCTCGTCGTGTCCACCACGGGCGACCCGGCCACGCCGTACCGGGCCGGGGTGGCGCTGGCCGAAGCCCTGCGCGGCAGGCTGCTCACCTTCGAGGGCACCCAGCACACCGCCTTCCTGCAGGGCAACGCCTGCGTGGACCAGGCGGGCACCGACTACCTCGTCGACCTGGAGCTGCCCGCCCCCGGCGCCCGCTGCTCCGCGGGGAGGTAGGTCACCCATCCGGCGGAGCAGTCCAGATTGGGCGGTTCGCCGGTGGTGAGGCCGATCACCACGACCCTATGGTTCCCGCATGGACGAATCGGACCGCCGGGACTCCGGCTCGCGGAGCGTGACCGACGTGCTGCTCTCGGGCAGCACCTACCGCGGGCTGGGCGAACAGGTGCTGTCCCCGGCCGAGGAGCGGTTCGAGAAGGGCAGGCGCACCGTCGGGCTGGTCCTCGCCCCGCTGATCAGCATCGTCTTCCTGCTGCTCCCGGTCCAGCTCGAACCGGCGCAGCACAAGCTCGCCGCCGTGCTGCTCGGCGTCATCGTGCTGTGGGTCTGCGAACCGGTGCCGATCCCGGTCGGCGGGCTGCTCGGCGTGGCGGCGATCGTGATGCTCGGGGTGCTGCCGCCGGACGAGGTGCTCGCCCCGTTCGGCTCGTCCACCGTGTTCACCTTCATCGGGGCGTTCATCCTGGCCCAGGCGATGCTGCGGCACGGGTTGGCCCGCCGGTTCGCCTTCACGATCCTGTCGCTGCCCGGCGTCGGGCGCAGCTCCGGCCGGGTGATCGCGGCGTTCGGCGTGGTCACCGCGCTGCTGTCGGCCGTCGTGTCGAACACCGCCACCGTCGCGATGCTGCTGCCCACCGCGGTCGGCATCCTCGCGGTGATCGCGGACCTGGTGCGCGCCAAGCTCCCCGCCGACGCGCCCTTCGACCCGCTGCGGCTGCGGGTCGGGGTGGCGCTGATGCTGGTGCTCGCCTACGGCGCCAGCGTCGGCGGGCTGCTCACCCCGATCGGCTCGCCGCCGAACCTGATCGGGCGTGGCCTGATCGAGGAGGCCACCGGCGAGCGCATCACCTTCCTGCAGTGGATGGCGATGGCCGCTCCGGTGTGCGCGCTGATGTTCGTCATCCTCGTGGTGGTCCTGCTGCTGCTCAACCGGCCCGAGATCGGCAAGCTCACCGGGGTCGAGGAGTACGTCGCCGCGGAGCGGGCCAAGCTCGGCCGGATCTCCCGCGCGGAGAAGAACACCCTGGTCGCCTTCGGCGTCACCGTCGCGCTGTGGGTCACCCCCGGGTTCGTCGCGCTGTTCGCGGGCAACGACTCCCCGGTCTACGACGTGATCAGCGAGCGGCTCGACGAGGGCATCGTCGCGGTGTTCGGCGCCGCGCTGCTGTTCCTGCTGCCGACCGACTGGAAGAAGCGGCAGTTCACCCTCACCTGGACCGAGGCCAGCCGGATCGACTGGGGCACCGTGGTGCTGTTCGGCACCGGCATCATCTTCGGCTCCCTGCTGGCCGACACCGAACTCGCCCAAACCATCGGCACCGCCGCCGCGAGCGGGCTCGGCCTGTCCAGCACGGTCGCCATCACGGTCTTCGCGATCGTGCTGGCCGTGGTGGTCTCCGAGACCACCTCGAACACGGCCTCGGCCGCGGTGGTGGTGCCCATCGTGATCCCGATCGCGGTCGCCGCCGGGATCAACCCCTTCGTGCCCGCCATCGCCGCCACCTTCGCCGCGTCGTTCGGGTTCATGCTCCCGGTGTCCACCCCGCAGAACGCCATCGTCTACGGCTCCGGGGCGGTGCCGATCACCAAGATGATCCGCTCCGGGGCGGTGTTCGACGTGGCGGGCGCGATCCTCATCGCCCTGCTGCTGCCGCTGATGGTCGCCGCGCTGGGCTTCGGCGGGTGAGCGCGCGCGGCGGAGCTTCACGGACCAGTTACGCATCGGGGCCGTCGAGCTTTTAGGCTGCCAGCATGAACCGCCAGCAGGAGTTCGTGCTCCGCACCCTGGAGGAACGTGACATCCGCTTCGTGCGGCTGTGGTTCACCGACGTCCTCGGCATCCTGAAGTCGGTGGCGATCTCGCCCGCCGAGCTCGAAGGCGCCTTCGCCGAGGGCATCGGGTTCGACGGCTCGTCGATCGAGGGCTTCGCCAGGGTCTACGAATCGGACATGGTCGCCAAGCCCGATCCGACGACCTTCCAGGTGCTGCCGTGGGAGACCCCGGACGGCGAGCACTACTCGGCGCGGATGTTCTGCGACATCCACATGCCCGACGGTTCCCCCTGCTGGGCCGACCCCCGGCACGTGCTGCGCCGGACCCTGGCCCGGGCCACCGAGTCCGGGTTCACCTGCTACGTCCACCCGGAGATCGAGTTCTTCCTGCTCAAGAACCTGCCCGACGACGGCAGCGAACCGATCCCGGCCGACTCCGGCGGGTACTTCGACCAGGCCAGCCACAACGCCGCGCCGCACTTCCGGCGCAACGCCATCGAGACCCTCGAAGCCATGGGCATCTCGGTGGAGTTCAGCCACCACGAAGGCGCCCCCGGCCAGCAGGAGATCGACCTGCGCTACGCCGACGCGCTGACCATGGCCGACAACGTGATGACCTTCCGGTACGTGGTCAAGGAGGTCGCGATCACCCAGGGCGTGAACGCCTCCTTCATGCCCAAGCCGTTCAGCACCCAGGCCGGGTCGGGGATGCACACCCACTTCAGCCTGTTCGAGGGCGACCAGAACGCCTTCTACCACCCGGAGGACCCCTACGAGCTGTCCGACACCGGGCGGGCGTTCGTCGCGGGGATCCTGCACCACGCGCGGGAGATCACCGCGGTGACCAACCAGTGGGTCAACTCCTACAAGCGGCTCATCGTCGGCGGGGAGGCCCCGACCGCCGTCTGCTGGGGGCACGCCAACCGCTCCGCGCTGGTCCGGGTCCCGATGTACTCGCCGGGCAAGGCGTCGTCGCGCCGGGTGGAGGTCCGCAACCTCGACTCGGCCTGCAACCCCTACCTCGCCTACGCGGTGATCCTGGCGGCCGGGCTGCGCGGCGTCGAGAAGGGCTACGAGCTGCCGCCCGCCACCGAGGACGACGTCTGGTCGCTGACCGAGCGGGAGCGCAAGGTCGCCGGGTTCGACACCCTGCCGCAGAACCTCAACGAGGCGCTGGCCGAGATGGACAACTCGGAGCTGGTCGCCGAGACCCTCGGCGAGCACGTGTTCGACTTCTTCCTGCGCAACAAGCGCGAGGAGTGGAACTCCTACCGCAGCCACGTCACCCCGTACGAGCTGCGGACCCTGATGCCGATGCTGTGAGCGCGGCGTCGGACATCCCCGCGACCAGGGACGATTCCGGCGTCGATCACTCCGGCGGGTGAGGCGTTCGGCCGCGCCGCGGCGGGCGGTAGGTTGCGCCCGTGACCGATTCGCAGGCGCATCACGACCCCACCGCCCCCGGCGATCCGACCGAGCCGCAGTGGCCCGCCGAGGCCCCGGACGCGCCGGGTTCGCTCACCGGATGCACCGTCGCGACCCGCGACCAGCTCCCCGCCGCGCGGGTGCTGCGGGACTCCTTCCTCCAGCAGCACCCGACCGCCGAGTTCGGGCTGCTGCTGGTCGACGAGACCGCGCACGAACCGGACTGCCTGTCCCCCGGCGCGGTCGGCGTGCCCGCCGAGGAGTTCGCCCGGCTGGCGATGGCCTGCACCAGCGAGCAGCTCCGCGACGTGCTGCGCCCCCGGCTGCTGCGGCACCTGCTCGCCGGGGCGGGCACCGTGGTCCAGTTCGAGCCGTGGGTGCAGGTCTTCGCCCCGCTCGACGAACCGCTGCGCGGCTCCGGCCAGCCGGTCACCCTGGTACCCCGGGTGCTCGCCCCGCTGCCCGTCGACGGCCTGCGCCCGGACGCCACCGACCTCGCCGAGGAGGGCACCTTCGACCCGGCGGTGTTCGCCGTCCACACCGGGGCCGAGGAGCTGCTGAACACCACGATCGACCGGCTCAGCGCCGACCCGACCGGCGCCGCGGGCCTGCTCGACGTGGCCATCTCGCTGGTCGACCACCACGTCGTCCGCGACCCGGGCGTCGGGCTCTCGGCGTGGAACGCCACCGAGCGCGCGCTGGTCGTCTCCCGCGACGGCGCGCACACCGCGAACGGCCTCCCGCTGCGCACCGTCCACTTCGAGGGGTTCCAGCCGCAGCGCCCGTGGCTGCTGTCCACCGGCTACGCCGACCGGCCCCGCGTGCTGCTGTCCGAGCAGCCCGGACTCGCCGGCCTCTGCGCCGGGTACCGCAACGCGCTGGTCGCCGCCGGGTACACCCGCGAGCAGCCGCACCCCTACGACTTCCTGCCGGACGGCACGGCGCTGCCCGAGGAGCTGCGCCGCGAGTACGCCGCCGCGTGGTCGGCCGGCCAGGCACCGCCCAGCCCCTTCGAGTCCGCCGACGAGTTCCTGGAGTGGGCCTGCGCCCCCGGTGACGACCGGCAGCGCGCCGCGGGCGGCTCGCGCTGGACCGCGGCGGTGTGGGCGGAGGACCCGGTGCTGCGCCGCGACCACCCCGAACCCTTCGGCGAGCACGCGGTCGCGTTCCACGAGTGGTGCGTCGGCGTCGGCATCGCCAGCGGCCGGGTCCCGGCGGCGGCGGTCCACCGGCAGAGCGACCACCGCGCCGCCCTCGTCGACCAGCTCGGCGTCGCGGTGCTCGGCGGCGGCCGGCTCGCCGAGGCGGTCCGCACCGCCGTCCGCGCGTCGGGCCTGCCCACCGCCGACACCGCGTACTACCCGGTCGTGCTGCGCTGCGAACCCGGCATACCGGTGCCCACCGGCCGCCACCTGATCGACGTGCGCCCGAGCGTCGCGGAGCGGCCCTCCGCCGCCGTGGCCGAGACCTGGGTGCTCTCGGAGAGCAGCCGCGCGGCGGCCCGGCGGACCGGGGCGGTGGCCCGGGTGCTGCCGGTGGCCGCCGTCGATCACGATCCCGTCGACCTGCCCACCCGCAAGGCGGCCCGGGCGCGCTTCGGCATCTCCGAGGAGTACGTGGTCGCCGCCGCCGTCGACCACGCCGTCGAGCGCACCGACAACGCGGTCGGCCTGGTCAGCGCCTTCCTGGCCGCCTTCCCGGACCGCGACGACGTCCGGTTGCTGATCGCCGTCTCCGGCGCGGACGACCACCCGGAGGCCGCCGAGCGCCTCCGCCTGGCCACCGCCGCCGACCAGCGGGTGCTGCTCGTCGAGGAGGACCTCGACGTCGACGTGCTCGCCGGGGCCGCCGACTGCGTGCTGTCGCTGCACCGCGACGGCGGCGACCACCACGTGCTGCGCCTGCTCGACGTGGCGACCTCCGGCGTGCCGGTGATCGCGGGGGAGCACGGCGGCGTCGCCGAGCTGCTCGGTGCGCGGGGCGCGGTGCTCGTCGCCTGCCAGGGACCGGGAGAACCGGACATCGACGCCGCCGCCGTCGCGCTGCGCGGGGCGGCCGACGATCCCGACGGCACCGCCGAGTTCGCCGCGTCGGCGCGGGAACACCTGCTCGCCACGCACACCGTCGCCGCGGCGGGGGAGAAGCTGCGCGAACGCGTGGAGCACGCCTACCGCAACTGGCGCACCCAGTGGGCGCAGGAGCGGCACGGCCACCTCGACGACCCGCTGCGCCCGCTGCTCGTCGCCCGGCACGCCCTGCACCGGACCCCCGACGTCGGCGTCGGGAGCCGCAACTCGATGGCGCCCGCGCTGCGCAAGGCCGTCCTCCGGGCGCTCAGCCACTACGACGAGCACATCCGCGACGTGCTGCGCGCGCTGATCGACGGCGTGGAGCAGACCGCAGCCGAACTCCTGAGCCGCCAGCACGACGTCGACGGCGGCGGCGACCTGGACGGGATGCGCGGCGAGCTCGGGCGGCTCCAGCAGCGGCAGGAGCAGCTGCACGCCCAGCTCCTCGGCACCGACGACGGCATGGTCCGGGCCCGCGCCGACCTCGCCGACCAGCACCGCAGGCTGCGCGAGCTGGAGCAGGAACCGGGCGGGAGCGACCGGATCGACGCCCTCGCGCAGCGGATCGACAGCCTGACCGGCGCCGTCGAGCGGATCGTCGACCGGGTCGACGCCCTGGAGCGCGACGGCGGACGCGCCCTGGAAGCCGGCGTGCGCAGCGCCGCCGCCGACGCGGGCGCCGCGCTGCACCGCACCGACGTGCTGCGGCGGGTGCTGCTCCGGGAGCACCAGCGCAGCAGCGGCGCGGAGGACGCGACCACCGCCCCGGTGCTCTGCGACGCGGGGCTGCTGCGGTTCCCCGCCGACGACGCCGCGATGCTGCCCTGGTTGTCCTCGCACTCCGCCTGGGACGCCGAGGTGTCCGCGCTGATCGACTCGCTGCTGGAACCCGACGGGGTGTTCCTCGACGTCGGGTCCTACGTCGGGTACCAGGCGGTGCGGGTGCTCAGCAGGTTCGGGCCCCGCGGCGGCGTCGTCGCCGTGGAACCGGGCGCCCGCAGCCGCGAACTGCTGCGCCACAACGTCGAGGTCAACGTCCCGGCCGAGTGGGCGCGCGGGCTGGTGGTGGTGGACGGCGCCGCCTGGGACGCCGGGCGCGAGCTGGTGGCCGCCCCCTCGGCCGCGGGCGGGGTCGACGTGGCCGAGAGCGGTTCCGGCGCCGCGGTGCGCGGGCTGCGGCTGGACGAGGAGCTGGAGGCCCGCGGGGTGGCCGACGCCGCGCGGTTGTCGGTGGTGCACGTGAACGTCGGCGGCCGGATCCACCGGGTGCTGCGCGGGCTCGACCGGCTGCTCGAACGGGACCGGCCGTCGGTCGTCGGCACCTTCACCCCCTCGGCGATCACCGAGATGGGCGATGACCCCGCGACCGCCTTGGACGACATCGTCGCCCGCGGTTACGAGCTCGTCCCGGTCGGTCGCACCCGGACGGTGTCCCCGGCCGACCTCCTGGAGGCGGTCAACGCCACCGGGACGACGAGCACGGTCAAGCTGTGGCTCCGGCCGACGTCCCGGTGATCCCCAGGCGAACGGGTGACGTCAAGCGTCTGAACAGGCGATTTGACTTTCACCGAGCGTGTGCGTAACTTAGTTCTTGCCGCACGGACGGCCGGACGGACCGGAGCGAAAGCCCGGGACGGACGGTGCCGGGAGCGCCCGGGAGTGATCCCGCGAGCGCAGACCGGCCGGGGCGCGCCGATTTGACACGGCGAAGCGAACCGGGTAACGTTGAGTGGCCGCTGGGGGAACGGACGACGTTCCTACGGCGAGTTGACAACTCAAGCAGTCGCCTGAGCGGCTGGGAGCGACGGGGACCCCCCTGAAGCGACCGGATTTCGGGCTTGCTAGAGTGATCGACATACGGCAAATGAAGCAGGAAATGCTCCCTGCGACTGTGCGCCTTGTTGGGTGTGTGGTTGTGGTGTGGGTGTGTTCTTTGAGAACTCAACAGCGAACTGTTTTTGGCTAGTGTTCATGTATGAACAGCCCCTTTTTGTTTGGGGTTTCTTTGAGTATGACGCTCGCCGGCCCTCCTTTTTGTGGGGGTGTGGTTGGAGTGTCTGCTGGGATTGTTTCAACAGTCATTGTTGG
>NZ_BAABII010000013.1:0-157823 GCF_039542665.1 Saccharopolyspora cebuensis
CTGAGAGAGGGGTGGGGCACGAAGACAAGTTGGTCTTCGTGCCCCACCCCTCCTTTTTGCGTGCGTGTGGGGTTCCAGTCCGTGTGGTCCGGGGCCCCGCTCTTTTTGTCTGCGCCCCCAGCCGGGTCGGCAGTGGCCCGTGGCGGGTTCATCGGTGGACGGCAGAGGGGGTCTCCGCACGCGGGGGTTCCTTCCGGTCACCGCACCGGTCGCCGGACGGCGGCGGGACCCTCCCGCTCAGCGACTGTGCCTGAACCGCTCGTGCCGGGTGGGATGCGTCGGCCGCGGGTCGTAGGCTCGGGGAATGGGTGGTGTGCGCGTACTCGTCGTGGAGCCTTCGAGGCTCGATCCGAGCAGTCCGCTGGGCGGCTGGCTGGCCGCTGCCGGTGCTGATGCCGAGGTGGTGCGACCGGCGGAGGAGCCGTTGCCCGCCACCCTCGACGGATACGAGGGGCTGATCGTCCTCGGCGGTCTGATGGGTGCGCTCGACGATCTGGAGCACCCGTGGCTCGCCGAGGTGCGGGGGCTGCTGAGCAGCGCCGTGGCGAAGCAGGTGCCGGTGCTGGCGGTGTCCCTCGGCGCGCAACTCCTCGCGGCGGCCACCGGCGGCCAGGTCCGCCCGATGCCGAAGGGCCCGGAGGCGGGCACGCTGCTGATCGCGAAGCGGGACGTCGCGGCGGAGGACGTGCTGCTCGGCCCGGCCCCGCTCACACCGGACGTGCTGCAGTTCCACGGCGACGAGGTGTCGGTCCTGCCGCCTTCGGCGCAGCTGCTCGCCTCCTCGCCGAAGTGCGAGAACCAGGCGTTCCGGGTCGGGTCGTGCGGTTACGGGGTGCAGTTCCACGTCGAGTCCTCCCCGGCGGTGGTGCGCTCGTGGATCGAGCGCGCCCCGGAGATCGCCGCCGCGGCGCGTCCCGGGCACTGGGACGACGAGCACCTCGCGGAGTTCCACGTGGACCTGGCGGAGACCTGGCGGCCGGTCGTGGAGCGGTTCGTCGGGCTGGCCGGGACGCCGGTCGACGAGCGCCGCTCCTCGCGGTTCCTGCCGCTGGCGTGAGGCCCGCGGTGACCGGCGGTCCACCTCCCGGGAAGCGGGACTACGGTTCGAGCATGGCCAACACGTCGCGGTCGGGTTCGACGCCCTCTCCGGCGCGGTTCGGGTTCAGCGATGCCGGGCGCGCCGAGGAGCAGTTGCGGGCGGCCGGCTGGTGGTCGGACTCCGGTCCGGTGGCCGAGCCGGTGGTGGCGGCGTTGTCGCGGGCACCCGATCCCGACTTGGCGCTGCACTCCCTGGACCGGCTCCGCGAAGCGGTCGGCCCGGCGTGGTCGGAGCTGTCCGGGCTGCTCGCCGAGGACGTGGGCCTGCGCGGCCGGTTGTTCGCCGTGCTCGGCACCTCCACGACGTTCGCCGACCACTTGGTCGCCCATCCCGAGGACTGGCGGCGGTTGTGCTCGGACCGCTTCCGGGAGCGGACCCTCGACGGGTACACCTCGGTGCTGCTCGACGCGGTGCACGCCGACCGGGCCGACGGCGCTCCCGGAACCCCGGCGGGTCCCGTCGCCACCGTGTGCGGGACCGAGGCGGTGAGCGCGCTGCGCGGTGCCTACCGGGGATTGCTGCTGGAGATCGCCGGCCGCGATGTCGGTCGGGTGGTCGAGCCCTCGCTGCCCGCCGCCGCCTACGAGCAGGTCGCCGCCGCGCTGTCCGACGCGGCGGTCGCGGCGTTGCGCGCGGCGCTGGCGGTGGCCGTCGCCGAGTCCGGGTTCGACGAGGACGACCCGTTCCCCCGGCTCGCGGTGATCGCGATGGGCAAGTGCGGCGGCTGCGAGCTCAACTACGTCAGCGACGTCGACGTCGTGTTCGTCGCCGAGGCCGAGGAGGACCTCGGCGCGGCGACCCGGCTGGCCAGCCTGCTGATGCGCATCGCGGGGGCGTCGTTCTTCGAGATCGACGCGGCGCTGCGGCCGGAGGGCAAGGCCGGTGCTCTGGTGCGCACCCTGGACGGGCACCTGAACTACTTCCGCCGCTGGGCGCGGACCTGGGAGTTCCAGGCGCTGCTCAAGGCCCGCCCGGTGGCCGGTGACGAAGACCTCGGCGCGCGCTACCACGCCGCGGTGCAGCCGCTGGTGTGGACGGCGGGGGAGCGCGAGGGCTTCGTCGGTGACGTGCAGGCGATGCGGCGTCGGGTCGAGGACCACGTGCCCGCCGACATCGCCGAGCGGGAGCTCAAGCTCGGTCGCGGTGGGCTGCGCGACGTGGAGTTCGCGGTGCAGCTCCTGCAGATGGTGCACGGGCGCAGCGACGAATCGCTGCGGCAGGCCCCGACGTTGGAGGCGCTGCTGGCGCTGGGCGACGGCGGCTACGTGGCGCGGGCCGACGCCGCCGACCTCGTCGACTCCTACTGCTTCCTGCGGCGCCTGGAACACCGCCTGCAGCTCCAGAAGTTGCGTCGCACCCACCTGTTCCCGGACTTCGACGACGCCGAGGTGCTGCACGTGGTGGCCCGCGCGCTCGGCCTGCGCTCCAGCGGGCGCACCTCGGCGGGGCAGGCGCTCGTCGCGGAGTTCCGCAGGCACCTCAACCGGGTGCGGCGGCTGCACGAGAAGCTGTTCTACCGACCGCTGCTGGAAGCCGTCGCCAAGGTGCCCACCGAAGCGCTGCGGTTGACCACGCGGGCCGCGACCGAACGGCTCGCCGCACTCGGCTTCCTCTCGCCCGAAGGCGCGCTGCGGCACATCCAGTCGCTCACCTCCGGCATGTCCCGGCGCGCCAGCATCCAGGGCACCTTGCTGCCGATGCTGCTCGACCTGCTGGCCACCACCCCGGACCCGGACGGCGGTCTGCTCGCCTACCGCAAGGTGTCCGAGGCGTTGGCCGAAACCCCCTGGTACCTGCGGCTGTTGCGGGACGAGGGCGTGGTCGCCGAACGGCTCGCGCTGCTGCTGGGCACCGCCAAGCTGGTGCCGGAGCTGCTGGTGCGGGCGCCGGAGGTGCTCCGCCTGCTCTCCGACACCCCCGCGCTGGCCGAGCGCGACCAGGAGGAGGCCGCGACGTCGTTGCGCAGCGCGGTGGGCCGCTATTCCGACCCGGGACGGGCCGCCGCCGCGGCGCGGTCGTTGCGCCGCCACGAGCTGCTCCGCATCGCCTGCGCCGACCTGCTCGGGTTGATGGAGCCGACCGAGGTGTTCCGGGGCCTGTCGAACGTCTGGGCCGCGGTGCTGGAATCCGCGCTGGACGTGTCGATGCGGACGATCGCGGCCCAGCACGGCGGGCCGCCGCCGGCCCGGATCGCGGTGATCGGGATGGGGCGGCTCGGCGGCGGTGAGCTCGGCTACGGGTCCGACGCCGACGTGCTGTTCGTGTGCGAGCCGACCGAGGACGCCGACGAGCAGCTCGCCGTCCGGTACGCGACGGCGGTCGTCGAGCAGGTGCGGCGGTTGCTCGGGGCGCCGAGCCAGGACCCGCCGCTGGAGGTGGACATCGACCTGCGCCCGGAGGGGCGGCAGGGCCCGCTGGTGCGCACGCTGGACTCCTACCGCACCTACTACGACCGGTGGGGCGAGGTGTGGGAGGCGCAGGCGCTGCTGCGGGCCCGCCCGGTCGCCGGGGACCGGGAGCTCGGCGAGCGGTTCCGCACCGCGATCGACCCGGTGCGCTACCCGGTGGGCGGCCTGGACGAGGACAAGGTGCGGGAGATCCGCCGGATCAAGGCGCGGGTGGATTCGGAGCGGTTGCCGCGCGGCGCCGATCCGGCGACCCACACCAAGCTCGGGCGCGGCGGGCTCGCCGACGTGGAGTGGACGTTGCAGCTCCTCCAGCTCCGCCACGCCCACGACCTGCCCGCGCTGCGCACCCCGTCGACGGTCGAGGGCCTGCGGGTCGCGGCCGAGGCGGGGTTGCTCGACGAGCAGGACGCCGCGGAGCTCACCGAGGCGTGGACGCTGGCGATGCGGGTGCGCAACGCCGTGATGCTGGTCCGGGGCAAACCCGACGACCAGCTCCCGAAGAAGGTCCGCGAGCTCTCCGCGGTGGGCGCGGCGCTCGGCTACCCGCAGGGCGTGGATTCCGGCGCGGTCGTCGACGACTACCTGCGCGTCACCCGGCACGCCCGGTCGGTGGTGGAGCGGGTCTTCTACGAGTTCTGAGCCCGCGGTGCGGGCGATCGGCGGGGTTCTGTCGGTCCGCGGTGGAGAATGGTCATTCCGGGGACGGGCATCGATCGGCGAGGAGGACGCGTGGGGAAAGTCGGCTGGGGATTCACCTGTTCCATCGACGGCTTCATCACCGGGCCGGATCACGACATGAGCTGGCTGTCCACCGCGGAACCGCTGGCGGAAGGCACCGTGGAGCGGATGGCGGGAGACGTCGCCGTGATCATCTCCGGTCGGGCGGGCTACGACGCGGCCAAGGCGCAGCAGGACGAGCGGGACGAGACGACGTCGGCGGCCTACGGCGGCGCGTGGTCCGGGACCGAGTTCATCCTCACCCACCGGCCGGAGGAGATCGCCGACGACCCGGCCATCGTGGCGCTGAACTGCGACGTCGTGGAGGCGATCCGCCGCGCCCGGGAGCTCGCCGGGGACCGGGACGTGCAGATCATCAGCGCCGACATCGCCCGGCAGGCGCTCGAGCACGACCTCATCGACGAGCTGCAGATCTTCGTCGCCCCGGTGTTCCTCGGTGACGGCACCCGCATCTTCGACGTCGCCGGCGGGCGGCGGATCGACTGGGAGTTGGTCGACATCGTCGAGGACAGCCCGCGGAGCTTCGGGCGCACCTACCGCCCGAGGCGGCGCTAGCCGACGTCGGTGCTGCGCACGGCCCTGCTGGTGACCCACTCGGCGGTCCCGGGCCGCCGGTGGCCGGACGTAGCCTGCTGGCACTGGACAGGCGCGTCGGCGATGGGGTGCGGAAGTGTCCGAGGACTTCGAACTGCTCGTGGACCGGCAGGCGCTGCTCGGCACGTCCCCGCTGTGGATCTCGGCGCTCAACTGCGTGCACTGGGTCGACGTGCTGCGCCGGGAACTGCACACCTACCACCGCGACTCGGAGTTCGACGAGGTGCGCGTGCTGCCCGAGGCGGTCGCCGGGGTGGGCGCCACCCGGCACGGCCAACTGGTGGCGGCGGGCGACCGGGGTTTCGCGCGGGTGCACCTCGCGCGGGCCGCGTTGGAGTTGGTGGTGCAGGTCCGCGGTGGGGACCGGATGAACGGCGGGTCGTGCGATCCGGCGGGCCGCTTCGTGGGCGGCACCCTCTCGCACGGCTCCGAGGCGTCCGCCGGTGCGCTGTACGTGCTCGACGGGGAGCGGGCCCGCCTGCTGGTGGACGCGCTGAGCCGCTGCGGCGGGATCGCGTGGAGCCCGGACGGGGCCCGGATGTACGTGGTGGACAGCGCGCAGCGCACCATCTGGACCTACGACTACGACGTCGACCGGGCCCGCGCCACGGCGGGACGGCAGTGGGTGGTGTGCACCGAGGCGGAGGGCAGTCCGGAGGGTCTCGCGGTGGACGCCGACGGCTGCGTGTGGGTGGCGATGCACTGGAGCGGCCGGATCCACCGCTACGCCCCCAACGGCGACCTGGAGACGGTGCTGTGGGCGCCGACCCGACGCATCACCGACGTGGCCTTCGGCGGATCGCGGCTGGAGGAGATGTACGTGACCTCGGCCTGCTTCGGCTACGACGAGCGCGCCTTGGCCGCCGACCCGCTCGCCGGTTCACTGCTGCGGTTCCGCCCGGGCACCGCGGGCACCCCCGTCCCACCCTGGCGCGGCATCTGACCGCTTCACCCGGAAGGAAGCTGAGTTCCGGTGCGGGCGCCCGGGGTCAGAGGGTGGCGTGGCCGGTGAGGACGTCGAGGGTGCCGCCGCCGACCCAGATCGTCCCGTCGTCGTCGGTGGAGACGTGGACCCGGCCGCCGCGGCCGAGCGCGGTGCCCTGGCGGGCGAGGTAGGGGGCGGTGGCGCGCCCGGTGCGCAGCAGCCAGTCGGCGACGGAGGCGTTGAGGCTGCCGGTCACCGGGTCCTCCACGGCGTTGCCATCGACCGGGAAGAACCCGCGCACCTCGAACGCCTCGGGGGAACCGGGCGGGTGCGGGCCGACCACGCCGATCTTGAGGTCGAGCGGGCCGGCGGGGCGGACCGCGAGCACCGCTTCGGCGTCGGCGAGCAGCACGGCGACCCAGCCGGGGCCGTTGTCCGCCCACTGCGCGTCGACGACCTCGGTGCGGTCGAGGCCCAGCGCCGCGGTGACGCGGTCGAGGTCGGCCTCGTCGACGTCGCCGCCGCGCACCAGCGGTGGGGCCGCGAAGGCGAGACCGGCGCCGGTGCGGCGCACGTCGACCAGCCCGGCCGCGCACTCCTGGACCACGACGTCGCGCTGCTCCCCGGCGGTGGCCAGCCACGCGTGGCAGGTGCCCAGGGTCGGGTGACCGGCGAACGGCAGCTCGCCCGCCGGGGTGAAGATCCGCACCCGGTAGTCGGCGTCGGATCTCGTCGGCGGCAGCACGAAGGTCGTCTCGGAGAGGTTGGTCCAGCGCGCGAAGCGCTGCATCTCGTCGGTGCCGAGGTCGTCGGCGTCCAGCACGACCGCGACCGGGTTGCCCAGGCAGGGCACCTCGGTGAAGACGTCGACCTGGCGGAATTCCCGAACGCGCGCCATGCCGATCAGCTTAGCGGCTCCGGCGAAGGGGGCGGCAACGACGAGGGCCCGCCGCTCCTCGCAAGCGGCGGGCCCTCGTGCGCGGCGATCACACGTCGAAGTACAGCGAGAACTCGTGCGGGTGCGGGCGGAGGCGGATCGGGTCGATCTCGTCCTCGCGCTTCAACCGGATCCAGGTCTCGATCAGGTCCGGGGTGAACACGCCGCCCTCGAGGAGGAAGTCGTGGTCGTTCTCCAGGTTGTCGATGACCGCCGCCAGGTTGTCCGGCACCTGCGGGACGTTCTTGGCCTCCTCCGGCGGGAGCTCGTAGAGGTCCTTGTCGATCGGCTCGGCCGGCTCGATCTTGTTCTTGATGCCGTCCAGACCGGCCATCATCATCGCGGCGAACGCCAGGTACGGGTTGCCGGACGGGTCCGGGCAGCGGAACTCGACGCGCTTGGCCTTCGCGTTCGCCCCGGTGATCGGGATCCGCATGCAGGCCGACCGGTTGCGCTGCGAGTACACCAGGTTCACCGGCGCCTCGTAGCCCGGCACCAGGCGGTGGTAGGAGTTCACCGTCGGGTTGGTGAAGGCCAGCAGGCTCGGCGCGTGGTGCAGGATGCCGCCGATGTAGTGCCGCGCGGTGTCCGACAGCCCGGCGTAGCCGGTCTCGTCGTAGAACAGCGGGCTGCCGTCCTTCCACAGCGACATGTGGCTGTGCATGCCGGAACCGTTGTCGCCGAACAGCGGCTTGGGCATGAAGGTCGCGGTGCGGCCGTCCTCCCACGCGGTGTTCTTGATGATGTACTTGAACAGCTGCAGGTCGTCGGCCGCGTGCAGCAGCGTGTTGAACTTGTAGTTGATCTCGGCCTGGCCGCCGGTGCCGACCTCGTGGTGGGCCCGCTCGATGGTGAAGCCGGCGGCGGTCAGCTCGGTGACCATCTTGTCGCGCAGGTCGGCGAAGTGGTCGTAGGGCGAGACCGGGAAGTAGCCGCCCTTCATCCGGGTCTTGTAGCCGCGGTTGCCGCCCTCCTCGTCGCGGCCGGTGTTCCACCAGCCCTCGACGGAGTCGACCTCGGCGAAGCTCTTGTTCGGGCCCTCGCCGAACTTCACCGAGTCGAAGATGTAGAACTCGGCCTCGGCGCCGAAGAACGCGGTGTCGGCGATGCCGGACTCGGCCAGGTACTGCTCGGCCTTGCGCGCGATGTTGCGCGGGTCGCGGCTGTAGGGCTCCAACGTGAACGGGTCGTGCACGAAGAAGTTCAGGATCAGCGTCTTCTCGGCCCGGTACGGGTCGATGCGGGCGGTGTAGGGGTCGGGCAGCAGCAGCATGTCCGACTCGTGGATCGACTGGAAGCCGCGCACGGAGGAACCGTCGAAGGCCAGACCCTCGGTGAAGGAGTCCTCGTCGAACGCCGTGGCGGGCACGGTGAAGTGCTGCATGACGCCCGGCAGGTCGCAGAACCGGACATCGACGAACTTCACGTCCTCGTCGGCGATGAAGCGCAGCACCTCGTCTGGATTCTTGAACACCCTCGGTGGCTCCTATCCTGCTTTCGACAGCTCACCGACGCCTCGCACGCGTTCCGCCGGCTCGGCATCGAACGTTATGTCACGGGTGTTGCCCGGCCATCACCTCGGTGTTTCGCAGAGGTTAACGGCCACCTGTTCAGGTGGTTGCCCTTGTGCACTCCGGTCGAGTATGGGGCCTGCCGCAGGACGTACCCTGGGTGATGTGCGACGAGCGATGGGTTCCTGGTTGGACGGTCCCAAGGCGGCGTTGAACAACGCCCGGGAACAGGCGGCCGACGAACGGCCGCAGTGGCGGGGCGAACGGCTGGGCCTGCCCGAGGACGGCCCCGGCGCGGCGGCGTCCCCGGGACGGCGCGGGTCGGCCTTCCTGATCGACATCGTGCTCGCGGCCCTCATCACCGGCGCTTTCACCGCGCCCGAGTTCCCCGGCGACTGGAGCCTGCTGACCTGGGCGCTGCTCACCGTGCTGCCGGTGAGCTTCTTCGGCGCCACCCCCGGCATGGCGATGACCCGGATCTGGGTGGCGCGGGTCGACGGCCGCTCGATGGTCGGTCCGGTGCGCGCCCTGCTGCGCTGCGGCCTGACCCTGGTGATCATCCCGGCCGTGGTGTGGAACTTCGACGGGCGGTCCTGGCACGACCGGTGGACCGGCACCATCGTGCTGCAGCGCTAGGCGCCGCGGCCCCGCTGGACGTCCGCCCTGCACTGCTGTCCGGGCCCGGACAGCAGTTCGCCGCCTGCCGACCGGCAGGCGGCGAAGGTCAGCGGATCGGTCAGCGGGCCTTGCGCATCGAGCGCTGCACGTTGCGCATCTTGGCGCCCTGCGGCATCGGCCCCTTGGGCATGGCGTTGCCCCGGGAGCTGGCCAGGGCCGCGAGGCGGTTCTCCAGCGCGTGCATCTGACCGGTGTTGATGTTGCGCGGCAACTTCATCAGGTGGGTCTGGAGCTTGCGCAGCGGAACCTGGTTCTCCTCGTTGCCGACCACGATCTCGTAGATCGGGGTGTCGCCGACCAGGCGGGAGACCCGCTTCTTCTCCTGGGCCAGGAGCGACTTGACCCGACCGGGGGAGCCCTCGGCGACCAGCACGATGCCCGGTCGGCCGATCAGCCGGTGGACGGCGTCGAGCTGCGCCGTCCCGGCGACGGCCTGGGTGAGCACCCAGCGCCCGCGCAGGTTGTCCAGCGCCCAGCCCGCCGCGCCCGGCTGGCCCTCGGCCTTGCGGTAGACCGTCGCCTGCACCCGGCGCCCGAACACGATCACCGCGCCGAGCAGGCCGAAGGCCAGCCCGACGGGCAGGAACACCCAGTGCAGCCCCCAGATCATGCCCAGCAGGAAGACCACGACGGTCACGCCGACGAACGTGCCCAGCATCAGCGGGAGGAGGAGCTTGTCCTCCTTGCGCTGGAGCTGGAACGCTTCGAAGATCTGCTTGATCCGGCCCCGGGACGCCCGGCGCCGTTCCTTGGCCGCCTGCTTCTTGGCGGCCTTGTCCTGCTTGGCCATGACTTCCAGGATACGGCCGTGCTTCGAGCGGGTGCAGGCGCGGTCGTCGGCCGTGACCGAGACGTGAGAACTCGTCCCCGACGCGCCTCCGAGCCGAGGTCGGCCCGGAGGCGCCGCAGGGGTCGGGTGCTCAGCGGGAGAGCAGGCTGCTCGCCTCCTGCGCGGCGGTGCCCGCCTGCGCCAGGTGCGCCAGGTTCTCCGGCAGCGGCATCCCGCGGTGGGTGGTCGCCTTGGCGTACAGCCGCCCGGCGCGGTAGCTGGAGCGCACCAGCGGTCCGGCCATCACGCCCGGGAAGCCGATCTCCTCGGCCGCGGTGGTGTGCTCGACGAACTCCTCCGGCTTGACCCAGCGGTCCACCGGGTGGTGCCGGGGGCTCGGCCGCAGGTACTGGGTGATGGTGATGATGTCGCAGCCCGCGTCGTGCAGGTCCTGCAGCGCCGGGCGCACCTCGTCGGGGGTCTCGCCCATGCCCAGGATCAGGTTGGACTTGGTGACCAGCCCGGCCGCGCGGGCCTCCGAGATGACCTTCAGCGACCGGTCGTAGCGGAACGCCGGGCGCATCCGCTTGAACACCCGCGGCACCGTCTCCAGGTTGTGCGCGAGCACCTCCGGCCGCGAGTCGAACACCTCGGCGAGCTGGTCCGGCTCGGCGTTGAAGTCCGGGATGAGCAGCTCGACGCCGGTCCCCGGGTTCATCGCGTGGATCCGCCGGACCGTCTCGGCGTAGAGCCAGGCACCGCCGTCGGGCAGGTCGTCCCGGGCCACGCCGGTCACCGTGGAGTAGCGCAGGCCCATCGCCTGCACCGACTCGGCGACCCGGCGCGGCTCCTCGGTGTCGAGCTCGGGCGGTTTGCCGGTGTCGATGTTGCAGAAGTCGCAGCGCCGGGTGCACTGGTCACCGCCGATGAGGAAGGTGGCCTCGCGGTCCTCCCAGCACTCGAAGATGTTGGGGCAACCGGCCTCTTCGCAGACGGTGTGCAGGCCCTCGCGGCGGACCAGGCCCTTGAGCTCCTTGTACTCCGGACCCATCCGCGCGCGGGTCTTGATCCACGACGGCTTCTTCTCGATCGGCGTCTGGCTGTTGCGAACCTCAAGCCGCAGCAGCTTGCGTCCCTCCGGCACCACAGTCACACCGCACAGGCTACGCCCCCGGGGCAACCGGGCCGCACCGCGCGGGCCGCGGTCCCGGCCCCCGGAGCGCGCCGGCGGCGGTTCAGGCCAGGCCGGGATCGATGCCGGTGAGTTCGGCGGTGCGCTCCCACAGCCGCCGGGCGAGGTGCTCGTCGCGCGCCTTGGCGCTGGTCCGCGCCTCCTTCGGGAAGCCGGTGATCTCGCCGAACCCGTCCGGGCCGTAGTACGCGCCGCCGCGGGCGTCCGGGGACGTCGCGGCGTAGAGCTGGGGCAGCACGCCGCGGTGCGCGGGCTGGGTGATCAGCCCGTTGACGAAGCCGACGACTCGCTCGGCCCCGGGGATCGAGCGCAGCCGGGCCGAATTGGTGGGCAGCTCGGTGTTGCTCATCCCGGGGTGGGCGGCGGCGCTGAGCAGGTCCAGCCCGGCGCGCTCGGCCCGCCGGTCCAGTTCCGCGGCGAACAGCAGGTTGGCCAGCTTGGCCTGGAAGTAGCCGCGCATCGGGTCGTAGCGGCGGCGCTGGAAGTTCAGGTCGTCGACGTCCAGGCTGCCGCCGTGGTGGGCCAGGCTGGAGACGGTGACGACCCGGGCCCCGGCGCGCTCCCGCAGCGCGGGCAGCAGCAGCCAGGTCAGCGCGGCGTGCCCGAGGTGGTTGGTGCCGATCTGCAGCTCGAAGCCGTCCCGCGTGGTGCGCTTCGGCGGGCCCATCACGCCCGCGTTGTTGAGCAGCACGTCGAGGCCGTCGCCGGTGCGTTCCCGGACCTCGTCGGCGGCCTTGCGCACCGACGCCAGATCGGCCAGGTCGAGCTCGACCAGCTCCGGTTCGACGGTGGCGTCGGCGGCCACCGAGGCCAGCGCCGCGCGCCCGCGCTCGGCGTCGCGGCAGGCGAGCAGCACCCGCGCACCGCTGCGGGCGAACTCCTTGGCGCTGTACCAGCCGAGGCCCGAGTTGGCGCCGGTGACGAGCACGGTGCGGCCGGTCTGGTCGGGGATGTCGGCGGTTGTCCATCGCATCTTCCCGAACCTACGCGAGAGCCCGCCCGCGCTCAGCGAGCCGCGGGCTCCCCGGACCTCCGGGCGGGCGTCAGCCCAGCAGGCCGTGCTGGAGGGCCCGCAGCACGGCCCGGGTCCGGTCCCGGACGCCGAGCTTCAGCAGCAGGCTGGAGACGTGGTTCTTCACGGTGCCCTCCGCCAGGTGCAGCGCCGCGGCGATCTCGCGGTTGGCGTAGCCGCCCGCGAGCAGGCGCAGGACCTCCCGCTCGCGTTCGGTGAGCGGTTGCGGTGCGGGCAGGTCGTCGATGCCGTCCGGCTCGGGCAGGGCCCGGGCGGCGCGCACCAGCCGTTCGGTGAGCGCGGGCTGCACCAGCGTGCCGCCCGAGGCCAGGGTGCGGATC
This sequence comes from Saccharopolyspora cebuensis, assembly GCF_039542665.1. Classification (NCBI taxonomy): domain Bacteria; kingdom Bacillati; phylum Actinomycetota; class Actinomycetes; order Pseudonocardiales; family Pseudonocardiaceae; genus Saccharopolyspora; species Saccharopolyspora cebuensis. The sequence continues at coordinate 12,205 of NZ_BAABII010000013.1, forward strand.
GCGTCCACCAGCTGCTCCAGCGTCACGTCCTTGAGCAGGAAGCCCCGGGCACCGGCGCGCAGCGCCCGCAAGGCCAGCTCGTCGTCGTCGAAGGTGGTGAGCACGAGGGTCGGCGGCGGTGCCCCGCCCGCGGCGAGCGCGGTGAGCGCGGAGAGGCCGTCGCGGCCGGGCATCCGCAGGTCGAGCAGCAGGACGTCCGGCGGGTCGGCGGCGACCAGGGCCAGCGCCCCGTCGCCGTCGCCGGCCTCGCCGGAGACCTCGATGTCGTCGGTGAGCTCCAGCAGGCCCCGGATGCCGTGCCGGACCAGCGTCTGGTCGTCGACGATCGCCACCCGGATCACGAGGCGGGCACCGCCGCGTCGACCCGGAAGCCGGAGCGGGTGTCGAACCGGACGTGCCCGCCCAGCGACTCGATCCGCTCCCGCAAGCCGGTCAGCCCGTTGCCCAGCCGCAGCACCGGGGTGCCGAGCCCGTCATCGCGGGCGCTGAGCGTGATCGCACCGGACTCGTCGGTGCCGATCCGGATCCACAGGTTGTCCGCTTCGGAGTGCCGGATGGCGTTGGTGACGACCTCCTGCGCGCACCGGATCAGCGCCGCCGCGCTCGCCTCGTCCGGCGCCACCGAATCGGCCACCTCCAAGTGGACCCGGGGGTGCGGCAGGTCCGCGACGATCTCGCGCAGCGCCCGGTCCAGCCGCTGCGGGGTGCCGCGCAGCTCGCCGACCGCGGTGCGGACGTCGCCGAGGAGGTCCCGGGCCACCGCCCGGGCCCGCGCCACGTGCGCGTCGGCGGGTGGCGCGCTGCGGTGCGCGGCGATCTCCAGCTCCAGCACCAGCGCGGTGAGCTGGTGGCCCACCAGGTCGTGCAGCTCGCGGGCGATGCGCAGCCGCTCGGTCGCCCGGCTCGACTCGGCCAGCAGCGCGGTCGCCGCCCGCAGCTCGGTGTGCGCCACCGCGAGGCGCCGCCGGTGCTCGGCCTCCCGCCGGTGGTTCCACACCATCCACACCGAACAGGCCTGCAGCACCAGGTAGATCAGCGCGAGCACCACCACCTCGCCGAGCCCGGCCCCGGCGAGCCCGACGGCCACCGCGATCACGCCGCCGTTGCCGAGCAGCAGGGACGCGACGACCCGCACCGGCGCCAGCTCGGCGGCCAGCGCGGTGACGAACACCAGCAGGATCGGCAGGAAACCGCCGCGCGGGGCCAGCAGCACCACCCCGGCGGCGGTGAGCTCCAGCGGGATCAGCAGGTAGCGGGCGTCCAGCCGGGGCACCAGGTGACCGAGGAAGCACAGCGCCAGCAGCGCGGGGAAGCAGCCGTAGCAGAGCCACCACAGCCACGCCGGTCCGGCGATGACGTCCGAGCCGCCCAGCGACGCGGTGCCGACCGGGATCCCGATGAGCACGCTCACCAGCAGCAGGCCCGCCGCTCCCCAGATCTCCAGCCGCCATCCCGCCACGGCGGCAGCCTAGCCGCCGCGGGCACCGCGCCGACCGTGCCGGAAGTCATGGCGCGGCCGACGACTTCCGGCACCCGCGGCGATCCCGCCACCCGGCCTAGCGTCGACGCCCGACCAGGACATCGGAGGACGACGTGGACGTGATCGAAGTGGCCGGGCTGCACAAGCGCTACGGGGAGGTGGTCGCCGTGCACGACGTCGGCTTCACCGTCGCGCGCGGGGAGGTGTTCGGCATCCTCGGGCGCAACGGGGCGGGCAAGACGACGGCGGTGGAGTGCGTGTCCGGGCTGCGCGCCCCGGACCGGGGCCGGATCGGCGTGCTCGGGCTCGACCCGCGCCGCGACCGGAAGCGGCTGCGGCAGGTGCTCGGCGTGCAGCTCCAGGAAGCGGTGCTGCCCGACGCGCTGCGCGTCGGGGAAGCCGTCGCGCTGTACCGCTCGTTCTACCGGGACGGCGCCGACCCGGACCGGCTGCTGGCCGACCTCGGGCTGACCGAGCAGAAGCGCACCCCGTTCGGCGCGTTGTCCGGTGGGCAGGCGCAGCGGGTGTCCATCGCGCTGGCCCTGGTCGGCAACCCGCGGGTGGCGGTGCTCGACGAGCTGTCCACCGGCCTCGACCCCCGCGCCCGGCGGGAGATCTGGGCGCTGGTCGAGCGGATCCGCGATTCCGGCGTCACCGTCGTGCTGGTCACCCACGTCATGGCGGAGGCCGAGCGGCTCTGCGACCGGATCGCGGTGCTCGACGCCGGACGCGTGCTGGCGCTGGACACCCCGGCCGGTCTGGTCGAGCGCGCCGGGCTGGGGCAGCGGGTGCGGTTGCGCCCCCTCGCGCCGTTCGAGCACGCGCTGCTGGCCGACCTGCCCGGGGTCACCGGGGTGGGCGCGGACGGTGCCGAGGTGGTGGTGACCGGCACCGGGGACCTGCTGGCGGCGGTCAGCTCGGCGCTGGCCCGGTACGGCATCGCCGCCACCGGGACCAGGTTGGAGCGGCCCGGGCTGGAGGACGCGTTCCTCGAGCTGACCGGGCGCGGCGCGGCGGAGGTGGCGTGATGGCGGAGCCGGTCGAGGCGGTCCGGCCGGGACCGCGCGCGTGGGGGCTGCTCATCGCCACCGAGGCCAAGCTGGTGCTGCGGGACACCGCCGGGATCGTGGTCCCGCTGGGGCTGCCGGTGCTGCTGATGGTGATGAACGGGCTCGGCAGCGACGGCGCGGGCATCCCCGAACTCGGCGGGCTGCCCGCCTTCGACGCCGTGGTGGTGCCGATGACGATGGCGATGGTGCTGGCCATGACGGGCGTGGTGAACATGCCGTCGTTCCTGGCGACCTACCGCCGCACCGGGGTGCTGCGGCGGCTGTCGGTCACCCCGGCGCACCCGTGGATGGTGCTGGCGGCGCAGGTCGTGGTCGGGGTGGCGCAGTCGCTGATCGGCATCGGGTTGGCGCTGGTGGTGGCCCGGCTCGGGTTCGGCCTGGCGGCGCCGCGTTCCCCGCTCGGCGCGGTGGCGGCCTTCGCGCTGGTGGTCGTGGCGATGTACGCGCTGGGGATGCTGGTGGCCGCGGTGTCGCCGACGCCGAACTCCGCGGTGGCCATCGGGCTCGTCGGCTTCTTCGCGATCTTCGCCACCGGCGGCGGCTTCGGCGGGCGGCAGCACCTCCCGGAGGGGTTGGCGGCGGTGGGCGCGCACCTGCCCTTCGGCGCCGGGATGGACGTGCTCACCGCGTGCTGGACCGGGGTGGTGCCCGACGCCGGGCAGCTGATCGCCCTGGCGGTGTCGGCGGCGCTCAGCGGGATCGCCGCCGCGGCGCTGTTCCGCTGGACCTGAGGCGCGCGGCGCCGGTGGTCGTCGGCCGACCCGCTAGCCTCGCGGACGTGGACGAGACGTTCAAGCTCAGGATCTTCACCGAACCCCAGCAGGGGGCCACCTACGACGACCTGCTCCGGGTCGCCCGGACCGCCGAGTCGGCCGGGTACGACGCGTTCTTCCGGTCCGACCACTACCTCAAGATGGGTTCGGCGACCGGGCAACCCGGTCCGACCGACGCCTGGGTGACGCTGGCCGGGCTGGCCAGGGAGACCTCCCGGATCCGGCTCGGCACGCTGATGACGGCGGGCACCTTCCGGTTGCCCGGCCCGCTGGCGATCTCGGTGGCGCAGGTGGACCAGATGTCCGGCGGGCGGGTCGAGCTCGGCCTCGGCAGCGGCTGGTACGAGGAGGAGCACACCGCCTACGGCATCCCGTTCCCGCCGCTGGGGGAGCGGTTCGACCGCTACGCCGAGCAGCTGGAGATCATCACCGGCCTGTGGCGGACCGAGACGGGGCAGACCTACAGCCACGACGGCACCTACTACCAGGTCGCCGACTCGCCCGGACTGCCCAAGCCGGTGCAGCGCCCCGCGCCGCCGGTGCTGATCGGCGGGGGCGGGCCGAAGCGCACGCCGCGGCTGGCCGCCCGCTACGCCGACGAGTTCAACGTGCCGTTCGTGCGGTCCGACGTCGCCGCCGCCCAGTTCGAGCGGGTCGACCAGGCCTGCACCGCGATCGGCCGCGACCCGGCCGGGATGGTCCGCTCGGCGGCGCTCGTGCTGTGCGCGGGCACCTCCGAGGCGCAGGTCGCGCAACGCGCGCTGGCCATCGGCCGGGAGGTCGACGAGCTGCGGGAGAACGGGCTGTGCGGTTCGCCCGCCGAGATCGTCGACGCGATCGGCCGGTGGCGCGAGCGGACCGGGATCACCCGCCTCTACCTCCAGGTCCTCGACCTGGCCGACCTCGACCACCTCGAGCTGGTCGCGGCGGAGGTCGCCCCGCAGCTGTGACCGCGCTCGCCGCGGTCTCCGCTCAGGACTGCTCTCAGAGTGATTTGCGTGGCGGTGCGGGTGGCGGAACCTCAGCGGTCTTCTCGCTCCGGGAGCCGTTCCTGATGTACCAAACACGTACACGGCGTCACGGCTGTCCTCGCGAGAAGACCGCTGAGAACCCGCAGCGGTGCAAGCTGACAGCCTCACCGCATGCGGCTCCGCCGCATTCTGAAAGGACCCCTCAGCCGCGCAGCTGGCCGGAGACGTCGGAGGCCGCGGTGAGCAGCACCAGCGCCGGGACCACCGCCTGCGGGCGCAGCCGGTAGGAGCCGCGCTTGTCCTGGTCGACCAGGCCGCAGCCGGTGAGGGCCTTGAGGTGGTGGTAGAGCTGCCCGGTGGAGCCCAGCCCGGCCTCGGCCTGCAGCGCCTGGGTGGTCTGCGGACCGGACGTCGCCAGCAGCGCGACGATCGAGGCCCGCGCCGGGTGGCCCAGCGCGGACAGCACCTCGGTGCGCGGGGCGTGGTCGAGCGCGAGAACCCGCGCCGGGTCGACGTCGATCCGCCACTCCAGCTCGACCGGCTCGGCGATGCTGCCCTCGTAGGTCACCCGCCCGCCGCTGGGTTCGACGGCCGCCGCGCGCGCGGTGCCCTCCAGCGCGGCGACCCGCCGTTCCAGGGCCTCGACGCGCTCGTGCCACTCCTGCTCCATCCGGTCAGCTTGCCTCAACCGCGCAGCGCCGCCGCCAGCCGGTCGCGGTAGGCGGGGTCCTGGAGGGCGACGAGCACCGCGCCGCCGGGGTCGGCGGTGGTGAGCTGCTCCGGGGTGATGTCGCCGTGCGCGAGCAGCGCCCCGCTGCCGGTGCTGCCGTCGGCGCGGCGGACGGTGAGCCCGGCGGTGAGCACTCCCGGCAGGCTGCCGCCCTTGTAGCCGATGCCGTCGACGCCGGGCGGCAGCGCGCCCGCCCGCGGGCGCTCCAGGTGGGTGCGGGCGAGCGCGGCACCGGGGATCGCACCGGTGGCGGTCGCGCGGTGCAGCGCGGCCAGCGGCCGGGCCGGGGCGCCCATCGTCCGGTCGCCCCACGCGCGCTGCTCGTCCCAGCTCGGCAGGGGAGTGGTCAGCAGCCGGTCCAGCACCCGCCGCCGCAGCGCCGGGTCGTCGCGGTAGCGGCGTTCCAGGGCGAACCCGCGGGCCCGGCGGGCGGGCAGCGGGAGGTGCGCCGGCGGTGCGTGCTCGGGCAGCAGGAACAGGTACTCGGCGCACATCGACCGCAGGTCCGGATCGGGCCAGCCGCCCGCCGCCGCGGCCCGGCGCAGCGCGCGGACGCCGAGCCGGTCGCGCAGCAGGTCGGGGACCGCGCTGTCGCTGAACCGGATCATCGCCGCGACCGCGTCGTCGAGGGCGACCCGGTGGTCGGGGTCGGCGGCGTGCAGGCCGGTGTCGTCGGTGGGGATGTCCAGGTGCCGCAGCGCGGCCGGGTGCGCCCCGCCGTCGAGCGGCACGTAGTAGCGCTCCCAGTCGCCGAGGCGGATCTGCTCGCGCGGATCCAGTTCGCCGCGTTCGACCGCCACCGCGTACCCGAGGAGGTGGACCACCTTGATCGCCGAGGCCAGCGGTTGCGCGGCGTGCGGGCGGTGGACCAGCCGGTTCCCCCGGCCGTCGTCGAGGAACAGCCCCACCCCGCCGCGGTGGGCGCGGAACCACGCCACCCAGCCGTCGGGGGTGGCCAGGTCGGGCGGGCTCGGCCGGGCGGCGGCGCTCGGGGCGAGCAGCAGCAGCGGGGCGGCGGCGCCCGCGGTGGCCAGCAGGTGGCGTCGGGAGAACGACATGGCTCCACTCCTCTAGTAGTCCGTAATTCCGGAATACTAGAGGAGTGGAGCGCGGTGCGCCAGCGTCAGCGCAACGACGGGTCCAGCGCCAGCGTCACCCCGGCCGCGGCGGCCTCCTGCCGGGGGATGTCCCGCTCGGTGACCGGCAACGCGCCGTCCAGCGCGTCCAGCACGGCCCGGGTGACCAGCGGCACCACCTCCGCGACCGGCACCCGCCTGCCCACCTCGGTCGACAGCGAGGTGGTGCCCACGTCGCGGATGCCGCAGGGGATGATCCGGTCGAACGCCGCCAGGTCGGCGTCGCAGTTGAGCTCCAGGCCGTGCATGGTGACCCCGCGCTGCACGCGGATGCCCAACGCGGCGATCTTGCGCTCCGGGCGGCCGTCGGCGGCGGGCAGCCAGACGCCGCTGCGGCCCTCGACGCGCCCGGCCGCCAGGCCGTACTGGTCGCACACGTGGATCAGCGCCTGCTCCAGGCGGCGCACGTAGTCCACCACGTCCACCGGGTCGGACAGCCGCAGGATCGGGTAGCCGACGAGCTGCCCCGGCCCGTGCCAGGTGATCTTGCCGCCGCGGTCCACGTCGATCACCGGCGTCCCGTCCGTCGGGCGGTCCTCCGGCGCGGTCCGCTTGCCCGCGGTGTAGACGGACGGATGCTCCAGCAGCAGCAGGGTGTCCTCACCCGCGTCGTTCGCGCGGTCGTCCGCCAGCTCGCGCTGCAGTTCCCACGCGGACAGGTAGTCGATGGTCCCCAGCTCGCGCACCGCGACGGGCTCGGCGGTGGCGCGGCATGATTCTTCGGCACGGCTCACGCGGCTCAGGCTACGCCCGGCGGGACCGCCCGCGTGCCGTCCCCGCCGTACCGGCGAGTAGCCGCCCGGACGCACGAGCGCCCCGCGGCAGGGGAGCCGCGGGGCGCTCGGGAACGGGGTTCAGAGACCGAGGTCGGCCTCGAACGCGCCCTCCTCCAGCCGCTGCTTGAGGGTGGCCAGGAAGCGGGCGGCGTCGGCGCCGTCGACCAGCCGGTGGTCGTAGGACAGCGCCAGGTAGGCCATCGAGCGGATCGCGATGGTGTCGCCGCCGTTCTCGTCGGAGACCACCACGGGCCGCTTCACCACGGCACCGGTGCCCAGCATCCCCACCTGCGGGGGGTTCAGGATCGGCGTGTCGAACAGCGCGCCCCGGCTGCCGGTGTTGGTGATCGTGAACGTGCCGCCGGAGAGCTCGTCCGGCTTGATCTTGTTGTTGCGGGTGCGCTCCGCCAGGTCGGAGATCTTGCGGGCCAGGCCGCCGAGGTTGAGGTCGCCCGCGTCGTGGATCACCGGCGAGACCAGGCCCCGATCGGTGTCCACCGCCACCGACAGGTGCTCGGAGCCGTGGTAGGTGATCTCCTTGTTCTCCTCGTCGACCGAGGCGTTGAGCTTCGGGTGCAGCTTCAGCGCCTCCGCCGCCGCCTTGGCGAAGAACGGCAGGAACGACAGCTTCACGCCCTCGGAGGCCTCGAAGCCGCTCTTGGCGCGCTCGCGCAGCCGGGCGATCCGGGTCACGTCGACCTCGATCACCGTGGTGAGCTGCGCGGCGGTCTGCAACGACTCGACCATCCGGCGGGCCAGGAGCTGCCGCAGCCGCGACATCTTCTGCGTGGTGCCGCGCAGCGCCTTGGCCTCCTCCGACGGCTCGGCGGCCGCGGCGGTGGACGGCGCCTGCGGAGCCGACGGCTTCGCAGGCTCGGCCGCCGGGGCGGACTTGGCGTCGATGGCGGCCTGCACGTCCTGCTTGCGGATCCGGCCGCCGACCCCGCTGCCCTGGAGGCCGGCCAGGTCGATGCCGTGCTCGTTGGCCAGCTTGCGCACCAGCGGCGTCACGTACGGCGTGGCACCGGACTTGGTCTCCTCGGCCACCTGCTCGGGCTGCGGCTGCGGCGCGGCCGGGGCGGGCGGTGCCGCCGGGGCCGGGGCGGGCGCGGCCGGCTGCGGGGCCTGCTGCGGGGGAGCCTCCTGCTGCTGCGGCGCGGGCTGCTCCTGCTGCGGGGCCTCCTGCTGGGGGGCCTGCTGGGCGGGTGCCGCGGCGCCCTGCTCGCCGATCACGGCCAGCTTGGCGCCGACCTCGACGGTGTCGTCCTCCTCCGCGGCGATCTCCAGCAGGGTGCCCGCCACCGGCGAGGGGATCTCGGTGTCGACCTTGTCGGTGGAGACCTCGAGCAGCGGCTCGTCGACCTCGACGGTGTCGCCGACCTGCTTGAGCCACCGGGTGACGGTTCCCTCGGAAACGCTCTCGCCGAGCGCGGGCATCTGCACGTCGCTGCCCTGGGTCTGACCAGCCTGGGTCTGACCAGCCTGGGTCTGACCGGACTGCGTCTGACCAGCCTGGGTCTGACCGGACTGGGCCTGACCCGACTGCGCCTGACCGGCGGGCTGCGGCGCGGGCTGCTCCTGCGGGGCCTCCTGCTGGGGGGGCTGCTCCTGCTGGGCCGACTCCTGCTGCTGGGGCTGCGCGTCGCCCTCCGCGGTGTCACCGAGCACGGCGAGCTCGGCGCCGATCTCGACGGTGTCGTCCTCCTCGGCGACGATCCGCTGGAGGACACCGGCCGCCGGGGACGGGATCTCGGTGTCGACCTTGTCGGTGGAGACCTCGAGCAGCGGCTCGTCGACCTCGACGGTGTCGCCGACCTGCTTGAGCCACCGGGTGATCGTTCCCTCGGAAACGCTCTCGCCTAGTGCCGGCATCTGAACGGAGAAGGCCATCTGTTGCTGACTCCTCGTGGTGTGGCGGGGTGCTTGGCTGCGTGCGCCGACGTCAGCCGTGCACGTGCAGCGGCTTGCCGGCCAGGGCGAGGTGGGCCTCGCCCAGGGCTTCGGTCTGGGTCGGGTGGGCGTGCACCAGCGGCGCCACGTCCTCGGGCAGAGCCTCCCAGTTGTAGATGAGCTGCGCCTCGCCGATGAGCTCGCCGACCCGGTCGCCGATGAGGTGCAGCCCGACCACCGGTCCGTCGGTGGCGCGGACCAGCTTGACCGCGCCGGAAGTCTTGAGGATCTGGCTCTTGCCGTTGCCCGCGAGGTCGTAGGTGAAGGTCTCGACCGAGCCGTAGCGCTCCTTGGCGGCGGCCTCGGTCAGGCCCACCGAGGCGACCTCGGGGTGGGAGTAGGTGACCCGGGGGATCCCGGCTTCGTCGATCGCCGGCGGGTTCAGCCCGGCGATGTCCTCGGCGATGAAGACCCCCTGCTGGAAGCCGCGGTGCGCGAGCTGCAGCCCCGGCACGATGTCGCCGACGGCGTAGACACCGGGCAGGCTGGTGCGCAACCGCTCGTCGGTGCGCACGAAGCCGCGCTCCAGGGTGACGCCGGCCTCCTCGAAGCCGTGGCCCGCGGTGTTGGGCCCCCGGCCGACGGCGACCAGCAGCACGTCGGCGTCGTAGGTCTCGCCGTTCTCCAGGCTGACGGTGACCCCGGAGTCGGTCTGCTCCGCGCCGGTGAACTTGACGCCGGTCTTGAACGTGATGCCGCGCTTGCGGAAGGAGCGCTCCAGGCGCTTGGAGGCGAACTCGTCCTCGTTGGGGACCAGGTGCGGCAGCGCCTCGACGATGGTCACCTCGGCGCCGAACGAGCGCCACACGCTGGCGAACTCCACGCCGATCACGCCGCCGCCGAGCACCACGACCTTCTCCGGGACGAAGTCCAGGTTCAGGGCCTGCTCGCTGGCGATGACCCGGCCGCCGAGCTCCAGGCCGGGCAGCGACTTGGAGTAGGAGCCGGTGGCCAGCACGACGTTCTTGCCGGTGTAGCGGGTGCCCGCGACCTCGACGGTGTTGGCGTCCACGAGCGTCCCGGCGCCCTCGACGACGGTGACCTGGTGCGCCTTGGCGAGTCCCTGGAGGCCCTTGTGCAGGCCGTTGACCACGCCGTCCTTGTACTTGTTGACCTCGTCGATCGCGATGCCCTCGAGGGAGGCCTTCACCCCGAACTGGGCGGAGTCGCGCGCGGAGTCGGCGACCTCCGCGGCGTGCAGCAGCGCCTTGGTGGGGATGCAGCCTCGGTGCAGGCAGGTACCACCGAGCTTGTCCTTTTCAATGAGGACGACGGAAAGGCCGAGCTCGGCCGCGCGGAAAGCGCAGGCGTAGCCGCCCGAACCGCCGCCGAGAATGACCAGATCGGCGGACGTGTCGGTCACTTCGCACTCCTCGACAGGCATCGTTGACTCGCTGTTGGCACCGCGGACCGAGTGGTCAAGGGCACCAGCAGCCATCTTGTCACCACACGATGTGCGGACGCGACGTGGGCCGTCCGATCCGCGGCTGTGACGTCGGAGATCACAGCGGCGGGCGGCGTTCTGATCGATTCAGCCTCGACCAGGTCCGAATGCTGGCATCATCGGAAGGGACCCCCCTGTGAACGGAGGCGATGGCGGTGGGCCTGTTCGATCGGCTGCGCGGGCGCAAGCGGGCCGGTGTCCGGCGCGAGGCGTCCTCGGAGGACGCCGATCACCTCGTCGCCTGGGCCGGGCAGCGCCGCGGGGTCGAGGGGTTCGTCGAGCCCCGCACCGCGGTCACCGAGACCACGCTGATGCTCATCGCGCACGACGGGGAGTGGACGCGGCGCCGGGTCGACGGCCCCGAGGCGGCGTTCAAGCTGACCCGGCGGCTGGGCCTGCCCTGCTACGAGGTCGCCAAGGTCGGCTACCCGCAGCGGATGCGCGACTACCAGGCGCGGCAGCGCATCCTCCGCGAGCGCGGCGACGCCTGAGCCCCCGGATCCCGGGTCAGTTCGCGATCCGGGTGGTCGGTTCGCGGCGCACCGGGAAGGTCACCGACCTCGCGATGTAGCAGAGCTCGTGGGCCCGCTGGTGCAGCGCCTCGGCGGTGTCCAGGCTGACCCGGTCGGACACCGTGACCTGCGGCGCCAGCACGACCTCCTCGAACTGACCGGTGCCGTCCACGGGGCTCTCGGCGAGCACCCCGCGGGCCTGGTCGTGGTACCCGATGACCACCACGCCGGTCTCCGCGGCGAGGTGCAGGTACCACAGCATGTGGCACTGGGACAGCGCCGCGACCAGCAGTTCTTCCGGGTTGTAGCGGTTGGCGTCGCCGAGGAAAGCGGGGTCGGCGGAGGCCTCGATGGCTTCCCTGCCGGGGACGCGGACCTCGTGGGTGCGCTCGTATCCGCGGTAGCTGCTGGTGCCCTGGCCGGTGTTGCCGGTCCAGACCACGTCGACCTGGTACCCGTGCCGGTCGGCGGTGGGAGCGGGGGCGGGGGCGGGAGCTGGTCTCAGTTCCGTCATCGCCCCATCCTGGCATTCCGGGCCCGCGATCCGGTGAGGCTTGTGAGCGGTTCGTCACCCGCCGTCGTCGCAACGGAGCACAGCGTCACCCGTTCAGTTCATGAGTCCCGTGCAGTTCAAGGGTGAGGGGCACCTTCATCCGGCTATGTCGGATGAAGGTGCCCCTCACTCGGTTCGCGGGGTCAGCCCCGGTCGGCGATGTCGGCGAGCACCGCGGCGAGGGTGCGGACCGGCACGCCGGTGCCGCCCTTGGGCGTGTAGCCCCACGGCGACCCGCTGTTGTAGGCCGGACCGGCGATGTCGATGTGCGCCCAGGCGACCTCGTCGGCGACGAACTCCTGGAGGAACAGCCCGGCCGCGAGCATCCCGCCCCAGCGCTGCCCGGTCACGTTGGCCAGGTCCGCGAGCTTGGAGTCGAGCTCGCCGAGCAGCTCCTCCGGCAGCGGCATCGGCCAGCCGCCCTCGCCGACCGCCTGGGAGGTCTGCGCGACGCGGTCCCGGAACTCCTCGCTGCCCATCACGCCGGGCGTGCGCTTGCCCAGCGCGACGACCTGCGCGCCGGTGAGCGTGGAGGTCTCGACCAGGTAGTCCGGGCCGTCCTCGCAGGCCCGCACCATCGCGTCGGCGAGGATCAGCCGGCCCTCGGCGTCGGTGTTGAGCACCTCGACGGTGGTGCCGCCGTACATGGTCAGCACGTCACCGGGCCGGTAGGAGGTGCCGGAGGGCATGTTCTCGGCCATCGGCACCGTGGCGATGATCTCCAGCGGGTAGTTCAGCTTGGTGGCCAGCACCATCGTGGCGACCACCGCGGCGGCCCCGGACATGTCCGAGGTCATCTCGTCCATGCCCGCGGCGGGCTTGAGCGAGATGCCGCCGGTGTCGAAGGTGATGCCCTTGCCGACCAGCGCGACCTTCGCGGCGGACTTGCCGCCCCGGTGCCGCAGCCGGACCAGCCGGGGCGGCCGGGACGAGCCGGAGCCGACGCCGAGGATGCCGCCGAAGCCCTGCTTGCGCAGCGCGTTCTCGTCGAGCACCTCGACCTCCAGGCCGGCGGCGCGGCCCAGCTCGGTGGCGCGCTCGGCGAACGCCGCGGGGAACAGGTCGTTCGGCGGGGTGTTGATCAGGTCCCGCGCGGTGTTGACGGCCTCGCCGATCGCGGTGGCGCCCTTGAGCGCCTGGCGGGCGGTGTCGGCACCGTCGTCGGCGACGACGAACTCGACCTTGCCCACCGGGTCGTCCCCGGCCGCGGACTTGTAGCCGGTGAACTTGTAGGCGCCCATCACGGTGCCCTGGACGGCGGCCGAGAGCTCGGTGGCCGACAGGGTCGTCGCGGCGTGCCCCACCCCGGCCAGCGAGCGCGCGACGGCACCGGAGGCGCGGCGGATCGCCTCGGCGGGGACCGCGCCGCTGTCGCCGCGCCCGCCGAGCCCGACCGCCACCAGCAGGTCCGCGCGGAGCTTGCCGCCGGGGAGCTTGACCACTTCGCCGGACTTCCCGGTGGCGCCCAGCGAGGCGAGCACCGCGAGCAGGTCGCCGTCGTAGGCGTCGGCGACGTCCTCGGCGCCGGGGCCGAGCTCCAGGCCCGATTCGCCTTGCACGACGCCGATGACGAGGGCGTCCACGGCGAGCTTGTGCGGTGCGCTGTCGGTGAGGGCGAGTTTCGGTGTCACGTTTCCTCCGGGCGTGCGGCTGCGCTGCGCAACAGCAGCGGGTCCTCCGCGCACTCTAAGCCCCCCGCCGGTGCGGTGATCGGGCAGCGGGTACCGGGCGCGTCCGGACCGGGCGGTTCCGCGCCCCGGCTAGGCTGGTTCGCGGCACCGGCTCCACTGCGAGGATCAACCGACAGGGGGCTGAACGAGCGGACTTCCTTCTGGAAGGGTGGTCGCGTGGCTCTCCGGCTCGGCACGTCCCGACGGCTCGCCTCCAGCGCGGCGGCGCTCCCGCTCGCCCTCGGCGGCATGATCGGGGGCGGCGCGGTCCTGGGGATGGCGCCCGCCGCGGCCGCCGCGGGACCGTGGTCGCTGGTCGGCGTCGTGGTCGCCGCGGTGACGGCGGGCTGCGCGGCGACCGCCACGTCGTACCAGGCGCAGCACTACCCGGGCGGGGCCGCCGTGTACGCCGCGTCCCGCTCCCGGCTGGGCGTGCTCCCCGCGCGGATCACCTCCAGCGCGCACCTCGCTGGGCACGTCGCCGCGCTCGCGGCGGTGGCGGGTGCGCTCGGCGAGCTGCTGCTGCCCGCCGCGGCCGGTCCCACCGGGGCGGTGGCCGTGCTGCTGGTCGTGCTCGCCGCGACCGCCGGGCTGCGCATCCGCGGCGGCGCCGCGTGGGCGTGGCTGCTGCTCATGTTCGGGGTGCTCGCGATCGTGGTGGTCCTGTGCTGGGCCATCCCGCCCGTCCCCGCGATGGCCGGTGATCGGTCCGGCGCGGACGAGGCGGTGGGGATCCCGGGCGCGGCCGGGCTGCTGTTCTTCGCCTTCCTCGGCTTCGAGCGGCTGAGCGCCCCGGAGCCCGACGACGACCGCTTCACGCCCCGCGCGTCCGGCCGCGCGGTGCTGCTGGCCCTGGTGGTGGCCGCGGTGGTGCTGCTCGCGCTCGGCTGGTCGGCGCTGCACCAGCTCGGGGCCGCGCGGCTGGCGCTGTCCGCGGTGCCGCTGCGCGACCTGCTGGGCGCCGCCGCGGCGGCCGAACTGGCCCCGCTGCTGTGCACCGCCGCCGCCGTCGCCCTGCTGCCGGTGCTGCTCGCCGTGCTCGAATCGGCGCGACCGACCACCACGGCCGCGGTCGACGACGGCGACCTGCCCGGCGCGCTGCGGCGGTTCGGGGCCCACGGGACGCCGTACGTGCAGGACCTGCTGGTCGGCGGGGCCGCCGCGGTGCTGGTCCTGCTGGTCGACCCGGTGGTGGCGATGGCCGTCGCGTCCTGCTGCCTGCTGGTGCACCACGCCTTCGGCAGCGCGGCGGCGCGGGTGCTGCTGGCCGACGAGCGGCGCTGGCCGACCCGGGCGGCTTGCGCGGGGATGGGGCTCTCGGTGGTTCTGCTGATGAGCATGCCGATCGCCGCGATGCTTGCGACGCTGGCGGTTGTCATCGTCGGTCCGGTCGTGATGGGAGCGGTCTCCCGTCGCTGGAGCTGAGGCGGTCATGCTGAGAACGACAGCCGGGGCGGCGTCCCCGAACCCGATCGAGCAGCGCCCCGTGTGGGGGCCGGGCGAGCGCGTCCTCTACCGCTTCCAGCGGCTGGACTCCTCGCTGGGCGCGGTGCACCCGGCGCGGGTGGTCGACGACGACGGGGACCGGTTGCTGTGCTGGGTGCTGCCCGGCACCGAGATCCGGGTCACCACCGCGCCGGACGGCCGGTCACCGCGCGAGCTCCCGCTCGCCGAGCGGTTCACCACCCCGCGGGTGGCGGCCAGGTCGTCCTGGCGGGGCGGACCGAACCTGCGGCTGGTGCAGGAGCGGCGCTGGTCCTCGGTGTGGTGGTTCTTCGAGCCCGACGGCCGCTTCCGCAACTGGTACATCAACCTGGAAGTGCCGCTGGGGCGCGACGCCGCCGGGGTGATCCGGGTCGACGGCGTGCTGGACCTGGAGGTGTTCCCGGACGGCCGGTGGAGCTGGAAGGACGAGCACGAGGTGGGACCGGCGGTGGCCGCCGGGCGCTTCGGCGCGGACCACCTGCGCCGGCTGCGCACCGAGGGCGAGCGGATGATCGAGGCCGCCGAGGCCGGCCGGTTCCCGTTCGACGGCACCTACTGCGACGCCCGGCCGGACCCGTCCTGGACGGCTCCCGCCCTGCCGCCCTCCCTGCTGCTCGCCTGAGCCCCGGACCGCCGTGCCCGACGCGGCGGGTCAGGTGCCCGGCGGGCTCAGGGGACGAGGGCGATCAGGAAGAAGAGCCCGATCACCGCGACCAGCGCGCCGAAGCCGCCCACCGAACCGCCGCGCAGGTCGGCCGGGAAGAAGGCGCCGTGCTTGTTGCGCCACCAGTACGCCCAGCCCGCCGCGGCGCCCAGCCCGACGATCAGCCCGAAGATGTCCAGCCACAGGTAGCCGAGGGTGACGGTGAACCCGGCGCCGAGCGGCATCAGCGCCGCCATCGTCGCGGCGAGCACGTCCTGCGACGTGGTGGTGGGCCCGGCTGGGACGGGCGCGTTCTGCGCGTTGGTCATGACGTCATCATAGGAGGCTCCGGCAATGGGGCGCGGTCGCCGAGCGGGGATCGGCGCGAGGCGGCGGAGGCGGTCGCAGCGGAGCCGCGGCGACCGACGGCAACACCGCCGAAGCCACGCCGGTCCCGCGCAGGCAGCGAGTCCGCGTGCCGCAGCCGCTCGGCGCGGCCGGGGGCCGGTTCCGGGCCACCCGGTGCGATCGCCCCCGGCTGTCCGGATCCGGCCGGTAGGTGGACGGGCGACATTGGGAAGTCCGAGTTTCGCCGAGTCGGTTTCCACTGCTCGTGGGCGCGCGATACGGTGTTGCCATGCCTGAATCGCTGTCGTTCTCCCGGTCCCCCAACCCGCAGCCGGCCAGTGCCGAGCGCCGGGCCGAAGTATTGGCGAGTCCGGGGTTCGGGCGGTTCTTCACCGATCACATGGTGACGATCCGGTGGGAGAGCGGGCAGGGCTGGCACGACGCCCGGCTGGAGCCCTACCGCGGCATCGAGCTCGACCCGGCGACCTCGGTCCTGCACTACGCGCAGGCCATCTTCGAGGGCCTCAAGGCCTACCGGCAGCCCGACGGTTCGATCGCGGCGTTCCGGCCGGACGCCAACGCGCAGCGCTTCCAGCGCTCGGCGGAACGGATCGCGATGCCCGAGCTGCCGGAGGAGCTGTTCCTGGAGTCGCTGCGCCAGCTCGTCGCCGAGGACGCCGACTGGGTCCCCGGTGAGGGCGAGAGCTCGCTGTACCTGCGGCCGTTCATGATCGCCACCGAGGTCGGGCTCGGCGTGAACCACCCGTCCAGCAAGTACCTGTACGCGCTGATCGCCTCCCCGGCGGGCTCGTACTTCACCGGCGGCGTCACGCCGGTGACGGTGTGGCTGAGCCACGAGTACGTCCGCGCGGTGCCGGGCGGCACCGGGGCCGCGAAGTTCGCGGGCAACTACGCCGCCTCGTTCGCCGCCCAGGCGCAGGCCGTGGAGAAGGGCTGCGACCAGGTGGTCTGGCTCGACGCCGTGGAACGCCGCGTCGTCGAGGAGATGGGCGGCATGAACCTGTACTTCGTGTTCGGTTCCGGTGCCGACGCCACGCTGGTCACCCCGGAGCTCAGCGGCAGCCTGCTGCCGGGCGTCACCCGCTCGTCGCTGCTGGAGCTGGGGCGCGACCTCGGCATGAAGGTCGAGGAGCGCCGGATCACCGTCGACGAGTGGGAGCAGCGGGCCGCCTCCGGCGAGCTCACCGAGGTCTTCGCCTGCGGGACCGCCGCGGTGATCACCCCGGTCGGCCACGTCAAGCACCGCGACGGCGAGTTCACCGTCGCCGACGGCCAGGCGGGCCCGGTGACGATGACGCTGCGCGAGAAGCTCACCGGCATCCAGAAGGGCACCGTCGCCGACGAGCACGGCTGGATGGTCCCCCTGGCCTGAGCACCCGCCGAGGGCTCACCCCGCCCGGAAGCTGAGTGAGGGGCACCCTGTACCGCATGACGTGGTACAGGGTGCCCCTCACTCATGTCCCGAACGGGTGAGCCGCCGGTGCGGGTTCAGCCGAAGGCGGCTGCCGCGAGGACGAGGGTGGTGCCGACCTCGGTGGCGAAGCCGAGCACGTCACCGGTGATCCCGCCGAAGCGGCGCCGGACGTGCTCGACGACGGCGAGCAGGGCGGCCAGCGCCAGCACGAGCCCGGCGACGGCTCCCCAGCCGAGCAGGCCGGTGGCGGCACCGAGCGCACCGAGCGCCACCAGCCCGGCCCACCAGGCCAGCACGACCGGGAGCCGTTGGCTGCCCGCCACCAGCGCGCCGAGGCCCTCCCGCCGGGCGGCGGGAACCCCGGTGCGGCAGCAGACCAGGAAGCCCGCCCGCCCCGCGGCGCAGGCCAGCACCACCGCTGCCGGTTCGTCGCTCAGCTCGGCGAGGCTGGTCGCCTGCACGCCGACCACCAGGATCAGCGCGACCACGGCGAACGGTCCCGCGCCGCCGTCGCGCATCACCGCCAGCGCCCGTTCCGGCGGCCCGTAGCAGCCGAGCCCGTCGACGGTGTCGGCCAGCCCGTCCACGTGCATCCCCCTGGTGAGCAGCGCCAGCGCGGTGACCGCGAGCAGCCCGGCCAGCAGCGGCGGGGCACCCAGCAGCGTCGCGAGCCCGAGCACGGCGGCGGCCAGCGCGCCCAGCAGGGCGCCCACCAGCGGTGCGGCGGTGATCGCGTGCCGGGCGACGCGCTCGTCGACCCGGCCGACCGGCACCGGCAGCACGCTCAGCCAGGACAGGGCCAGGCGCAGTCCGCCCACCTCAGCTCCCGCTGACGCCGGCCTCGGCGAAGGTCGCCATCTCGCCGAGCAGCCGGACCGCGGCGGTGAGCAGCGGCAGCGCGGTCAGCGCCCCGGAGCCCTCGCCGAGCCGCATGTCCAGGTCCAGCACCGCGGTGAGGTCCAGGTGTTCGAGCACGAGCGGGCCACCGGGCTCGGCGGAGCGGTGCCCGGCCAGCCACCACTGCCGCGCGCCGGGGGCGAGCTCCTCGGCGATCAGCGCGGCGGCCCCGACCACGACGCCGTCCAGCAGCACCGGGGTGCGGCGCACCGCGGCCTGGGCGAGGAAGCCGGTCAGCGCGGCGATGTCGGCGCCCGCCGAGGTGCGCAGCAGCGCCACCGGGTCGTCGATCACCCGGCGGGCGCGGCGCAGCGCGTCGCGGATCGTGGCGGTCTTGCGCATCCAGGTGTTGTCGTCGATGCCGGTGCCGCGCCCCACCACGGCGACCGGCTCGGTTCCGGTGAGCAGCGCGATCAGCACCGCGGCCGGGGTGGTGTTGCCGATGCCCATGTCCCCGGCGACGAGCAGGTCGGCCCCGGAGTCGATCTCCTCGTCGGCGATGGTCCGGCCGGCCCGGATCGCGGCGTCCACCTCGTCCTCGGTGAGCGCGTCCTCCCGGTCGATGACGCCCGAGCTCCGGCGGACCTTGTGCGTGCTGATCGCCTCGGAGGTGTCCACGGCGACGGCGAGGTCGACCACCCGCACGGTCGCCCCCGCGTTGTCGGCGAGCACGTTGACCGCCGCGCCGCCGTCGAGGAAGTTGCGCACCATCTGGCCGGTGACCTCGGCCGGGTAGGCCGACACGCCGTGCTGGGCGATGCCGTGGTCCCCGGCGAAGACGACCGCCCGGGGCCGGGCGAACGGGCGCGGCGGGCAGACGCCCTGCCGGGCCGCGACCCAGGTGCCGAGCTCCTCCAAGCGCCCGAGGGAACCGACCGGTTTGGTGAGCTGCGCCTGCCGTTCCCGCGCCTGCTGCCGGACCTCCTCGTCGGGCTCCGGCACGGTCGGGAAGGCGGGATCGGTGGACAAGCGAAAAACCTCCGTGTTCCTCGGCGGCCGGTCAGCGCAGCCGCAGCGGGATGCCCGCGACGAGCAGCAGCACGTCGTCGCACCCCTCGGCGAGCCGGGCGTTGAGCGCTCCCAGCTCGTCGCGGAAGAGTCTTCCAGACCTGGTGCCCGGCACGACGCCCAACCCGACCTCGGCGGAGACCAGCACGAGCCGGCCGCGGCACCGCGCGACGGCGTCGACCAGCTCCGCGCACCGCTCGGCGACCGCGGCCAGCGCCGCCGGGTCGCGCTCCCACGCCCCGGCGTCGTCGAGCGCGGCGGTCAGCCAGGTCGCCAGGTCGTCGACCAGCAGCCACCGGTCCGGCCCGGCGGCCAGCAGCACCGCGGCGAGCTCGTCCGGACCGGCCTCGACGGTCCGCCAGCTCGCGGGGCGGCGTTCGACGTGCGCGGCGATCCGCCGCGACCACTCCGCGTCGTCCGGGTCGCGCCGGGCGGTGGCGACGTAGTCGACGTCCGCGTCGGCGGGCAGCAGCCCTTCGGCGTGCGCGGACTTGCCGGAGCGGGCCCCTCCGAGCACCAGCGTGCGGGCTGCCACCCGACCTCCTCGTGTTGCGCTCGCCCCGGACCGGCGGGGCGGTGGCGGGCGTTCAGTGCGAGCCGGTCCGGCGCGGGTCGCTGGTGATCAGGTCGTCGAGGACGTCGTCGATCGCGTCGAGCACGTCCTCGTCGAGCACCACCCCGGCGGCACCGGCGTTGTCCACGACCTGCTCGGGCCGGGACGCGCCGATGATCGCCGCCGAGACGTTCGGGTTCTGCAGCACCCAGGCCACCGCGAGCTGCCCCATCGACAGGTTCAGGTCGGCGGCGATCGGGGTGAGCTGCTGCACCGCTTCGAGCACCTCGTCGTGCATCCAGCGGGCGATCGTCTCCGAGCCGGACTCATCGGTGGCGCGGGAGCCCTCGGGCGGCTGCTGGCCGGGCAGGTACTTGCCGGTGAGCACGCCCTGGGCCAGCGGCGACCAGACGAGCTGCCCGAGGCCCTCGCGCTCGGCGGCCGGGACCACCTGGGGCTCGATGACCCGCCACAGCATCGAGTACTCCGGCTGGTTGGAGATCAGCGGCACCGACAGCTCGCGGGCCAGCTCGGCGCCCCGGGTGATCTGCTCGGCGGTCCACTCCGAGACCCCGATGTAGAGCGCCTTGCCCTGGCGGACCAGGTCGGCGAAGGCCGTCATGGTCTCTTCCAGCGGCACCTCGTGGTCGAACCGGTGCGCCTGGTAGAGGTCCACGTGGTCGGTCCCCAGCCGCCGCAGCGAGGCGTGGCAGGACTCCACGACGTGCTTGCGGCCCAGCCCCCGGTCGTTGGGGCCCGCACCGGTGGGGAAGTAGACCTTGGTGCAGATCTCCACGCCTTCGCGGCGGACCCCGGACAGCGCCCGGCCCAGCACCGACTCGGCCCGGGTCGCGGCGTAGACGTCGGCGGTGTCGAACGTCGTGATCCCCGCGTCCAGGGCGGCCCGCACGCATTCGACCGCCCGCTCCTCCTCGACCTGGGAGCCGTGGGTGAGCCAGTTGCCGTAGGCGATCTCGCTGACGGACAGGCCGCTGCTGCCGAGACGACGGAACTCCATGCGCCCGACCCTAGGCGATCCGGCGCGGGTCGCCGCCCCAGGCGGCGCTCAGTCGAGGGTGGCGGCGTCCTTGGGGGTGAGCCGCGGGCGCGGCACCCGCAGCTTGCGGATCTGCATGGCGCGGGTGAACACGTACCAGCCCAGCGCGAACGGCCGGTCCTTGGCGTCGGGGAACTTGCGCCGCACCCGCTGGTTGACGTGGCGGCCGAGGATGGTGCCCTCGACGACCATCGTGATCAGCAGCGCCAGGCACAGCAGCGTCGCGTACTGCTGCACCAGGAGGTTCTGCACCAGCGTGGTGGCGAACACCACCAGCACCAGCGGCATGAACAGCCCCATCAGGTGCCGCCGGGTGTCGACGATGTCGCGGGCGTAGGCGCGCACCGGCCCCCGGTCGCGAGGCATCAGGTAGCGGTCGTCGCCCGCCATCATCCGCTCGCGGCGCTCCGCGGCGGCGGCGCGGCGTTCCTGCTTGGTGCCCCGGGCGCGCTTGGCGGCCTCCCGCTGGGTCTTGGGCGGAGGTGCCACCGGCCCCCGCCGCTTGCCCTCGGCCTCGCGGCGGGACGGCGTCGGGCGGCCCTTCTTCGGCGTGCGGTTCGGGGCGTGCTCCGCGTCGGTCCCGGCGTCCTGGGCCTCGGGATCGGTGGTCGCGGTCTGCTCAGCGTCGCTGCGGCGAAGGAACCTCACCCCTCCAGGGTATTCGACGCCGTCCGGGGCGTTGTACGAGACCGGACACGCCGGAGTGATGCGGACATCGACCAGGCACGTCCCGCCTGTTCGCCGCGAACGTGTGCCACCATGAGGGGTGGAGTACGACCGATCGTCCCCGGGCCACTCCCCACGGGCCCGACCCGGGGAATAGCCCGGCTCCGGGTGGGGTTGGACCTCATGCCGGAATCGGACGAGCGAGACCTCTAGGGAGAGTCCATGACCGCTCCAGACACCACCACCGAGGCGCCCGCGCACGGCGTCACGTTGACCGACAGCGCCGCGCAGAAGGCCTCCGCTCTGCTGGAGCAGGAGGGGCGCGACGACATGCACCTGCGCATCGCGGTCCAGCCGGGTGGCTGCGCGGGCCTGCGCTACCAGCTCTTCTTCGACGAGCGCACGCTCGACGGCGACGCCCGGGTGGAGTTCAGCGGTCTCGGCGTGGTCGTCGACCGGATGAGCGCCCCGTACGTGCAGGGTGCGGTGATCGACTTCGTCGACAGCATCGAGAAGCAGGGCTTCACCATCGACAACCCGAACGCGGGTGGCTCCTGCGCCTGCGGCGACTCGTTCCACTGACGCGCTCGTCGCCCGATTTCGCCGGAGGCCGGTGCCCGAGGGCGCCGGCCTCCGCGTGCGTCCGGGTCAGTCGCGGACGACCCGGACGGCCTCGCCGCCGAGCACGATCTCGTCGCCCGGCGCGAGCTGCTTGCCGCGCCGGGTCTCGACCGCGCCGTTGACCTCGACTTGCTCCTCCTCCAGCAGCGCCTTCGCCTCCGCGCCGTGCTCGACGAGCCCGGCCAGCTTGAGCAGCTGACCGAGCCGGATGGTGTCGTCCTGGATCCCCACTTCCCGCATGGCGCCATTGTCCCCCGGGCCGCTCCGGCGCCGCGCCGGTAGCCTGGTCGGCTCCTCGACCGCGATCCAGCAGGCAGGAGCGCCACCGTGCCCGTCGCCGTGACCGGCAGCATCGCCACCGACCACCTGATGCACTTCCCCGGCCGCTTCGCCGAGCAGCTCGTCGCGGGCGACCTCGACCGGGTGTCGTTGAGCTTCCTCGTCGACGGGCTGGAGGTCCGCCGCGGCGGGACCGCGGCCAACATCGCGTTCGCGCTCGGCGTGCTGGGGATGCGCCCGGTGCTGGTCGGGTCGGTGGGCGCCGACTTCGCCGACTACCGGTCGTGGTTGCAGCGCCACGGCGTCGACTGCGCCGGGGTGCACGTCTCCGAGGTCGCGCACACCGCGCGGTTCGTCTGCACCACCGACGAGGAGTTCAACCAGATCGCCTCGTTCTACGCGGGGGCGATGGCCGAGGCGCGCAACATCGAGCTCGCGCCGGTCGTGGTGGCCCGCGACGTGGACCTGGTGCTGGTGAGCCCGAACGATCCGCCGGCGATGCTCCGGCACGCCGAGGAGTGCCGCCAGCGCGGTTACCGCTTCGCCGCGGACCCGTCGCAGCAGCTCGCCCGGCTGACCGGTGAGCAGGCGCGGCGGCTGGTGGCGGGCGCCGAGTACCTGTTCACCAACGAGTACGAGTGGGGCCTGCTGCGGCAGAAGACCGGCTGGACCGCCGAGGACGTCCAGGAGCGGGTGGGCACCCGGATCACCACCCTGGGCGCCGCCGGGGCCGAGCTCGTGGGCCCGTCCGGGGAGCGGGTGCGCACCGCCGCCGTGCCCGCCGCGGCCGGGGTGGACCCCACCGGCGTCGGCGACGGCTTCCGCGCCGGGTTCCTGGCCGGGATCGAATCCGGCCTGCCGGTGGAGCGCGCCGCGCAGCTCGGCTCGCTGATCGCGGTGCACGTGCTGGAGGTGACCGGGACCCAGGAGTGGTCGTGGGACCGCAGGCGGGCGTTGCACCGCTTCGAGGCGGCCTACGGTGCGGCGGCGACCGCGGAGCTCGCCGAGGTCCTGCCCTGAGCCCGCACCCGGGTTTGCAAACTTTTGCAGGCGATATGGCTGGTGGGGACGGTACTGGTGGAGTATTGACTTAACATCCGCAAGGAAATGTGATCGTGGGGCGACATCGATGAGGAGGTTGCCATGCGATTACCCGTACTGGTCGCGGTCGCCGCGCTGGCGGGCACCGCGCTGATCCCGCCCGCGCTGGTCCAGCCGGCCGGGGCCGCCCCCGCCGAAGGGACCAGCGCGGCGCCGACCGGGGACCGCCCGGCCGCCGCGCCGGTGGACGGTCCGATCATCCAGATGTTCCAGTGGCCCTGGGAGTCGGTCGGCCGCGAGTGCACCGAATTCCTCGGTCCCCGGGGCTTCGGCGCGGTGCAGGTCTCGCCGCCGCAGGAGCACGTCGTGCTCCCCGACCAGGGGCATCCCTGGTGGCAGGACTACCAGCCGGTCAGCTACCAGCTCGAGAGCAGGCGCGGGGACCGCGCGCAGTTCGCCGCGATGGTCGACACCTGCAACGCCGCGGGCGTCGAGGTCTACGTCGACGCCGTGGTCAACCACATGACCGGCAGCGGCTCGGTGGGCAGCGGGCCGGGCAGCGGCGGTTCGGAATTCGAGAAGTACGCCTACCCCGGGATCTACCAGGACGGCGACTTCCACGGGTGCCGCCGGGACATCGCGGACTACACCGACAAGTGGGAGGTCCGCAACTGCGAGCTGGTCGGCCTGGCCGACCTCAAGACCGGCAGCGGGTACGTCCGCGACACCCTCGTCGCCTACCTGAACGACCTGGTGGGGCTCGGGGTGTCCGGCTTCCGCGTCGACGGGGTCAAGCACATGCCGCCGGAGGACGTCGGCGCGATCTTCGGCGCGGTCCGCGACGTGCCCGGCACCGGGGCGCGGCCGTACGTCTTCCAGGAGGTCATCGCCGACGGGACCACCTCCGCGGCGGAGTACGCGGGCAACGGCGACGTCACCGAGTTCGCCTACCACGGCCGGGTCAGCGAGGCGTTCAAGAACGGGACGCTGGCGCAGCTCGGGTTCCTGGACCAGCAGATGACGCTGCCCGGCGAGCAGGCCGTCGTGTTCATCGACAACCACGACACCCAGCGCAGCACGCCCACCCTGACCTACAAGGACGGCGCCGCCTACGACCTGGCCATCGCCTTCGAACTGGCCCACCCGTACGGCACGCCGCAGCTCATCTCCAGCTTCGCCTTCGACGACACCGACGCCGGGCCGCCCGCCGCGGCCGACGGCACCACCCTCCCGGCCGACTGCGGCGACCCGGCGTGGGTGTGCGAGCACCGGCGACCGATGATCGCCGGGATGGCCGGGTTCCACGTCGCGGCCGGGGACGCCCCGATCACGAACTGGTGGGACAACGGCGGCGGTCAGCTCGCCTTCGGCCGCGGCGAGGTCGGCCACATCGCCTTCAACCGGGAGGGCGGCGAGCTGACCCGCACGTTCCGGACGTCGCTGCCCGCCGGAACCTACTGCGACGTGCTCAGCGGCGAGCCCACCGACGGCGGCTGCTCCGGCGGCACCGTGGAGATCGCCGCGGACGGCACCTTCACCGCCACGATCGCCCCGAACTCCGGGGTCGCGGTGCACGTCGGCGCCCAGGTGACCTGAGCCGTCCCGGATGACCTGGACCGTCCCGGGCGGACCGCTCCACACCGGGGCGGTCCGCCCGGGGTCAGCGCAGCGCGGCGGCGAGCGCGCTGATCCCGGCGGGCGGCACCCGGCAGCAGCCGCCGATCAGCCCGGCACCGTCGGCGCGCCACCGGCGGGCGCGCTCGGCCAGCGGGACGGCCGTCCCCGTCCAGTCCCGGGCCGTGGCGTCCCAGCTCTCCCCGCTGTTCGGGTAGACCACGACCGGTGCGCCGGTGATCTCCCGGGCGAGCGCGACCGCGCCGGTGGCGTCGTCGGGGGAGCAGCAGTTGACCCCGACCGCGATCACCTCCTCGGCCGCGGCGGCCAACCGGAAGGCGTCCGCGAGCGGCTGTCCGGCGCGGGTGCGGTCCCCGTCGATGGTGAACGACAGCCAGGCGGGCAGGCCCAGCCCGGTCACCGCGTCGATCAACGCCTCGGCCTCGTCGAGGTCGGGAACCGTCTCCAGCGCCAGCACGTCCGGTCCGGCCTCGGCCAGCACCTCCAGCCGGGGCCGGTGGAAGTCGTGCAGCTCGCGCGGGGTGAGCCCATAGCGCCCGCGGTACTCGGAGCCGTCGGCGAGCACCGCGCCGTAGGGGCCGACGGAGGCCGCCACCCACCGGTCCGGACGACCGTCGGTGGCCTCCCGCGCCAGCTCCACGCCGCGCCGCAGCAGGGCCGCGGCCTCCCGCCGATCGATCCCGCGCGCGGCGAAGCCCTCGAAGCTCGCCTGGTAGCTCGCGGTGGTCGCCACGTCGGCCCCGGCGGCGAAGAACGCCCGGTGCGCCGCGACGACCGCCTCGGGCTCGTCGGCGAGCAGCCGGGCCGACCACAGCGCGTCGCCGAGGTCGTGCCCCCGCGCCTGGAGTTCCGTGGCCAGCCCGCCGTCCAGCACCAGCGGGCCACCACCGAGTTCGAACCGCCTCACCCCACCACTCTAGAAGCGTGGCCCGTCCGGGTGAACTCAGCGAGGTGCGGGGCACCATCATCCGAGTAAGCCGGATGAAGGTGCCCCGCACTCACCGCCCGCTCGGGTGAGGTTCGGGTCAGCCCTTGACGCTGCCCGAGGACAGGCCGCTGACCAGGAACTTCTGCACCAGGTAGAACACGATCACGGCGGGGATCGCGACCATGACCGAGGCCGCCGACAGGTGCCCCCACTCGGCCCGGTTCTGCTGGACGAACACCTGGAGCCCGACCGCCAGCGTCTTCGAGCCGTCGTCGGCGGACAGGAACGCCGAGGCGAACGCCACCTCGCTCCACGCCGTGATGAACGCGTAGAAGGCGGTGACGGCCAGCCCCGGCCGGGCCAGCGGCAGCACCAGCCGCCAGAACACGCCGAAGGGGGCGAGCCCGTCGACCCGGCCGGCCTCGTCGATCTCCTGCGGGATGCCGTCGAAGTAGCCCTTGAGCATGTAGGTGCAGAACGGGATGGCGGTGGAGCAGTACACCAGCACCAGACCGGGCGCGCTGCCCTGCAACCCCATGCTGAGCAGGATGTTGTAGAGCGGCACGATCAGCACCGCGAACGGGAACATCTGCACCAGCAGGAACGACAGCAGCAGCTTGCCGCGGCCGGGGAAGCGGAACCGGCTGGCCGCGTACGCGGTGGTGGCCGCCAGCGTGACGCCCAGGACCGTGGTCGCCCCGGCGATGACCACCGAGTTGCCGAACCACTGGAGGAACGCGCCCTTGTCCCCGGACAGCACGTCGGCGTAGTTCTGCCAGGTCGCGTCCTGGAACAGCGTCGGGGTGGTCTCGACGGCCTTCGCGTTCGGCTTGAACGACACCACCACGACCCAGAACACCGGGAACACCGCGACCAGCGACGCGAGCGCCAGGGTCGCGTGCAGCCCGGCGCTGGCCGCGCGGGACCGCCGCCGCCTCCGCCCGGGGGCCGGCGCCGCGGTGGTGGTGCGCAGCGTCGCCGCCTCGATCGACATCACAGCTCCTCTCCCTGCCTGCGCATCGCGCGGCGGTGGACGGTGGCGAACACCAGCAGCACCGACAGGATCAGCACGCCGTAGGTCGAGGCGATGGCGTAGTCGCGGGTCGCCCCGGAGAAGAAGCGCTCGAAGGCGTAGGTGACCAGGATGCGGGTGTTCGGGTTGTTCCCGGTCATCAGGTAGATCACCGGGAACATGTTGAAGGTCCAGATCACCCCGAGCAGCACCACCGTGCCCGAGACCGACCGCAGCCCCGGCAGCGTGACGCCGGTGAACCGCTGCCAGGCGTTCGCCCCGTCGATCTCGGCGGCCTCGTAGAGCTCGCCCGGGATGTTCTGCAACCCGCCGAGCAGCGCCACCATCATGAACGGCACGCCGAGCCAGACGTTGACCGCGATCACCGAGGCCAGCGCCAGCCAGGACTGCCCCAGCCAGACCTGCCCGGGCAGCCCGACGAGCTCCAGCAGCCAGTTGATCAGCCCGTACTCGGAGTTGAACAGGTACTTCCAGGCGAAGGCGCTGATGAACACCGGCACCGCCCACGGCAGGATCAGCAGCACCCGGTACACGCCGCGCCCGCGCACCTGCCGGTTGAGCAGCACGGCGAGTCCCAGGCCGAGGGCGTAGTGCAGGAACACGCAGGCGAAGGTCCAGATCAGGGTGCGCCCGAGCGTCGCCCAGAACGCGCCGTAGGCCGGGTCGCCGGAGAGCACGTCGAGGTAGTTCGCCAGCCCGACCCACTCGTAGCGCGCGGGCCGGTCCAGCACCGGGTTGGCGATGGTGGTGTCGTTGATGTCGGTCAGGCTGAAGTAGACGCCTTGCAGCAGCGGGAGCACCACCAGCACGGCCAGCACCAGCACGACGGGCAGCACCATCGCGTAGCCGAACCAGTGGCGTTGCAGGAATTCCCGGACCGTTCGGCGGCGCGGTGGGGCGTCCGGGCGCGCGGGGCCACCCGCGCGCCGTTCGGCGGTCGGCGCGCTGCTCATCGCCGCGCGTAACCGTCGAGGACGGTCTCGTGGTAGATCCCGGCCGTGCGGTCCAGCGCGGTCCCGGCGTCGGCGTGCCCGGCGAGCACCTGCGCGTAGGCGGTCTTGAGCGGCTCCAGCAGCTCGTTGCCCTCCGGGATCCAGGCGCGCGGCAGGGTGTTCTCCACCAGCGGCCGGAACGCCGAGACGACCGGGTGACCGGCCACGGCGGGCTCGTCGTAGGCGGAGCGCCGGGTCGGCAGCAGGCCGAGCCGCTCGGCGATCGCGGCTTGGTTGGCGGTGCTGCTCATGCACTCGACGAACTCGATGGCGTTCGCGGTGGCGTCGCTGCCCTGGCGCAGCACGTAGTCGTGCCCGCCGATCGGTCCGCCGGGGCCGGGCACCGGGGCGATGCCGAGGTTCTGCCCGTCCGCGAACAGCTCGGACTGCGACAGCTCGGGGATCACCCACGGGCCGTCCAGCACCATCGCGACCTCGCCGGAGGTGAACGCGGCCTTCATGATGCTGTAGGAGTTGGTCTGGTCGAGCGCGGTGCGCGCGGCGCCGGAGTCGATGAGGTCCTTGGCGATGCCCAGCCCGCGCACGCTCTCCGGCGAGTCCACGGTGATCGTCCTGGTCGCGGTGTCGACCAGGTCGCCGCCCTCGGCGTAGAGGAACGGCAGCGCGTAGAAGGCGTCGTTGTTCAGGAACATGGCCCGGTCGCCGCCCAGCGCCGGGGCGATCCGCTGCAGGTCGGCCCAGGTGCGCGGCGGTTCCACGCCCGCTTCGGCCAGCGCCCGTTCGTTGTAGAGCAGCGCGAGCGTGTCGGTGACCTGCGGGACCGCGTAGGGCTTGCCGTCGTACCGGGTGGACTCGACCGGCTCGGGGAGGAAGTCGGCGGTGTCGGCCAGCGGCGTGCCGCTGAGGTCCTGGATCAGCCCGGCCTGGGCGAGCTGGGCGACCCAGCCGACGTCGGCGCGCAGCACGTCCGGCCCTTGCCCGCCCTGCGCGGCGGTCTTGAAGTTGTTGAGCGCCTGGTCGAACGCGACCGTCTGCACGTCGACGGCGTAGCCGCCGGTGCGTCCGCACTCCTGCGCGATCTCGGTGAACACGGCGCTCTCGCCCGCTCCGCTGGTGTCCCAGTACACGACCGTTCCCGGGTCGCCCCCGGCGCTGGAACCGCAACCCGCGAGCAGGCAGGCGAGTGCCGCGGCCGTGGCGGCGGCGGTGGCTCTGGATCTCATCGGGGGCAACCTCCTGCAAAAATTTTCTTCCGGATGGCGTTAAATTGCATACCCCTGGTGTGACGTAAGTCAAGGACTTCGGGCTACGATTGAGTCATCATCGAGGAGCGTCGCCGATCACGACCGGGGCGTGCCTGCAAAATATTTCGGTCGGAGGAGGAACGGGCAGTGGCAGGTCTGGCCGACATCGCCAAGGCGGCGGGGGTGAGCGTGTCGACGGTGAGCCGGGTGCTCAACCGGCGCGCCGGCATCAAGGAGGACACCCGGCAGCGGGTGCTCGACGTCCTCAACCAGCTGCCGCACACCGCCCGCGGGCTCGGCGCGCTGCGGCGCACCGGGGTCGTCGGCCTGCTCGTCCCGGAACTGTCCAACCCGGTCTTCCCCGCCTTCGCCGAGGCGCTGGAATCCCGCGCGGCGCAAGCGGGTTACGCCTCGCTGCTGTGCAACACGCGGGCCGCGATGTCCGAGAAGGACTACGTCCAGATGCTCACCGCGCGCGGCGTCGAGGGCATGATCTTCGTCTCACCGGAGATCGCCAACCCGGACAGCGACGAGCGCCGGAGCCGCCGCGAGTACGAGGAGCTGCTCGGCGAGGGCGTCCGGATGGTGTTCGTCAACGGCTGCGCACCCAGCCTCGACGTCCCCGACATCACCGTCGACGAGCACCTGGCCGGCTACACCGCCGCCCGCCACCTGCTCGACCTCGGCCACCGCCGGATCGGCTTCGTCAGCGGCCCCGCCCGCGCGCTGCCCTCCCGGCTCAAGCAGGCGGGCTGGTCCGCCGCGCTGGACGAGGCCGGGGTGGAGCCCGCCGCGGAGCTGGTGGCGCACGCCGCGTTCGGCGCCGAGGGCGGGGCCGCGGCGATGGCCGAGCTGCTCGACGGGCCCCGGCCGACCGCCGTGCTGTGCTCCTCCGACGTGATGGCCCTCGGCGCGATGCGCGAGGCCAAGCGGCGCGGGCTGAGCACTCCGGAGGACCTGTCGGTGGTCGGCTTCGACGACATCGGCCTGGCCGCCTACTGCCAGCCCGCGCTGACCACGCTGGCCCAGCCGATCGCCGACATGGCCGCCGCCGCCGTCGACGAGCTCGCCCGCCGCCTGGACCCCGACGAGCCGCCGCGCCGCGCCACCAGCTTCAGCCGGATGTTCCGGCCGACGCTCATCGTCCGCGAATCGACCGCCGCGCCCCCGTCGTAGCGGGGACGACCGACGCTGCCGAACGAGTCCGAGGAGACGCAATGCCCGTGCAGTCCGAGTGGTGGCGTTCCGCCGCCGTCTACCAGCTCTACGTGCGCAGCTTCGCCGACGGGGACGGTGACGGGGACGGGGACCTGGCCGGAGCCCGGGGCCGCCTCGACCACCTCGCCGACCTCGGCGTCGACGCGGTGTGGCTGACCCCGTTCTACCGCTCGCCGATGGCCGACGGCGGCTACGACGTCGCCGACTACTGCGACGTGGACCCGCGCTTCGGGACGCTGGCCGACTTCGACGACCTGCTCGCCCGCGCCCACGAGCTCGGGATGCGGGTGCTGGTGGACGTGGTGCCCAACCACACCTCCGACCAGCACGCGTGGTTCGTCGAGGCGCTGGCCGCCACGCCCGGTGATCCGGCCCGGGAGCGCTACCTGTTCCGCGACGGCCGCGGCGCGGACGGGTCGCTGCCGCCCAACGACTGGGAGTCGATCTTCGGCGGCCCGGCGTGGACCCGGGTGCCCGACGGGCAGTGGTACCTGCACCTGTTCGCCCCCGAGCAGCCCGACCTGAACTGGCGGAACCCGCAGGTCCGCGCCGAGTTCGCCAAGATCCTCGGCTTCTGGCTGGACCGGGGCGTCGACGGCTTCCGGATCGACGTGGCGCACGGCATGATCAAGCACCCCGACCTGCCCGACACCGGTCTGCACCGGCAGATCTCCCTGCTCGGCCGAGCCGAGCTGCCCTACTTCGACCAGGACGAGGTGCACGAGATCTACCGGGACTGGCGGCGGCTGCTGGACTCCTACGACGGCGGCCGGATCGGCGTCGCGGAGGCGTGGGCCCCCACCAGCGAGCGGCTGGCCCGCTACGTCCGCCCCGACGAGCTGCACCAGGCGTTCAACTTCGCGCTGCTGGAGGCGCCCTGGTCGGCGGCCGAGTTCCGGACCGTGGTGGCGGAATCCCTGGCCACCACCGAGCGCGTCGGCGCCACGACCACCTGGGTCCTCGGCAACCACGACGTGCGGCGGCCGGTGACCCGCTACGGCGACGGGGAGCGGGGTCTGCGGCGGGCGGCCGCCGCGGCGCTGCTGAGCTTCGCGCTGCCCGGCTCGGTCTACGTCTACCAGGGCGAGGAGCTGGGCCTGCCCGAGGTGCTCGACCTGCCGGAGGAGGTGCTCCAGGACCCGCAGCGCTCCAGCGGCGCCGACCGGGGGCGCGACGGCTGCCGGGTGCCGATGCCGTGGTCCGGTGCGCACCCCCCGTTCGGCTTCAGCGCGACCGCGGCGAGCTGGCTGCCCGCCCCCGCGCGCTGGGCCGACCGCACCGTCGCCGCCCAGCGGGAGGCCCCGGCCTCGGTGCTGCGCACCTACCGCGAGGCGCTGCGGATCCGCCGCGAGCACCCGGCGCTGGGTGACGGGGCGCTGCGCTGGCTCGACGCCCCCGAAGGCGTGCTGGCCTTCGCCCGCGAACCGGGACTCGTCTGCGCGACCAACTTCGGGCCCGATCCCGTCGAGCTCGACCTGCCCGGGCGCCTGCTGCACCGCAGCGACGCGTTCGCGGGCCCGGTCCCGGAGTGGACCGGCACCCTCCCCGGCGAATGCACCGCCTGGCTCACCACCGGAAGCGCACAACACACCGGCGCCACCCGACCGTGAACTGAGTGAGGGGCACCCTTGCCCAAGTAACTCGGGCAAGGGTGCCCCTCACTCACGGTGCGATCGGGGGACGTTCGTTCGTGGACGGGCGTGTTGCCCGCTGCGGTCGCCGGTCGCGGGGCGCCGTCCGGTGCGGCTGGGGGCGCGTCGGACCCGCGGTGGTGCGGGGGCTCCCCGCACCACCGGATCGCTCAGAGCCGGACCGGGTAGTGCGGCTCGGGGACCTCGGGGGACAGCCGCCCCTCGATGAAGATGCCGTGCCAGAGCATGAACACCAGCAGCGCCCACAGCCGGCGGCTGTGGTCCAGCACGCCCGAGCGGTGCTCCTCCAGGAGCTGCAGCACGGCCGTCCGGTTGAGCAGGTGGTCGGTCTGGGACTGCTGGATGATGTTGCGCGCCCAGTCGTGCATCTCGTCGCGCAGCCAGTGCCGGATCGGCACCGGGAAGCCGAGCTTGCGGCGGTCGAGCACGTGCGCCGGGACGACCTGCCGCAGCGCCTGCCGCAGCGCGTACTTGGTGGTCTCGCGGGTGATCTTCTGGTCCAGCGGGATGCCGCTGGCGACCCGGAAGACCTCCGAGTCCAGGAACGGGACCCGCAGCTCCAGCGAGTTGGCCATGGTGACCTTGTCGGCCTTGACCAGGATGTCGCCGCGCAGCCAGGTGAACAGGTCGACGTGCTGCATCCGGGTCACCGGGTCCCAGCCCTCCGACTGCCGGTAGGCCGGGCCGGTGATGTCCCGGTGCGACACGCCCGGGTCGAAGCCGGTCATCACCTCGCGGAGCTGGTCGTCGCGGAAGATCCGGGCGTTGCCGTAGTAGCGGTCCTCCAGCGACAGCGCGCCCCGCCGCAGCAGGTCCTTGCCGCGCACGCCCTCCGGGATGGCGGTCGAGACCCGGCCCATCGCCTTGCGCAGCGCGCCCGGCACCTTCTCGAACGGGGCGAGGGACAGCGGCTCGCGGTAGATCGTGTAGCCGCCGAACAGCTCGTCGGCGCCTTCACCGGAGAGCACCACCTTGACGTGCTGGCGGGCCTCGCGGGCGATGAACCACAGCGGGACCAGCGCCGGGTCGGCGACCGGGTCGTCGAGGTACCAGACGATCAGCGGCAGGGTCTCCATCATCTCCTCGGCGGAGACGGTGCGGACCACGTGCTTCACGCCGATCGCCGCCGCCGACTCGGCGGCCACGTCCACCTCGGAGTAGCCCTGCCGCTCGAACCCGGTGGTGAAGGTGACCAGGTTCGGGTTGTGCTCCTTGGCCAGCGCCGCGATGGCCGTCGAGTCGATGCCGCCGGACAGGAACGAGCCGACGGTGACGTCGGCGCGCATGTGCTTGGCGACCGAGTCGCGCATCACGTCGACGATCTGGTCGTGCAGCCGCTTGGCTTCGGCGTCGGTGCTGGCCGGGCGGGACCGGAAGTTCGGCTGGAAGTAGCGCTCCGTCACGACCTGCCCGCCGGGGGACACGGTGAAGGACGTGCCCGACTCGATCCGGCGGATCCGGCGGTGCAGCGTCTCCGGCTCCGGCACGTACTGCATCACCAGGTAGTGCTGGAACGCCTTGTGGTCGATCTCCTCGTCGACGCGCAGCGTGCTGGCCAGGCTCAGCAGGCTCTTCTTCTCGCTGGCGAAGGCGACCCCGCCCGGTCCCGCGGCGTAGAACAGCGGCTTGATGCCGAACGGGTCGCGGGCGCCGAAGATCACCTTGCGCTCGTCGTCCCAGATCAGGAACGCGAACATGCCGCGCAGCCGGCCCACCATCGAGGTGCCGAGGTAGTGGTAGGCGGCGACGATCACCTCGGTGTCGCCGTCGGTGTTGAACTGCGCGCCGTACTGCTCGACGAGCTCGGCGCGCAGTTCCAGGTAGTTGTAGATCTCGCCGTTGAAGATGATCGTGTACCGACCGGGGTTCTGCGGGGTCCCCCAGGTCAGCGGCTGGTGCGAGTGCTCCAGGTCGATGATCGACAACCGGTTGAAGCCGAAGACGGCGTGACCGCCGTGCCAGGTGTCGCTCTCGTCCGGGCCCCGGTGGCGTTGACACGGCAGCGCGTTGGCCACGGCGTTAACGGCATAGCCGGCGTTCTCTTCAGTGGGACAGATCAGTCCAAGCAGGCCGCACACGCGTCCGGGCACCTCTCGAGTCGGCGGTGTCTTGCTCAACCCTCGTCGGGCCTTCCCAGTATGCCGCGCCCGCCCACGGGGCGTGCACGCGCGGGGCCCCGTCCGGGTGGTTCGGCTGATCGCGGAGCCGTCTCCACGACGATCGATCGCAAGGTCCACCCCGAAGCAGTATCGCGGCTACATCTGGGCTAGGCTCCCCGGAGGATTCCGGCGGCAGGGCGGTTGTCCCGGACAGCCGTTCGCAAGCCGCAACGGTGAGGTTTTTGCACGAGGAGGCGTCGCGCAGTGGGCCTGAAGGAGGGGACCCGAGTGCCACGGCTGGTCAAAGTCGCTGGGCTGATCGGCCTGGTTGGTGTCGCGGCCACGGGCTGCACGGCCGATGAGGTCTTGCGGTTCGGCTGGCCGGAGGGTGTCACCCCGCAGGCCGATTCGATGCGCCAGCTCTGGACCTGGTCCGTGATCGCAGCGCTCGTGGTCGGTGTGCTGGTGTGGGGGCTGATCTTCTGGTCGGTCGCCTTCCACCGCAAGAAGAGCGAGGACCTGCCGAGGCAGTTCCAGTACAACGTGCCGTTGGAGCTGGTGTACACGGCGGTGCCGTTCCTGCTCGTCGTCGTGCTGTTCTACTTCACGGCGGTGACGCAGAACTACGTGCTCGCCAAACCGGCCAACCCGGACCAGCGGGTGAACGTCGTCTCGTTCCAGTGGAACTGGGAGTTCAACTACCCCGAGTACCGCACGCCGGACGGACAGCCGGTGCGCACCGTCGGCAGCAGCGAGGAGATCCCGCTGCTGGTCCTGCCGACCGGCCAGAGCATCGAGTACACGCTCAGCTCGACCGACGTCATCCACTCGTTCTTCGTGCCGGAGTTCCACTTCAAGCGGGACACCTTCCCGCACCCGGACAAGAACAACCAGGACAACGTCTTCGCCAACACCATCGACCAGGAGGGCTCGTTCGTCGGCCGCTGCGCCGAGCTGTGCGGGACCTACCACGCGATGATGAACTTCGAGATCCGCGCGCTGTCCCCGGACAAGTTCGACCGGTACATGCAGCTCCGGACGCAGATCAACCAGCGGACCGGGCAGCCCTACACGGCGGCCGAGGCGCTGGAGGAGATGAACTGCGGCGAGCTGTGCACCCCGCACGCGGTGACCGGTGTTCCGTTCAACACCGACCGCACGGGCGGAGTGCCGTCGTGAGCGGTCGTCAACCGCAAGTAGGGGTGCCCTCGACAGGGCGTACGGCGTGAGAGCGAGGACTCCATGAAGGTCGAAGCCAAGATCTTCAACATCATCACCATCTTCTTCTTCGCGTCCGCGATCGTGTACGGGTTCTGGGCCAAGGAGCCGGTGGGCACCGTGGCGCTGATCCTGGTCGGCGGCCTCTCGCTGCTGATCGGGAGCTACTTCTCGTTCGTCGCGCGGCGCATCGAGCAGCGGCCGGAGGACAACCCGGACGCCGAGATCAGCGATGGTGCCGGTGAGCTGGGCTTCTTCAGCCCCGGCAGCTACTGGCCGGTCGGCGTGGCGGCGGCGTCCGCGTTCGCCGGTGTCGCCCTCGCGTTCTTCCACGTGTGGATGATCGTGATGGCGATCGGCGCGGTGCTGATCACGGTCGCCGGCCTGGTGTTCGAGTACCACACCGGCCCGGACCACCACTGACGTGCTGACCGACGGCCCCCGAGTCCTCCGCGGCTCGGGGGCCGTCGGCGGTTCCCGACCCGTTCCCGCAGCAGGAGGTTAGCCCGTGATCACCGCGATCGTGCTGATCCAGACCACCGCCGACCGGCTCGCCGAGGCAGCCCAGGAGATCGCCGACCTCGAGGGCGTGGACGAGGTCTACTCCTGCGCCGGTGACGTGGACCTGATCGCGCTGCTGCGGGTGTCGCGGCACGAGGACCTGGCCGAGATCGTGCCGGGCCGGATCAACAAGGTGACCGGAGTGGTCGACACCGACACCCACATCGCGTTCCGGTCGTACTCCAGGAAGGACACCGAGGCGACCTTCTCCTTGGGTCTCGAAGAGGAGTAGGGACCGCGCGCCGAGCCGATGTCCCGCCGCCCCGGGTGAGCCCGCGGCCGCAGCGTTCCGAAGTGACCGTCCCCCCGCCAGGGCGATCGCCACCTGTCCGCGCGGGTGAACTTTTTCCAGGTGAGGGGCACCTTCATCCGAGCAAGCCGGATGGAGGTGCCCCGCACTCGTGGACCGAACGGGTCGCGCGGGCCCGCGGGCGGTCAGGCCCCTTCGCGGAGCCGGGTGGAGCGGGTGGCCCAGCGGATGAGGAGGTCGGCCGCGGCGCCGGAGTCGATGGTGTCGGCGGCCCGCTGGAGGTTGGCGGCCAGTTGGGCGTGCAGGTCGTCCTCGGCGCCGTCGTGGGCGGCCAGGGCGCCCGCCGCGTTGAGCAGCACCGCGTCGCGCACCGGCCCCGGGGCGCCGCTGACGAGGGTGCGCACGACCGCCGCGTTGACCTCGGCGTCGCCGCCCTGGAGGTCGGCGGGCGCACCGCGCGGGATGCCGAGGCGGGCCAGCTCGACCCGTTCGGCGTGGACGGTGCCGTCGCGCACCACCCAGACCGTCGAGTCGTCGGTGGTGGTGAGCTCGTCCATCCCGTCGTCACCGCGCACCAGCAGCACCGAGGCGCCGCGGTCGGCGAAGACCTGCGCCATCACCGGGGCCATCCGCTGATCGGCGCACCCGATCAGACCGGCCGAGGGGCGCGCCGGGTTGGTCAGCGGGCCGAGGACGTTGAACGCGGTCGGGATGCCGATCTCGCGCCGCGGCGCCGCCGCGAACCGCATCGCCGGGTGGAAGACCGACGCGAAGCAGAACCCGATGCCCAGCTCCTCGACGCAGCGCGCCACGCCCTCGGGCTGGAGGTCGATGGCCACCCCGAGCGCCTCGAGGACGTCGGCGGTGCCGCACTTCGAGCTGGCGGCCCGGTTGCCGTGCTTGACCACCGGGACACCGGCGGCGGCGACCACCACGGACGCCATCGTGGAGATGTTCACGCTCCCGGTGCGGTCGCCCCCGGTGCCGACGATGTCGACGGCGCGCCGGTCGACCTCCAGCCGCCGCGAGTGGGCGAGCATGGCGTCGGCCATCCCGCGCACCTCGGCGGGCGTCTCCCCCTTGGCGCGCAGCGCCACCAGGAACGAGGCCACCCGGGCCGGGGTCGCCTCACCGGTCATCACCAGGTCCATCGCCCACGCCGTGTCCTCGGCGGAGAGGTCGTCGCCCGCGACCAGGCTTCCGAGGAGTGCTGACCAACTACCCGACATGGTTCCCACGATGTTCCCGCTCCAGTGAAAATCCGGACCGCGGCACCCGTCCGCGGTGGGGCGGCGCAGCGCGCGCTACGCCGGAACGACCGACTTGCCCGCCGAACGCAGCACCTCGGCCACCGTCTCGGCCGCGGCGAGCGGGTCGAGCGGGTGGACCAGGACCGCGTCGGCCTGCGACCAGGTCGCGAGCCATCGGTCGTCCTTGCGGCGCACCGAGACCACGATCGGGGGGCAGTCGGCGATCTCGTTCTTGAGCTGCCGCGACACGCCCATGCCACCGGTCGGCTGGGCCTCGCCGTCGAGGATCACCAGGTCGGGTTCGCCCCGGTCGACCGAGCTGATCACGTCGGCCACGGTGGCGGCCTCGACGTAGTGCACCCGGCCCAGGTCGGGCGCGGGGCGCCGCCCGACGGCCGTGATGATCGCCTCCCGCACCTCCGGGCGGTGGCTGAACACGAGAACGGTGGCGGTGGAAGTGCTCATCACGTGCTCCTCGCTGGTCGGCGCGCGCGGGACAGCCGCGGGGCGAACACCCGGATGCTATCGGCCGCGGGCGCCTGAGCAGTAGTCGCCCGGCCGATCCGGTCACCGCGCCGGTGGTTGCAGCGCGTCCCAGCCGAGGGCGGTGCCGCCGTGCCGCTGCGCCAGCCCGGCCATCCGGGACGCCTCCTGTGAGCAATGCAACGCATCGAGCCGCTGCACCCGCAGCGCGACGAAGCCGGCGCCGTCGACCGCGGTGCGCTCGGCCGCCGCGCCGCCCGCGCGCAGCTCCCAGCCGTCGGCGGCCAGGACGGGCCGCACGGCGGCCTCGGCGGCGGTCGGCAGCACCAGGTGGTGGCGCAGCACCGCAGGCAGCTCGGGTCGCCAGTCCGCCGCGCGGGCCAGCGCGGCCGAGGCGGCCTCGGTCTCGTCGAAGGACCGGGCGACCACCGCGAGGTCGGGATCGTCCGGGCTGATCACGGGCTGCTTCCGGGCGCGCACGGCGGCGAGTCGGTTCGCCCAGAAGGAGCGGATACCTTTCACAGTGTGTTACCTCCAGGAAGCAATCTGATCACCCTGCGGTAGAGGTCAGGACCCGAGGGCGCGAGCTGAAAACACGCGAGACATAATGCGTCGCGTGACAACGGCAGCGCCCTCAATCAGTCAACGCGTGCATTCGCTGAACCGCCCGAACATGGTCAGCGTCGGCACCATCGTTTGGTTGGCCAGCGAGCTGATGTTCTTCGCTGGGCTCTTCGCCATGTTCTTCACGGTGAAGGCGCAGAACGAGGGGCCGTGGCCGCCGCCGCCCACCCACCTCAACCTCGGCTGGGCCCTGCCCTTCACGGTGATCCTGGTGGCGTCCTCGTTCACCTGCCAGTGGGGTGTTTTCGCGGCAGAGCGAGGTGACGTCTACGGCCTGCGCAGGTGGTACACCCTCACGCTGGCCATGGGCACGATCTTCGTCTTCGGTCAGGCCTACGAGTACGTCGAGCTCGTCGCCAGCGGGACCACCATCGCGTCCTCCGCCTACGGCACGGTCTTCTTCATGACGACCGGCTTCCACGGGTTGCACGTCATCGGTGGGCTGGTCGCCTTCATCTTCCTGATCATGCGGACGAAGATGAGCAAGTTCACGCCGTCCCAGGCCATCGCCGCGATCGTCGTGTCGTACTACTGGCACTTCGTCGACATCGTGTGGATCGGCCTGTTCGCCGTGATCTACCTCGTCCCGTGATCGGTGCTCCGCACGCGAGGCCGTGACCGAACCTCCCGAACCAGACAGCAAGGGTTGCCGCACTCATGACCACCAAGAAGCATCGGAACCGCGCGGGCTCCAAGTTCAAGCGGCGGGTCTCCGGAGTACTGGCGCTGGGCATCGCCCTGGTGGGGGCCGGCGGGCTGTACACCGTGGTGACGCCTGAGCCGCAGACCGCGCACGCGAACGGAGATCCGGCGCTGATCAGGCAGGGCGAGCAGCTCTACAACAACGCCTGCATCTCCTGCCACGGCTCGAACCTGCAGGGTGTCGAGGCCCGGGGCCCGAGCCTGGTCGGCGTCGGCGAGGCCGCGGTGCACTTCCAGGTGTCCACCGGTCGGATGCCGATGGTCCGCCAGGAGGCCCAGGCGCCGCGCAAGCCCCCGAAGTTCAACCCCGAGGAGATCGACGCCCTCTCGGCGTACGTGCACACCTACGGCGGTGGACCGGAGTCGCCGGAGAAGACCGGTGAGGCGCTGCGCGGCGACGACCCGGCGCGCGGCGGCGAGCTGTTCCGCCTGAACTGCGCCTCCTGCCACAACTTCACCGGCCGGGGCATCGCGATGTCCTCCGGCAAGTACGCGCCGGACCTGGATCCGGCCACCGAGCGGCACATCTACGAGGCGATGCTCACCGGCCCGCAGAACATGCCGAAGTTCTCCGACCGGCAGCTCACGCCGGACGAGAAGGAAGACATCATCGCCTACGTCAAGTCGGTGACCGACGGCAACAACAACCCGGGCGGCAACGATCTGGGTGGGTATGGTCCCGGCCCCGAGACCGTCGTCGCGTGGGTCGTCGGGCTCGGCGCGCTGATCGGCCTCACCCTGTGGATCGGAGCCAGGGCATGAGCGAGCACAACAACCAGGACTACACCGAGGCCGAACTGGCCGAGATGAGCCGGGACGAGAAGGCCCG
This sequence comes from Saccharopolyspora cebuensis, assembly GCF_039542665.1. Lineage (NCBI taxonomy): Bacteria > Bacillati > Actinomycetota > Actinomycetes > Pseudonocardiales > Pseudonocardiaceae > Saccharopolyspora > Saccharopolyspora cebuensis. Next base: position 51,982 of record NZ_BAABII010000013.1, read on the forward strand.
GCTCGGGCTGGCCCTCGACGACGTCGAGCTGGTCGAGTACCGGGACAACTGGCCGGTCAAGGGCACCCGCGCCGAACGCCGGGCCGAGCGCATGGTCGCCGGCTGGTTCGTGCTCGCCGGGCTGTCCGCGCTGGCCTTCATCGCGGTCTTCCTGTTCTGGCCGTGGGAGTACCAGGACCCGCTGGCCGACGAGCGGGCGCACTTCATCTACTCGATGTACAACCCGCTGATCGGGTTCTTCCTGGGCCTGTCCATCCTCGCCGTCGGCATCGGCGTGGTGCTGTACCAGAAGAAGTTCATCCCGCACGAGGTCGCGGTCCAGCAGCGGCACGACGGCCACGGCCCGACCGAGGGCTCCTCGGAGGTCGACAAGCAGACCACCGCGGCCCTGCTGGCCGACGCGGGCAGCCGCAGCGGCATCGCCCGCCGGTCGATGATCAAGCGGACGGCCGGCTTCGGGGCCGGTGCGTTCGGCATCGGTGCCGGGGTGTTCGCCCTGGGCGGCATGGTCCGCAACCCGTGGGCCGAGGAAGGCCCGGAGTCGCTGCTGCACACCGGCTGGATGCGGGTCAACGGCGAGAAGACCTACCTGCGCCGCGACACCGGCAACCCGCACGACGTGTCCCTGGTCCGGCCGGAGGACATCGACGCGGGCGGCTTCGAGACCGTCTTCCCGTTCCGGGAGTCGATGCGCGAGGACGAGCACGAGCTGATCTCCTCGATGCGCAAGGGCGACGCCCCGGTCATGCTGATCCGGCTCCGCCCGGGCAGCGCGCCGATCAAGCGGGAGGGGCAGGAGAACTTCCACTACGGCGACTTCTACGCCTACTCGAAGATCTGCACCCACCTCGGCTGCCCGACCTCGCTGTTCGAGCAGCAGACCGGCCGCCTCCTGTGCCCGTGCCACCAGTCGCAGTTCGACGTGGTGAACACCTACGCCAAGCCGGTGTTCGGTCCCGCGACCCGTGCGCTGCCGCAGCTGCCGATCACGGTCGACGAGGACGGTTACTTCGTGGCCCGGGGCGACTTCGTCGAACCCGTCGGCCCGGCCTACTGGGAGCGCAACTCATGAGTTCGATCACGACGCCCACGAAGCCGGAGAGCGCGGCGTACCGCAAGGCGGCGCACGCGGCGAACGAGCTCGACAGCCGGTTCCGGATGGCCCCGGGCATGCGCAGGCAGCTCAACAAGGTCTTCCCGAACCACTGGTCGTTCCTGCTCGGCGAGATCGCCCTCTACACGTTCATCCTGCTCATCGTCACGGGCACCTACCTGGCGTTCTTCTTCGACCCGTCGATGGCCGAGGTCGAGTACCAGGGCGTCTACACCAACCTGCGCGGTGTGGAGATGTCCAAGGCGTTCGAGAGCTCGCTGAACATCTCCTTCGAGGTGCGCGGCGGTCTGTTCGCCCGCCAGCTCCACCACTGGGCGGCGCTGCTGTTCATGGCGTCGATGGTGGCGCACATGTTCCGGATCTTCTTCACCGGTGCGTTCCGGCGCCCGCGCGAGACGAACTGGACGATCGGCATCGCGCTGTTCGTGCTGGGCATGTTCGAGGGCTTCACCGGCTACTCGCTGCCGGACGACCTGCTGTCCGGCACCGGTGTCCGGATCGCCTCGGGCATCACCATGTCGATCCCGGTGGTCGGCACCTGGGTGCACTGGATCCTGTTCGGGTCGGAGTTCCCCGGCACCGAGCTGATCCCGCGCTTCTACATGTTCCACGTGTTCCTGCTGCCCGGCCTGATCCTCGGGCTGGTGGCCGTGCACCTGGCGCTGGTCTGGTACCAGAAGCACACCCAGTTCCCGGGCGTGCGGCGGACCGAGAGCAACGTCGTCGGCGTCCGCATCATGCCGGTGTTCGCGGTCAAGGCCGGTGGCTTCTTCGCCATCGTGACCGGTGTCTGCGCGGTGATGGCCGGTGTCTTCCAGATCAACCCGATCTGGAACCTCGGGCCGTACCTGGCCTCGCAGGTGTCCGCGGCGTCCCAGCCCGACTGGTACATGATCTGGACGGACGGTTCCAGCCGGTTGTGGCCGGCCTGGGAGGTCTACCTCGGACCGTTCACCATCCCGGCGCCGTTCTTCCCGACGGTGCTGTTCATGGGCCTGATCTTCACGGTCGCGGCGATCTACCCGATGCTGGAGCGCAAGCTGTCCAAGGACGACGCGCACCACAACCTGCTGCAGCGGCCGCGCGACGTCCCGGTGCGGACCTCGCTGGGCGCCATGGCGATCACCTTCTTCATGGTGCTGATGATCACCGGCGTCAACGACATCGTGGCGTTCAAGTTCGACATCTCGCTGAACGCGATGACGTGGGCGGGCCGGATCGGTCTGCTGATCCTGCCGCCGATCGCGTACTACATCACCTACCGGCTGTGCCTGGGCCTGCAGCGCTCGGACCGGGAGGTGCTGGAGCACGGCGTGGAGACCGGCATCATCAAGCGGCTGCCGCACGGCGAGTTCATCGAGGTGCACCAGCCGCTGGGCCCGGTCGACGACCACGGCCACCCGGAGCCGCTGCCCTACCAGGGCGCCGCGGTGCCGAAGAAGATGAACAAGCTGGGCGCGGCCGGTCAGCCGGTCGCGGGCAGCCTGCTCACCCCGGACCCGGTCGACGAGACCGCGGCGCTGGAGCGGGCCCGGCACGAGGAGGACGAGCGCGAGCGCGCCGAGCAGGGCGAGCGCGAAGGACTCCCGGCGGGCGGCGGCCAGCAGGCCACCGAGTGAGCTGAGCGTTCCGGCAGGGCCCGGCATCCCACGGGGGTGCCGGGCCCTGGTGTTCGCGGGGGATGGCGCTTCCGGGTGAGGTCCGGTGCGGCGACCGGCGCCGCCTCGCCGGACCGCACTACCGTCCCCGGCATGACCTCGATCAGCGACGACGAGATCCGCGAGTTCCTGTCGCACGGCACCCGCACCGGGATGCTCGGGTTCACCGCCTCCGACGGCCGCCCGCTGGTGGCGCCGGTGTGGTTCGTCCTCGAAGGCGACGAGCTGGTGTTCAACACCGGCAAGGACACCGCCAAGGGCCGCGCCATCGCCCGCGATCCCCGGCTGGTGCTGTGCGTGGACCTGCCCGCGCCGCCCTACGGCTTCGTCCAGGTGCAGGGGACCGCGCGGACCTCGGAGGACGTCGGCGAGCTGGCGCGCACCGCGACCACCATCGCCGCCCGCTACATGGGCCCGGAGCGCGCCGAGGAGTTCGGCCGCCGCAACGGCGTGCCGGGGGAGCTGGTGGTGCGGCTGCGCCCGGAGAAGGTGCTGGCCGCCCTGGACATGACGGCCTGAGCGCTCCCGGCCGCTGCGGGTGGCGCCGCCCGCTCAGTCCGCCGCCGGGTAGGGATCGCGACCGGCGACCGCCTTGTCCAGCCACTCCCGCCAGGAGCCCGCCGCGCCGGCCGGTTCGGTCCACGGCTCCCGGCAGCGGACCAGGCGGGTGCCGCCGGTGGTGAGCCAGCGGTGCAGCACGGCCGCTTCATCGGCGGAGGCCCCGTGCAGCGGTCCCGCGCCGGGCAGCACGGTCTCGGCCGAGGCGGTCAGCAGGTCGACCACCGGCATCGGCGGCACCCCGCGCCGCGCGGTGCCCGCGGCGGCCAGCCGACCGTGCCGGATCACCGCCAGGTGCCAGCCGCGCGCCCCGTCGGGTCGCGCGGCGACCAGTTCCGGGATGCGGGTCAGGGAGCTGAGCCGGTGCCCGCGGTCCAGCGCGCGCACCAGCGCCGCGAGCTGGTCGCGCCGCGCGGCGGCGTCCTCGAACCGGTGCGCGTCCGACAGCCGGTCCAGTTCGGACCGCAGCTTCTCCAGCGGGCCGTCGTCCCGGCCGCGCACCACGTCCCGGACGGCGATCACCTCCGGTTCGTACTCGGCGGCGCCGACCAGTCCCGCGCACGGCGCGCCGCAGCGGCCCAGCTCGTGCAGCGCGCACGGTCGGCCGGACGGGGCGCGGGCGGGGATGCGTTCGGTGCAGCGGCGCACCGAGGTGGCGTCCTGGAGCGCCTCGACGGCCTCGGTGGCGGCCCGGTGCGAGCGGAACGGTCCCAGGGCGTCGTCCCGCGGCGTGCGCACCACCGACAGCCGGGGGAACGGTTCGTCGGTCAGCACCACCCACCAGGCCCGGTGCGGGGTCTTCGAGCGGCGGTTGTAGCGGGGCTGGTGCGCGGCGAGCAGCCGGAGCTCCCGGACCTGCGCCTCCAGCGGGTGCGCGCATTCGACGTGGTCGACCCGCTCGGCGAGCCCGACCATCTCCTTGATCCGGCTGCGCCGCTCGCTCGCGGTGAAGTAGGTGCGGACCCGGCGGCGCAGGTCGGTGGCGGTGCCCACGTAGAGCACCTCGTCGCGCGGACCCCGGAACAGGTACACGCCGGGGGAGTTCGGCAGCGCGTCGGCCAGGCCGCGCTTGCGCCGCTGCTGCGGGGAGACGTCGGGCAGGTGCGCGAGCAGGTCCTCCAGGGTCCGCACGCCCAGCGGTCCGACCCGCTCCAGCAGCGCGTGCAGCACGTCGACGGTGGCGCGGGCGTCGTCCAGCGCCCGGTGCACCGGCGTGGTCCGGGCGCCGAGCACCTGGGCGAGCGTGCCCAGCTTGCAGTTCGGCGTTTCGTCCCGGGTCAGCACCCGGCGGGCCAGCCGCACGGTGTCGACGACGGCCGGGGCCGGCCAGCGCAGTCCCTGGTGTTCGCAACCGGCGCGCAGGAACCCGAGGTCGAACGGCGCGTTGTGGGCGACCAGCACGGCGCCCTGGCAGAACTCCAGGAACGCCGGGAGCACGGTGTCGAAGCGGGGCGCGCCGCGGACCATCGCCTCGGTGATGCCGGTGATCGACACCACAGCGGGCGGGATGCCGTGCTCCGGGTCGACCAGCGTGGCGAACTCGCCGAGCACCGCGCCGCCCCGCACCTTCACCGCGCCGATCTCGGTGACGGCGTCCTGGGTGCGGTCGGCTCCGGTCGTCTCCAGGTCGACCACCACGAAGGTGACCTGGTGCAGCGGGGTCTCGACCTCGGTGGCGATCTCGTCGAAGGAGAGCTGGGCGTGCGCGGGCATCGGCGGGACCGTACGCCGGGGCACCGACAGCCGGTCGGCCCAGCCGCGCGTTCGGGGATCCGGGGGGTCGGCCATTAGCCTGTGGGGGTGGCACCACCGTCGCCGGGACCGGACCCCGCCCCACCGCCGGAAGGCTCTGCTGTGGACAGTGCACAGCAGACCGGTCCCGGGCTGCCCGGGTGGGACGAGCTGCCCGGCCCGGTGCGCTCGCGGCTCGCCGAACTGGCCGCGGCGTCGCTGGACGAGGCGCGGGCCTCCGACGTGCCCGCGCAGGTCCGGCCGGTGATGCGGTTCGCCCCGGCCAAGCGCGCCAAGCTCGGCGAGGCGGCGCTGGTCGAGGCGTTGGGGGAGTCGTCGGTGTTCCGCGCCGCGGTGCTGGACTGGTGCACGCACCACCGGCCCGAGGCGCTCGCGCTGGAGGCCGCCGACCCGGTCGCGGTGGCCGCCGCGGGGATGCTGCTGGGCGCCCCGGTGGCCGCGCACTGCGTGGAGCTGGTGGCGCTGCGCACCGAGCACGGCCGGATGCGGGCGGCGCGGGATTCGGCGGTGGCGCGCGCCGAGCGCTCGGCGGCGGACGCGCGCCGGTTGCGCGCGGAGCTGGCCGAGGCCCGGGACGCGGTCGAGCGGGTCGGCGCGGAGAGCGGGGCCGACGCCGACAAGCTGCGCAAGCGGTTGCGGGAGCAGGGCGTCCGGCTCAAGGAGGCCAAGGACGCCGCCGAGCACGCGCGGGACGAGCTGGAGCGGGTGCGCGGCGACACCGAGTCCGCGGTGGCCGAGATCGGTGCGGAGCGCGACCGGGAGCGCGCCCGGGCGGCGGAGGAGCGCCGTCGGGCCGAGCGCGCGGTGGCCGACGCGGAGGTGGCGCGGCAGTCGGCCCGCGAGGCGCGGCAGGGCGACGAGGTGCGGTTGGCGCTGCTGCTGGACACCTTGGAGGGCGCGGTGGGCGGCCTGCGCCGCGAACTGGGCGCGAGCGGCAGCGGCCCGCGCCCCGCCGACGTGGTCGGCCGGGTCCGGATGCATTCCGGGGCCACCGACGAGGTGCCCGACGTCGCGACCCTGGACCGGCTGCTGTCGCTGCCCGCGGTGCACCTCATCGTCGACGGCTACAACGTGACCAAGACCGGTTACCCGGAACTGCCGCTGGCCGACCAGCGCGACCGGTTGTCGCACCAGCTCGCCGCGCTGGCGGCGCGCACCGGGGCGGAGGTGACGGTCGTCTTCGACGGCGCCGACGTGCTCGCCGTGCCCGCCGCGGGCCCCCGCGGGGTGCGGGTGCTGTTCAGCGAACCCGGGGTGCAGGCCGACGACGTGATCCGCGATCTGGTGGCCGCGGAGCCGAGGGGGCGTCAGCTCGTGGTCGCGACCTCGGACCGGGCGGTGGCCACGTCGGTCCGCAGGCGCGGTGCCTACGGGGTGGCCTCGGCGCTGCTGCTGGACCGGCTCGGTCGGGTGTAGTGCGGGCGGTGCGGGCGTTTCGCCCGGATCGTGATCGATTTCATGATCGGTGATCGCGACGCCCCAAGCCGACCGGGACGGGTGATGAAGTGCTCGTCGTTCCAGGTGAGGACTTTTCCCGGTCGATCACGGTGAGCGCACGGCTCTCGTCCGTTAGGGGTCTTGTGCGAATGTGCACACCATTCTTCCCCCGCTTCTGGACGTCGCGCCTCACCTTTCGTAACCTGACCAGGACCTCGCGGCGATCAGCGGTCCAGTCCCGGACGGCTCCGCGGGTCACCGCCGAATCGGCTTGTCGGGGAGCCGAACCGGGGCGCCTGCGGTGCGCCGCGACCGGTCGGGCCTCCTGGGTCCGCGGACGTCCGGCCGCGCGCTCGTCGTTCCGGCAGGTGGTCGAGCAGACGAAGGAGCATGCGCGACGTGGCGTCGCAAGGACTCAAGCGCTCTCTGCGGGGAGCCCTGACCGCGAGTGTGGTCGCCGCAGCCGTGGGCATGACCACCGCGCCGGCTCTCGCGGACCCCCCGCTTCCCGACACCGCCTCCGAAGCCGCCCAGCAGGCGCGCGATCTCCACCACGAGGCGGAGAAGCTCACCGAGGAGAAGAAGAAGGCGGAGGACGACCACGCGGCCAAGCGGGCCGAGCTGGATCGCGCCAACGCCGAGGCCGTCCAGGCCGAGCAGATCGCCGACCAGGCGCGCGCGGAGGAGGAGCGGTTCCGCGGCCAGGTCGACCAGCTCACCAGCGCCTCCTACCAGGGCGCGCGGCTGAACAAGCTGTCCGCGCTGCTGGTCAGCGAATCGCCCAACGACTTCCTGGACCGCGCGTCGGCGCTCGACGTGCTGGCCAAGGACAACAACGAGGCGGTCAGCCGGTTGGCCGCGGCCACCGAGCAGGCCGAGTCGGCCGAGCGCCGCGCCCAGGACGCGCGCAACCGGGCCGCCCAGGCCGAGCGCGACGCGGCGCGCATCGCCGACGAGCTCCGCAAGAAGACCGCGGAGATGGAGGAGCAGGTCGAGCGCGCCGAGGAGCGCTACTCCGAGCTCAGCGCCGAGGACCAGGAATCCCTGACCGGCGGCGGCTCCACCGACGCGGGCTTCATCGGCGGTTCCGGCGCCGCGGTCACCGCGGTCAACGCCGCGCTGAGCAAGCAGGGCTCGTCGTACGTCTACGGCGCCAAGGGGCCCAGCACCTTCGACTGCTCCGGGCTGATGTACTGGGCCTACCAGCAGGCCGGGGTGTCGCTCGGCGGCTCCACCAAGACCCAGGTGAACCAGGGCAAGTCGGTGTCGGCCAGCCAGCTCAAGCCGGGCGACCTGATCTTCTACTACAGCCCGGTCAGCCACGTCTCCATGTACATCGGCGGCGGCCAGGCGGTGCACGCCCCGCAGCCGGGCGACGTCGTCAAGGTGGACGGCTACCAGGACATCGGCAACGTCACCGAGATCCGCCGCGTCGCCGGCTGATCCCGGCGAACGGCGAACCGGGCGGTGGGTCCACTTCGGACCCGCCGCCCGGTTCTTTCTCGCCGCCCGGGTTCGGGCTCAGCCGTCCAGCTCCCAGTCCTTGATGTCGGCCAGCGGCTGCAGCGTCCCGGGATGGGGATCGCCGACGATGTCGTGGCCGTCGCGGGCGCGGTGGGGCCAGTCGTGCTGGGCCAGGGCGGCCTTGCCGATCGCGATCACGTCGGCCGCGCCGGTGCGGAGCAGGAACCGGGCCGTGTCCGGGTCCTCGAGGTGGCCGTTGGCGATCACCGGCAGCCCGCTGTGCTGCTTGGCGAGCTCGGCCAGCGTCGCCTGCCCGGCGTCGAAGGCGGCTGCGGTGGCCCGGTACTCGGTGGTGTGCAGGAAGTGCGCCCCGGTGCGCGCGAGGGTCTCGAAGATGGTCTCGGCGTCCTTGACGCCGCCGGGCCAGCGGTAGGTGAGGTCGCTGACCTTGGATTGGGAGATCCGGATGCCGACCGCGATCTCCGAGCCGACCGCCTGCAACACCTCGTCGCAGACCTCGGCCGCCAGGCGCAGGCGGTTCTCGATGCCGCCGCCGTACTCGTCGTCGCGCTGGTTGAGGTAGTCGGTGAGGAACTGGTCGAGCAGGTACCCGTTCGCGCCGTGCAGTTCCACCCCGTCGAAGCCCGCTGCGGCGGCGCGGCGGGCCGCGGCGGCGAACTCCCGGCGGATCTCGGCGAGCTGCGCGGCGTCCAGCGGTTCCGGGGTCGGGTACGGGCCTTCCCCGCGGTAGAAGCCGAGCTGCTCGCCGCGCGGTGCCACCGCGGAGGGGCCGACCGTGCCGTGGCGGAACCGGTTGCCCTGGGCTTGGGCGCCGGCGTGCATCAGCTGGGCGAAGATCGCGCCGCCTTCGGCGTGCACGGCCTCGACGACCGGTCGCCAGGACCGCTCCTGCGCCGGGGTGGCCAGGCCTGGTTGGTGCAGGTATCCCTGGCTGTGCTCGGTGTCGGTGTAGACGCCTTCGGTGATGATCAGGCCGAAGCCGCCGCGGGCGAAACCGGCGTAGTAGCGGGCATTGCGGTCGGTGACCAGGCCCTCGGCGGTGGCGCTGACCCGCGTCATCGGGGCCAGCGCAGCGCGGTTGACCAGCGTGCGGCCGCCGACGGTCACGGGGTCGAACAGCACGTCTTCCGCGGCGCCGTGGTGCTGGGCGGGGGTGTCCATCGTCGCGATCGTTCCTCCTGGTCCGCCGTGCGAACCGTGACGACTCCTGGGGGTACGTTCGACTGACGTCGTAGTACGAAATCCATCGTACAAATAGGTGCGGTGGCTGTCGTACGATGTGGGCGTGCTCACCGACCAGCCCCGCCGCCGGAGCTCCAGCAAGGCGCTCGCCCAGCCGGACCTGCGCGAGATCCGGGTGGAGCAGGTGCTGCGCGCGCTCGGCGATCCCGTTCGGCTCGACATCGTCCGGTCGCTGGCCCGGTCCGAACAGCCGATGCACTGCGGTGCGTTCGGCCTGGCGGTGTCCAAGTCGACCTCCACGCACCACTTCAAGGTGCTGCGCGAGAACGGCATCATCGCCCAGTACGAGCAGGGCACGGCCCGCTACAGCGAGCTCCGCGGCGCCGACCTGGAACAGCGCTTCCCCGGCCTGCTGGCGGCCGTGCTCGCCGCGGCGCAGGAACCGGGGCACCCCCACCGGGGAACGTGACCCGAGCCCCGGAGCGCAGGACCGGTGCGCCTGCGGCGGGCGCCGAAGGCACCGCGCGGTGTTCGGGCGGGCGCGCCTCCGCGTGCGACCAGCACCCCGGCGTCGCGCACCTGCCGTGGTGCGAGCCGGTCTCGCCGCCTCGGGCGAAACCGGCGCTACCGCCGTGGACCGTCGTCGAGGGACGACCGCTCAGGAGTAGATGGCCTCGATGTCCTGCTTGTGGTTCTCGGCGACCTTGCCGCGCTTGAGCTTCATGCTCGGGGTCAGCTCGCCGGTGGCCTCGGTGAAGTCGTCGGCGAGGATCCGGAACTGCTTGATCCGCTCCGCGCGGGAGACCGCCGCGTTGGCCTCGTCGACGGCCTGCTGCACCTCGGCGCGCAGGTCCGGGTCGTCGATCAGCTCGGCGGTCGGGGTGTCGGCGGGACGACCGCGGTTGCTCAGCCAGGACGGCAGGAACTCCGGGTCGAGGGTGATCAGCGCGCCGATGAACGGCTTCTGGTCGCCGACCACCATGCACTGGCTGATCAGCGGGTGCGCCCGCAGCGCGTCCTCCAGCGCCGCCGGGGCGACGTTCTTGCCGCCCGCGGTGACGATGATCTCCTTCTTGCGGCCGGTGATCCGCAGGAAGCCCTCGTCGTCCAGGGTGCCCAGGTCCCCGGTGTGGAACCAGCCGTCCTCCAGGGAGTCGGCGGTGGCGGTGGGGTTGTTCCAGTACTCGCGGAAGACGACGTCGCCCTTGAGCAGCACCTCGCCGTCCTCGGCGATGCGCACCGAGGTGCCCGCGATCGGCTTGCCCACGGTACCGATCTTGAAGCCGCCCTCGACGTTGACCGCCGCGGCCGCGGTGGTCTCGGTGAGGCCGTAGCCCTCCAGCACCGGTACGCCGACGCCGCGGAAGAAGTGCGCCAGCCGGTCGCCCAGCGGCGCACCGCCGGAGACCGCGGCGATGCAGCGCCCGCCCAGCGCGGCGCGCAGCTTGCCGTAGACGAGCTTGTCGAAGACGAAGTGCTTGGCCTTGAGGCCGAGCCCGGGGCCGTCGCCGTCCTGCGCCTTGCTGTAGGCCACGGCGGTCTCCTCGGCGGCGTCGAAGATCTTCCCCTTGCCGCTGCCGTGCGCCTTCTGCTTGGCGGTGTTGTAGACCTTCTCGAACACCCGGGGGACCGCGAGCACGAACGTGGGCCGGAACGAGGACAGGTCGTTGACCAGGTCCTTGATGTCCGGGGTGTGGCCGAGGGTGATCCGCGAGTACACCGAGGCGACGGTGATCGCGCGGGCCAGCACGTGCGCCATCGGCAGGAACATGAGCATCGAGTTGCCCGCGCGCAGGAGCTGCGGGAACGCGTCGAGGTCGGCGCGGACCTCGGCGAGCAGGTTGCGGTGGGTGAGCACGCAGCCCTTGGGGCGGCCGGTGGTGCCGGAGGTGTAGATCAGCGTCGCGAGGTCGTCGGCGCCCACCTGCCCGCGGCGCTCGTGCACGTCCTCGTCGGTGACGTCGGCGCCCAGCGCGATCAGCTCGTCGATCGCGCCCCGCCCCTCGGTGTCCTCGATCTGCCAGAGGTGGGCCACCTCGGGGAGCTTGCCGCGGACCGAGTCGACCTCGGCGCGGTGCCCGGCGGTCTCGACGACGATGGCGCGGGCCCCGGAGTCGGAGAGGATCCACTCGAGCTGGTCGGAGGCGGAGGTCTCGTAGATGGGCACGCTGGCGCACCCGGCCGACCAGATGGCGAAGTCCAGCAGGGTCCACTCGTAGCGGGTCCGCGACATCAGGCCGATCCGGTCGCCCGGCCGCAAGCCCGCGGCGATCAGTCCCTTGGCGACGGAGAGCACCTGGGCGGCGAACTCGGCGGCCGTGACGTCGACCCAGGTCCCTTCCACCCGCCGCCGGAAGCTCACGGCGCTCCCGAAGCGCTCGGCGTTCGCCCACACCATGTCGGTGAGATTCTCGTCCTCGGCCACCGAGACCGTGGCGGGTGCGCTGAACTCTCGCAACGTCGAAACCTCCGAAACAGGCCGTTCGTGGGGCACAACCTAACGCCGATGGTTACCCGGCGGTAGTCCCCATTTCCGCACCGCGATCATCCGCCGCACCGGCCGGCGGTGCGCGTCCGGGGGCCGATCGCCGGATCGACCGAGCGCAGGGTAGCCCTCGGGAACCGGTCGCGGGCGAGCGGCGCACCGGTGGTCGTGGGCGCCACACCCGCCGGGCCGTGCGTGCGGGGCCGGTTCGGCGCTACGTTCGACGGACGTCGACCTGCTGCGGGAGAGGAGGTGTCGTTTGCGCGTCCATGTCGTGTCGGACGTCCACGGCAACGTCGAGGACCTCAAGCGCGCCGGGGACGGGGCCGACGCGCTCCTGGTGCTCGGCGACCTGATCGACTTCGTGGACTACCACGACCACGGCGCGGGCATCCTGGGGCGGATCTTCGGCGCCGAGAAGGTCGCCCGCTTCGCCGAGCTGCGGCGCACCCGGCGCGGTCCGGAGCTGGGCGCCTACGCGCGCTCGCTGTGGGCGACCCTGTCCGACCCGGGCGCGGTCGTCGACGAGGCGATCCGGGAGCAGTACGCCGAGCTGTTCGGTTCGATGACCGCCCCGACCTACGCGATCCCGGGCAACGTGGACGCGCCCCGGCTGTGGCCGGAGTTCGCCCGCGAGGGGCTGCACCTGGTGGACGGCGGCACCGCCGAGATCGGCGGGCTGCGCTTCGGGTTCGTCGGCGGTTCGGTGGTGCCCGCCGGGACGGTGGTGCGCGGGAGCTCGGCGTGGGTCCCGCACCTGCGGCCGGAGGACGAGTTCGACGCCGAGCTGGCCGGGCTGCCGCCGGTGGACGTGCTGTGCAGCCACGTCCCGCCCGCCGTGCCCGAGCTGGTCTTCGACGTGGTCGCCAAGCGCGCCGAGCGCGGTTCGCGGGGGCTGGTGGAGCGCATCCGGGCCGACCGGCCGCGCTGGGCGCTGTTCGGCCACGTGCACCAGCCGCTGGCTCCCCGGGTCCGCCTGGGCCGGACCGAATGCGTCAACGTGGGGCACTTCAAGCGCACCGGCCGCCCCTACGCGATCGAATGGTGAACGTGGCGACAACCGGGCCCGCCACCTGCTGCTTCGGCCGCTCCAGGCGGTAGCCTGCGCGCATGGTCGATCAGTCCACCCAGTCCATCGAGATCGCGGCGCCCGCATCGGAGATCATGGCCGTCATCGCGGACTTCGCCGCGTATCCGGAGTGGGCGGAGGCGGTGACGGAGACCGAGGTGCTGGCCACCACCGCCACCGGGGCCGCCGAGAAGGTGCACTTCGTGCTCGACGCCGGGGTGGTCAAGGACAAGTACACCAACCTCTACGAGTGGTCCGCCGACGGCCTGTCGGTGAGCTGGACCCTCACCGAGGGGCAGGTGCAGAAGGCGCAGCGCGGCAGCTACCGGCTCGACCCGCTGCCGAGCGGCCACACCGAGGTCACCTACAGCCTCGCCGTCGACCTCGCGATCCCGATGATCGGCCTGTTCAAGCGCAAGGCGGAGAAGATGATCATGGATACCGCGCTCAAGGAGCTCAAGCACCGCGTCGAGGGCACCCGCTGATCGACGTGCGCCTGCTGCTGTTCACCGGGAAGGGCGGCGTCGGCAAGACCACCTCCGCCGCCGCCACCGCCGCGCGCGTCGCGTCGCGGGGCGGCAAGGTGCTCGTGGTCTCCACCGACCCCGCGCACTCGCTGGCCGACGCCCTCGGCGCGCCGCTGGACGCCCGGCCCCGCGAGGTGGCGGTCTCCGACGGCGTCGTGCTGCACGCCGCCGAGGTGCACACCCGGGCGCTGGTCGACGACGCCTGGCGGGAGCTGCGCGGCCACCTGCGGACCCTGCTGCACGGCGCGGGCGTGGACGAGGTGGCCGCCGAGGAGCTGACCGCGCTGCCCGGCGTCGAGGACCTGCTCGCGCTCTCCGAGGTGCACCGGCTGGCCGACTCCGGGCTGTGGGACGCGGTGATCGTCGACTGCGGTCCGACCGCCGAGACGCTGCGGCTGCTCGCGCTGCCCGAGTCCGCGGCCGGCTACCTGGAGCGGCTGTTCCCGGCGCACCGCCGCGCGGTCCGCGGCCTGCTCGCCGGGCTGGCCGGCAGCGACCAGGTGGGCCGCTGGGACGCCGCCGCCGACGCGCTGGGCAGGCTCGCCGAACGGCTCACCGGGCTCCGCGACCTGCTCACCGCCGAGACCACCAGCGCGCGCCTGGTGCTCACCCCCGAGGCGGTGGTCGCCGCCGAGACCCGGCGCGCGCTCACCGCCCTGGCGTTGCAGCAGATCCGGGTCGACGGGCTGGTCGCCAACCGGGTGGTGCCCGACCCCGGCTCGGCCCGGGGCGCGGCGGCCGAGTGGCTGCGCACCCGCCGCCGCGAGCAGGAGCGGGTGCTGGACTCGGTGCGCGAGGGCACCGAACTGCCGCTGCGGCTCGTCGAGCACCGCGCCGCCGAACCGGTCGGGTCCGCCGCGCTCGCCGCGCTGGGCGCCGAGCTCTACGGTGATGATGACCCGCTGGCCCCGCGCGGCACCGCTCCGGAGCTGCGGGTCAGCGGCGGCGGCCGGGACCTGGACGCGGTCTACCGCCTGGAGATCGCGCTGCCGCTGCACCGCGACGCCGAACTCGACCTGGCCCGGATCGGTGACGAGCTGGCGATCGCGGTCGACGGCAGGCGTCGGCTGATCGCCCTGCCCGCGGTGCTGCGCCGCTGCGAGGTGGTCTCGGCGGAGGCCGGTGACGACGGGGTCACCGTGGCGTTCAAGCCCGACCCGGAACTGTGGATGCGGTGAGGTGGACGACGTGGGTGCGGAACGCGAACGGCTCGTGGCGGAGATCCGGCTGCTGCTCGACGCGCTGGCCGAGCGCGCCGAGGGCTACCTGCGCGCCTGCCGGGACCTCGACCCGCAGCCGGACGGTTGCGGCTGGTGCCCGGTGTGCGCGGCGGTGTCGCTGCTGCGCGGGCAGTCGCCGTCGGCGATGACCGAGCAGCTCGCCGGCATCGTGCGGGCGCTGCGCGAAGCCCTCGCCGAGCACGTCGCCGAACCCGGTCCGGAACCGGCGGAGGAGAGCGCGGAACCGGACGTGCAGCGGATCGACGTGCGCCGCGTCGGCGGGCCGGTGCTGCGTGACGAGGGCGTCGCGGCGCAGTGCTGACCGTCGGGGTGGACGTCGGCGGGACCAGCGTGCGGGCCTCGGTGGTCGACCCGAACGGCGGCGTGCTGGACACCGAGCGGGCCGCGACCCCGCCGACCGCCCACGAGCTCAACGAGGCGATCGCGACCACGGTGCGCGCGCTGTGCGAGCGGTACCCGGTCGCCGCGGTCGGTCTGGCCGTCGCCGGATTCGTCAGCGAGGACCGGCGGGTGGTGCGCTTCGCCCCGCACCTGGCGTGGCGGCACGTGGCGGTCGCCGACGAGCTCGCCGCGCGGCTGGGCGTGCCGGTGGTGCTGGAGCACGACGCGAACGCCGCGGGCATCGCCGAGCAGCGCTTCGGCGCGGCCACCGGCGCCCGGACCGCCACCCTGGTCGCCATCGGCACCGGCATCGGCGCGGCCACCGTGCTCGACGGCGAGGTGTTCCGGGGCGCCCACGGCGTCGCCCCGGAGCTCGGCCACCTGCGGGTGGTGCCGGGCGGCAGGCCCTGCTCGTGCGGCAAGCGCGGCTGCTGGGAGCGCTACTGCAGCGGGACCGCGCTGGCCCGGACCGCGCTGGAGCGCCTCGCCGCCGACCCGGGCGCCGCGACCGCGCTGGCCGAGGTCGACCGCACCGCTCTGACCGGCCTCGACGTCGCCCGGGCCGCCGAGGCCGGTGACCCCGTCGCGCGCTGGGCGTTCGAGGAGCTGGCGCGCTGGCTGGGGGAGGGCCTGGCCCTGGTCGCCGACGTCTACGACCCGGAGGTCGTGGTCATCGGCGGCGGCGTCTCGGGCTCGGCGCACCTGTTCCTGGACCGCGCCGAGCAGCACTACGCCGACGCGGTCACCGGCAGCGGGCACCGGCCCGTGGCCCGGGTGGCGCTGGCCGCGTTCGGCGCGGAGGCCACCGTGGTCGGTGCCGCCACGCTGGCGCGGGAGCACGTGGCCGCCGGGCGTGAGGATGCCGGGCGCGGGGATGTCGGGGTTGGGGATGTCGGGCGCGGGGGTGTCGCCGCGGTGACCGGCGCCGGGTGCGGCAGGCGGGGCGCGGCGGAGCGCGGGGACCGCTGAGGCGCGCGGGAGCTCAGACCTGGGCGCCGCCGTCCTCGTCGTCGGCGTCGGGGCCCGGGCGGTTGCGGATGCGCAGCAGCAGCCAGCCGATCCCCGCGCTGATCAGCACCAGCCCGATCGGCAGCGTGCTGGGGCCGACCAGCGCCGGCAGCGCCAGCAGGACCACCCCGAGGCACACCACCGCCACCCCGGCCACGGTGCTCCACCCCGGCTTCGGCAGCGGCGGTGGTTCGGGCGGGACGTAGTGCTCCTCCGCCTCGTCCGCCTCCGGCGTCCAGTCCCGGGGCCCGCTCGCCGGCTCCGGCGCGGGCGCCGGTTCGGGGCGCGCGGCGTCGTCCTCCTCGGTCCGCCGCGGCTCGTCCTCGCGCGGCCAGGAGCCGAACGTCGAATCGCGTTCCAGACCGGCGACGATCTCGGCGAAGGCCGCGTCGATGTCCTCCGGCCCATCGGCGTTGTCGTGGCGCGTGCTCATGCCGGTTCCTCGGCCCGTTCGTGGTGGATGCGGTGGATGAACTCGACGCTACCGGCGAACAGCGCGGGCGCGTCGTGGTCCAGGGTCGCGACGTGGAAGCTGTCGGCCAGCACGTGCGCGGTGACGTCCGCGCTGCGCACCCCGGCGAGCACCAGTTCGGCGTTGACCGGTTCGACGACGTGGTCGACCGCCGACCGGTACAGCACGAGCGGCTGGCGCACCTCCCCGAGCTCGGCGCGCACGACCGACCAGAGGCGCCGCAGGCTGGCCATCGCGCGCAGCGGCATCCGGTCGTAGGCCAGCTCCCGGACGCCCGGCGCCGCGACGTCGCCCGCCACCCCGGGCAGCGACGGCACCACCCAGGACAGCGGGGGGCGGGCCAGCAGGGGCAGCAGCGCCGCCCCGGTCCGCCGGGTCGTCACCGACGGGTTCACCAGCACCAGACCGGCGATGTCCGGGTGCCGCTGGGCCAGCCGCAGCGCGAGCGTGCCGCCCATCGACTGCCCGAACACGAACACCGACCGGCAGCGCTCGCGCAGCGCCAGCAGCTCCCGCTCGGCGGCCCGGTACCAGTCGTGCCAGCCGGTGCCGTTGAGGTCCTGCCAGCGGGTGCCGTGCCCGGGCAGCAGCGGGCAGCGCACCGCGCACCCCGCCGCGGCCAGGTGCTCGGCCCAGGCCCGCACGCTCTGCGGGGTGCTGGTGAAGCCGTGGCAGACCAGGACGCCGACCTCGGCCGGGCCGTCGTGCGCGAACGGCTCGGCACCGGACAGGACCTGGGACACGTCGGCCTCCCACCGCGACGGCACGGACACCGCTCCATCGTCGCACGGCCAACCGACGTCCGGGGATACTCGATCGACCCGAGTCGCCGCCGCCGGGGTGCGCATTGTGCCTGCTGACCGGGCTCCGTACGCTGAACCGGGAACTCGGCGCGTCAGGAAGGCTGCGGCACAGTGCTGTACTGGGTGATGAAGCATCTACTGCTCGGTCCCCTCATGAAGCTGTTCTGCCGCCCCAAGATCCTCGGCGTCGAACACGTCCCCGCCGACGGCGGCGCGATCCTGGTCAGCAACCACCTCGCGGTCGCCGACTCGTTCTTCATGCCGCTGATGATGCCGCGCCGGGTCACCTTCCTCGCCAAGCGCGAGTACTTCACCGGCAAGGGCCTCAAGGGCGCGTTCAAGCGCTTCTTCTTCACCGGCGTGGGCCAGGTGCCCATCGACCGCTCCAGCGGCGCCGCCGCCCAGGCCGCGCTGGACACCGGGGTCCGGCTGCTCCGCGAGGGCAAGCTGCTCGGCGTCTACCCGGAGGGCACCCGCTCGCCCGACGGCAGGCTCTACAAGGGCAAGACCGGCGTGGCGCGGATGGCGCTGGAGTCGGGCGTGCCGGTCATCCCGATCGCCATGTTCGGCACCGACCGGGTCAACCCGATCGGCTCCACGATGTGGTGGCCGCACAAGGTGGTCATCGAGGTCGGCGAGCCCCTGGACTTCTCCCGCTACGACGGGATGGCCGGTGACCGGTTCGTCGAGCGCTCCATCACCGACGAGATCATGTACGCCCTGATGGAGCTGTCCGGTCAGGAGTACGTCGACGTCTACGCCGCGAAGGTCAAGGACGACCTGGCCGCGCAGGGCAAGCAGGTGGCCGGCTGGGGCGATTCCGGTGGTCCGGAGCGGCTGCCCGAGGCGAAGGCGGGCTGACGGCCCGCGCCGGGAGCGCGCCGCACCGGCGCTTAACCTGACCGGGTGCGGTTCTTCTACGACTGTGAATTCATCGAGGACGGGTACACCATCGACCTGGTGTCGATCGGGGTGGTCGACGAGTCCGGCCGCGAGTTCTACGCGGTGTCCACCGAGTTCGACGCGGGCAAGGCCGGGCAGTGGGTCCGGCGCCACGTCCTGCCGCAGTTGCCGCCGCCCGCGGACCAGCGCTGGCTGTCCCGCGCCGCGATCCGCGACGCCCTGCTGGACTTCCTGACCGCGCACGGCGACGAGGGCATCGAGCTGTGGGCCTGGTACGCCGCCTACGACCACGTGGCGCTGGCCCAGCTCTGGGGCGCGATGCCCGCGCTGCCCCCGGCCATCCCGAAGTTCACCCGCGACCTGCGGCAGCGCTGGGACGACCTGGGCAAGCCCCGGCTGCCCGCCGCCCCCGCCAACGCGCACGACGCCCTCGCCGACGCGCGGCACAACCTGCGCCGGTGGGAGGTGCTGGAGCGGACCCGCCACCAGCGCGGCCTCGCTTGATCGACCGCGGCCCCCACCGCGCGGCGCCGGCCGCAGGGGAACCCGAGGACGCGCGGTGATCGGCCGATTACTTGCTGCACCGATCCAGTCCATGACAGGCTGTCGATCCGGGGGAGACCTGGATGCTGACGGCTGGAGGCTGGAATGCGTGTCGGAGTGCTCACCGGCGGTGGGGACTGCCCGGGGCTCAACGCGGTGCTGCGAGCGGTGACCCGCAACGGGATCTCGATCCACGGCCACGAGATCGTGGGATTCCGCAACGGCTGGCTCGGCCCGCTCGAAGGGCTGACCACACCGCTCACGCTGGATTCGGTGGAGGAGATCCTCAACCGGGGCGGCACGATCCTCGGCTCCTCGCGCACCAACCCGTACAAGGTGGACGACGGCGTCGCCCGGGTGAAGGCGACGCTCGCCGAGCACGGGGTGGACGCGCTGATCGCGATCGGCGGCGAGGACACCCTCGGCGTCGCCGAGCAGCTCACCCACGACGGCGTGCCGGTGGTCGGGGTGCCCAAGACGATCGACAACGACCTCGGCGCCACCGACTACACCTTCGGCTTCGACACCGCGGTGCACATCGCCACCGAGGCCATCGACCGGCTGCGCACGACCGCCGAATCGCACCACCGGGCGCTGGTGGTGGAGGTGATGGGGCGGCACGCGGGCTGGATCGCGCTGCACTCCGGCCTGGCCGGCGGGGCGAACGTGATCCTGGTGCCGGAGCAGCCGTTCAGCGTCGACAAGGTCTGCGACCTGGTGCGCCAGCGGTTCGAGCGGCAGTACGCGCCGATCGTCGTGGTGGCCGAGGGCGCGGTGCCCGCGGGCGGGGAGGAGCTCCTGGCCACCGGGGAGCGCGACGCCTTCGGCCACGTCCGGCTCGGCGGCGTCGGCACCTGGCTGGCCGACGAGCTCGCCGAGCGCACCGGGCAGGAGTCCCGGGCCGTGGTGCTCGGCCACACCCAGCGCGGCGGCCCGCCCACCGCCTACGACCGGGTGCTGGCCACCCGGTTCGGGCTGCACGCCATCGACGCCGTCGCGGCGGGCGAGTTCGGCAGCATGGTCGCGTTGCGCGGCACCGACATCGTCCGGGTGCCGCTGCGGGAGGCGACCGCCGAGCTGAAGACGGTGCCGCCGGAGCGCCTGGCCGAAGCCGAGGTCCTCTTCGGCTGAGGGCCGCCGCGGTCCCGCCGGGACTGAGACGTTCGCCGCATCCGGCCGGGCATCGGCACCCGGGGTGTCCGGCCGGTCACGCGGCGCCGACACCGGCTGTTCCACGATCTGGACCGGGGTGTCCCACCAGGTAGCGTCGCCCGTCGCGAATCCAACGGCGCGACACCTGGAAGGGGCTCCCCGTGTCCACCCAACCTGCCGCCGAGCGCGAGACCGTGCTCATCCGCTCGGCCCGGGACGTCACCGAGCTGGTCAACTCCGGCGCGGCCCGGGGCAGCCACGCGAAGATGATCGTGCTGCTGGCCCTCGGCGGCATCTTCCTCGACGCCTACGACCTGACCTCGCTGGCCTACGGCATCACCCAGATCCGGGAGGAGTTCGGCCTCTCCCCGGCGGGCGCGGGCGCGGTCACCGCGTCGATCAGCGTCGGCGCGATCCTCGGCGCCTGGCTCGGCGGCGTGCTGGTGGACCGGCTCGGCCGGTACCGGGTCTTCATGGCGGACATGCTGTTCTTCGTCGTCTCGGCGATCGGTTGCGCGCTGGCGCCCAACGCCGAGGTGCTGATCGTGTTCCGGTTCCTGATGGGCATCGGGGTCGGCATGGACATCCCGGTGGCGATGGCCTTCCTCGCCGAGTTCTCCCGGCTGCGCGGCAAGGGCAGCAAGGGGTCGCGCACGGCCTCCTGGTCGCCGGCCTGGTACGTGGCGACCAGCGGTTGCTACCTGGTCATCCTGGCGCTGTACTTCCTGCTGCCCGACTCGCAGCACGACCTGCTGTGGCGGTTCACGGTCGGCTTCGGCGCGGTGCCCGCGATCGTCATCCTGCTGGTGCGCAACAAGTACATGAACGAGTCGCCGTCCTGGGCGGCCAACCAGGGCGACCTGGAACGCGCGGCCCGCATCCTGCGGGATTCGTACGGGGTGGACGCGGTCGTGGCCGAGGACGCCGAGCGGCCGAAGCGGGAGTCCAAGCCGCGGGCCTCGCTGCACCAGTTCCGGACGCTGTTCGCGCGCCGGTTCCGGCCCCGCACCTTCCAGGCGCTGGCGGTGGCGCTGGCCCAGACCTTCTCCTACAACGCGGTGGCCTACGGCCTGCCGATCATCATCGCGAGCCTGCTCGGCCAGGGGGACCTGAACACGATCTCGGCGTCCCTGGTGCTCAACCTGGTCTTCGCGGTGACCGGCGGCCTGCTCGGGATGCGGCTGGCGAACTCGGCGGGCGCCTGGCGGATGACCTTCTGGGGCTTCGCGGTCCAGCTCACCGCGCTGGTGGTGCTGGCCGTGATCGGCGATCCGTCGTCGACGGCCTGGGTGCTGCTGGCGCTGTTCGCGCTGGGCGGCTTCATGTTCGCCCAGGGCGGCGGCCCCGGCGCGAACTTCATGAACTTCGCGTCGCTGAGCTACCCGACCGAGCTGCGCGGCACCGGCATCGGCTTCAACCAGGGCACGCTGCGCGTCGGCTCCACGCTGTCGCTGTTCTTCTTCCCGGTGCTCAGCGCCTCGTTCGGCACCGGGGTGTTCTGGGTGATCGCCGCCGCCCCGCTGCTGGGCATGGTCGCCCTGCTGGCCAAGCGCTGGGAGCCGGTCGGCTACGACGCCGACGCCGTCGAGCACGAGTACCAGCAGCGGCTCGCCACCCCGGAACCCGCTCGCGGCTGACCCCGGCGACGGGCGCCGCCGAAGACCTCAGCGGCGCCCGTCGACCCACACCAGGTGCAAGCGGCCCCCACCGGACAGCCGCCGCAACGCCGCTTCCGCGGACCGGAACGTCCCGCGCAGCCGCCCGGAAGCGCTGATCACGTCGACGTGGTCGTCGAAGGCCATCCCCCAGAACTCGACGTGCCCGTCGTAGCGCTCGCCCACCTCCGCGCAGAGCGAGAACACCCGAGGCGCCTCGTCCTGGGTGAGCTGGCGGAGCAGGTCCAGGAACTCGGCCCGCCCGCACAACGGCGCAGGATCGGTGTGCGTCTGCGCCATTTCAGGGCGGAGGCACGGCGGGCGACGAACGAGGCCGCCGAAGAACTCGGCTGCTCGCGCGGGAAGATCAGTCAGATGGAGGCGGGCATGTACCGGCTCCAGCATCGCGACGTTCGCGACCTGCTGCGCTACTACGGCGCGCCTCCTGAGGAGTCGGCCACGCTTGTCGAGCAGGCACGCCGCTCGGCGGAACCGAGCTGGTGGGCGCCGTACGCCGAGGTGGTCGAGGACTGGTTCGCGTTCTTCCTCGGGTCCGAGGGAGAGGCCGCTTACGAGTTCAACTACGAACAGCTCGTCATACCCGGACTCCTGCAAACCACGGGTTATGCAACGGCGTTGACTGCGGCCAGCCGAACGGTTGAGCCGGAGCACCGATCGAAGGTCGCGGAACTCCGGCTTGAGCGCCAGCGCCGTCTCGCCGAGCCGATCCCTCTCGCGTTGGACGTGGTGATCGAGGAGGCCGCGCTGCGGCGGCCGATCGGCGGGAGCGAGATTCACGGAGCGCAGCTGCGGCGCCTCGTCGAGATGGCTGAACGGCCCCACGTCGGCGTCCAGGTCATGCCCACGAGTGTCGGGGCGCATTCGGGTATGGACGGCAAGTTCATCCTGCTGGAGTTCGACGATTTCAGCCCCGGCGTCTTCGTCGAGGGCCATCCCGTGCTCGGAGCTCGCTACGACGTCGAAGATCCGGTCCTCATCGGCACGTACCGGGGGATCGCGAAAGCGCTTCGCGAAGAAGCCCTGGATCAGGAAGAATCCAAGGCGTTCATCCGAGAGGTGCTCAGTGAGCTGACCTAGGAGGCCCCAGTGCGTGATGTGCCCGTCCTCCGCTGGCGGAAGTCGAACCGCAGCATGAACCAGGGTGCGTGCGTCGAGGTCGCGTTCGTCGAGGGCGCTGTCGTCGCGCGGGACTCCAAGGATCCGGCCGGGCCGGTGCTCGCGTTCCCGCGCGCCCGGTGGGGCGCGTTCCTCGCCAGCCTGGGCGACCGGTGAGCCCCCGCGCTGGGTGGCGTCGCTCCAGCTACAGCGACAACGGAGCGAATTGCGTCGAGGTCGCGTTCGTCGGGGGTGCCGTCGTCGCGCGGGACTCCAAGGATCCCGCTGGGCCGGTGCTGGCGTTCCCGCGCGCCCGGTGGGGCGCGTTCCTCGCCAGCCTGGGCGACCGGTCGGGCGGGCGTTGACGGGGCGTCGCTGCCCGGCGAGGATCGACCCCGGCCGATCGGAGGACGACGATGTCGCGACGTGACCGGATCACCATGACCCAGGCCGAGATCGACGGGTTCATCGCCGCCCGGCGGGTCGTGGTGCTGGCCACGGTGAAGCCCGGCGGACGGCCGCACCTGGTGCCGATGTGGTTCGTGCCCGACGGGCCGCGCATCGAGGTGTGGTCCTTCGGCAAGTCGCAGAAGACGGTGAACCTGCGCCGCGATCCCCGGGCCACGCTGCTGCTGGAGGCGGGGGAGAGCTACGACCAGCTCCGGGGCGTGTCGCTGGAGTGCTCGGTGGAGGTGCTCGACGACCCGGCCGAGGTGCGGCGCATCGGCGCCGGGCTGGCCCGCCGCTACGCGGGGGCGCGGGAGCGCGAGGACCCGGAGGAGTTGCGGGAGCGGGCGGCGAAGCGGGTCGGGCTGCGCTTCACCCCCACCCGGACCATCAGCTGGGACCACCGCAAGCTGGCGGACGGCTGAATCGAGCTGCCCAGGACCATCCGGGCTGTGCGTCACCTCTCCCACGTGAAAATCGGTGGCGTCGAACCCCTATTCTGGTGGGGTGAACTGGAGCGTCGACGTCCCCGTTGATGATTTGCCGGACCTGCCTCCGCTGCCGCAGGAGATGCGCGACCGGCTCGACGATGCGCTGGCCCGGCCCGCCGCGCAGCAGCCCACCTGGCCCGACGCCGGACAGGCGGAGCAGGTGCGCAAGGTGCTGGAGAGCGTACCGCCGGTGACCGTGCCGACCGAGGTGGACCGCTTGCGGGACAACCTCGCCGCCGTCGCGCGCGGGGAGGCGTTCCTGCTCCAGGGCGGGGACTGCGCCGAGACCTTCGCCGACAACACCGAGCCGCACATCAGGGGCAACATCCGCACCCTGCTGCAGATGGCCGTGGTGCTGACCTACGGCGCGAGCATGCCGGTGGTCAAGGTCGGCCGGCTGGCGGGCCAGTACGCCAAGCCGCGCTCCAGCGACACCGACGCCCTGGGCCTGCCGTCCTACCGGGGCGACATGGTCAACTCGTTGCAGGCGAACGAGGACGCCCGGCGGCACGACCCGTCGCGGCTGATCCGCGCCTACGCCAACGCCAGCGCCGCGATGAACCTCTCCCGCGCGCTGACCAGCGCCGGGATGGCCGCGCTGACCCAGGTGCACGACTGGAACAAGGACTTCGTGCTGAACTCCCCGGCGGGGGAGCGCTACGAGTCGGTGGCCGCCGAGATCGACCGGGGGCTGCGCTTCATGGCGGCCTGCGGCGTCGACGACAGCAGCCTGCACGGCGTCGAGTTCTACGCCAGCCACGAGGCGCTGGTGATGGACTACGAGCGCGCGATGCTCCGGCTCGACACCAGCGGACCGACGCCCCGGCTCTTCGACCTGTCCGGGCACTTCCTGTGGGTGGGCGACCGGACCCGCCAGCTCGACGGCGCGCACATCGCCTTCGCCGAGCTGATCTCGAACCCGATCGGTCTGAAGATCGGCCCGAGCACCACCCCGGAGCAGGCCGTCGAGTACGTCGAGCGGCTGGACCCGAACAACGAGCCGGGCCGGCTCACCCTGATCAGCCGGATGGGCAACGGCAAGGTCCGCGACGCGCTGCCGCCGATCGTGGAGAAGGTCACCGCCTCCGGTCACCAGGTCATCTGGCAGTGCGACCCGATGCACGGCAACACCCACGAGGCCAGCACCGGCTACAAGACCCGGCACTTCGACCGGGTCGTCGACGAGGTGCAGGGCTTCTTCGAGGTGCACCACCGGCTCGGCACCCACCCCGGTGGCATCCACATCGAGCTGACCGGTGAGGACGTCACCGAGTGCCTCGGCGGCGCCCAGGACATCTCCGACACCGACCTCGCCGGCCGCTACGAGACGGCCTGCGACCCGCGCCTGAACACCCAGCAGTCGCTGGAGCTGGCGTTCCTGGTCGCCGAGATGCTCCGCCACTGACCCACCCGACCGGCGCCCGGTTCTGCGCCGGTCACCCGCAGGAGCGTTGAGTGAGGGGCACCCTTGCCCAAGTAACTTGGACAAGGGTGCCCCTCACTCAACGCTCCTGCGGGTGAGCTGCTCCGGGGTGGCCGTCAGCCGCCGCGCTGTCGCCTGCCGAGGAAGTCGTTGAAGCCGAGCGGGTCGTAGCGCAGCAGCGAGGCGGAGCCGAGGACGGCCGCCGCGATGCCGACCGCCACGAACGGCCAGTGGTACATCGCCTGCTCGCCGTCCGGGTAGTAGGCCAGCACCAGCGCGATGGACGCGCCGACGACGTAGGACAGCGCGCGCGGCGTCCAGGGCAGCGCGCAGGCCAGCGCCAAGCCCCAGGTCAGGTACCAGGGCAGCACGGTCGGCGACAGCAGCGCGGCGGCGACCAGCACGACGGCCGCCCGGCGGATCGCGATCACCCCGCCCGCGCGGGCCTGCCACCACTGCCAGCCGATGACCGCGGCCAGCGCCAAGGACCCGACGGCGCGCCCGAAGTCGACGAACGGCCAGGTGTCGACGTCCGCGAACAGCGATACCAGGGTGTGCAGCACCTGCCCGAACCCGGTCGGCGCGGACAGGTAGTTCACGATCATGCCCGGCGCGGACAGCGCGGGCAGCCAGCCGAAGCCCACCTTGGCCAGCGCCATGCAGGAGCCGAATACGACGGCGAAGATGCCCAGCGCCGGGACCACCGCGCGGACGAACCGCTGCCGGGGCGAGCCCGCCAGGTGCGCGGCCCACACCCACACCAGGAACGGCAGCACCAAGCCGCCGGTCGCCTTGATCGCCATCGCGGCCGAGGCCAGCCCGATCCCCCAGCCGTGCCTGCCCTCGAGCACCAGCAGCGTGCCCAGCAGCAGCAACCCGATCATGAGCAGGTCGTTGTGCGGCCCGCCGACCAGGTGCACCACCGTCATCGGGCTCGCCGCGACCAGCCACAGCGCCACCGGGAGCCTGCCGCCGAGGTGGGCGACCAGACCGGGCAGCGCGAGCACCACCATCGCCAGCCCGGCCAGCAGCACGAGCCGCATCACGATCACGCTGGCGATGACGTCGTGCCCGGCGAGCAGGATGACGCCCTTGGCCACGCCGATGAACAGCGGCCCGTACGGCGCGGGCGTGGTCTGCCAGGTCGGGTGGACGTTCTCCGGGATCGGCCCGGCCAGCACCGAGGGCCCCACCGCGTACGGGTCCAGGCCGTGCAGCGCGAGCAGGCCCTGCCCGAGGTAGCTGTAGACGTCCCGGGTGAACAGCGGCGGCGCGGGCAACATGGGCAGCAGCCAGGCGCTCATCGCCAGCAGCACGCCGCGGGCGTCGACGAGGTGGGCCAGCACGCCGCGTCCGAGCCGCACCCAGGCCCACACCAGCAGCGCGAACCCGGTGTAGACGACGGTGACGGCGAGGTCCCGGCCGTGCCCGTAGCGCAGCGCGGACAGCGGGCCGGAGCCGAGGACCGGATCGTGCACGAGCGTGCCGCCCGCGCCGATCGAACCGATCAGCAGCAGTGCGGAGCCGACGGCGCCCAGTGCGATGGTGCGCAGCGGCAGCGGACCGCGCAGCAGGCGTCCGCCGAGGTCGAGAACGCCGGTGGCCCTGCCGACCCCCTCGGGCCGACCGCTCGCCGACGTGGCAGGTGCAGTCGGGGACATGGTGCGGCCAATATTTCCACACCGAACGGCCGGTGCCCGCGCGACCAGCCCAAATCCCCCGTTCCGGGGTTATCCGACGATCTTCCCAGTCGCCGTCGCCGCTGGTCAACAGGGTGGCGGGAGGTCGTTACGGACCTACCTTGAGATCATCATCACGCTCAGAAGGCGGTCACCCGAACCGTCGACCCCGGCTCCACCCGGCTGCCCGGTGTCGGGAGCTGGCCGAAGATCCGCATGTTCGGCCGGTTCCACAGCGCGTTGACGTCGAGCACCAGCCCGCGTTCGGCCATCGCCTGCTGCGCCTGCTCCACGGTGGTGCCGTTGAGGTCGGGCACCGCGACGGCGTTGGACAGCACCACGCCGATCCGCGGACTGCCCGCGAGCCGCACCTCGGTACCGGCGCCCGGGTCGGTGGCGATGACGTGCCCGCCCTCGACGTCGGCGTTGAACTGCTGCCCGGCCTCGAACGGGGTGAACCCGGCGTTGCTCAGGATCGCGAACGCCTCCTCCTTGCTGGCACCGCGCACGTCGGGCACCGGGACCGGCGGCGGTCCCCGGCTCACGATCAGGCGCACCTCGGAGCTGATGTCCAGCCGGGTGCCCGGTGCGGGATCGACCCGGATCACGCGTCCTTCGGGCACCGACTGGTGGTACTCGTCGGCGGACTCGTCGTGCACGGGCTGCAACTTCGCGTTGCGGACCTCGATCTCCGCCTCGGCGAGCGGCGTGCCCTCGGCGATCGGCGGCACCGCGGGCTTGCCCAGCGAGACGACCAGCGCGACCTCGCGCTCGGTGGAGACCTGGGCGCCCTGCTCCGGCGAGGAGCTGATCACCACGCCCTCCGGCACGGCGTTGTCGTGCTCCTTCGTGACGGTGGAGCGCAGGCCCGCGGTCTGCAACGCCTGCTGCGCCTCGGCTTCGGGCTTGCCGACGAGCTGCGGGACCTGGACGGAGCTGCCGCCGGTGCCCAACCAGAACGCGACGCCACCGACGAGCAGGGCCAGCACCGCGACGACGGCGGTCCAGGCCACGACCGCCCGCTTGCCCCGGCGGCGCTCCTGCTCGCGCGGCGAGGGACCGGCGGCGACGGCGCCGAACTCCTGGGTGCGGTCCTCCTCCTCGGCCGAGCGGGGCCGTTGCAGCGCGCGGGTGCCCTGCGGTCCGGCGGCGGGCACGTCGCGGACCGCGGCGAACTGCTCGGTCGGCGGATCGCCCTGCTCCGGCGGCGGGTGCTGGGCGGTGGGCATCACGGTGGTGCGCTCGGCGCTGCTGGGCACCGGTACCGGCACCGGGGCGATGCCGAGCTCCCCGCGGACCCGGCGCACCTCGGCGAGCATCGCGGCGGCGTCGGCGGGACGCGCCTGCGCGTCGCGGCGGGTGGCGCGGACCACGAGCTCGTCCAGCGCGGGCGGGACGCCGTCGACCTGCGTGCCCGGAGCGGGCACGTCGTCGTTGACGTGCCGGTAGGCCACCGACAGCGCGGTGTCCCCGACGTAGGGCGGGTGCCCGGTGAGCATCTCGAACAGCACCACGCCCGCGGCGTAGACGTCGGTGCGCAGGTCGGCGGCGCCGGTGGTGACCTGCTCGGGGGAGAGGTAGGCGACGGTGCCGAGGATGACGCTGCCGCTCGTGGTGCCCGCCGAGGCCGCCGCGCGGACCAGGCCGAAGTCGGCGACCCGGACGGTGCCGTCCTCGCCGATCAGCACGTTCTCCGGCTTGACGTCGCGGTGCACCATGCCGGCGCCGTGCGCGGCGGCCAGCGCGGAGAGCACCGGTTCGAGCACGCTGAGCGCCAGCGGCACCGGCAGCCTGCCCCGGTCCACGATGAGGTCGCGCAGCGTGCAGCCCTCGACGAGCTGCATCACCAGGAACACGTGGTCGCCGTCGGCGCGGCGGTCGACGCCCTGGTCGTAGACCGCGACGATGTTCGGGTCGTGCAGCCGGGCGGCGGCGCGGGCCTCCGACTCGAAGCGCTCCACGAAGGAGCGGTCGCCGGAGTACTGCTCGTCCATCACCTTCAGCGCCACCGGCCGGTCGAGCCGGGTGTCGAGCCCGCGGTAGACGGTGGACATGCCGCCCCGGGCGATCAGCGAGTCGACCCGGTACCGCCGTTCGAGCATGGCGCCGACGAGGTTGCCCCCTCGACCGGACCGGTTCTCATGAGTCATCTGCCGCCAACCGCCGGGTAGTCGTTCCGCCACGATTGTGGCAGGTGAGGGATCGAAGGCCCGGTCGAGGGCGGCGGCTGCGGTCGATGTCGGGGCACGACCGCCCATCGTAGGGGTGCCGCGGCGGGCCCGGTGCCCGATCCGGTGGATCGACCACCACCCCGTCCGGTGCTCGGCGACCGTCGGGCCGATGTGGCATCGTGTGCGGCGTGAGTGCGATTCCCGCTGCCCAGGATGTGCTCGCTCCCGACGTGGAGCTCACCCCGCTGCCCGAGGTCGCCCGGCGACTCGGCCGGTCGGTCACCCGGGTGCACCAGTTGATCCGCGATGGCCACCTGCTCGCGATCCGGCGCGACGGCGAGCTCGGCGTCCCGACGGCGTTCTTCGCCGAGACCGACATCGTGAAGGGCCTGCCCGGCACGATCACGCTGCTGTTCGACTCCGGCTACCACCCCGACGAGATCCTGCGCTGGCTGTTCACCGCCGACGACACGCTGCCCGGCACCCCGATCGACGCGCTGCGCGGGGACCGGGGCAGGGAGGTCAAGAGGCGCGCTCAGGCGATGGGGTTCTGACCCCTCGCGCACTCCGCCCTGGTCAGCCCGTGATCCGGCGGGCGGCGAGCTTGCCGGACAGCAGCACCGGGGGCACCCCCACGCCGGGAGTGGTGCCGGATCCCGCCAGGACCGCGTTGGACCGCCCGCGCACCAGGTTGCGCGGGCGGAACGGCCCGGTCTGCGGGAAGGTGTGCGCGGCCGAGAACGGGGTGCCCGCCGCGTGGCCGCGCGCCGCCCAGTCGGCGGGGGTGACGAGTTCGGCCACGTCGAGCGCGGTGCCGAAGCCGGTGTACCCGCGCCGTTCCAGCACGCCCAGCAGCTCCTCCTGGTAGGCGGGGCCGATCCGCGCCCAGTCCAGCGGCCCGGTCGCCAGATTCGGGCACGGCGCCAGCACGTAGTGCAGTTCGCGGCCGGGCGGCGCCAGCCCCGGGTCGGTGGCGGTGGGGCGGGTGATCAGCAGCGACGGGTCGGTCATCAGCCGCCCGTCCCGGATGATCTCGGTGAACGTCGAGCGCCACGCCGCGCCGAAGGAGATCGTGTGGTGGGCGTCGTCCCAGCTCGTCGTGGTGCCCGCGTGCAGCACCACCGCCGACGGCGACCAGCGCAACCGCCGCCGGGGCCGCTCGCCGAGCAGCCTCCGCGCGACCGGCAGGTCCGGGGTGAGCACCACGGCGTCGGCGGCGATCCGCTCGTGCCGGGTGCGCACCGCGGTGATCCGGTCGCCGCGCCGCTCCAGCGACTCCACCTCGGCGCCCCAGCGGAACTCGACCCCGGCACGGCGCGCCGCGTCGGCCATCGCGGTGGGCACCGCGTGCATCCCGCCGCGCGGGAACCACACGCCGCCGATGGTGTCCATGTACGGGATCACCGCGTACAGCGCCAGGGCCTGGCGCGGGTCGAGCCCGGCGTAGAGCGCCTGGAAGGAGAACACCCGGCGCAGCCGCTCGTCGGTCAGGAAGCGGCCGATCGCGCGGTCGAGGCGGCCGAAGCCGCCCAGCGCGACCAGCCGGGCCAGCTCCGGCGAGGCCAGGTCCAGCGGGGAGTCGAAGTTCGCGTCGATGAAGCGGTCCAGCTCGGCCCGGTAGACCTCGGTGAGCCAGCGCCGCAGCCGCCGGTACCCGGCCGCCTCCCCGGGGCCGGCGAAGCGGCGGACCTCGTCCTCCATCGCCTCGCCGCCGGTGCGCACGTCGAGCACGGAACCGTCGGCGAAGCGGGCCCGGTAGGCCGGGTCGAGCGGGACGAGGTCGAGCGCGTCGTCGATCGACCCGCCCACCGCGCCCAGCGCCTCGTCGAGCAGCTCGGGCATGGTGAGCACGGTGGGTCCGGTGTCGATCCGGTAGCCGTCGAGCAGCCGCAGCCCGGCGCGTCCGCCCGGGACCTCCTCCCGCTCGACGACGGTGACCCGCCGCCCGGCCCCCGCCAGGTGCAGCGCGCAGGCGAGCCCGGCCAGCCCGGCGCCGACGATGACGACGTGGTCGGTGCGGCCGGTGACGGTGCGCATCAGCGGGTGCGGTCGGTCACCGCGATGGCCAGCTCGGCGAGCTCGGTCGCGGCGGGCTCGGCGACCCCCGCGGAGCGCAGCGCCCGGATCGCCGACCCGGTCAGGTCGGTGATCCGCCGCTCCACCGCGTCGACCGCGCCGAGCCGGGTGAGCAGCCCGCGCGTCCGCTCGACCCGCGCGGGGTCGAGGTCGGCGTCGCCGAGCACGCCGCGCAGCTCGGCCAGCGCCTGCTGGTCGTCCTGCCGCCGCGCGTTGTCCACCGCTTCGGCGATGAGCACCGTCCGCTTGCCCTCGCGCAGGTCGTCCCCCGCGGGCTTGCCGGTCACCTCCGGATCGCCGAACACGCCCAGCAGGTCGTCGCGGAGCTGGAAGGCGACACCGATGTCGGCGCCGAAGCGGCCCAGCGATCCCAGCGTCGCGGGATCGGCCCCGGCGAGCTGGGCCCCGATCTCCAGCGGGCGCTGCACGGTGTAGGACGCGGCCTTGAGCTCGCAGATCCGCAGCGCGGCCTGCGGGGTCTCGTCATCCCGGAACTGGCCCAGCACGTCGAGGTACTGCCCGGCCATCACCTCGGTGCGCATCGCCCGCCACGGCTCGCGGGCGCGGCGCAGCGCGTCGGCGCCCATCCCCGACTCCTGCACCAGGTCGTCGGCCCAGGCCAGGGCGAGGTCGCCGAGCAGCACGGCGGCGGCGGTGCCGAACGAATCCGGCTCGCCGCGGAAGTCCGATTCCTCGTGCAGCGCGGCGAACTCGCGGTGCACGGTCGGGTGACCGCGGCGGGTGTCGGAGTCGTCGATGAGGTCGTCGTGCACCAGCGCGCAGGCCTGGAGCAGTTCCAGGGCGCTGGCCGCGCGCAGCGCCGCGACCGCCTCCGGGCCCTGCGCGGCGCCGCCCGCCGCGCGCCACCCCCACCAGGCGAAGGTGGGCCGCAGCCGCTTGCCGCCGCCGAGGACGAACCGGGCGAGCTTGTCCACCGCGGTCCCGAAGGCCGGGTCCAGGTCGGCGGCCTCGGCACGTCGTTGCCGGAGGTACCGGGTCAGCAGGTGCTGCACCGCACCGGGTAGATCGTGTTCCACGACGGCGTCCTCGTCGGTGCTGTTCTCGGTGGTCGGATGCGAAACGGGCACGCCACCATCCTCCGCGATGTCCGCGCGCCGCGGCTGGCGGGTCCCGCCGCGGCGTCCACGTCCGGGTGAATGGACACGGAGCGTGATCGGTACCGCGTCGTGCGTCACCGGCCGACCGGACCGCGGAACCGGATGTGCGGAGCGCCCTCCGGGGTCGCGACGACCTCGCAGGCCACGCCGTAGACCTCGGCGACCAGGTCCTCGGTGAGCACGTCGGCGGGGGCACCGGCGGCCACCGCCCGGCCGCCGGCCAGCACCAGCAGCCGGTCGCAGTAGCCGGCGGCCAGGTTCAGGTCGTGCAGCGCGACCACGGTGGTCAGCGGCAAGGTGCGGATCAGCGCCAGCAGTTCGAGCTGGTGGGCGATGTCGAGGTGGTTGGTAGGTTCGTCGAGCAGCAGCTCGGAGGGTTCCTGGGCCAGCGCGCGGGCGATCTGGGTGCGCTGCCGCTCCCCGCCGGACAGGGCGTGCCACCGCCGCTCGGCGAGGCCGTCCAGCCCGGTGGCGGCCAGCGCCCGGCGCACCGCCGCCGCGTCGTCGGGGTGCTCCCCGCCCCAGCCGGTGCGGTGCGGGGTGCGGCCGAGGGCGACCACGTCGCGCACCGACAGGTCCAGCTCGGTGCTGGACTCCTGCTCGACCACCGCGACCCGGCGGGCCAGTTCGCGGCGGCCGAACCCGCCGAGCTCCCGCTCGTCGAGCAGCACGCTGCCCGCGGAAGGCCGTCGCAGCCCGGCCAGCAGCCGCAGCAGCGACGACTTGCCGGACCCGTTGGGCCCGAGCAGCCCGAGGGTGCGGCCGGGTTCCACCTCGGTGCTGATGCCGTCGACGATCAGCGCGCCACCGGCGTGCCAGGACAGCTCCCGGGTCCGGAAGCTCATGCCCGCTCCTCCCTCGAAAACGCGTGGTGGTGCCGGTGGCCGGACCTCACGTCAGGCCCCGCTTGCGCACCAGCAGCGCGGCGAAGACCGGCACGCCGACGATCGCGGTGATCACCCCGACCGGTACCTCCTGCGGCGCGGCCAGGGTGCCCGCCAGCGCATCGACCCAGACCAGCAGCAGGGCGCCGTAGACGGCGGACACCGGCAGCAGCGCGCGGTGCCCGGGGCCGACGACCAACCGCATCGCCTGCGGCAGCACCAGACCGACGAAGCCGATCGCCCCCGCCGCCGCGACCAGCGTCGCGGTGAGCAGGGCGGTGGTGACCAGCAGCAGCGCGCGCAACCGCGCCACCGGCACGCCGAGCGAGGCGGCCGCGTCCTGGCCGAAGGCGAACGCGTCCAGCCGCCCGGCCTGGGACAGGCAGACCGCCAGCCCGGCGGCGGTCACCGCGGCGGCGATCACCACGTCGGTCCAGCGCGCCCCGGCCAGCGAGCCGAGCAGCCAGAACAGCACGCCCTGGGTCTGCTCGGCGTCGGCCGAGGTCATCACGACGTAGGAGGTCAGCGACGAGAAGAGCTGGGTGCCCGCGACCCCGGCGAGGATCACCCGGCCGGTCCCGCCACCGGCCAGCCGGGCCAGCAGCATCACCAGGCCGAAGGCGATGAGCGCGCCGACGAACGCCCCCGAGGTCAGGCCGATCACCCCGGCGCCGAGGCCGAGGACCACCACCGTGACCGCGCCGGTGGAAGCACCCGCCGACACGCCGAGCAGGAACGGGTCCGCGAGCGGGTTGCGCAGCAGCGATTGCAGCACCGCGCCGCACACCGCGAGCCCGGCGCCGCACAGCGCGGCCAGCAGCGCGCGGGGCAACCGCAGCTCCCACACGATGCCCTGCGCGATCCGCGACAGGTCGGTCTCGACCCAGCCGAACCGGGCGGCGATCACCTCGACGACCTCCGCGACACCGAGGTCGGCCGGTCCGGTGGTGATCACCGCCGCGATCGACAGCACCAGCGCGGGCACGCCGACCAGCACCAGCCCCGCGGCCCGGCCGGGACGCGGCGCGCGGCTCACCGCTGCCGGTCCAGCTCGACCAGCGCGTCGGCCAGGGCCTCGATCCCGTCGATGGTCTGCAGGCTCACGTTCAGCGCCGTGCCGGTCATCGGCAGCCAGCGCTGCTCGCGCACCGCCGGGAGCCGGGAGACGGCCGGGTCGCCGCGCAGGAAGTCGACCTTGGCCCGCAACGAGTCGCCCTCGCCGTCGCGGGTCAGATCACCGAGCACCAGCAGCGAGGGGTTGCGGGCCAGGATGTCCTCCCAGCCGATCTGCGGCCACATCGAGCGCTGGTCGGCGTAGGTGCCGCGGACCCCGAGGGTGCGCGCCATGATCGCCGGGGCACCGGTGCCGCCCGCCACGTACGGGGTTTCGGTGCGGGCGAACCAGAACAGCACGGAGGTCTCCGGCGGCAGGTCCAGCCCCGCCACCTTCCGCTGCGCCGCCGACACCCGGTCGCGCAGGTCCGCGATCAGCGCCTCGCCGCGCTCGGGCACCCCGAACAGCGTCGCGATCTCCCGCACCTCGCGGTAGATGTCCTCCAGCACCACCGGTTCGCCCAGCGGCGCCTCCTCCGGCAGGCAGTTGCTCGGCGACAGGTAGGTCGGCACGCCGAGCTGCCCGAAGCGCTCCCGCGAGGCGACCCGCTCATCGGTGAAGACGGCCTGGTAGGCGCCCAGCACGATGTCCGGTTCGGTGCTCAGCACGGTCTCGAACGACGGGGCGTTGTCGGCCAGCCTCGGCACCCGCGCGTTGGCTTCGGCCAGGTCCGGGTCCACCGGGTCGGTCCAGGTCGCGGTGCCGACCATCCGGTCCTGCAGGCCCAGCGACAGCATGATCTCGGTGGTGCTCTGGTTCAGGCTCACCGCGCGCTGCGGCGGTTGCTCGACCACGACCTCCCGGTCGCAGTTGGGCACGGACACGGCGCCGGGTGCCGGTGCTCCGGCCTCGGGTGCGGCGCAACTGGTGAGGGCGAGGGTGGCGAGGCTGGTCAGGACCACCGCGCGGCGGGTGCGCAAGACTACCGTCCTTCGCTCGGGGCTCGGTCGCGAAGCCCGGGTGCGAGCCGGGAAGCGGTGTGCGTCCCGGCGAGCCAGCAGGTCTTCGGGCTCGGGCTCGTACGGGCGAGGAGCCTTCCCGGGCCTGGTGGCCCAGTGGCACGTGTCCTCGCCCAGCACCCCTACCGCTGCGCGTCAGCTCCGGCTTCCGACCGGATTCCCCGTCCCGCTCCCGCGGGCACGACTGGCTCGCGCCTCACCCTAAGGGGTCCGGTCCGGGTGGCCTTGCGGGGTGCGCGCTCAGGCTTCCTCGGCCGCGCGCGCCCGCAGGTGGGTGGTCAGCGCCAGCGCGGCGACGACCAGCGCCACCAGGAAGGTCGTGCCGGTCAGCAGCGCCGCCCAGCCGACCCAGCCGCCGCCGGTCGCGCTGGCGTACTGGAAGGTCGCCGCGAGCCTGGTCACCTCGCCCGGTTCCAGCTCCCAGGTGACCGTGCCCGCGCTCTCCTCGCCGTTGGTGCTGGTGATCTCGCCCGGCGCGCTGACCTTGACCTCGACCGACGAGTCGGTGTTGGCCAGCGGGGTGAGGTCGGCCGAGGCCTCCAGGATCACCAGCGAGCCGCTGCGGGAGAGCTGGAACTGGTAGCGCGAGTCGTCCGGGGTGAGCGACTGGCTCAGCCGGGTCACCTCGTCGAAGCTCAGGCCGCGGAACGACAGGTGCGAGCCGACCCGGTCGCCCTGCGCGTAAGGCGTGATCCGCACCTGGTCGGCCAGGTCCTCGGGCGGGGTCAACTGGAACGGGACCTTCCCGTCGGCGGTCTGCGTGGTGATCACCAGCTCACCCGCGACGGCGTCCTCGCCGTCGATCGTGAGCGCCGCGTTCACGTGCAGGCAGCCGCTGGTGACCATCCCGACGAGCACCAGCAGCAGACCCAGCACCGCACCGCGGGCGGGGCCCGTTCGACGACCGCTCGTTGTCCGCTCCACCTGCCGAATCGTCGCACCGGCTGCGGGTTTTCGCCGGGTGCACGACCGCGCCGGAGGAATCCGGATGAGGCTCCGGCGGGCGACGACTAGCGTGGGCGGGCATGGCGACTGATCAGCAGGGCGTGCACGAGATCAGCGACCGGTTCGTCGACGAGCTGGCCGCGCTCGACCCCATTTCCGGCACCTTCCTCGGGCTGCCGGGTCACGACGAGGACATGACGGACTACTCGCCGGAGGGCCACCGGGCCCGGGCGGAGGCGGCGCGGCGCGCGGTCGCGGCGGCGCGCGAGGCCGTGCCCGCCGACGACGCCGAACGGGTCGCGCAGGCGGTGCTGCTGGAGCGGGTGGGCGTCGACCTGGAGCTGCACGAGGCCGACGCCGACCTCTCGGCGCTGAACGTGATCGCCAGTCCGGTGCAGGACGTCCGGCAGGTCTTCGACATGATGCCGACCGCCACCGAGCAGGACTGGCGCACCATCGCCACCCGGCTGGCGAAGGTCGGCGAATCGGTGCGCTCGCTGCGCGCGGGCCTGACCGAAGGCGCCCGCCGGGGCGCGGTCTCGGCGGCGCGGCAGATCGCCAAGGTGGCGGCGCAGTGCGACACCTGGTCCGGGCGCGGTGCGCCGAAGTCGTTCTTCGCGGAGCTCGTCGCCGGGGCGGAGGTCGGCGGGGCGCAGGTCAATGGGGCGCTGCGCCGGGAGCTCGACGCCGCCGCCGAATCGGCCGCCGGTGCCTACGCCGAGCTGGCCGACTTCCTGCGCGACGAGCTGTTGCCGCGGGCCCCGGAGCGCGACGCG
The DNA here is from genome assembly GCF_039542665.1 of Saccharopolyspora cebuensis. Lineage (NCBI taxonomy): Bacteria > Bacillati > Actinomycetota > Actinomycetes > Pseudonocardiales > Pseudonocardiaceae > Saccharopolyspora > Saccharopolyspora cebuensis. Next base: position 88,606 of record NZ_BAABII010000013.1, read on the forward strand.
GTGGGCGAGCAGCGCTACCGGCTGTGGTCCCGCTACTTCACCGGCGCCCAGCTGGACCTGCGGGAAGCCTACGAGTGGGGCTGGCAGGAGTTCACCGCGATCGAGGCGGAGCTGCGCGAGGTCGCGCGGCGGATCGAGCCCGGCGCCTCCCCGGCCGAGGCGGCGGCCGCGCTCGACGCCGACCCGCGCTACCTGGTCCGCGGGCAGCGCGAATTCGAGGCGTGGATGCAGGGCAGGTCCGACGAGGCGCTGCGCGAGCTGCGCGACACCCACTTCGAGATCCCGGACCGGCTGATGGCCCTGGAGTGCCGGATCGCGCCGCCCGGCGGCGGGGTCGGCGCCTACTACACCGGTCCCAGCGACGACTTCTCCCGCCCCGGCCGGATGTGGTGGTCGGTGCCCGCCGACCGCGTCGACTTCCCGACCTGGCGGGAGCTGACCGTCGTCTACCACGAGGGCGTTCCGGGGCACCACCTGCAGATCGCCACCGGCGTGCACGAGTCCGGGCGGCTGAACAAGTTCCAGCGGCTGATGTGCTTCGTCTCCGGGCACGGGGAGGGCTGGGCGCTCTACGCGGAGCGGCTGATGCGCGAGCTCGGCTACTTCGGCGACGACGGCGACCTGCTCGGGATGCTCAACGACCAGCTCTTCCGGGCGGGGCGGGTGATCGTCGACATCGGGATGCACCTGGAGCTGGAGATCCCGAAGGGCACCGGCTTCCACGAAGGGCAGCGCTGGACGCCCGAGCTGGGCTTGGAGTTCATGCTCACCCGCACCATCGCCGACCCGGCGCACGTGCGCGACGAGATCGACCGCTACCTCGGCTGGCCGGGGCAGGCGCCGTCCTACAAGCTCGGCGAGCGGCTGTGGCTGGCCGCTCGCGAGGACGCCCGCCGCAGGCACGGCGCGGCGTTCGACCTCAAGGAGTTCCACGCCCAGGCGCTGCGGATGGGCGCCATGGGGCTGGACACGCTGCGGGAGCAGCTCGCGCTGCTGTGATCCCGGCGCCGGCCGGGGCGCGAGGTGCCCCGGCCGGTCAGTCCGCCAGCGGCAGCGACCGGCCGAGGACCGCGAACGGACGCGGGTCCCCGGTGAACCGGTAGTCGCGCAGCACGTCGTCGAACCCGAGCCTGCGGTACAGCCGCCAGGCGCGGGTCGGTCCCTCCGGTGTGGACAGCAGCACGGTGCTGCCCTCGGCCCCGAGGAGCAGCCGCCGCAGGATCTCCCCGCCGAGTCCGCCGCCCTGGCTGCCCGGGTGCACGTGCAGCTCGGTGAGCTCGAAGTAGTCGGTCAGCCACCGGTCGACGTCCCCGCCGACGCTGAGCAGCCCGCGCCGCACCTGCTCGTGCCACCACTGGCCCGCGGCGCCGAGGTAGCCGTAGCCGATGCCGATGAGCTCGTCGCGGTCGTTGAACGCGCCGACGCAGCGCCACCCGGGCCGCATCGTGTGCGCCGACCACATCGGACCCCGCTGCGTCGCGGTGCTGGGCGGGTACCCCATCGCGGTCACGTAGACGTGCAGGGCTTCGGTGAGGCGGGCGCGGAGCTGGTCGGCGGTCAGCTCGCTGATCCGGTCACAGCGGGGGGACGGCGCGGCGGTCACGGGCGGAACCCTAGCCGGTTTGGCCGCCGAGGTCTTTCCCCGAACGCGGGCCGGTCGCGTGCCGGTGCCGGCGGAGCCGTCCCGTTGCCTCCGTTCAGGTGATCATCTTCGCTGGTCACCGCTCGAACAGGTGATGTGCGACGCAATGCTTGAGTCGATCGGGGGAGCGGGCTAATCTTCAGGTGTTCGAACTGAGGTTCGATGGACTGATGTTCGAATCCGGGTTCGGCGGTGCGGTGGGGGAAGCACCTCGCCGCCGGACCCGCCCCGGCTGGACCGTCTCGTCGTGTGCGAGGAGAACGCCGATGTCAATTCCCAACCTGTCGATCCCGGCTCCCCGGCGGTCGGTGGAGGACCACCGACCGCCCCAGCCCGCCGACGTTCCGGCCGGCTCGATGTCCCTCCTGGTGCAGGCGCGGTCGTCGCTGCACTCGGCCGAGGGCGGCGCCAGCGCGGGGGAGCGCTACGTCGCCGCGCACCTGGCCGCGCTGCGGGCCGCGACCGCCGTCGTGGTGGCGCGCGCCCGGCAGCAGGAGCGCACCCGCCCGACCAGCGTGTGGGCCCTGCTCACCGCGGCGGCACCCGAGCTGCGGGAGTGGGCCGCCTTCTTCGCGGCCCGGTCGGACCGCCGGGCCGCGGCCGAGGCGGGCGTCCCGGTCACCGGTCGCGACGCCGACGACCTGGTGGCCAAGAGCCGCGAGTTCCTCGACGTCGTCGGCAGGAACCTGACGGGAGCGGCGCGATGAGGTGCGAGGTGAGGATGGACTACGGGCGGATGCTCGATCTGCTCGCCGACGAGGGGCAGCTCCTCGTCGCCGCCACCCACGACGCGCACGCCGACCTGCCCGTCGCGGGGGCCTCCGGCCGGACCGTCGGCCAGACGGTGCGGCACCTCGGGGACCTGGCCGAGGACGCGCTGTCCTGGCTGGGCGCTTCCGCCGAGTCCGCGCTGCGCTGGGAACTGCCCGCCGATCCCGGGCTGCGCGAGCTGGCCGACCGGCTCGTGCTGCGGCTGGCCGACCTGCTCGCCGAACTGGTCAGCCGACCGCCCCACGACCCCTGCCCGACCTGGTGGCCGGAGGACCACTCGGTGCGGTTCTGGGCCCGCCGGTTGCTGCACGCCGTCGTGGTGCAGCGCGTCGACCTCCAGATCGCGGCGGGCATCGAGCTCACCCCGATCGACCCGGACATCGCGGTGGACGGGATCGACGAGGTGCTGCGGGTGTGGTTCGACTACCGGCTGCACGCCCTGGGGGTGACCGCCACCCGCGCCTGCTCCGTGGGCGTGCACGCGGCGGACCGGAACTGGCTGGTCACCGCCGATCCGGCGGGCACGGCGGTGGTGAGCACGGCCGACGTCGCGCTGACCACGCCGGAGGCGGTCGTCGGCGGCGACCCGGCGGCGGTGTACCTCTGGTTGTGGGGCAGGCTCCCGGACCGCGCGGTGGAGACCAGCGGTGATCCGGACGCCATCGCCCAGCTCTGGGGGCTGCTGCGGCTCGCCACCCGCTGACGCGGCTCCCGCCCAGTTCACCGAGTGAGGGGCACATTCATCCGACTATGCCGGATGAAGGTGCCCCTCACTCACCGGAAATCGGGCCGCCGAGCGGCGGGAACTCGGCGGTCCCTCGCGCGGATGGCGCCGACGTGGCGAACGGTGGCTGACGGTCTCGGCGGCTCGCGGCGAGAAGGCTGCTGGGTATCCGCGGTGCGCGGTCGCTTCCCGGGCCGGGCGGGCAGGTGCTGAGCGGTCCTCCCGGGCCTCGGCGGGTGCTGCGCCTCCGCACCGCCGTGTTCCGGACCGCGGTCGGCGGTGGTGGGGTTCCCGAGGACGTCGTGCGCGATCGGTCCCGGCGTAGCGGTTCGGACGCGGGTGTCACGCACCGGAGCTCAGCGCGGCGGCGTACCCGAGCGCGAGCAGCGCGAACGCGCCCCAGTAGGCCAGCACGGCGGCCAGCGCCGCTCCGGCGAGCTGCCCGCCGAACGTCCAGGCGTCGCGCCAGCCGGTGCGCCGGAGCGAACGCACCAGCACGACCGCGCCCGCGCCGACCGACGCGCCGACGAGCACCACCGAGGAGGAGTCCACCTCCGCAGCATGGCCCACCGGTGCGGGTGCGCGGGCGGTTTTCGCGCGGAGGCGGCTAGGAAGCGGTGAGCCAGGCGAGTCCGGTCAGGACGGTCAGCGCGACGATGGCCCCGAAGTAGGCCAGCGTCGCGACCAGCACCGCGGAGACGGCGCGGTGCACCACCGATCCGCGCCGGCGCCGGAGGAACACGATCGCCCCCGCCCCGGCGGCGACGGAGAGCGCGGCGAGCTGGGGCCAGTCCACCCGCCCAGGATGCCCGATCACGCATCGGACCCGGGTAGGACGTTCGAGGGCTCCGGGCGGTCCCGCGACCAGCGCCGACGAGCGGTGCTGCGCCGAGCGGGGGCGGCGGTTGCGCCGTTCGGCATCAGCTCCGGGGCGGACGGGCAGCCGGGCCGGTCTCCGGGTTCGTCCCGGTACCGGTGGACGCACCGCCGCGCGAGCCTGGTCGCATGAGCAGAGCGAAGACGTGGGCGATGGCCCTGGGCGCCACCGCGATGGCGACGACGGCGCTGGCCGGTCCGGTGGCAGCGGCCGAGGACGGGATCGGCACCCGGGTCATCGGCGGCGGACCGGTTTCGGTCGCCGACCACCCGTGGATGGTGTTCCTCTCCGATCCGCACGCCTACCCGGACCGGCCGTCGAACCACCAGTGCGGCGGCGCGCTCGTGGCCCCCACCAAGGTGGTCACGGCAGCGCACTGCGTCGACGAGACGCGGCTCGGCGACCTCGACGTGGTGGGCGGGCGGACCGATCTGCGCACCGACGCGGGCGAGGTCAGGAAGGTGGTGGCGATCGACCCGCACGAGAAGGTCCCGGGCCCGCCCCCGCCGGAGGGCGGGCAGAGCTACCCGGGGGGCGACGTCGCGGTGCTGACCCTGGACCGGCCGATGCCGTACCGGACGCTCCCGGTCGCCACCCCGGAGCAGGCCGAGGAGCTGTACCGGCCCGGCACACCGGCCCAGGTGCTCGGGTGGGGGGTGAGCAGCGAGGAGCAGCTCGGCGCACCACCGGCGGAGTCGGCGACCCCGCTGCTCCAGGAGGCCCAGCTCCCGCTGGTGTCCGACGAGGCCTGCCGGGACGCGGCGCTGCACGGATCGCCGTGGCCGGTGGCGTTCCACCCCGAGCACTACGTGTGCGCCGGGTACGAGCAGGGCGGCGTGGCCAGCTCGGGCGGCGACAGCGGGGGTCCGCTGGTCGTGGACGGCAAGCTCGTCGGGGTCACCGCGCTGGCCATCCCGCGCGGTGCCGAGCTGCGCCTCGCCGACGTGCTGACCGGCTACACCCGCATCACCACGTTCCACGACCACGTGGCGCCGCACCTGTGAACGCGTCCCGCCGCGGCCGAACCGGTCCCCTCGCGGCCCAACGTCCGCGAGGAGACCGCCGACGCCTCAGGCCCGCAGCCGCAGACCCTTCGGCGTGGCGCGGAAACCTGCCTCGGTGAGGATCTCCGCCAGTCGCGAGCCCCAGGCGCCCTCGCCGTCGGCGCGCTGCACGGCGAGCTGGTCCAGCCAGCCCTCCCGGACGACCCGGGCCAGACCGGCCGCCGCCCGCCGCAGCGCGTCCTCGTCCTCGGTGAACGACAGCAGCGACTTCCCGCCGCGCTCCACGTAGAGCACCGCCTCCCCGCCGACGAGCGCCACCAGGGCACCGGCCTTGCGCCCCGGCCGGTGCCGGGTGCCGCCCATCGCCGCGGGCCACTCCAGCGCCCCGCCGTACGGCTGGGCCGGGTCGGCGGCGGCGAGCACCACCGCCTCCGGCGCTTCCTCCGGCGGGTGGGACAGGGCGCGCAGCCGGTCGATGGCACCCGGCACCGCGAACTGCGCCGCGCCGAGCCCCTCGACGACGTAGCCGCGGCGGCAGCGCCCCGATTCCTCCATCGCCCGCAGCACCTTGTAGACCGAGGAGAACCCGCCTGCGACGCGTTCGACGTCCAGCGCGCCCCGGGTCAGCACCCCGTGCCGCTCCAGGAAGGCTTCGGCGCGGGCGTGCGCGCGACGCGTCGGCTCCGCTTCCGGGCGCGGCGCCAGGGACCAGCGGCCGGAGACGGTGGGCGGCCCGGTGCGGCTGGGCATCGCGGGGCGGCCCGCGCGCAACCGCGCGTAGCGGCCCCGGGGCGCGCTGCGCCGCGGCTTGTGCGCGGCACCCCGGCCGGACACCAGCGAGCGCAGCGGGGCCAGCGTGTCGTTGCTGACCCGGCCCGCCCAGACCAGGTCCCACAGCGCGGCGATCACCGCGTCGTCGGCCGGGGCCTGCTCGCCCTGCTCGACCAGCGCCGACCCGCCCCGCTCCGCGAGCTCCCGGAAGAACAGCGCCCCGCCGCCCAGCGCGTCCAGCAGCGCCCGGTGCAGCGGTGCGTCGTCCCCGGTCGCCTCCGGCGGGTCCGGCAGCAGCAGGTCCGCGACGTCGGTGGGCGCCAACGCGATCCAGCCGTCCCCACCGGCCAGAGCACCGGACCCGACCCAGGTCACCTCGCCCGTCGCGGTCAGCTCGTCGAGCAGCGCGGGGGAGTAGCCCGGCAGCCGCGCGGGCAGCAGCAACGATTCCAGCGCGCTGGCCGGGACCGGGGCACCGGCGAGCTGCTCCACCACCGAGTACACGTCGTCCACCGTCGGCGCGGCGCGCAACCGGGCGCCGATGCCGTGCCACGCGGGCAGGAACCGCCCCAGCGCCGCGGGCTCGACGGGTTCCACCTCGGCCCGCAGCCGGGCCAGCGAACCGCGCCGCAACCGCCGCAGCACCTCGGTGTCGCAGTACTCCAGCGCACCACCGCCACCGGCGTCCAGCGGGCGCAGCTCGCCCCGGGCCAGCCTGCCGGTGCCGGTCAACCGGTCCAGCACCCCGTGCACCACCGCGACGCCGAGCCCGAACCGCCCGGCCGCGGCCTCGGCGGTGAACGGCCCCCGGCACCGGGCGAAGCGGATCAGCAGCTCGCCCAGCGGGTCCGGCACCGGCTCGGTGAACGTCTCCGGCACGCCGACCGGCAGCGCCACGCCGAGCGCGTCGCGGACCTTGCCCGCGTCCTCGACCGGGATCCAGCGCGGCTCCCCGGCGATGCGCACGGACAGCACCCGGCGCTGCGCGGCCAGCTCCGCCAGCCACTCCGGGTGGATGCCGCGCGCCTCGGCCTCCTCGGCGGACAGGTCGCCGAGGAAGCGGAGCAGGTCCACCGCGCCTTCGGCGTCCTTGGCGTGCCGCTCGGGGGTGAGCCGCTGCAACTGCTGCTCGACCTCGGTGACCACCTCCGGGTCGAGCAGCTCGCGCAGCTCCTCGGAGCCCAGCAGCTCGGCCAGCAGCGCGGGATCCAGGCTCAGCGCGGCGGAACGGCGCTCGGCCAGCGGCGCGTCGGTCTCGTACAGGAACATCCCGATGTAGCCGAACAGCAGGTTGCGGGCGAACGGCGACGGCGTCGGGGTCTGCACCTCCACCACCCGCACCCGGCGCGCGGCCACCTGCCGCATCAGGTCGGTCAGCCCCGGCACGTCGTAGACGTCCTGCAGGCATTCCCGCATCGCCTCGAGCACGATCGGGAACTGCTCGTACTGCGCGGCGACCGCGAGCAGTTGCGCCGAGCGCTGCCGCTGCTGCCACAGCGGCGAGCGGCGGCCGGGATCGCGCCGCGGCAGCAGCAGCGCCCGGGCCGCGCACTCCCGGAACCGGGAGGCGAACAGCGCCGAGCCGCCGACCTCGTCGGTCACCACCCGCGCCACGTCGTCCGGGTCCAGCAGCACGTCCTCGGCGGTGGGCAGCACCTCGGACCCCGCCTCGTCGAGCGCGTCGGCCAGCCGCAGCACGATCCCGTCGTCAGAGGACGCCACCTGCGGTTCGACCCCGCGGCGCTCGCGGATCCGGGCGCCGATGGCCAGCGCCCACGGCCCGTTGACCTTGGCGCCGAACGGCGAGTGCACCACCAGCCGCCAGTCGCCCAGCTCGTCGCGGAAGCGCTCGACGAGGATCGTCCGGTCGTCCGGCACGTGCCGGGTCGCCTCCCGCTGTTCGTCCAAGTAGGACAGCAGGTTGTCCCGCGCCCACTCGTCCAGCCCGGCCGCGGCCATCCGCTCCCGCGCGGTCTCGGCCGCCGAACCGGTCACCTCCCGGACGAAGGCGCCCAGCGCCCGGCCCAGTTCCAGCGGACGGCCGGGGGAATCGCCCTTCCAGAACGGCATCCGCGCCGCCGCGCCGGGGGCGGGCACCACCACGACCCGGTCGTGGGTGATGTCCTCCACCCGCCACGCCGAGGTGCCCAGCAGGAAGGTGTCGCCGACCCGCGACTCGTAGACCATCTCCTCGTCGAGCTCGCCGACCCGCGCGCCACCGGTCCCGGTCTCCCCGGGCGTGGTGACCAGGAACAGCCCGCGATCCGGGATGGTGCCGCCGGAGGTGACCGCCAGCCGCTGCGCCCCGGGCCGGGCGCGCAGCTCGTCGTTGACCCGGTCCCACACGATCCGCGCCCGCAGCTCCCCGAACTCCTCGCTGGGGTAGCGCCCGGCCAGCATGTCCAGCACCGAGTGCAGGGCCGAGTCGGGCAACCCGGCGAACGGCGCGGCGCGGCGCAGCACGGCGGCCAGGTCCGGCACCGACCACGGCTCCATCGCCACCATCGCCACCACGTGCTGGGCCAGCACGTCCAGCGGGTTGCGCGGGTAGGACAGCGCCTCGATCAGCCCGTCGGCCATCCGCTCGGACACCACCGCGCAGCCGATCAGGTCGCCCCGGAACTTGGGGAACACCACCCCGCGCGACACCGCGCCGACCTGGTGCCCGCCGCGGCCGATGCGCTGCAGGCCGGAGGCCACGCTCGGCGGCGTCTCGATCTGCACCACCAGGTCCACCGCGCCCATGTCGATGCCCAGCTCCAGGGAGGAGGTCGCCACCACGCACGGCAGCCGGCCGGACTTGAGCTCCTCCTCGACGACCGCCCGCTGCTCCTTCGACATCGATCCGTGGTGGGCCTTGGCGACCACGGCGGGCGCGCCCGCGGTGATGCCGGAGCCGCCGACCGCCTCGGCCGGGAACCGGGACGGCTCGGGCGCGACCCCGGTCTCCTGCTCCGCGGCGAGCTCGTTGATCCCGGAGGTGAGGCGTTCGGCGAGCCGCCGCGAGTTGGCGAACACGATGGTCGAGCGGTGCTGCCGGATCAGCTCCAGCGCGCGCTCCTGCACCGACGGCCAGATCGAGGTGCGCGGGGCCGCCCCCGCCGCCGAGCCCTCGACGTCACCGGACTGCGCCCCCAGCTCGGCCATGTCCGGCACCGGGACCTCGACCCGGACCTCGACCTCCTTCGGGTGGGCCGGCTGGACGGTGCGCACCGGTCGGCCGCCGGCCAGGAACGACGCCACCTCCTCCACCGGCCGCACCGTCGCGGACAGGCCGACCCGCTGCGCCGGGCGGGGCAGCAGCTCGTCGAGCCGCTCCAGCGACACCGCCAGGTGCGAGCCGCGCTTGGTGCCCGCCACCGCGTGCACCTCGTCGACGATCACCGTCTCCACCCCGCGCAGCGACTCGCGGGCGGCGGAGGTCAGCAGCAGGAACAGCGATTCGGGCGTGGTGACCAGCACGTCCGGCGGCGTGCGCTGGAACGCGCGGCGCTGGTCGGCGGGGGTGTCACCGGTGCGGGTGCCGACCGCGATGTCCGGCGGCTCGCCTCCGGCGCGCTGGGTGGCCTGCCGGATCCCGGCCAGCGGCGCGCGCAGGTTGCGCTCGACGTCCACGGCCAGCGCCTTGAGCGGCGAGACGTAGAGCACCCGGCAACGCCGCCGGGGGTCCTCCGGAGGTCCTTCGGCGGCCAGCCGGTCCAGCGCCGAGAGGAACGCGGCGAGCGTCTTGCCGGAACCGGTGGGCGCCACCACCAGCGCGTGCTCGCCGTCGGCGATGGCCTGCCAGGCGCCGCGCTGGGCCTCGGTGGGCCCGGCGAACGCGCCGCGGAACCAGTCCCGGGTCGGCGGGGAGAACACCTCCAGCACATCGCTCACCCCTCCATGCTGGACCACGGCACCGACAGCGGGCAGCGGAGCGGGCGCTCACCCGAACGGACGTGCGGTCCCGCCGGGCTCAGCGCCCGCGCCGGTTCCACAGGTGCCGGAGGGCGAGCACGACGACGGTCAGCAGGATCGCCGCGATCACCAGCTTGCCCAGCGGTGACGACAACCCGGTCGGATCGGCTTGCAGGAGCAGCACGCCCCCAGCATACGGGCGGCGCGTAGGCTCAGCGGTGATGCGCCACACCCACTTCCGCAACCGGCTCGCCGAGGAGTTCGGCCGGGTCCGCGCCGAGATGATGGCCCAGGACCACGTGTTCGCCGTGCTGGGCGGCCGGACCATCGACGAGGCCCTCGAGGCGGGGTTCACCCCCAAGGAGGTCTGGCAGGCGGTCTGCGACGCGTTCGAGGTGCCGCCGGAGCGGCGCTGACCTCGGGTCGCGGGACCCGGTGCAGGAGCGGCCGTGCGCCGGGATCAGGTGTCGCCGCGCTGGGGGAACCTCAGGTCCCGGGTGGGCGGCGCGCTGCGGGGCTCCGGGTACTCGTCCTGCCAGGGGTTCTGCGCGCTGATCTCGTCGGCCTCGGTGCGGTGCTGCTCGGCGTAGTGCTCGTAGGCCCGGCGGCGTTCCTCCTGCTGGTGGCGCCATGCCTCGGCGCGGACCCGCCGTTGCTGCTGCGGCGTGGAGGTGCCCGCGGCGACGGCGGCCTCGTCCCGGGACAGCGGTTGCAGGTCGGCCAGCCGCTGCTGCGCCGAGCCGGCGGGCGGCCGTTCGCCGGTCCGCTGCTCGGGGAACCGGTCCGCGGCGCGGTGCCGGGGGTCGTCGGGCGGCAGCGGGCCGCCGACCCGGCCGGAGACCCCCAGGAACACCAGCAGCGCCCCGGCGGCGAGGCTGAACACCACGTTCGCCGCGTTGAACCCGAGCGGGTTCCACGTCGTGGCGAACAGCACGAGGTGCGCCAGCCCGGCGAGGAAGAACAGCACCCCGGCCACCGTGCTGGTGGTCGAGGCGACCTTGCCGCCCCAGGCCGCCGCGAGCACGAGCACCGCGCCGAAGGCGACGGAGAGGTAGCCGAGCATCCCGTTGCCGGAGAGCCAGAAGTAGACCTGGGCGCCCTCCGCCCCCAGCAGCGGTGGCCGACCGCCCAGCACGAGGGCGCCGTAGACCACCAGCGCGGCGCCGAGCAGGGCTGCCACGATCCGGTAGATCCGGCTCAGCGGATGTTCGGGCGGCAGGGAACGGCGCGTCGTCATGATCGGCACCTCCTCGCGGTGGCCGTCGGTCGGCGGAACCGGCGGCTCCGCGCCCCCGGTGCTCCAGCGGTCCGTGCCCCGGTCGGTGTCCGGGAGTCCCAGTGTCCGCGCGGTCGGCGGTGATCGCACCGTCACACCGACGAGCGACGGGACCGGCGTGTCGGTCCGATGATCGAACACCCGTTCGCCTATGATGGTGGCGCAACGGATCGCGATCTCCCCGCGGCCTCCCGGCCCCTGCGGAAATCGTCGGTCCCGGCCAGTAGCGTCGGCCCTGACCCGACGCAGTCCGACTCCCCGAGGTGGCCCCCGATGGCAGCGACGACTCCCGACAAAGGCAAGGCGCTGGAACTCGCGCTTGCCCAGATCGACAAGCAGTACGGCAAGGGCTCGGTCATGCGGCTCGGCGACGAGACCCGGGCGCCGATCGAGGTGATCCCGACCGGCTCCATCTCGCTCGACGTGGCGCTGGGCATCGGCGGTCTGCCGCGCGGCCGCGTCGTGGAGATCTACGGCCCGGAGAGCAGCGGTAAGACCTCGGTGGCGCTGCACGCCGTGGCCAACGCCCAGAAGCTCGGCGGCACGGCGGCCTTCATCGACGCCGAGCACGCGCTGGACCCCGAGTACGCCAAGGCGATCGGCGTGGACACCGACGGGCTGCTGGTGGCCCAGCCGGACACCGGCGAGCAGGCGCTGGAGATCGCGGACATGCTGATCCGCTCCGGCGCGCTGGACGTCATCGTCATCGACTCGGTGGCCGCGCTGGTGCCGCGCGCCGAGATCGAGGGCGAGATGGGCGACAGCCACGTCGGCCTGCAGGCCCGGCTGATGAGCCAGGCGCTGCGCAAGCTGACCTCGGCGCTCTACAACGCCAAGACCACCGCGATCTTCATCAACCAGCTCCGCGAGAAGGTCGGCGTGATGTTCGGCTCGCCGGAGACCACCACCGGCGGCAAGGCGCTGAAGTTCTACTCCTCGGTGCGGCTGGACGTCCGGCGCATCGAGACGCTCAAGGACGGCTCGGACGCGGTGGGCAACCGCACCCGGGTCAAGGTGGTGAAGAACAAGATGGCGCCACCGTTCAAGCAGGCGGAGTTCGACATCGTCTACGGCGTCGGCATCAGCCGCGAGGGCTCGCTGATCGACATGGGCGTGGAGCAGGGCATCGTCCGCAAGTCCGGGGCCTGGTACACCTACGAGGGCGACCAGCTCGGCCAGGGCAAGGAGAACGCCCGCCGCTTCATGCGGGAGAACCCCGACATCGCCAACGAGATCGAGAAGCGGATCAAGGAGAAGCTCGGCATCGGCGCCACCGTGGACGCCGAGGAGTCGGCCGAGCCGGCTCCGGTCGACTTCTGATCCCGGTGCACGGCAGTGGTGATCGCCGGGGGCGCGGCGCGCGCGGCCGTTCCTCCGGCGACGACCCGGCCCCGGCGGCCGACGAGGCCGAGCGGACTCCCGAGCAGCGTGCGCGGGACGTGGTCTACCGGTTGCTCGCGGTGCGCGCCCGCAGCCGGGATGAGCTGCGGCAAGCCTTGCTGCGCAAGGGTTTCGAAGACGAGGTCGCCGACGGCGTGCTGCGGAAGTTCGTCGACGCCGGTCTGGTCGACGACGCCGCGTTCGCCGCGGAGTGGGTGCACGAACGCCAGCGCAACCGCGGCCTCGGGCGCAAGGCGCTCGGCTTCGAGCTGCGCCGCAAGGGCGTGTCCGAGGACCTCGTCGCGGCGGCGTTGTCCACCGTGGACGAAGACGACGAGGTGGAGCGGGCCCGCGAGGCCGTGCGGCGCAAGCTCCGCTCCACCACCTCGGCCGACGGCGCGGTGCTGATGCGCCGCCTGGTCGGGATGCTGGCGCGCAAGGGCTACTCGGAGGGGCTCGCCTTCCGGGTGGTGCGCGAGGAACTCGAACGCTCGGGTGTCGACGGCGAGCCGCAGGCGGGCGAGGAACCGTGACGCGGAGCGGCTTTCGCCTCCTCGCCGGCGGCTCGTAGAGTCGACGACCGTGACGAGTCTGGCCACGCGCGTCCCGCGCCACATCGTGTGGGACTGGAACGGAACACTCCTGTCCGACAACCACGCCGTCGTCGAGGCGGTGAACGTGGTGTGCACGGCGTTCGAGCGCGACCACATCGACATCGACGAGTGGCGTTCGCTGTTCGGCCGCCCGCTGCAGAAGTGCTACGAGCGCCTGCTGCGGCGTTCGCTCGACGAGCAGGACTGGGCGCGCATCGACGTGCTCTACCACAACGCGTACCGGGACCTGCTGCACAGCTGCCGCCTCGCCGACGGGGTCCCGAACCTGCTCGCCGACTGGGCGGGAACCGGGCGCAGCCAATCCCTGCTGTCCATGTGGTTCCACGACGAGCTGGTGCCGCTGGTGAGCAGCATGGGCCTGGACGGCTACTTCAGCCGGGTGGACGGCCTCCGCGAGGACCTCGGCGGCGGGTCCAAGGCCGAACACCTGGTGCGGCACATGGACGCCTTGGAACTCGACCCGCGGGACGTGGTGCTCATCGGTGACGTCCTCGACGACGCCCACGCGGCGCAGCGGGCGGGCACCGACTGCGTGCTGCTCACCACCGGCGTGATGTCCCGCACCGCGCTGGAGGAGGCGGGCTGCCCGGTGGTGGACTCGATCTCCGAGGCGCTGGCCCGCATCGACGGCCGGACCGGCTGAACCCGGCGCCCGGCTGAACCCGGCGCCCGGCTGAACCCGGCGCCCGGCTGAACCCGGCGCCCGGCTGAACCCGGCGCCCGGCTGAACCCGGCGCCCGGCTGAACCCGGCGCCCGGCGGATCGCGGTGCCGTCCGGACGGCACCGCGATCCGCCGGTTCACCGCAGCGCGGCGGCCTCCCGGGCGAGCGCTTCGACCCCGCCCCAGTCCCCGGCCGCGAGCAGCCGCTTCGGGGTGATCCACGAGCCGCCGACGCAACCGACGTTGGACAGCGCCAGGTAGTCCCGCGCGTTGTCCGGCCCGATCCCGCCGGTGGGGCAGAAGCGCAGTCCCGGCAGCGGCCCGCTGAGCGACTGGAGGTAGGGCACGCCGCCGCTGGCCTCGGCCGGGAAGAACTTCATCGCCGAGACCCCGCGTTCGGCCAACCGCATCGCCTCGGACACCGTGCTGATCCCGGCCAGGTAGGGCAGGCCGACCTCGTCGAGGTCGTCGAGCAGCCGGTCGGTGCCACCCGGGGTGACCAGGTACCCGGCCCCGGCCCCGGCGGCCCGCGCCGCCTGCCCCGGCTCGGTGATCGTCCCCGCGCCCACCACGATGTCCTCGACCTCGGCCGCGATCCGCTCGATCGCGGGCAGGCCCGCCGGGGTGCGCAGGGTGACCTCGATGGTGCCGATCCCACCGCGCACCAGCGCCCGCGCGAGATCCACGGCCTGCTCCGCGTCGTCCAGGGCGACGACCGGTACGACCGGGCTCAGCTCCAGCACCTCGGCTGCCTTCACGTCCACGTCCCTTCCTCCGAGCGAGTTGCCGTCATGCTGTCACGTCCGCCGTGGAGCTCTGCGGTGCGGTGAACACGCTCGCCCCCTGGTCGGCGCGGCCGACCGCGTCGCGGAACACCCCGAACAGCTCCCGGCCGGTGCCGAACTGCGGTCCGGCCGCGCCGAGGTCGGGGGTGCGGGCGGCCAGCTCCGCGTCGGGGACGAGCACTTCGAGGGTTCCCCGGTCGGCGTCCAGCCGGACCACGTCGCCGTCGGCGATCCGGGCCAGCGGCCCGTCGGCGGCGGACTCCGGGGTGAGCTGGATCGCGGCCGGGATCTTGCCGGAGGCCCCGGACATGCGGCCGTCGGTGACCAGCGCGACCTGGTGCCCCTTGTCCATCAGCACGCCCAGCGAGGGGGTCAGCCCGTGCAGCTCGGGCATCCCGTTGGCGCGCGGGCCCTGGCCCCGGATCACCACGACGACGTCGCGGTCCAGCTCCCCGGCGCGGAACGCGGCGGTGAACTCGTGCTGGTCGGTGAACACCCGCGCCGGGGCGGTGACCGAGCGGTGCTCGGCGGCCACCGCCGACACCTTGATCACCGACCGCCCGAGGTTGCCGTCGAGCACCCGCAGCCCGCCTTCGGGGGCGAACGGCTCGTCGACGTCGCGCAGCACGTCCGGGTCCAGGCTGCGGCGCGGCGCGGGCCGCCAGACCAGTGCGCCGTCCTCCAGGAACGGCTGCTCGCGGTAGCGGTCGAGGCCCGGGCCC
This sequence comes from Saccharopolyspora cebuensis, assembly GCF_039542665.1. Lineage (NCBI taxonomy): Bacteria > Bacillati > Actinomycetota > Actinomycetes > Pseudonocardiales > Pseudonocardiaceae > Saccharopolyspora > Saccharopolyspora cebuensis. The sequence goes on from NZ_BAABII010000013.1 coordinate 103,731, forward strand.
GCCGCGGTCCGCACGTCCGGGTGCAGCAGCCCGGCGTCGAGCAGCGAGCCCACCAGCGTGGGCACCCCGCCCGCGGCGGCGAAGTGGTTGATGTCGGCCGAGCCGTTGGGGTAGACGCGGGCCAGCAGCGGCACCTCGGCGGAGAGCTCGGCGAAGTCGTCCCAGGTGAGCTCGATGCCCGCGGCGGCGGCGATGGCGACCAGGTGCAGGGTGTGGTTCGTCGACCCGCCGGTGGCCAGCAGCGCCACCACGCCGTTGACGATGGCGCGCTCGTCGAGGACCTCGCCCAGCGGCGTGTAGTCGTCGGTGCTCGGCCCGATCTCCACCACCCGTCGGGCGGCGTGCTCGGTCAGCGCGGTGCGCAGCGGCGTGCCGGGCGGTACGAAGCTCGCGCCGGGCAGGTGCAGCCCCATCACCTCGACGACGAGCTGGTTGGAGTTCGCGGTGCCGTAGAAGGTGCAGGTGCCGGGGGAGTGGTACGAGGCGGATTCGGCGGCCAGCAGGTCGTCCCGGCTCGCCTCGCCCGCGGCGAACAGCTGCCGGATCCGGCTCTTCTCGCCGTTGGGCAGCCCGGACGGCATCGGTCCGGCGGGCACCAGCAGCGCGGGCAGGTGGCCGAACGACAGCGCGCCGATGAGCAGTCCCGGCACGATCTTGTCGCACACCCCGAGCAGCAGGGCCCCGTCGAACATCTCGTGGGACAGCGCGACCCCGGTGGCCATCGCGATGACCTCCCGGGAGAACAGCGAGAGCTCCATCCCGGTGCGGCCCTGGGTGATCCCGTCGCACATGGCCGGGACCCCGCCGGCGAACTGCGCGACACCGCCGGCCTCCCGCACGGCGTCCTTGATCAGCCCCGGGTAGTCGGCGTAGGGCTGGTGCGCCGAGAGCATGTCGTTGTAGGCGGAGACGATCGCCACGCCGGGCTTGGTGGCGCCGCGCACCGCGAGCCGGTCCGGGCCGGAGCAGGCCGCGAAGCCGTGCGCCAGGTTGCTGCAGGGCAGCTCGGTGCGGGCCGGGCGGGTGGACGCGGCGTCGCGCAGGCGCGCGAGGTAGGCCTCGCGGGTGGGTCTGCTGCGTTCGACGATGCGCCGGGTGACCTGGTCGACGACGTGGTTCATCGGCGTCATGGGTGCCTCCGGACACGTGGTGGGAGGCGACAACGCTGGCGCCGGGTGACGGCAGCCACACTAATGGGTCAGTCGAGGATTCCAAAATCGATCCAGCCGGTGACCGCCCCAGCCGCGCGAGCCTTTTCCGCGAGGGGTTCCCCGGCGCCCGCCCCGGTGCGCGATCATGGACCCGGCGGAAGGAGTGCTCATGCGGATCCGGGCCCTGGTCGGGGTGGTGGCCGTCGTCGCGGTGCTGGCGTCCTGCGGCCAGGAGGTGCCCTCGGCGTCGAACGCCTTCCCGCCGCGCGACGCGCCGTCGAGCGCGCCCCCGGCACCGCGTCCGTCGGCGGACACCTCGGTCGGGTTGGACTCCTCGCCGACCATCGAGGAGATCAAGCAGCACCGCCAGTTCCACGTCGGGGTGCGCAACGACGCGCCCGCCTTCGCCGCGCGCGTCGGGCCGGGCGAGTACGCGGGATTCGACGTGGAGATCGCCGGGCTGCTGGCCACCCGCCTCGGTCTCGACCCCGACACCGAGGTCACCTACCGGATGCTGCCGCCGAGCCTGCTCTACGACGCGCTGGCCAGCGGCAGCGTCGACGCGGTGATCGGCTGGCAGGCCGGGGGCCGGGCCGATCTGGCCGACGTCGGCCCGTACGCGGTCACCGACGAACCCCGCTTCGTCGTGGTCCGCGGCGGGGACGACGCCATGGTCGAGGAGTTCGAGGGGATCCTGGACGCCGCGGTGGCCGACGGGTCCTGGCAGCGCGCCTACGACGCCACCCTCGGCCGCGAGGGCATCCCCGCACGCCCGCGCTGACCCGGTCCGCGTCCGGGGCCACCGCGAGATCACCTGGTCGAGGGGCCGACTCACCTGCCGGGGAGATGGACGGCCGTGCGGAGCGGCGGTTGGATGATCGCGATCCCGCCGCGCCGTCCTCGGAGGCCCCATGTCCGGTCCGCCGCTGTTCCGCCGCCTGGCCACCCTCGGGCTGGTGGTGGTCGCCTCGGTCGGGCTCGCCGTCCCGGCCACCGCTGCCGCCCCGCCCTCGCCGGAGCACTGCGCCACCACGCTGCGCTGCGATCTCGGCGAGATCGCCCGGATGCCGGTGGCCGACCGGGCCCACTTCGTCCGCCTGGTGCAGCGGCACGGCACCCGGTACGAGCCGGATTTCCGGCGCTGGGCGGCCATCGCGGCGGTGCTCGACGCGCAGCGCGACTGGGGCGTGGGCGACCCGGGCAGTTGGCTGGCGGTCACCGGCTCGGGGTTGCTCGAAGCGCTCGAGCGGAGCCTCGTCGTGGCGCGTCGTCCCGGCGCCGACGACTTCGGCAACCCCGGGACCGGCGAGTGGGCGGCCTACCTGGTCGACCTGCGCGCCGGTCGGCTGGACCACCGGCCGGTGCACGACCGGGAGTGGAGCGCGGCTGAGCAGGTCGCGCTGGACCACGGCGAGCGGGTCGCGGGTGGGCGCGGGCTGGTGCCGACCTCGGGCGAACGCCGGTTCAAGCAGCTCACCGACCTGTTCCGCTGGGCGATGCAGCACCAGGAGGAGCTCTCCCGGGTCCTCGGACCGCTGGCCCCCGTGCTGTGGTGGTTCACCGACGTCCGCAACGAGGAGGTCTTCCGGGTCGCCGGTGCGGTGGCGCTCACGATCTCCTTCGGCCCGCCCGGGCCGCAAGCGCTGAGCGCCCTGCTCCAGGGCATCCAACGCCGCTGCCCGACCTGCGCCCAACCCGCCCCGGCCACCTGATCCGAGTGCGGGGCACCTTCATCCGGCATGGTCGGATGAAGGCGCCCCGCACTCCCCACTCGTCCGGGTGAGGCCGGGGATCAGTCGACTTCGGCGGTGACCACCGTGCTGCCCTTGCGGCCCCGGCTGAGCCTGCGCTCGGTGTAGGTGGCCACCCGGCTCAGCGCGTAGTTGATCACGATGAACAGCACGCCGACCACGAAGAACATCTGGATCGGGTTGTTCAGGTTCTGGATGATCACCTGCGCCTGCCGCAGCACGTCCACGTAGGCGATGATGAAGCCCAGCGAGGTGTCCTTCACGATCACCACGAGCTGGCTGATCAGCGCGGGCATCATCGCCCGGAACGCCTGCGGCAGCAGCACGGTGGTCAGCACCTGCCCGCGGCGCAGGCCGATGGCGTAGGCGGCCTCGCTCTGCCCCTTGGGCAGCGCCAGGATCCCGGCCCGCACGATCTCGGCGATGATCACCGAGTTGTACGCGGTGAGCCCGATGACCAGGAACCACAGCGTCGGCAGCTGGAGTCCGAACTCCGGCAGCACCCGCGCGGCGAAGAAGATCGCGATGACCACCGGCACGCCGCGCAGCACCTCGACCACGCCGACCACGAGCCACCGGTACCACGGCGCGCTGACCAGCCGGGTCACCGCGAGCAGGGTGCCGATGACCAGCGAGAACACCATCGCCAGCGCGGCGGCCGCGGCCGTGTTGGCCAGGCCCCGGCCGAGCAGCGACCACAGCGCGGTGAACGTGCCGTCGGCCGGGTTCAGCACCGGGCCCCACTTCTCGGCGGTGAGCTGCCCCTGCGTGCCGAGCCGGACCAGGACCCAGGCCAGCACCCCGGCCAGCGCCAGGCCGACCACCGCGCTGCCGATCAGGGACCGGCGCTTGGCCTGCGGCCCGGGCGTCTCGTAGAGCACCGAGTTCGTCGTCATCGCGCGATCGCCACCTTCCGCTCGACGTAGCTGAGCAGCAGCCCGGCGGGGATGGTGATCACCAGGTAGCCGAGCACCACCCCGGTGAGCACGGGCAGCGCCGCGAACCCGCGCGCGGAGGTCAGCGTGTCGCCGACGGCGAACAGGTCGCCGCCGACGCCGAACGCGCCGACGATCGCGGAGTTCTTGATCATCGCGATGAACACGTTGCCCAGCGGCGGGACGACGGTCCGCACCGCCTGCGGCAGTACCACGATGGTCAGCGACTGCCCGAAGGTCAGCCCGATGGACCGGGCGGCCTCGGCCTGCCCGGGCGGCACCGCGTTGATGCCGCTGCGGATCGCCTCGCAGACGAACGCCGAGGTGTAGAGGGCCAGACCGATCGTGCCGAACCAGAAGTACGAGCCGTTGAAGCCCAGTTCGGGCAGCCCGAAGGCCATGAAGAACAGCACCACGGTGAGCGGGCAGTTGCGCAGCACGGTCACCCAGGCGGAGCCGCAACCGCGCAGCGGCGGCAGCGGTGACACCCGGAAACCGGCCATGATCACGCCGAGCACCAGCGCGAGGGCGGCGGCGTACGCGCAGATCTGCAGCGTGCGCACCAGCCCGTCCAGGTACAGCGGGAGGTTGTCGATGATGACGTCCACGGGTCAACTCCGGCCATGAGGAAGGGTGCCGTCCGGTCCGGGCGGCACCCTTCCGCGGTGAACTAGCTGCAGGGATCGAATTCGGGGAGCTGCGGCGTCCGCTCGGAGACGGTGCCCGCGGTCGCCTTCCAGGCCGCCTCGTAGGCGCCGTCCTGCGCCGCCTCGGTGAGCGACTGGTTGATGAACTCGCAGAACGCCACGTCGCCCTTCTTGATGCCGATGCCGTACGGCTCCTCGGTGAAGGGCTTCTCCACCAGCTTGAACTCGCCGCCGCTCTTCTCGACCAGCCCGAGCAGGATCACGTTGTCGGTGGTGACGGCCTGCACCTGGCCGGTGCGCAGCGCGTCGGCGCACTTGGAGTACACGTCGAACAGGACCAGGTTCGACGCGTCGACGTACTTCTTGATCTCCTCGGCGGGCGTCGAGCCGGTGACCGAGCAGACCTTGGCGCCGGCCGGGCGCAGCGACTCGGGGCCGGTGATCGAGGTGTCGTCGGCCTTGACCATCAGGTCCTGCCCGGCCTGGTAGTAGGGGCCGGCGAAGCTGATCCGCTCCTTGCGGGCGTCGTTGATGGTGTAGGTGGCCACCACCATGTCCACCCGGCCCTGCTCGAGGACCTCCTCGCGGGTCTTGCTGGGCGTTTCCACCCACTCGATGTTCTCCGGGGCGATGCCCAGCTTGCCCGCGACGATCTCGGCGATCTCCACGTCGAAGCCCTGCATCTGGCCGTCGAGCCCCTTGAGGCCGAACAGCGGCTGGTCGACCTTGGTGCCGACCCGGATGGTGCCCTGCTGCTGCAGCGCCGCCATGGTGGTGCCGGGCTCGAACTGCGCGTTCGCGTCGACCTCGGCCTGGGCGTCGGTGCCACCGGTGGCGAGCTGGTTCTCGCCGCCGCCCCCGCAGCCGGTCAGCACCAGGGCCAGCGATGCCGCCAGCACCCCGGCGAACCGAACCTTCTTGCCTCGCATTGCGTGCCCCTCTCTGGACGCTAGTGGGTGAGGATCTTGCCGAGGAAGTCCTTGGCGCGGTCGCTCTCCGGCGCGCTGAAGAACGTGTCGGGGGAGGCGTCCTCGACCACTTCGCCATCGGCCATGAACAGCACCCGGTGCGCGGCGCGGCGGGCGAAGCCCATCTCGTGGGTGACCACGAGCATGGTCATGCCCTCGTCGGCCAGCGCGGTCATCACGTCGAGCACCTCGTTGACCATCTCCGGGTCCAGCGCGGAGGTCGGCTCGTCGAACAGCATCACCTTCGGCTTCATCGCCAGCGCGCGGGCGATGGCCACCCGCTGCTGCTGGCCGCCGGAGAGCTGGGCCGGGTACTTGGCCGCCTGGTCGGCGATGCCCACCCGGTCCAGCAGCCGCAGCGCCTCCTCGCGCGCCGCCTCCTTGCCGAGGCCGCGGACCTTGATCGGTCCGAGCGTCACGTTGTCCAGGATCGTCTTGTGCGCGAAGAGGTTGAACTGCTGGAAGACCATGCCCACGTCGGAGCGCAGCCCGGCGAGCGCGCGACCTTCGACGGGCAGGGGGACGCCGTCGATCTCGATGGTCCCGGAGTCGATCGGCTCCAGCCGGTTGATCGCGCGGCACAGCGTCGACTTGCCCGAGCCCGACGGCCCGAGCACCACCACGACCTGTCCGCGCGGCACCTCCAGCGTGATGTCCCGCAGCACGTGCAACGGGCCGAAGTGCTTGTCGACCGCGGACATCCGGATCATCGGCGCGTCCGGGGGAGCTTCGGCCATGCTTTCTCCTGGTACGAATCGGATTTCGTTGGCAGGAACCTAAGCCGCCGGAACCGCTTAGTCCAGACGGATCGGGCAAACACCGGTTGCAACTCGGTTACTTCGAGAAATCCGGCAAATGCCGCGCCGGGTCCCGGGGCCGCCGCGGGGGTTCGGTCGCGGCTCGGCGCCGCGGCAGCGCGTCCGGGCGGGTGAACGGCGGAACTGACCAGGAGCTACGGTGGAACGGTGAGCACGAGCGGTGGCGCCAGGAGCTACGAGATCCGGACGTACGGCTGCCAGATGAACGTGCACGATTCGGAGCGCCTGGCCGGGATGCTGGAGGACGCCGGATACGTGCGCGCGGTGACCGGGGCGTCACCCGACGTGGTCGTGTTCAACACGTGCGCGGTCCGGGAGAACGCCGACAACCGGCTCTACGGCACGCTCGGTCACATGCGCCCGGCCAAGGACGCCAACCCCGGCATGCAGATCGCGGTCGGCGGCTGCCTGGCCCAGAAGGACCGCGACAGCATCGTCAAGAAGGCGCCGTGGGTCGACGTCGTCTTCGGCACCCACAACCTCGGTTCGCTGCCGACCCTGCTGGAGCGGGCCCGGCACAACGACGAGGCCGAGGTCGAGATCCTCGAGTCGCTGGACGTCTTCCCCTCCACGCTGCCCGCCCGGCGCGAATCCGCCTACTCGGGCTGGGTGTCGGTGTCGGTCGGCTGCAACAACACCTGCACCTTCTGCATCGTCCCCGCGCTGCGCGGCAAGGAGAAGGACCGCCGCCCCGGCGAGGTGCTGGCCGAGGTGGAGGCGCTGGTCGACGAGGGCGTGCTGGAGGTGACGCTGCTCGGGCAGAACGTCAACGCCTACGGCGTCGAGTTCGGCGACCGCTACGCCTTCGGCAAGCTGCTGCGGTCCTGCGGCGAGATCGAGGGGCTGGAGCGGGTCCGGTTCACCTCGCCGCACCCGAGGGACTTCACCGACGACGTGATCGCCGCCATGGCCGAGACGCCCAACGTCTGCCACCAGCTCCACATGCCGCTGCAGTCCGGTTCGGACCGGGTGCTCAAGGCGATGCGCCGCTCCTACCGCTCGGACCGCTTCCTGCGCATCGTGCGCGACGTGCGGGAGGCGATGCCCGACGCCGCCATCACCACCGACATCATCGTGGGCTTCCCGGGCGAGACCGAGGAGGACTTCGAGCAGACGCTGGAGGTCGTCCGGCAGGCCCGGTTCTCCAGCGCGTTCACCTTCCAGTACTCCAAGCGCCCCGGCACCCCCGCCGCCGACATGCCCGACCAGCTCCCCAAGGAGGTCGTGCAGGAGCGCTACGAGCGGCTGGTGGCGTTGCAGGACGAGATCTCGTGGGCGGAGAACCGCGCCCTGGTCGGCCGCGAGGTCGAGCTGCTGGTCGCCGAGGGCGAGGGCCGCAAGGACACCGCCACCCGCCGGCTCTCCGGCCGCGCCCGGGACGGCAGGCTGGTGCACTTCGCGCCCGGCGGGGCGATCGACCGGGAGATCCGGCCCGGTGACGTCGTGCGCACCACCATCACCAAGGCCGCGCCGCACCACCTGGTCGCCGACGCCGACCTGCACCAGCACCGCCGCACCCGCGCCGGTGACCACTGGGAGGAAGGCGTCCGGCCCAAGACCTCCGGGGTGACCCTGGGGCTGCCGTCCTTCGGCGCCCCGCCCGCCTCGCCCCAGGAAACCGCAGTGCAGCAGGGATGTGCGTGTTGAGCAGCGAACCGGAGAAGACCCGAGAAGGCACCCGAGCGCTGTCCCGCAGCGAGCGGGAGGTCCTGCGCACCTTCGACCCCGGTTCGCGGGCGCTGGTGCTGGCCGGTGCGATCCTGGTGCTGGTGTTCTCGTCGGTGCTGCCGTGGGTCGGCGACGCCGCCGGGTGGGAGGTGCTGACCGGCCAGGCCGATCCGGAACTCGACATCGGCCTGCTGCCCTGGCTGTTCTCCACCAACGCCACCGTCGTCGGTGTCGGGCTCGGCTCGCTCGCGCTGATCACCCGGCGGTGGGTGATCGCCTTCCTGGCCGGGCTCGGCGGCCTGATGGTCACCTTCGAGGGCATGATCGCGATCTGGTCCCGCCAGACCGGCGGCGTCGCCGGACCGTCGTTCGGACTGGTCCTGGCGGTGCTGTGCATGCTGGTGCTCGGCGTGCAGTGGATGAAGATCGTCTGGAGCCGGGACTGAGCTGATCGCCCGCCGCGATCCGGGCGGGCGGCGAGTCCCGGTGGACCCGCCGCCCGGCTGATCAGCGGCTGGCCAGGGCCTGCTCCGCGGCGGCGAGCCATTCCCGCCACTGCTGCGCCTGCTCCTCGGCCTTCTTCGCCCGGCGCTCGTCGCCCCCGGCGCGGGCCTTGTCCGCCTGCGCCTGGAACTGCTCGACCCGCTCCCGGAACTGGTCGACCCGTGCCTGGGCTTCCGGGTCGGTGCGCCGCCACCGGGCGTCGGCGGCGTCGCGCACCGAGTCGGCGACCGCGCGAAGCCTGCCCTCCAGCTCCCGCATCCGCTCCCGGGGCACCTTGCCGATCTCGTCCCAGCGGCCCTGGATGCGCTGCAACGCCTGCTGCGCGCCCTGGAGATCGGCCGCCGGGTCCAGCCGTTCGGCCTCGGCCAGCAGCTCCTCCTTCAGCTTGGCGTTCTCGGCGAACTCCGCGTCGCGCTCGGAGAACGCCTCGGAGCGCCTGCTGAAGAACGTGTCCTGCGCGGTGCGGAACCGCTGCCACAGCGCGTCGTCGCTGTCCTTCGGCGCCCGCCCGGCGGCCTTCCACTCCGCCATGAGCTGCTTGTAGCGGTTCGCGGTGTCGGCCCAGTTCGTCGAGCCGGTGAGGCCCTCGGCCTCCTCGACCAGCTCCTGCTTGCGGGTCTTGGCGGCGGCGCGCTGCCGGTCCAGCTCGGCGAAGTGCGAGCCGCGGCGCCTGCTGAACGCGTCGCGGGCCTTGGAGAACCGGCGCCAGAGCTGCTCGTCGGTCTTGCGGTCGACACCGCGGACGGTCTTCCACTCGTCGAGGATGGCGCGCAGCCGGTCGCCCGCGGTCTTCCAGTGGGTGGCCTCGGCGGCGATCTCCTCGGCCTCGGTGACCAGCGCTTCCTTGCGGGCCACCGCGTCGGCCCTGGCGCGGTCCTTCTCCACCTTGGCGTTGTCCACGGCGGTCTTGGCGCGGCCGACGACGTGGTCCAGCCGCGCGCCCAAGGCGGCCAGGTCACCGACCACGGCGGCCTCCGCCAGCCCGTCGCGCAGGTGCTCGGCGCTGCTCAGCGCCTGCTTCGGGTCGCCCGAGCCGGAGCTGAGCCGCTTCTCCAGCAGCTCGGCCTCGGTGCGCAGGTCGTCGAACTTGCGCGCGTAGAGCGCCAGCCCTTCGGCGGCCTCGCCCGCCTGCCAGGACCCGACGGCGCGCTCGCCCCCGTCGGGCGTGGTCACGTAGACGGTGCCGTCCTCGTCCACCCGGCCCCACCGCGCCGGGTTCTGCGAGGCGGGCGGCACTGCGGGCGCGGCCGTGGTGGACCCGTCCGCGGTCGCCGGACCCGTCGCCGAGTCCGTGGTCGCCGCGTTGGCCGCGGCGGCGTCGGGGGTGGTGTCCTGGTGCGTCATGGCCGGCTTCCTCCTAGCGTGCCCGCTCCGATGCCCGTGCCGGGCACGGGCGCCCCGCGGCGGCGGGGCCCAGCAAGCGGTGACCCGGACCGTGCACCGGTCCGGCCTCCGTTGGCGCATTCAAACAGGTCACGATCCGCTGCGGTACTCCGCGGCGCGATCGCCGCGGCGCGGCGCCGCCGGGATCGGGTGATGACCTGCACGGCACCATTGTCATCAGCGGCCCGCTCCGGTGCAGCGGGCAGGGTGGCGCCGCCCGCGCCCACCTGCTCCGGCCGGTGCCGGACGTGCCCTCTACCGTGCACGGATGTGATCACCCGTATCGCCGTGGTGCCCTGCCCGCCGCTGCTGGTCCCGGAGCTGACCGCGGGGTCGGGCCCGGAGCTCGCGCAACTGCGGGGCGCCTGTTCGCGCGCCGCCTCCAGTCTGACCGACGTTGCCCCCGAATGGGTGGCGGTCGCGGCAGATCCCACCGGACCCCGGATGCTGCCCCCGGCGAGCGCGGGCACCTTCGCGGGCTACGGCGTCGACGTCCGGGTCTCGCTCGGGGAGCCGGCCGCGCCGGATCCGGAGCTGCCGCTGCCCGGTCTGATCGCGGGCTGGTTGCGGGAACGCGCCGGGGCGTCGTCGGTCGCGGCGCACCTGCTGGAGCCCGGTGCCCCCGCGGATCGGTGCGCGCGGTGGGGGACCGATCTCGACCGGTCGACCGGCAGCGCGCCGACCGGGCTGCTGGTGCTGGCCGACGGGACCGACTGCCGCGACGAGCGGTCACCGCGTCCGGTGGACGACCGGGCCGCCCCGCTGGACGAGCGGATCGGCACCGCCCTGGCCGAGGCCGACGCGGCGGCGCTGCGCGACCTGGACCCTGCGCTCGCCGAACTCGGCGTGCGCGGTCGCGCGGCCCTCCAGACCATGCCCGGGGTGGTGGCTGCCTCGGGAGCCCGGTGGCACGCCGAACCGCTCCACTCCGCGGCCCCGTTCGGCATCGGCTACCACGTGGCGGTCTGGTCGCGGCTGGGCTGAGCCCCGGCGGCGGCGCCCCGGCGGAGCGGCTCGTAGGGTCGCGGACGTGTCCAGGACGTCCCCGCCCCGCCTCGTCGCCGTCGTCGGCCCGACCGCCACCGGCAAGTCCGATCTCGCCGTGGAGCTGGCCGCCGGAGGCGGGGGCGAGGTGATCAACGCCGACGCCATGCAGCTCTACCGGGGGATGGACATCGGCACCGCGAAGCTCACCCCGCAGCAGCGGCGCGGGGTCGCCCACCACCAGCTCGACGTCCTGGACGTCACCGAGCCCGCCTCGGTGGCCGCCTACCAGCGCCACGCCCGCGCGGCGGTGGAGGACGTGCGGCGGCGCGGGCGGATGCCGGTGCTGGTCGGCGGTTCCGGGCTCTACGTGCAGGCGGTCGTCGACGAGCTGTCGTTCCCCGGCACCGACCCGCAGGTGCGCGGCCGCCTGGAGGACGAGCTGTCCGCGGTGGGCGCGGCCGCGCTGCACCGCCGGTTGCGCGAGGTCGATCCGGTCGCGGCCGAGGCGATCCTGCCGAGCAACGGGCGGCGGATCGTGCGCGCCCTGGAGGTCGTCGAGATCACCGGGCGACCCTTCTCCGCGCACCTGCCCGCGCCGGGCCCACCGCGCTACGACGCGGTGCTGATCGGCCTGGACCGCCCGGTCGCCGAGCTCGACGCGCGGGTCGACGAACGGGTGACCCGGATGTTCGACGCGGGCCTGCTCGACGAGGTGCGGGCGCTGGAGCAGGTCGGGCTGCGCACCGGGCGCACCGCGTCCCGGGCCCTCGGCTACCAGCAGGTGCTCGCCGAGCTGGACGGCGCGGGCGACATGGCCGCCGCGGCGGCCGAGACCGCGCGGGCCACCCGGCGCTTCGTCCGCAAGCAGCGGGCCTGGTTCCGCCGGGACGACCGGATCCGCTGGTTCGACGCCTCCGACCCCGAACTGGTGCCGGCCGTTCGGGCGACCGCCGCTCCGTAGACTGGAGGCGTGCGGCCTTCCCAGCGCGGTGTCGAGTTCAGCAAGGGCCACGGCACCCAGAACGACTTCGTGATCCTGCCCGATCCGGACGGCGGGCTCGACCTGTCCGCCGCGCGGGTGCGCGCGCTCTGCGACCGGCAGCGCGGGATCGGTGCCGACGGGGTGCTCCGGGTGGTGCGGGCGGGCAAGCTCGGCGACCCCGCGAGCGCACCGGCCGACGTCGACCCGGACGTGTGGTTCATGGACTACCGCAACGCCGACGGTTCGGTCGCCGAGATGTGCGGCAACGGGGTGCGCGTGTTCGCGCGCTACCTGGTCGAGTCGGGTCTGGCCGAGCCGGGGGAGATCCCGGTGGGCACCCGGGCGGGGCTCCGGCCGGTCCGGACGCACCCCGACGGCGGGGTGTCGGTCGGGATGGGCGCGGCCGAGGTCTTCGGGGAATCGACCACCACCGTCGGCGGAACCGAGTTCACCGGCGTCGCCGTCGACCTGGGGAACCCGCACCTGGCCTGCGTGACCGGCGTCGACCTGGACGCCCTCGACCTCACCGCGGCACCGCCGCACGACCAGGCGCTGTTCCCCGGCGGGGTGAACGTGGAGTTCGTCCGGCCGCTCGACGACGGGCAGGTGCGGATGCGGGTGCACGAGCGCGGCGTGGGCGAGACCCGCTCCTGCGGGACCGGCACGGTCGCCGCCACCGTCGCCGCGCTGCGCGCCGCCGGGCGGACCACCGGGACGCGCGTGGTGCACGTGCCCGGCGGGACGGTCGAGGTCGAGGTGACCAGTGGTGGCAGCACGCTGACCGGACCCGCGGTGCTGGTCGCGACCGGGTGGCTCGACCAGGGCTGGTGGGACGGCCTCTGACGCCGGATCGGGCACCCCGGGCGCGAAGGGTGAAAATCGGTCGCACGGCGTGGGACAATGGAACCGATATGAAGAAATCCTTGATGTGGTCCGCCGACGTCGACCCGGACGTGGTCGAAGCCGACGAATTCGAACCGATCCTCGCCGCGGACGGCGATGAGCCCTCCGCCGGCGAGATGGACCTCGCCGAGCGCGCCTCGCTGCGACGGGTTTCCGGCCTGTCCACCGAGCTCGCCGACATCACCGAGGTCGAGTACCGGCAGCTCCGGTTGGAGCGCGTCGTGCTGGTCGGCGTCTGGACCGAGGGTGACGCCGCCCACGCCGAGGCGTCGCTGGCCGAGCTGGCCAGGCTGGCCGAGACCGCCGGCTCCGAGGTGCTGGAAGGTCTCATCCAGCGTCGCGACCGCCCGGACCCCGGCACCTACATCGGGTCCGGCAAGGTGCGCGAACTGCGGGACACCGTCGTGGCCACCGGGGCCGACACCGTCATCTGCGACGGTGAGCTCTCCCCCGGCCAGCTCCGGCAGCTGGAGGACAAGCTGAAGGTCAAGGTCGTGGACCGGACCGCGCTGATCCTCGACATCTTCGCCCAGCACGCCCGGTCCAAGGAGGGCAAGGCCCAGGTCGAGCTGGCGCAGCTGCAGTACATGCTGCCGCGCCTGCGCGGTTGGGGTGACGCCATGTCCCGGCAGGCCGGTGGCCGGGCCGGGGCCAACGGCGGCGTCGGAACGCGCGGTCCCGGTGAGACCAAGCTGGAGACCGACCGCAGGCGCATCCACAAGCGCATCAGCAAGCTCCGCAAGGAGCTCCACGCGATGCGCACCGTGCGCGACACCAAGCGCGGTCGCCGCGAGACCAACGCGGTGCCGAGCGTGGCGATCGCCGGTTACACCAACGCGGGCAAGTCCAGCCTGCTCAACGTGCTGACCGGTGCCGGGGTGCTGGTGGAGGACGCGCTGTTCGCCACGCTCGACCCCACCACCCGCAAGGCGGTGACGCCGGACGGCAGGCCGTTCACGTTCACCGACACCGTCGGGTTCGTGCGGCACCTGCCGCACCAGCTCGTGGAGGCGTTCCGGTCGACGCTCGAGGAAGTCGCCGGGGCCGACCTGCTGGTCCACGTGGTCGACGGCTCCGAGGCCGCGCCGCACGAGCAGGTCGCGGCGGTGCGCGAGGTGGTGGCCGAGATCGCCGAGGAGCACCGGGATTCGATGCCGCCGGAGCTGCTCGTGGTGAACAAGATCGACCAGGTGGACGGCACCCGCATCGCCGAACTGCGCCGGTTGCTGCCGGATGCGCACTTCGTCTCCGCGCATTCCGGCGATGGCATCGAGGAGTTGCGGGCGGAGGTCGCCGAACGGCTGCCCCGGCCGGACGTGTTCGTCGACGTGCTCATCCCCTACACGCGCGGCGATCTGGTGGCCCGGGCGCACACCGAGGGCGAGATCGTCGAGGAGGAGCACACCCCGGAGGGGACGCGGCTGCGCGCCAAGGTCCGGACGGACCTCGCGGGCGTGCTGCAGCAGTTCGTCGGCGTGGGATGAGGCGGAGCCGGTTCGGCGGCGCGGCACTGCTCGCGCTGCTGCCGGTGACGTCCGGCCAGGCCGCGGCGTCACCGGCGAGCACCGAGGCGCTGGTGCCCGAGCAGCGCTGCACCGTCGCCGAGCCCGGACTGGCGGAGCTGTCCGGCTTCGCCTCGGACGGCGACTCCTGGTACGCGGTGAGCGACGGCGGCAGCTCGCTGCGGGTCTTCGTGCTCGATCCCGAGGATTGTTCGGTGCGCGACGTCCGGACCGCGTCGACGAACCCCTACGACGTCGAAGACCTGGCGCTGTCCCCGGACGGCACCCTGTGGCTGGCCGACACCGGGGACAACCGACGGGCCCGGGAGGACATCGCGCTGCACGAAATGCCACCCGGCGGTGGCGCGAACCTCTACCGGATGAGCTACCCGGACGGTCCGCACGATGCCGAGGCGTTGCTGTTCGACGAGCGGGGTGTGCCGCACGTCGTCACCAAGGCGCCGTTCGGGTCCGCGGCGATCTACCGCCCGGCGGCGCCCTTGGCCGAGGACCGCACGGTGCCGTTGGAGCGGGTCGGCTCGGTGCGCCTCACCTCGACGGACACGCCGGGCGGGCCGTGGGACCAGGGCTTCGGCACGACGGCGGTGACCGGTGGTGCGGTGAACGCGGCGGGCACCGTGGCGGCGCTGCGCACCTACACCGACGCCTACCTCTACCGGATCCCGGAGGACGGCGACGTGGTGCGGGCGCTGGCCGGGGAGCCGCTGCGCGTCCCGCTGCCGGACGAGGAGCAGGGCGAGTCCATCGCGTTCGGCCCGGACGGCACGCTGCTGTCCGCTTCGGAGGGCAACGAGCCCGTGCGTGCCGTCCCGGGCGCGGAGCAGGCCGCGCTGGCCCAGCGCGCCGAAGCGGAGCCGCCCCCGGCCGCGCCGCAGGACGACGGAGCCGCACCCGCCGTCGACTCCGGCTCGCAGACCTCGACCGGCGGTGCGCTGCTCGCCGCGGGCATCCTCGCGACGGTGGTGATGCTCGTCATCGGGCGCCTCCGCCGAAGCTGACCGGTGGCGGGGAACGGTCCGCGAAGCCGATCGGCGCGGACCACCCGACCGCCGCCAACGCCCTGCTCATCCCGCTCGCACCGCCAGGCGTCAGCGCCCGGGGCATCAGCGGGGCATCAGCGCCCCGGGCGTCAGCGCCCAGGGCATTGGCGCTTCGGACCTCGGCGCCGGGAATCGGCCAAGCGGTCAGTGACCCGGGCGTCAGCGCTTCGGACATTGGCGCTTCGGGCGTCAGCGCCCGGGCATTGCGCTTCGGACCTCGGCGCCGAGGAATCAGCCGGGCGGTCAGTGACCGGGCATCAGCCGGGCGTCAGGGCGGAAGGCGTCAGGGCGGCGACGAGCACCGCGGCGTTGCGACCGGCGCGGGCAGACCCGCTTGGCCGACACCCGCTTCGGATCACTTGCGGAGCATGACACCGGCGGGGCGTCTGACACCGGCGGGGCAGGGTCGGGGTAGATGCCGGGAGCATCTCCCCACACGTCTGCCCACACCGTGCCCACACCGGGGTCCGCGCGGGCATCGCGTCGGCCAGCCCATGCGTTCGCGGACTTGGTCGTGCATCGGTCCGGGTCTGCATGGGCCCGCCGCAGCGATCCCGGGTTGAGCCCGGCGCTCCGGCCGCCCTCGCGAGGCTCAGAGTCGCCGCAGCACCGCCACCACCTTGCCCAGGACCTTGGCGTCGTCGCCGAGGATCGGTTCGTACGCCGAGTTGTGCGGCATCAGCCAGACGTGCTCGTCGGTGCGCTTGAAGGTCTTCACCGTCGCTTCGCCCTCGATCATCGCGGCCACCACGTCGCCGTTCTCCGCGTCGGGCTGCTGGCGCACGGCGACCCAGTCGCCATCGGTGATGGCGAGGTCGGTCATGGAATCACCGACGACCCGGAGCAGGAACAGGGTGCCGTCGCCGACGATCTCCTTGGGCAGCGGGAAGACGTCTTCGATGGCCTCCTCCGCGAGGATCGGTCCACCGGCCGCGATCCGGCCGACGACCGGGACGTAGGCCGGCTTGGTCCGCCCGGCGAGCTCGCCGTCGTCGCCTTCGCCCGCGACGAGGACGCCGACCGTGCGCGGCCGGTGCGGATCGCGGCGCAGGTAGCCCTTCCGCTCCAGCACCCGGAGCTGGTAGGCCACCGACGACGTGGAGGTGAGGCCGACGGCGTCGCCGATCTCCCGGACGCTCGGCGGGTAGCCGTGCTCCCGCATCCAGGTCCGGATCGCGTCCAGCACCTTCAGCTGGCGCTCGCTGAGCCCGTCGGTCCCGTTCGCCTGCTGGGGCAGGGTGGGCACGTCGGCCTGCGGGTCCGGGACGTCCGGGACCTCGTCTAGTCGGCCCTCGATGGAGCCGGTCGCATTACTCGCCACCACTGCCTCCTGTCCGTCACAACCTCGTTGCGTTCCGCGGTGTCCGCGCCTGGCGGGCGCGGGAGGCTGATCCCGCTCGGTGCCCGGTTTCCACAGTAGACCGGCCGAACCCGGAGATCAAACACCTGTTCGAGCGAATTTCCGGCTCGAGGTCTCGCGTCGGGGCGGTCTCCTGGTACACAATCGCACGGAGGTTCGATCGAACACTCATTCGATCGCGTCGCGCGGGGTCGCGGCGCGTTCCACCACGTCGTGCGGGAGGTGTCATGGTCACGTTCGCCGATGCCGACGGTCGGGGCCGTCCGAGGCGCAGCGGCCGGGGTCCGAGCGGGTCCCGCTCGGACCGCTCGGCGCCGCACCGGGCGGAGCGGGGGAGCGCGTGCGGTGAGCGGGCGGGCGCGCGCTCGGTCCGGTGGTGGGCGGGATTCGCCCGGTCGGGTCGTGGTGCGGCGGGCTTACCGGAGCGGTCCGCGGACGCGCGGCACGGCGGCCGGGCGCTGCGCGGCTCCTCGGCGCCGACCTCGCGGCGCGGGCGCGCAGGCACGCGCCGTGAGGGCGAAGCGCTCTTGTTGGCCTCGGTCGCTGTCGTCACGTTCGCCATTGTCATGCTGGTGGGGCTCTTCGGCCGTCCGATCGCTCCCGGCGCCGACGGGGTGGCGGTCGGATCGACCGCGGCGCCCGGGGGTACCGACGTCGTCGAGGTCCGCCCCGGCGAGGACCTCCGGTCGCTGGCCGTCCGGGTGGCGCCCGGGGCGGACCCGGTGCTCCTGGCGGAGCGGATCGCGGACCTCAACGGGCTCGACGGCGAGCGGGTCGCGGTGGGCTCGGTGCTGGTGGTGCCGACGGGCCGGGAGTGACCGCCCGGGCGCGGCTCGTGTTCGCGGCGCCGGTTTCGCTCACCCGCGTCGCACGGACGTGCTCGCTCGGTGTGTCGGTTTGCGCGGCGTTCGGGTGACGATTAGAGTCGACCACAACATCTAGTAGTTACGCCCATGTGCTTCCCGCACAGGTTGGGCTTGTAAGGTGTCCGGTCATCCAGCTCGCCTGCGCGGAGCGCACTCCGCCGCGGTGCGCTGGGAGTCGGCAACCGGAGGGGGTGAGTGCCGGTGCGGTGCCCGTTCTGCCGGGGAGAGGACTCCCGGGTCGTCGACTCGCGCGAGGTCGAGGAAGGCCAGGCGATCCGGCGCAGGCGGTCGTGCTCGGCCTGCGGTCGCCGGTTCACGACCATCGAGCAGTTGGTGCTCTCGGTGGTCAAGCGTTCCGGCGTCACCGAGCCGTTCAGCCGCGAGAAGGTGGTCCGGGGCGTGCTGCGCGCCTGCCAGGGGCGCCCGGTCGAGGAGGACGCGCTGCAGCAGCTCGCGCACCGCGTCGAGGAGAGCGTGCGCGCGCTGGGGGTGACCGAGCTGCCCAGCCACGAGGTCGGGCTGGCGATCCTCGGGCCGCTGCGCGACCTCGACCAGGTCGCCTACCTGCGGTTCGCCAGCGTGTACCGGGCGTTCTCCTCGGTGGAGGACTTCGAGCGGGAGATCGCCGACCTGCGCGAGGCCTGCGGCGCGACCGGTGCCGAGCGGCTCACCGGTTCCGACGCGGCGACGCGACCGGAGGAGGCCCAGGACCTGGAGCGCAGCAGTGGGTAGATCGCGACGTCGGTCGTCGCACCAGGCGACCGGAGCGCAACGCAGGCGGACGTCCCGGGGTGGGACGCCGCCGGGCGGAGAGGCACGACCGAACCGGACGGGGAGCCCGGACGGGGGCAGCACACGAGTGAGCAACAGAGAAGAGGGTCAGGTCATGACAGAGACCGTCGGTAGCCCGGCCGGCGCAGCGGGGGAGCCGGAAGCAGGTGCCCGCAAGGGCATCCGGGTGGAACGTGTCTACACCACCGAGGGCGTGCACCCCTACGAGGAGGTGCGCTGGGAGCGCCGCGACGTGGTGATGACCAACTGGCGGGACGGCTCGGTCAACTTCGAGCAGCGCGGCGTCGAGTTCCCCGAGTCCTGGTCGCTGAACGCGGTCAACATCGTGACGAGCAAGTACTTCCGCGGTGCGGTGGGCACCGAGGAGCGGGAGAGCAGCCTCAAGCAGCTCATCGACCGGGTCGTGAAGACCTACGTCGCCGCCGGGGTGGAGCACGACTACTTCGCCACCGAGACCGACGCGGAGATCTTCGAGCACGAGCTGACCTGGATGCTGCTGCACCAGGTGTTCAGCTTCAACTCCCCGGTCTGGTTCAACGTCGGCACCGCGTCCCGGCAGCAGGTCTCCGCCTGCTTCATCCTCTCCGTCGACGACACGATGGAGTCGATCCTCGACTGGTACAAGGAAGAGGGCCTGATCTTCAAGGGCGGTTCGGGCGCGGGGCTGAACCTCTCCCGCATCCGCTCCTCGAAGGAGCTGCTGTCCTCGGGCGGCACGGCGTCGGGCCCGGTGTCCTTCATGCGCGGGGCGGACGCCTCGGCGGGGACGATCAAGTCCGGCGGCGCCACCCGCCGCGCGGCCAAGATGGTCGTGCTCGACGTCGACCACCCGGACATCGAGGAGTTCATCTCCACCAAGGCGCGCGAGGAGCACAAGATCCGCGCGCTGCGGGACTCCGGTTTCGACATGGACCTCGGCGGTGCCGACTCCTCCTCGGTCCAGTACCAGAACGCCAACAACTCGGTGCGCGTCTCCGACGAGTTCATGCGGGCCGTGGAGAGCGACGGCGGGTTCGGCCTCCGCGCGCGCACCGACGGCGAGGTCATCGAGTCCGTCCAGGCCCGCCACCTGTTCCGCCAGCTCGCGCAGGCGGCGTGGGAGTGCGCCGACCCGGGCATCCAGTACGACGACACGATCAACGACTGGCACACCGCGCCGGAGACCGGCCGGATCACCGCCTCGAACCCGTGCTCGGAGTACATGCACCTCGACAACTCGAGCTGCAACCTGGCCTCGCTGAACCTGATGAAGTTCCTCCGCGAGGACCTCACCTTCGACGCCGAGACCTTCGAGAAGGCCGTCGAGTTCGTCATCACCGCGATGGACATCTCGATCTGCTTCGCGGACTTCCCGACCGAGTCGATCGGTGACACCACGCGCAAGTTCCGCCAGCTCGGCATCGGCTACGCCAACCTCGGCGCGCTGCTGATGGCGACCGGGCACGCGTACGACTCCGACGGCGGGCGGGCGCTGGCGGCGTCGATCACCTCGCTGATGACCGGTACCGCCTACAAGCGGTCCGCGGAGATGGCGGGCGCGGTCGGGCCCTTCGAGGGCTACGCCCGCAACGCCGAGGCGCACCAGCGGGTGATGCGCAAGCACGCGGCGGCCAACGACCTGGTCCGCACCTACCACCGCAACGACGTCGCCGTGCACCGCCTCGCGACGAAGGTGTGGCAGGAGGCGCTGGAGGTCGGGGCGCGCAACGGCTGGCGCAACGCGCAGGCGTCGGTGCTGGCGCCGACCGGCACCATCGGGCTGATGATGGACTGCGACACCACCGGGGTCGAGCCGGACCTCGCGCTGGTGAAGTTCAAGAAGCTCGTCGGCGGCGGCTCGATGCAGATCGTGAACCAGACCGTGCCGCGCGCGCTGCAGTCGCTGGGCTACCAGGACGAGCAGATCGAGGCGATCGTGGAGTACATCGCCGAGCACGGCCACGTGGTCGACGCGCCGGGTCTGCGTCCGGAGCACTACGAGGTCTTCGACTGCGCGATGGGCGAGCGCTCCATCGCCGCGATGGGCCACGTCCGGATGATGGCCGCGGTGCAGCCGTTCATCTCCGGTGCGATCTCCAAGACCGTCAACATGCCGGAGCACGCCAGCATCGAGGACGTCGAGCAGCTCTACTTCGAGGGCTGGAAGCTCGGCCTCAAGGCCCTGGCGATCTACCGGGACAACTGCAAGGTCGGCCAGCCGCTGTCGGCGGGCAAGGGCGAGCAGGGCGAGGCGGAGAAGAAGGTCGAGACGCAGATCGAGTACCGCCCGGTCCGCAAGCGCCTGCCCAAGAAGCGCCCGAGCCAGACGGTGTCGTTCACGGTCGGCGGTGCCGAGGGTTACCTGCACGCGGGGTCGTACCCGGACGCGGGGCTCGGCGAGATCTTCGTGAAGCTGGGCAAGCAGGGTTCGACGCTGGCCGGCGTGATGGACGCCTTCTCGATGTCGATCTCGGTGGGCCTGCAGTACGGGATTCCGCTGGAGTTCTACGTCGCCAAGTTCCAGAACCTGCGGTTCGAGCCGGCCGGGATGACCGACGACCCGGACATCCGGATGGCCAGCAGCGTGCTGGACTACCTGTTCCGCAGGCTGGCGCTGGACTACCTGCCCTACGAGAAGCGCGCTCAGCTCGGCGTGTTCACCGCCGCCGAACGCGAGGCGCAGGTCTCCGGCATCGAGCCGGCGCCCGCGGACGACGACGTGGACACCATGCGGTCCACGGTGGACTACCCGCAGGCCGAACCGGCGTCGGACGAGCGGCAGGCGGGCAGCTCGACCGAGCTGCTGGAGCTGCGGCTGGGCAAGGCCGCCGACGCTCCGCTGTGCATGACCTGCGGGACGAAGATGCGCCCGTCCGGCTCGTGCTACCTGTGCGAGGGCTGCGGCTCCACTTCCGGCTGCAGCTGACGCCGATCGGCGTGTGATGCCACGCCGATCAACCGCGAGCAGCAGGACGTAGGCAGGTCGGAGGGTGGTCCGGTGTCACGCCGGGCCACCCTCTGCGCGTGCCTCTTCAGCGCGGTGCGGGGCGAAGTCCACCGGTTCGGGGGTGCCTTCCGCGTCCGTCCCGCCGCCGGAAAACCCGTGGCGTGGGCGGTGTCCCGGGCAGCACACTGCTTCGGTGACCGAGGAGATCAGCCACTTCGCCCTGCGAACCGTCGTCCCCGACCCGTCGGCTGCGGGTGCGGTCGTCCAGGTCCGGCCGATGGTCGATGGCGTGGACGTCGTGGCCGTGGACTGCCCCGAGGAGCGGGCCGCGGGGCCCGATGAGCTCTTGCGGCCGGATGGCCCGCTGGTGGCCACGGCGGGACCGCACGAGGTGCGGCTCGCCGAGGCGGAGTGCACCGAGCAGTGCTGCGGCGCGCTGTACGTGACGATCCGGCGCGATGGCGAGCACGTCGTCTGGTCCGGATGGGACCCTCCCGCCATCCGCGAGAACAGCCTGCCCGAGTTCCGGTTCGATGCGCGGCAGTACCAGGCGGAGCTCGACCGGGCTTGGTCGGATCGCAGTTGGGAATGGCCGGCGGCCACCGTGGCGCGGCTGTTGGAGCAGGACCTCCACCGGCAGGTCGAATGGCTCGAACGGTGGGATTGCAGCTCTCCTTCGGTGCGCGCCTATCCGTGGGAGCGCGACCGGATCACCCTGTACTTCATGCATCCGCGTCAGGGGGACCTCCGCGATCCTCGGCTGCAGTTCAGGATCGTGCTGCGCGTTTTCGAAGCCGACCCGGCGGCCCAGGCCGAGCGGATCGCCGGACTGCTCCTGGCGTCGGATCCCCGCGAGGTCGGCGAGGTGTGCGGCGGCTCGTGACCGCCTGTGACCGCCCGCGACCGCCGCCGGTCCGATCCGGCCGCGCTGGACGGACGCCTGCGTCACCACGTCGCCGCGGCGACCGGGGAGGCGATCAACCGAACCGGGCGATGGCGTGCCACAGGTACTTGAGTTCCTGCGGGTGGTGCTCACCGGTGAGCGCCGCCGCTCCGACGATGCGGGCGTCCAGGTGCCCGTCGACGGCGAGCCGCTCGCCGAGCGCGACGATGCCCGGTCCGCGGTAGTCGGGGTGGCGGCGCAGTTCGCCGGTGGTGAGCCGGAAACCGCGGTGCCATTCGAGCGGGCAGGGCAGCGCCGCGGCCAGGTCGGCGACCTCGGTGCCGCGGAAGCACGGGTCGAGCACCAGCGCTTCGACGTCCCGGTCGATCCGCACCGGTCCGTGGACGTGCGCTTCGACGTAGTCGTCGAGCGCGTCCACCTCGCCCGCGGCGGCCTCCGCCAGCGCGATCAGCGACATCCGGGCGGCGACTCCGAAGTGGACCGGTTCGGTCACGCTGTCGGGGTAGCAGAAGGTGGTGCGCTCCAGCACGTCCGCGGTGAGCCGGAGGTGCGCTGAGCCGAACCGGGGCGCGGCCCCGGCCGGTGCCGCGCGGAAGTTCAGCGCTCCGTAGCGCGGCCGCGCTGCCGGCGGACCGTCGTCGTAGGCACCGCCGAAGATGCGGCTCTCCCAACGCCACCGGTCGCCGCCGGGGTGCGCGGTGAGCCCGCCGTTGCTGGTGCCGGTCTCGAACTGCGAGCGGTACAGGCCGTCTTCGGCCAGCCGCGCGAGCAGGGGGCGCCCGCCCGCCGACCGGTCCGGGTGGAAGTTCACCGTCACGCGCGCGTCCGGCGGTACCGGTTCGCCCCGTGCGGCGGCCGCCACGTGCGCCAGCGCGCGTGCCCACCTCGGCTCAACCACGGTTCGCCGCCCCCGCGAGCACGGTGTCCACGGCTCGGACGGCGAAGTCGTCGCCTGCCGGGACCTGCCGGTAGACGACGCGCAGCCAGGCGGCTCCGGCGAGCAGGTCGACCAGGAGCGCGGGGGCGACGTCGGCGGCCAGTTCGCCGCGCGCCACGGCGCGGCGGAAGACCGGCTGCTCGCGTTCGAACCGGTCGGCGTGGTGGTGCGGCCCGGCCGCGGGCACATCGGCAGCCTCGCGGGCACCGGGGCGGTGGCCGGTCTGGTCCTCGTCGCCGCGGCGCACGTCCGGCGCTGAGCGTTCGCCCGCAACGGACCCAGCGGTGGCGCGCCGCGAGCCCACGGCGCCACGGCGCTGGCGGTGGCTCGGTCGGCGAGGTCGTCCGCCGAGCGCCTGCGCGGCTCGACCGTGCGCAGCGTGGTCCCCGCGGGGATCGCGTCCGTGCCGCGGCACCGCGCTACCTCGTGGGGCGGTTCCGCCGGGACAGCAACCCGGCCACGGCAGCGGTGGTGGCGGTCGCGGTGAGCACCGCGGGCCAGGCGCCGATCTTCCTGGCCAGCGGGTGCGATCCGGCCAGCGCCGCGCCGTAGGTCGTGCCCAGCAGGAGTGCGGGCCCTAGTCCGCTGCGCCTGCGGCAGAGCTCGGCGGCACCCAGGCCGCCCGCGGCGGCGACCGCGCCGCTCCAGCGGCGGTGCCGAGCGGTTCGTGCGACGGCGAAGCCGCCGATGAGTCCGGTCGAGGTCAGCAGGCTGGGCGGTACGGACATGCGCTCTCCTCCGACGGCTGCGGCCGACTGTACTCAGCATCCGGCCGCGTGGTCTTGGCGCAAACCCGCCACGGTGGTCGTTGACTTCTCCGCCGCAGGTGAGAAGGGTGCTGATGTCGGAGACCGAGGGAGGCCGCATGCGTCGTGTCCGAGGTGTTCTGCTGGCGGTGCTGTGCGCCCTTCCGCTGTCCGCGGTACCCGCGGCCGCTGCGCCTCCGGGCGGGCCGGTGTTCGAGGACGGGGAAGCCCAGCCGGTCTTCGATCCGGCCCGCGCGGTCCGCGAGGAGCTGTTCGTCGCCGCACCGACCGACTCCGACCGCGACGGGCGGCCGGACGAGGTGCACGTGCAAGTGGTGCGACCCGCCGGGACCGAGCGCGGGCTGCGCGTTCCGGTGGTCTACCGGATGAGCCCGTACTTCGCCGACACCAACGAGGTGCCCCACCACGACGTCGACACCGAACTGCACGTGCCGTCGCGTCCCGGCCCGCGGGTCGCGTCGTCCTCGCGGCGGGCGGTGGAGATCGACTGGCGCTACGAGGACTACCTGCTGGCCCGGGGCTACGCCGTCGTCTACGCCGAATCGCTGGGCACCGGGGAGTCGACCGGGTGCCCCACCGCGGGAGGGGAGAACGAGACGATCGGGGCCAAGTCCGTGGTCGACTGGCTCAACGGCCGGGCCTTCGCCCGCAACCGCGACGGACGTCCGGTCGAGGCCGACTGGGCGACCGGGCGGGTCGGCATGATGGGCGTCTCCTACAACGGAACGCTGCCCAACGCGGTGGCCACCACGGGGGTGGAGGGGCTGGAGGCGATCGTCCCCATCGCGGCGATCTCCAACTGGTACGACTACTACCGCTCCGACGGGGCGGTCGTGGCACCCGGTGGGTACCAGGGCGAGGACGCCGACGTGCTGGCGAAGTACGTGCACACCCGCGAGGACCGGGAGCCGTGCCGTCCGGTGATCGACGGGCTGACCGCGGCGCAGGACCGGATCACCGGGGACTACAACGAGTTCTGGGACGAGCGCAACTACCTCCACGACGCCGACGAGGTGCGTGCCGCGGTGCTGGCGGTGCACGGGCTCAACGACTGGAACGTCAAGACGCGGCAGGCCGCCCAGTGGTACGCCGCGCTGCGCGAGCACGACGTGCCGCACCGGATCTGGTGGCACCAGAGCGGGCACGTCGATCCGATCTCGCTGCGCGAGCGGGAATGGCTGCGCACGCTGAACCGCTGGTTCACCCGGTACCTGCACGGCGTGCGCAACGGCGTCGAGCAGGAGCCCCGCGCGACGGTCCAGCGCGAGGACGGGAGCTGGGTGGACGAGCCGGAGTGGCCCGCACCGGGAGCCCGCGAGGTGGTGCTGCGGCCCACCGCGGGTGGTGACCGGCGAGGCGGGCTGACCGCGGAGCGGGGCGGCCGCCCGGTCGTCGAGGTGCTGCGCGACGACGCCGCGGTGCGCGCCGAGGACCTCGTCGCCGCCGCGAGCTCACCGCACCGGCTCTCCTACACGACCGAGCCCCTGGACGCGCCGGTGCGGTTGAGCGGAACCGCGCGCGCCGAGCTCGCCCTGCGCTTCGACGCGCCCGCCGCGAACGTCACCGCGCTGCTGGTGGACCACGCGCCGGACGGCACGGTCGAGATCGTGACCCGGGGGTGGACCGATCCGCAGAACCGGCATGCCCTCGACCGCACGTCGCCCGTCGTGCCGGGCAAGCGGTATTCCGTGGACGTCGCGCTGCAACCGGACGACCACGTCTTCGGTGCGGGTCACCGGATCGGCTTCGCGGTGCTCTCCAGCGATCACGACTTCACCCTGCGGCCGCCGCCGGGAACGGAGCTGGCGTTGGAGCTGCGTCGGAGCGGCCTCGCGCTGCCGGTGCTCGGCCGACTACCCTGATGGGTGAGTCACGTTGAGTGTGCACCGGTTGCGGGAATGGCAATACCGTATCCGGTGACACTCCACAGTGGAGAAGATGCTGCTTTCCGCAGTATCCATCCACAGGGGACCGTCGTCGTCCACAGATTTGAAAATGGGCCTACCGCCGGCCATCGCGGAGCGCGCATCGTCGTGTCATGGCTGCTCGGATCAACACACCCATTCCCGTCACCTCCGACGCGGAACTGCTCGCCGCCGTTCCGCACCTGGTCGGCTTCGCGCCGGCCGATTCGCTGATCGTCATCACCGTGGACGACCCCGGGGGCGCACCGTCCTTCGGCGTGACCGTGCGCGTGGACCTGCCGTGCCCGGGCGGGCGCGGCGCGGTCGCCGAGATGCTGCTGCGCGGCCCGCTGCGCACCCAGCGGACCAGCGCGGTCTTCCTGGTCGTGGTCGGGCACCCGCCCGAACGCGACCCGTGCGGGGAGACGTGCTGTCCACCCGACGAGCCGGGTTCACCGCCGAACGCGGTGCTCGTCGACCACCTCGTGCGGCGGTTCCGCGCCCGGGGCATCACGGTCGTGCAAGCGTTGTGGGCGCCGGAGATCCGCGCCGGTGCCGCGTACCACGGCTACCTCGACGGCGAGACCGGAGAAGTCGACGACCCGCTGATCTCGCCTGTCGGCACCGCGATGGCCACGACCGGAGCGGTGACCTTCGGGAGCAGGGAGGAGCTGTGCTCGCTCGTCGCGACCGAAGACCCGGACGCGGTGCAACGCCGTGCCGCCAGGCTCGACGCGCTCACCGAGGAGCGCGAGGACGAGGCACCCGGGTCCGAACTCCTGCACCGGGACGTGAACACCGTCTTCGGGGCGATCCAGCGCACCGCGACCGGTGCCGCGCTGACCGAGGAGGACGTGGTCCGGGTGCTGCTCGCGCTGTCGGACACCAGGGTCCGCGACACCATGCTCGGCACCGTGCTGAGCGAGCAGGCCGGAGCCGCGGAGCAGCTCTGGCTGGAACTGGTCCGCAAGGCACCGGAACCCGAGGTCGCCGACGCCGCCGCGCTGCTGGCGTTCGCCGCGTACATGCGCGGTGAAGGCGGGTTGGCCAGCGTCGCCCTGGAACGGATCGAGCAGGTCCGGCCCGATCACCGGCTCGGAACGCTGCTGCGGCACGCGATGGACGCGGGGATCACACCCGCCGATCTGGCGATCGTCGCCCGCGACGCGGCCGAGGACGCCCGGATCATGATGGACGAGGAGGATGCGTGGTGATCCCCGTGCTCATCGCCCGCGCCCTGCGGCGCGGCTCAGCCGGTGTGGCGCTGCCGGGCGAACTCCCAGGCATCCCGCACGATGGTGTCCAGCTCGGCGCGCTGCGGCCGCCAGCCGAGCTCGTGCCGGGCCCGCTCGCTGGAGGCGACCAGCGAAGCGGGATCCCCGGCGCGGCGCGGCGCGACGGCCGCGGGCACCGGGTGGCCCGTGACCAGGCGGCAGGTGTCGATCACCTGCTTGACGGAGAACCCGGTGCCGTTGCCGAGGTTGTAGATCCGGTGCTCCCCGGCGACCGCGTGCTCCAGCGCCAGCAGGTGCGCGTCGGCGAGGTCGGTCACGTGGATGTAGTCCCGGACGCAGGTGCCGTCCTCGGTCGGCCAGTCGTCGCCGAAGATCTGCACCTGGTCGCGCTGTCCCAAGGCGACCTGGAGCACGATCGGGATCAGGTGGGTCTCCACCGCGTGCCGCTCGCCGAACGCACCGTGCGCACCCGCGACGTTGAAGTACCGCAGGCTGGTCGCGGCGATGCCGTGCGCGGTCGCGTAGGACGTGATCGCGTGGTCGATGGCCAGCTTGGTCGCGCCGTAGGTGTTCGTCGGCCGTGCCGGGGCGTCCTCCCGGATCGACGTCGATTCCGGTTCGCCGTAGGTCGCGGCGGTCGAGGAGAACACCAGCCGAGGCGTGCCGTGCTCCCGCATCGCGTCCAGCAGGCGCAGCGAGGTGACCACGTTGCCCCGCCAGTACTTGCCCGGGTCCTCCATCGATTCGCCGACCAACGACTTGGCGGCGAAGTGCAGCACCCCGTCGAACGAGCCGGCCAGCACCTCACCGGCCACCTCGGCGATGTCGCCCCGGACGAACGAGCAACCGCTGGGGACCGCGTCGGCGTGCCCGGTGGAGAGGTCGTCGACGACGACGACCTCGTGACCGGCCTCCACCAAGCGGGCCGCGTTGACGCTGCCCACGTAGCCTGCGCCACCCGTGACGAGGAGCTTCACCTGCGTACTGCCTTCCGTGCGAGATCAGGGGGAACCGCCGTGCGGCGGGAGCGGGGCGTCGCGCACCGCTCAGCGATCACGGCCCGCCCCGGCGGAGGGTATCGCTGCGAACAGACGGGGGCTCGCCAGCCCTCGGCGCTCGAAGCCCGCGACGACGGCGTCCTCGATGACTTCGCGGGACGCGGTCGGAACCAGCGCGATCGCCGACCCGCCGAAGCCGCCGCCGATCATCCGGGCACCGAGGGCGCCGGCGGCCAGGGCACCGTCCACCGCGAGGTCGAGTTCCGCGCTGGAAACCCGGTAGTCGTCGCGCAGGCTCGTGTGCGAGGCGGTGAGCAGCGGGCCGACCTCGGCGTAGTGCCCGTCGCGCAGCAGCGCGACGGTGCGCAGCACCCGCTCGTCCTCGGTCACCACGTGGCGGACCAGCGGGCGCAGCTCCTCGGGCAGCCGGGGCAGCACCGTGCCCAGGTCCGCCTCGGCGACGTCGCGCAGGGCCGCGACCTCGAGCAGCTCCGCGGCCCGCTCGCAGCCCCGTCGCCGGTCGCCGTAACCGGATTCGGCGTGCGAGTGCTTGGTGCGGGTGTCGATCACCAGCAGTTCGAGCCCGGCGCTGAGCGGGTCGAACGGGATCTGCTCGGAATCCCCGGAGCGCACGTCGTAGAACAGCACGTGCGCCTCGGTGCAGCGCAGCGAAGCGGTCTGGTCGAGCAAACCGGTGTAGGCACCGACGAAGTCGTTCTCCGCGCGCTGCACGAAGCGGGCGATCTCGGTGCGGCTCGGCGCACCCGGGTCGCCGGGAGCCCGGCCGGCCAGCTGGAGCAGGGCCAGCGCCACCGCGCACTCCAACGCGTGCGAGGAGGACAAGCCCGCACCGGTCGGCACCTCGCCGACGAGGACCAGATCGGCACCGGGGAGGGCGAAGCCGGCCTCGCGCAGCGCCCACGCGACGCCGGCCGGGTAAGCCGCCCAACCGGACGGCTGGCCCGGGCGCAGCTCGGCGAGCCGGACGTCGGCCGCGCGGTGCAGTCGACCATCGTCGCCGAACGTGGCCATGCCCAGCACGTCGTCCGTCCGCGCCCGCACGGCGACGGCGGTGCGGTGCGGGAGCGCGCAGGGGAGCACGAAGCCGTCGTTGTAATCGGTGTGCTCGCCGATCAGGTTGAGCCGACCCGGGGCCGACCACACCGCGTCGGGCTCGCACCCGTGTTCCGCGGTGAACAGTTCCGCGGCGCGTTCGGCGGCGGTCACTTCGCGCGCACCATCACCGCGTGGGCGATGCCGACCGACAGCTCGGTGGCGCCGCCGTTGTCACCGCGGAGCTGGATCGGCTTGTTCGGTCCGACCACGGGCATGACCTCGACCTCGCTGCCGGGGACGACGCCGACTTCCCTGAGCTCGGTCATCAGATCGGGGTCGAGCTGGACGTGCTCGGCGATGCGGCACACCTTGACCCGGCCACCGCCGGCCCGGGCGATCTCGTCGACGCGCTGGAGATCGGTCTCGGCGGTGATGTCGGTGAAGTCGACGCCGAGTTCGTCGAGACCGGGGATCGGGTTGCCGTACGGGGAGGTGGTGGGACTGCCCAGCAGCTTGACGAGCTTGCGCTCGACCGCCTCGCTCATCACGTGTTCCCAGCGGCAGGCCTCGTTGTGCACGTGTTCCCACTCCAGGCCGATCACGTCCACGAGCAGGCGTTCGGCGAGGCGGTGCTTGCGCATCACGCTGATGGCCCGGGCGCGTCCGGCCTTGGTGAGCTCCAGGTGGCGGTCTTCGGCGACGGTGAGGAGTCCGTCACGTTCCATCCGCGCGACGGTCTGGCTCACCGTCGGGCCGCTCTGCTCCAAGCGCTCGGCGATCCGTGCCCGCAGCGGAACTACGCCTTCTTCCTCCAGGTCGTAAATCGTGCGGAGGTACATCTCGGTGGTATCGATGAGATCGTTCACGTCGGCTCCCCATTCAAGTCCCAACCACGATGCTAGTCCCACCGGGCGACAGCGGTCAGTGGTCGGGGAGTTGACTAGCCGGTTCTCAGACGGACCCCGTCCGGGCTACGAAAGGTCGTCATGCAACCGTTGATCAGGACCAATGATCTCATGGACCGACTCGGTCGGGAGCCTCGCCCGACCGTGCTGGACGTCCGGTGGAGCCTGCTCGGCCCACCCGGGAGGCAGGACTACGAACGCGGTCACCTGCCCGGTGCCGTGTTCGTCGATCTGGACACCGAACTGGCGGCGCCGCCCGGCCCGGCAGGCAGGCACCCGTTGCCCGATCCGGAGGCGCTGGAGGCGGTGCTCCGGCGCGCCGGGGTGGACCAGGACCGGCCGGTCGTGGTCTACGACGCGGACAACGGTTCCGCGGCGGCCCGGGCGTGGTGGCTGCTGCGCTGGGCGGGCCACCGCGAGGTCGCCGTCCTCGACGGCGGCTACGCGGCCTGGCTCGACGCCGGCCTGACCACCGAGGTGGCCGTCCCGAGCCCCGCGCCCGGTGACCTCCGGGTGCGCCCCGGCTCGATGCCGGTGCTCGACGCCGATGCCGCCGCCGAGCTCGCCCGGGAGGGCAGCCTGCTCGACGCCAGGGCCCCGGAGCGCTACCGGGGCGAGGTCGAGCCGGTGGACCCGCGTCCCGGGCACGTCCCCGGCGCGGTCAACGCCCCGTTCGCCGAGCACGTGGACGAGCGCGGTCGCTGGCGCTCGCCCGCGGACCTCGCGGCGCGGTTCGCCGACCTCGGGGTGCGACCCGGCGAGCCGGTGGGCGCCTACTGCGGCTCGGGCATCACCGCCTCCTCGGTGGTACTCGCCCTCGAACACGCCGGGGTGACGAGCGCGGACCGGCCCGCGCCCCTGTACGCGGGGTCCTGGTCGCACTGGTCGGCCGACCCGGCCCGTCCGGCCGCCACCGGTCGGGAACGGGGGTGAGCCGATTCCGGAGGCTGTGTCGGACACCACCGGGGAGGTAGCGTCCGGGTATGGGTACTCCGTGCGCCGTGGTGTGGGATGAGGCACTCCTCGACTACGACCTCGGTGGTCATCATCCGCTGCACCCGGTCCGGCTCGACCTGACGATGCGCCTGGCGCGGTCGCTGGGAGTGCTGGACGGCATCGAGGTGATCGAGCCGCGGCTCGCCACCGATCCCGAGCTCGAGCGCGTGCACACCGCGGACTACCTGGCGGCGGTGCGCGAAGCCCCGCACACCGGCTGGGAGGTCGGGCACGGTCTGGGCACCGGCGACAACCCGATCTTCGACCGGATGCACGAAGCGTCGGCGCGCGTCGCGGGCGGCTCGATCACGGCCGCGGAGCAGATCGTGACGGGCCGGGCGGACCGGGCGGTGAACCTCTCCGGCGGGCTGCACCACGCGATGGCCGGGCACGCCGCGGGCTTCTGCGTCTACAACGACTGCGCGGTGGCCATCGCGTGGTTGCTGGAGCAGGGCGTCGAACGGATCGCCTACCTGGACGTCGACGTGCACCACGGCGACGGCGTCCAGGCGGCGTTCTACGCCGACCCGAGGGTGTTGACCGTATCGCTGCACCAGCACCCGCTCACGCTGTGGCCGGGGACCGGGTTCCCGACCGAGGTCGGCGGGGACGCGGCGGACGGGTCGGCGGTGAACATCGCGCTGCCGCCGGGCACGGGAGACGCGGAGTGGCTGCGCGCCTACCACGCCGTGGTCCCGTCGCTGCTCGACGCCTTCCGCCCCCAGGTGCTGGTCACCCAGAGCGGTGCCGACGCGCACCGCGAGGACCCGTTGGCCGACCTCGGGCTGACGGTGGACGGGCAGCGCGCCAGCTACCAGGCGATGCGGGAGTGGGCGGAGCGCTACGCGGGCGGCAAGTGGCTCGCGCTCGGCGGGGGCGGGTACTCGCTGTTCCGGGTGGTCCCGCGGGCGTGGACGCATCTGCTGGCGACCTTGCTGGACCGGGACGTCGCGCCGAACACCACCGTGCCGGACGACTGGATAGCGCACGCCGTCTCGGTCGCGCCCGATATCGCGCTGCCGACGTCGATGACCGACGGCGGGGACCCGGAGTTCCGGCCGTGGGCGGGCGT
Organism: Saccharopolyspora cebuensis; assembly: GCF_039542665.1. NCBI lineage: Bacteria > Bacillati > Actinomycetota > Actinomycetes > Pseudonocardiales > Pseudonocardiaceae > Saccharopolyspora > Saccharopolyspora cebuensis. The sequence continues at coordinate 135,709 of NZ_BAABII010000013.1, forward strand.
CACCGATTCCCCGGTCGACACGGCGATCCGCGACACCCGGCACGCGGTGTTCCCGCTGCACGGGCTGGACCCGGTGGACAGCCGTGACTGAGGGCCCCGGAGGAGAGGACGCCGACCGGTCGCCGGGGGCCGAAGGCGTGCCGGGGGCCGATCCGCCGCCGGACGGGACCCCGGCGGAATACCCGCGCCGGTGGGAAGCCGACGTGGTGCTCTCCGACGGCGGCACCGTGCACCTTCGCCCGATCACCCCCGAGGACGCCGAGAAGGTGATCGCCTTCCACGGTCGGCTGAGCATGCGGACCCGCTACTTCCGCTACTTCGGCCCGTACCCGCGGATGCCCCGGCGCGACGTCGAGCGCTTCACCGTCGTGGACTACCGCGACCGGGTCGCGCTCATCGCCATGCTCGGCGACGACATCGTCGCGGTCGGCCGCTACGACCGGCTCGGTGAGCAGCTCTCCGCCGAGGTGGCCTTCGTGGTGCAGGACGAGCACCAGGGGCGGGGGCTGGGGTCGATCCTGCTGGAACACCTCGCCGCGGCGGCGCGGGAGAGCGGACTGCGCCGCTTCGTCGCCGAGGTGCTCGCGGAGAACTCGACCATGGTGCGGGTCTTCCGGGACGCCGGTTACCAGGTGAGCCGGGCGATGGAGGAAGGCGTCGTGCACCTGGAGTTCGACATCGACCCGACGGAGAAGTCCCTGGAGGTCGCCCGGGCGCGGGAGCAGGCGGCGGAGGCCCGCAGCGTGCACAACGTGCTGCACCCCCGGTCGGTCGCGGTCATCGGTGCCTCGACCGATCATGCCAAGATCGGGCACGCCGTGCTCACCAGCCTGCTCACCGCGGACTTCACCGGGCCGGTCTACCCGGTGAACCCGGAGCACCGGGCGGTGCGCGGGGTGCGCGCCTACCCCTCGGTGCTCGACATCCCCGACGAGGTGGACCTGGCCGTGGTCGCCATCCCGGCGGCCGGGGTCGTCGAGGTGCTCGACGCCTGCCTCGCCAAGGGCGTGAAGGCCCTGGTCATCGTCAGTTCGGGCTTCAGCGAGGCGGGGCCGGAGGGACGCGAGGTGGAACGCAGCATGGTGCGCGCCGCGCGGGTCCACGGGATGCGGGTGGTCGGCCCCAACGCGCTCGGCGTGGTCAACACCCACCCCGACCACCGGCTCAACGCCAGCCTGGCGCCCCGGTTGCCGGGCCGGGGGCGCACCGGCTTCTTCTGCCAGTCCGGCGCGCTCGGCGTCGCGATCCTGGCCACCGCCACCGAACGCGGGCTCGGCCTGTCGACGTTCGTGTCCGCGGGCAACCGCGCCGACGTCTCCGGCAACGACCTGCTCCAGTACTGGCAGACCGATCCCTCGACCGACGTCGTGCTGCTGTACCTGGAGTCGTTCGGCAACCCGCGCAAGTTCGCCCGGCTGGCCCGGCGGTTGGCCCGCACCAAGCCGATCGTGGTGGTCAAGTCCGGCCGCAACGCGGTGCGCGCGGGGTTGGCCGCCACCTCGGTGCAGATCGACGAGACCAGCGTGCAGGCGTTGTTCGAGCAGTCCGGGGTGATCCGCGTCGAGTCGGTGGCGCAGATGTTCGACACCGCGCTGCTGCTCGCGCACCAGCCGCTGCCCGCGGGCAACCGGGTCGCCATCGTCGGCAACTCCTCGGCGCTGGGGATGCTCGCCGCCGACGTGGCGCAGGCGCAGGACCTGCGGCTGGCGGGCACCCCGGTCGACGTGGGCGCCTCGGCGGGACCGGTCGAGTTCGCCGCCGCCGTCCGCGACGCCGCGCTGCGCGACGACGTGGACGCCTTGGTCACCGTGTTCGCGCCGCCGGTGGCGGTGCCGGGTGCGGCGTACGCGCGGGCGCTGCGGGAGGCGCTGCACGAGGCCGACGCGGCCCGCTCCAAGCCGGTCGTGACCACCTTCCTCGGTGCCGAGGGCGTGCCGGACGAGCTCGCCGTCCCCGGTCCGGACGCCGCCGCGGACAAGGGGTCGGTGCCGTCCTACCCGAGCCCGGAACGCGCGGTCCTGGCGCTGGCCAGGGCCACCCGGTACGCGCGGTGGCGCAGCGCGCCGCAGGGCGACTTCGCCCGTCCCCCGGGCCTCGACGCCGAGCGGGCGCGGGCCCTGGTCGAGGAGTGGGTGGTGGCCGGGGTGGAGCGGCTCGGTGATGAGCAGGCGGTGGCGCTGCTGGCCTGCTACGGCATCGACCTCGAACCGTTCCGGCTGGTCGCCGACGCCGGGGCGGCCGTTCGCGCCGCCGAGGAGCTCGGCTATCCCGTGGTGCTCAAGGCCAGCACCGATCAGCTGCGCCACCGCAGCGACCTCGCCGGGGTGCGGCTGGACCTCGGCGGACCGGAGGCCGTGCGCGCCGCCTACCACGACCTCGCCCGGCTCGCCGGGTGCGACGGGGTCTACGTGCAGCGGATGGCCGCCCGCGGCACCTCCTGCGTGATCGACCTGGTCGACGACCCGTCCTTCGGCACCCTGGTGTCCTTCGGCCTGGCCGGGGTGGCCAGCGAGCTGCTCGGGGACAAGGCCTACCGCGCGGTGCCGCTCACCGACGTCGACGTGCACGCCCTGGTGCGGGCGCCCAAGGCGGCTCCGCTGCTCGCCGGGTACCGGGGTGACGAGCCGGCCGACCTCGCGGCGCTGGAGGACGTGGTGCTGCGGGTGGCGGTGCTCGCCGAGGACCTGCCGGAGGTGCGCGACCTGCAGCTCCAGCCGGTGCTCGCCTCGGCCGCGGGAGTGGCGGTGACCGGGGCTCGGATCTGCATCGGGACGTCGCCGGGGGAACGGGACGTCGGGCCGCGGCGACTCCGCTGACCCCGCACCCTGTCCGAAACAACAGAGTTTCGTTAATCTGGCGCCGTGGCTGACGACACCACTGTGGACGCCCCCGCCCCCGTCGTGCTCGGCATGGTCCCGGCAGGCGGGCACCGGCTCAAGGTCCGCGCCCTCGCCCAGGAGGACGCCAGCGCGCCGGTCGTGGTGGTGCTGCCCGCGATGGGCGTGCCCGCGCGGTACTACCGGGCCTTCGTCGGGCAACTGCACCAGCGGGGACTCACCGCGGTCACCTTCGACCTGCGCGGGCAGGGGGAGAGCACCCCGGTGGCCGCGCGCCGGGTGCGCTACGGCTACCAGCACCTGGTCGACGACCTCGGGGACGTGCTCGGGCTCGTCGAGTCCTTCTACCCGCGCGCACCCCGCTACCTGCTCGGGCACAGCCTCGGCGGCCAGGTCGCCATGCTGCACGCGGCCCGCTACCCGCACCGGGTGCGGGGCGTGGTGCTGGTCGCCGCCGGATCGGTGTGGTTCCGCGGCTTCCCCCGAGCGCGCCGCGCGGCCGTCCTGGCCGCCACGCAGCTCGTCGCCGGGGTCTCCGCGGTGCTCGGCTTCTGGCCCGGCCACCGGTTCGGGTTCGGTGGACGGCAGGCCGGGCCCCTGATGCGCGACTGGGCCCGCAACGCGCGGACCGGCCGGTACGCGCTGGCCGGCTCCTCCTACAACTACGAGGCCGCGTTGTCCCGGCTGCGGCTGCCGCTGCTGACGGTCAGCGTCGCCGACGACTGGTTGGCGCCGCCCACGTCGGTCGACCACCTGGTCGGCAAGGCGCCCCGGGCCCCGCGCACGCACCGGCACTACACCTCGGAGCAGGCCGGTCCCGGAGACCTCGGCCACTTCGCCTGGACCCGCCGGTCCGGCGAGCTCGCCCGCTGGATCGGCGAGTGGGTGGGCGGATCAGCAGACCGAGTCGGTCGGCTTGGGCACCGACAGGCGGAATAGCGGGCGCAGCTTCAGCCCGATCCAGGTGCCGACCAGGGCCAGCAGGCCCCACGCCCAGCCGTGGGCGGAGAACGAGGCGATGCCACCGAAGTAGGCGCCGATGTTGCAGCCGTAGGCCAGCCGGGCGCCGTAGCCCATCAGCAGGCCACCGATCGCCGCGGCCGCGACGACCCGCAGCGGCAGCTTCTTGGCCAGCACGAACGCCCCGGACGCGGCCGAGGCCACCAGCGCGCCGGCGATGATCCCGAAGTCCAGCACCGAGGTGGCGTCGGCCAGCACCGGCTGGGACAGCGCCGCGGCCTTCTCGCCCTGCCAGTACGGCCAGCTCGCCACGTCGACGCCGAGCGCCTGCAACGCCTTGGAACCCCACAGCACGAACGCCGAGGTGATGCCCCACGGCGTGCCCCGGGTCAGCAGGACCACCGCGTTGAGCGCGGCCAGCAGCAGCGCGCCGACCCACAGCGGCCACGAACCGCGCACGATCCGCCACACCCCGCGCGCCGACGGCGGACGTCCTGCCCGGGGCGCGTCGTGGCGGCGGGCCCAGCGCACGGCGATGAAGCCGATCACGGCCAGCACCACGACTTGCAGCACCGCCGCACCGGCGTAGCCGAGCCCGGTGTCCTCGGCCAGCGAGAACGAGCCCATCGTGATCGCGTCGGCGCTCCAGAAGGGCATGTGCAGGGCGCCGAGCACCGATCCGCAGATGAAGAAGAACAGCGTGATGACCAGCAGGGTGTTGCCGCCGCCCACGGCGAACAGGGTGCCCGAGGCGCAGGCGCCGCCGAGCTGCATCCCGATGCCGAACAGCACCGCGCCGACCACCAGGCTCAGCCCCAGCGGCTCGACGTAGCCCTCCGGCTGACCGCCGAAGAACGTGACCCCGCCCGCCAGGATGGGCGCGAACAGCACCGTCGCGGCGCCCAGCATCAGCAGGTGCGCCCGGATGCCGGAGGTCTGGCCCACCGAGACGAGCTGCCGCCAGGCCGAGGTGAAGCCGAACCGGGAGTGGAACAGGGTCAGGCCGAGCGCGAGGCCGAGCACGGCCAGCACGGCGGCCTGCGCCCCGGCGACCGCACCGGCACCCGCGATGAGCGCGGCGCCCGCGACGATCCCGACGGTGAGCGGAACCCACTGCGGGCGCGGCAGGGCCTGCGCGGCCGGTTCGGTCGCGGCCGGGGCCTGCGCTTCGGCAGCGACGCGCGGGTCGACTGGGGCGGACGAGGACATGGGCGCACTCCAAGCGGAACGGGATGACCGCCCTCGACAACACCACGAGCGGTGGGCCCGATTCCACTCGTTCCGGAATCTGGGAAAACCGGGATCCTCGGCCGCGCAACCCGTGCGGGGGCGGCTTCCGTCTTCCCGGCATGAGACGCCTGCACACCACAGTGGGCGCGGCGGCGTTGCTCCTCGGGGTGACGGCCTGCGCTCAACAGCCCGCAGAGGACATCGGCTTCGGCGGTCAGCCGCCCGCCCCACCCGGGCCGGTGGCACCGAAACCGGAGGCCGAGCGGACACCGATCGCGGAATCCGCAGTGGACGCCGAACGGCTGCCGCGAGGATATCCGCGCCAGGTCTGGACCCAGGACGGGGGGACCGTGGTGGTCGCCACCGGCCAGGAAGGAGGGTGCAGCCAGGTGCACGCCGAAGTGGCCGAGCAGACCGCCCAGCACGTCACCGTCCGGTTCGTGGAGGAAACGCCGGAGCCGCCGGGGATGTGCACGATGGACCTCCGCTACCCGCCGGTGGCGGTGCGCTTGGACGCTCCGCTGGACCAGCGCACCGTCGTCCTGGAGCAGCAGGACGTGAAGGTGCCGCGCTGACCGCCTGGTGCGCCCACCGGCCGGACCGGTGGCCCCAGCAGTCCCTCCGGACGCACCCACCTCGGCGGTCCGCCGCGAGGACGGCCCCGCAGCGGGGAGCCGCCGAGGTGGGTGCGGGGACCCGGCCCCGCGCGGGGCCGGGTGCGGTCCGCTCAGCGGTTGAAAGAGATCTGCAGGGTCGGGGTGGTGGCCTCGGCGAAGAAGTCGTTGCCCTTGTCGTCGACGACGACGAACGCGGGGAAGTCCTCGACCTCGATCTTCCAGACGGCCTCCATGCCGAGCTCGGCGTATTCGAGGACCTCGACCGAGCGGATGCAGTCCTGCGCCAGCCTGGCGGCGGGCCCGCCGATCGAGCCCAGGTAGAACCCGCCGTGCTCGCGGCAGGATTCGGTCACCTGCTTCGACCGGTTGCCCTTGGCGAGCATGACGTGCGAGCCGCCGGCCGCCTGGAACTGCTCGACGTAGCCGTCCATCCGGCCCGCGGTGGTCGGGCCGAAGGAGCCCGACGGGTAGCCGTCCGGGGTCTTGGCCGGGCCCGCGTAGTACACCGGGTGGTCGCGCAGGTACTGCGGCATCGGTTCGCCGGCGTCGAGCCGCTCGGCGATCTTGGCGTGGGCGATGTCGCGCGCCACCACCAGCGGACCGGTCAGCGACACCCGGGTCTTGACCGGCAGCGTCGAGAGCACCTCCCGGATACGCGACATCGGCTGGTTCAGGTCGATGCGCACGACCTCGTCGGAGAGCTGCGCGTCGTCGACCTCCGGCAGGTACCGGGCCGGATCCCGTTCGAGCTGCTCCAGGAACACGCCCTCCGGGGTGATCTTGGCCTTGGCCTGCCGGTCCGCCGAGCACGACACCGCCACGCCCACCGGCAGCGAGGCGCCGTGCCGGGGCAGCCGGATGACGCGCACGTCGTGGCAGAAGTACTTGCCGCCGAACTGCGCGCCGATGCCGAACTGCCGGGTCATCTCCAGCACCTGCTGCTCCATCTCGACGTCGCGCAGCGCGTGCCCCGAGGGCGATCCGGTGCGCGGCAGCTCGTCGAGGTAGCGGGCGGAGGCCAGCTTCGCGACCTTGAGGTTGTACTCGGCGGACATGCCGCCGACGACGATCGCCAGGTGGTACGGCGGGCAGGCCGCGGTGCCCAGGGAGCGCAGCTTCTCCTCCAGGAACCGGCCGAGGCGGGTCGGGTTCAGCAGCGCCTTGGTCTCCTGGTACAGGAAGGTCTTGTTCGCGCTGCCGCCGCCCTTGGCCAGGAACAGGAACTCGTAGGCCGGGTCGGTGCCGGGCTTGTGGGACAGCTCGATCTGCGCGGGCAGGTTGCTGCCGGTGTTGCGCTCCTCCCAGAAGTTCAGCGGGGCCATCTGGGAGTAGCGCAGATTGAGGTCCTGGTAGGCGTCGAAGACGCCGCGGGCCAGCAGCTCCTCGTCCCCGCCGCCGGTGAGCACGGCCTCGGTGCGCTTGCCGATCACGATCGCGGTGCCGGTGTCCTGGCACATCGGCAGCACGCCCCCTGCGGACACGCACGCGTTGCGCAGCAGGTCGGTGGCCACGAACCGGTCGTTGGGGCTGGCCTCGGGGTCGTCGACGATGGCCTTGAGCTGGGCCAGGTGGGAGGGCCGCAGCAGGTGCTGGATGTCCTTGACGGCCTCGGTGGCCAGCGCGGTGAGCGTGCCGGGCTGGATTTCGAGGAACTTCCGCCCGGCCGCCTCGACGAGCCGGACCCCGTCCTCGGTCAGCAGGCGGTACTCGGTGGGATCGGGACCGAGGGGCAGCACCTCGGTGAAGTCGAAGGTGGTGGTCACGTCGCCGCTCCTTTGCGCGCGTTCGGGTACGCCGACCCAATAAACACCGCGCGCGGCGGGCCGCCCAGCCCGGGGTTGCGGTGGCCGGAAGCGCGTCGCACGACGTCGGAGGCTCCGCGACCGCACTCGGAAGCGTTCCGGAGCCGCTGGTCAAGGGGATGTGGAGTTGGTAACTGCCGGGGAATGCGCCGGGTGGGTCTGGTCGCCGGTGGGCGGGGCTGCGAGGCTGGCAGCCCAGAAGACGCGCGACATCGAGGAGAAGTGCCCTTGTCGACCACGGAATCGCCGCTCAGCGGCCTGGTCAACCTGCGGGACCTGGGTGGTCAGCCGGTGTCCGACGGCGTGGTGACCCGGACCGGCGTGGTGTACCGCAGCGATGCGCCGCACGACGGCGACCGCGAGCCCGAGGAGGTCCCTGAGTGGCCGCCGGCGGTCGTGATCGATCTGCGCGAACCCGCCGAGCTGTCCGGGGCGGTGCACCCGCTGGCCGGGACCGCCGAGGTGCGCCCGATGGCGCTGCTCGCGGGGATCGACCCCACCGCGGAAGCCGAGGACGGCGACCACGAGCTGACCGCGATGTACCGGGCGATCCTGCGCCAGGCGGGGGAGCGGGTCGCCGAGGTGTTCCGGATCGCCCTGGCCGCCGAGGGACCGGTGCTGGTGCACTGCGCCGCGGGCAAGGACCGCACCGGTGTGATCAGCGCGCTGCTGCTCAGCGCGGCCGGGGTCCGGGAGGACGCGATCGTCGCCGACTACGTGCGCACCGATCGCAACATGTACCGGGTGCTGCAACGGCTCGACGTCGCCCCCGAACTGCCGCCCGGGGTCGACGAGGAGGACGTGATGCAGCTGGCCTCGACGCCGGTCGACGCGATCGAAGCGGTGCTGGCGTGCTTCGCCGAGCACCCCGACCAGGCCGCGGGCTGGCTGCGGGCGCACGGGGTGACCGAGGCGGAGCTGCAGCGGTGGCGCGAGCGGTTCCTGACCGAGGCCTGACGCGCGAATCGGGAGGTCGGACCCGCGACGAAGGCGGGTCCGGCCTCCCGGGGATGGCGACGAGGTGGGCCCTCGCCGCGGGGCTCCTGCGCCGGACCGCTCAGGACCTGTCACCGCGGGCTTCGACGAACGGGGCCCGCCGCCACCCGCGCGGGTGGCGCCGCGGTCCCGCGGGCCTTCTCGCGAGGACGCGGTCCGGGAGCGCGGAGGCAGTTGAGTTCTGCGGCCCGCCGTGTTCGAAGAGCCGAGGCGAGTGCGGAGACGGGTCCCAGGGTGGGGGCCCGGCGGTGGGGCGTCAACGCGCCGAACGGGTGCAACCCCGTCCGGCGCGCCGGTCAGCTCGCGTAGGCCCGGAGCCGGTCGGCCCGGTCGCCCTGGCGCAGCTTGGCCATGACTTCGCGTTCGATCTGGCGGACCCGCTCGCGGGACAGCCCGAACGCCTTGCCGATCTGGTCGAGGGTGCGCGGCTGGCCGTCGTCGAGGCCGTAGCGCATCCGGATCACCGCCTGCTCGCGCTCCTCCAGCGTGCCCAGCACGCGGCGGAGGTCGTCCTGCAGGAAGCCGGAGATCACCGCGTTCTCCGCGTCCGCGGACTCGGAGTCCTCGATGAAGTCGCCGAGCGGGGCGTCCTCCTCGGAACCGACCGGCATGTCCAGGCTGACCGGGTCGCGCGAGTGGTCCATCAGGTCGATGACCTTGGTCACCGTCATGCCGGCCTCCTCGGCCAGCTCCTCGTCGGTGGCCTCGCGGCCGAACTTCTGGTGCAGGTCGCGCTTGATCCGGGCCAGCTTGTTGACCTGCTCGACCAGGTGGACGGGCAGCCGGATGGTGCGGCTCTGGTCCGCCATGCCGCGGGTGATGGCCTGCCGGATCCACCAGGTCGCGTACGTGGAGAACTTGAAGCCCTTGGTGTAGTCGAACTTCTCCACCGCGCGGATGAGGCCGAGGTTGCCCTCCTGGATCAGGTCCAGCAGCGGCATGCCGCGACCGGTGTAGCGCTTGGCCAGGCTGACCACCAGGCGGAGGTTGGCCTCCATCAGGTGATTCTTGGCCCGGCGGCCGTCGCGCACCACGGCGTTGAGGTCCGAGCGCCGCTCCCGGGACAGCGCGTCGTCGGTCTCCAGGAGGTGCTTGGCGAACACACCCGCCTCGATCCGCTTGGCGAGGTCGACCTCCTCCTGGGCGGTGAGCAGCGCGGTCCGCCCGATCCCGTTGAGGTACACGCGCACCAAGTCGGCCGACGGGCCTTGGTTGTCCAGGTCCTCGGGGGCGGTGGTGGTCGGGTTGGCGGTCTGCGGGACGGTCATTGTGCTCCCTCCCTGGCGGGCTGGCTTGGCGGGCGCAATCACACCTTCGCCGGACGGCGAGGGTGCTGCGGACGCGTACGCTCGGAGGTGAAGGGTTCCGAGTGCCACGTCGACGTCTGTGTTGTGGGGTTCCAGACCCTCCTACCGGGTGGAGTACCCACCTGGGCGGAGGACCTGGCGCCGAAGCTTCGTTACTGGGAAAACGACTCGTGCTCCGAATTCGTTCCCGCTCTCGGCGACTGGTGGACGTCATGGCGGTCACATCGGTTGCGCGCCAAAGCCTGAGGTTTTCCTGAGAGCCCTCGTTACTTTTAAACCTCAACCAAAAGTGTGAATGGGCCGTCGTTCACGCTCTCGATCGACATCATCGCCCCGAACACCCCGGTGGCCACCTCCGCACCCCGCCGCCGCAGCTCCGCGACCACCGCGTCGACCAGGGGTTCGGCCTGCTCGGGCCGGGCCGCCTCGGTCCAGGACGGGCGCCGTCCGCGCTTGGTCGAGCCGTAGAGCGTGAACTGGCTGACCACCAGCAGCGGTGCGCCGGTGGTCGCGCACGACTCCTCGTCGCGCAACACCCGCAACTCGTGCAGTTTCCGCGCCATTGCGACGGCTTCGCCGGAACCATCGGAATGCGTCACGCCCAAAAGCACCAGCAGCCCCGGTTCCGCGATCGAACCGACCTCGGTGCCCTCGACGCTCACCGAGGCGCGCGTGACCCGAGTGGCGATCGCCCTCATCGCTGCTCCCGCCATTCCGCGGGCAGCACCATTCCGTGCCGGATCAGTTCGCGGAACACCGGCAGCGCGGAACGGGTCAGCTCGGCGGGGTCCAGCCCGCCGCCCAGCGCGAGCAGCTCCAGCAGGTCGCCCAGCGGCAGCGCGCCCCGGCAGCCCGCCAGCAGCCGCGCGCCGAGCTCGTCGACCTCGTGCTGCCAGCCCGGCCCGTCGGTGCGGTGCAGCCGGTGCACGATCGGTCGCCACCCCTCGTCACCGGGTTCGGAGACCTGCTCCAGCACCGCGTGCTCGGCGGTGGTCAGCCGGGCCGCGAGCAGGCCCTCGTCCGAGCCGTGCGCGCGCAGCCAGTCGACGCGGCGCAACCACTCGTCGGACTCCGGTCCCAGCGGGTCGTCGTAGGCGTGCCGGAGGTCCTCGCACACCACGTCCCCCTGCGCCGCGTCGGTGCGGCGCAGCGTGACGAAGCCGAAGCCGACGCCCTCCACCCCGTTGGCGGCGAACCAGTCCAGCCACTCGTTCGCCTTGCGCACGCCCTCCGGGGAGCGCGGGTCGTACCCGGCGTCGCGCAACCAGGTCCCCACGTAGAGCACCGGGTCGGCGATGTCGCGTTGGACGAACCAGGCGTCCACCCCGCCCGGTGGCAGCCACCCGGCGACCCGCTCGCGCCAGTCCTCGCCGCGCCGGTGCACCCAGGACGCCAGGAGCTGACCGGTACCGCCCGGTTCGAGGAAGGACGGGAGCTGGCGGACCACCAGGGCGCTCGCGTCGTCCCCGGCGAGCCCGGAGTCGCGGTAGGTGAAGTCGGTGCGCGGCGGCCCGACCACGAACGGCGGGTTGCACACGACCTGGTCGAAGCGGCGACCCCGGACCGGCTCGAACCACTCGCCCGCGGCGAGCTCCGCCTCGACCCGGTTCAACCGGAACGTCGCCCCGGCCAGCGCCAGGGCCCGCTCCGAGACGTCGGTGGCGGTGATCCGCCGGGCGTGGGTGCTGCCGTGCAGCGCCTGCACCCCGCAGCCGGTGCCCAGGTCGAGCAGCGAGCCGACCGGGCGGCGCGAGGTGGCCCGCACCAGGCTCAGCGAGGCGTGTCCGACGCCGAGCACGTGGTCGGGCGCCACCGGGCGACCGCCGCGCAGGTCGGAGTCCAGGTCCGAGACGACCCACCACGAGTCGTCCCCGGCGCCGTGCGGGCGCACGTCGAGGCCGGGGCGCAGCGCGTCGCCGTCGGCCACGACGATCCCGGCGGCCCGCGCCTCGTCGAGCGGCAGCGGGGCCAGCGCGGCTTCGACGGCGCCGCGCGGCTGGGGCTCGCCGAGCAGGAACAACCGGACGAGCGTGCCGAGCGCGCCCGCGTCGGCGGTGGCCCGGTGGGCGGGGACCGGCTCGCCGCGCCCCAGGGCGGCGTGGGCTTCCGGTCCGAGCAGGTCGAGGACGCCGTCGGCGTCGTAGCGGGCCGCCTGGAACGCGTCGCGGAGCCGGTCGATGCGGTCCGCGGAGAGGTCGGGAATCACGCCGACGATCCTCACACGGGGCCGCTGACGTGCGGGGACCGGCTGGTCGGCAGGGCACCCGGCCGGATATTCGCTGGAACGCCGCGCGCGCCACGTGGCATCGTCGCGCCCGTGGACCACGTGCTGGAACTGCGGGCGGTGCGCGCGGCGGACGAGGTGGCGTTCCGGGCGGCGCAGCGGGAGCTGGCGGCCGAGGACTTCGACTTCGGCCCCGGCCTGACGCCCGACATGCCCTGGGACGAGTGCGTGGCCGTGCTGGCCCCCGGAGCCCCGCCCCTGCCCGGGTTCGTGCCCGCGACGTTCCTGCTGGCGGTCGTCGACGGCGAGATCGCGGGCGGCTTGTCGGTCCGGCACGAGCTCAACGACCACCTGCGCCGGATCGGCGGGCACATCGGCTACGCCGTGCTGCGGCGGTTCCGGCGGCGTGGGTACGCCACCGAACTGCTGCGGCGGGGCATCCGGATCGCCCGCGATCACGGCGTCGAGCGGGTGCTGGTGACCTGCGCCGAGGACAACGCGGCGTCGGCGGCGGTGATCGAGCGCTGCGGCGGTCGGCTGGAATCGGTGGTGCCCTGCGGCGATGCCGCGCCGCGCCGCCGCTACTGGGTCGAGCCGGTGTAGAAGGCGGCGGTGCGCTCGGCCGCGGCCCGCGCCTGCTCCGGGCCCGCACCGGCGGCGATGTCGGCCTCGCCCCACCGCGCGCTGCTGAGCCGCATGAACCGGAGGCCGGGCTCGGTCGCCGCCCACTCCTCCTCGGGCTGGATCTGCGCACCGGCCAGGTGCAGGCCCAGGTTCAGCAGCCCGATGTCCCAGCCGACCCCGGCGGCGCCCGGCCCGAACTCCGCCCAGTGCTCGTCGTCGGGCACCGAGTGCTCGAGTTCGAGGCGGGTCCGCCCGCCCTCCTCGGTGCTCAGCCGGAGTTCGATCCGGCTCGTCCCGCCGCCGAACTCCCAGGTCGCGGTGAAGCCGCGCGGCGGGTCGCAGCGCTCGACGGTCCCGCTCGCGTTGCCCTCCAACCGGTACTGCCCGCCGGTGCGCAGGTCGCCGGAGACGGGGAGGAACCACCGGGCGAGCCGGTCGGGTTCGGTGCACGCCGACCACACGTCGGCGATCGCGGCGTCGTACGTGCGGGTGAGGGCGATGGTGCGCCCGCCGTGCGCGCCGGTGCCGACCCGGCGGTGCAGGGCGTCGACGAGCTGCGCGGTGTCAGTCATGGTGGTCCTCTTCTTTCGCGGTGGTGCGGCCCCGGTTGCCGCGGGCCAGTTCGGTGGCCAGCGCGTCGAGCCGCTGGTCCCAGAACCGGCGGAAGCGCTCCAGCCACGTGTCGATCTCGTGCAGCGGTGCGGCGTCCACCGCGTAGAGCCGACGGGTGCCCGCCGCCCGGACCGTGGTGAAGCCGTGTTCGCGCAGCACGCGGAGGTGCTGCGACACCGCGGGCTGGGAGATGCCGAACTCCTCCCGCACGGTCGCGGTGATCGCCCCGGACGTCCGCTCGCCCTCGGCGAGCAGCTCCAGGATGCGGCGGCGCACCGGGTCGCCGAGCACGTCGAAGGCATGCACCCGCCGAGTATGGCAGCGTCGGCTTATATAAGTCAAAGCTGATCATTCGCGGCGCGAGGTTCCGCCGCCACCTCCGGCCGAGCTCGACGGGCGGGCGTTGCGCTCCCGCGCTGGCGAGGCCGCCGCGCCCCGGGGAGCGGGCCGTGCCCGGCGGTGCGGCCCCGTGCCAGGATGACCTCATGTCCACCGCCCTGCGCCTGACCGGCGACCCCGAGGCCGACGAGCTGCTCAGCGAAGACCCGTTCGCCCTGATGACCGGGCTCCTCCTCGACCAGCAGTTCCCGATGGAGCACGCGTTCGCCGGGCCGAGGAAGATCGCGGACCGGATGGACGGGTTCAGCATCACCAGGATCGCCGAATCCGACCTCGACGGGTTCGTGGAGCTGTGCGTGCAGCCGCCCGCCATCCACCGCTACGGCGCCTCGATGGCGCGCCGGGTGCACGCGCTCGCGGGCTACGTGCTGGAGCACTACGACGGCCGGGCCGACGAGATCTGGAAGTCCGGCGACCCGGACGGCAAGGAGCTGCTCCGCCGGGTGAAGGCGCTGCCCGGGTACGGCGACCAGAAGGCGCGGATCTTCGTCGCCCTGCTCGGCAAGCAGCTCGGCGTCACCCCGGACGGCTGGCGCGATGCCGCCGGGGCCTACGGCGAGGAGGGCTCGCGCCGTTCGATCGCCGACGTCACCGGTCCGGACAGCCTCGCCGAGGTGCGCGCGTTCAAGAAGGCGGCCAAGGCGGCGAAGAAGTAGCGCCCGGCCGGGTGGCGCGCTAGCAACCCCGCGGGCAGACCCACCGGTCGCTGCCCTGCACCGGGATCATCGGTCCGTGGCAGACCGGGCAGGTCTGGTCGAGCGGCGCGACGATCTCCGCGGCGAGGCGGTGGTGGACGCGGGCAGGCATCAACTCTCCTGGTCTTCGCGTGGGTGGGTCACCGCGCACTGCCGCGCGGTGACCGCTTCCACCCGCAGGTGCAGTCTGTCCCCCTCGCGGGGAAAGTCGTAGCGGAGGCTGTCGCCCCGGCTGAGGACGACGTGGTCCGCCTGGGAATCGTGTTCCCGGTGCCCGTCGTCCCCCAGTATTCCGACGCCGCCGTGCGGACCCTGTGCTCCGACCAGGCGAACCTCCACGGGGAGGGCGTGCGCGGCGGTCATCTCCGACACCCAGTCGCTCGCCGCGTCCGGCGTGAGCAGGACCTTGGCGGGCGGGAGCCGCAGCAGCTCCGCCCGGGACCGCGGGGCCCACCACGGGTCGCCGCGGTCGATCTCGACGTAGCCGTGCCAGTGCACGCCCAGGACCCGCCACAGGTCCGGATCGAACATCATTCCCCCGGGGGCTCGGGATGCGGGACGGCAACGCTGTTGATCTTGGACCATCCCCTCCCGGGCGTCCGCACGCGGGGGTGGGCGGGAGTCAGCCGAGGGCGTCGGCTTCCAGGAGGGCGAGGGCGTAGCGGGCGTGCTGCTCGGCGAGGGCCTTCCTGGACAGCCGGCCGCGCGGCCGGTACCAGGTGGCCACCGAGGAGCACATCGCCACGATCGCGCGCGCCGCGTCGTGCGGGTGCGGGGTGCCGAACTCGCCGGAGGCCGCGCCGTCGGCGACGATCCGCGCCACGGTGGCCAGCACCGCGTCGCGGGCCCGGACCACCCGGGTGCGCTGCTCGCCCACCAGGTAGCGGACCTCGCTGAGCGCCACCAGCGCGGCGAGCTGGTGCTCGGTGCTGAAGCCGATGTGGGCGCGCACCACCGCGTCCAGCCGTTCGGTGGCGCTCCCGCCCGCCGCGGCGTCCCGGACGCGGCTGAGCTGCTCGTCCCCGGCGCGCTGGAGCAGCTCGGCGAGCAGGTGGCCCTTGGACGGGAAGTAGTTGTAGAGGTTCGACAGGCTGGTCCCGGCGCTGTGCGCGACCTCCCGCATGGACGTGCCGTTGAAGCCCTTCGCGGCGAACGCCTCCAGCGCGGCGCGCAGGATCGCCGCTTCGTGGCCCCGGCCGGTGTCGCGGATCAGGCCGGACGCGCGCCTTCGCATGAGGGGGAGGCTAGGGGACCGGCCGCCGCTGCGGCGATCAGGCCGCGGCGGCGCCGGGGCGTTGGTACCGGTCGACGTACTCCTGCTCGGAGAGCTCCGCGATGGCGTACATGATCTCGTCGGTGATCGAGCGCAGCACCGGCAACGAGTTCTCCATCCCGCTGTAGCGGGTGAAGTGCAGCGGATCGCCGAAGCGCACCGAGAACGGGTGCGGCCGGGGCAGCTTCGCGCCGCGCGGCTGGAGCTTGTCGGTGCCGGTCAGCGCGACCGGGACCACCGGGGCGCCGGTGCTCAGCGCCAGCCGCGCCACGCCGGTCCGGCCCCGGTAGAGCCTGCCGTCGGGGGAGCGGGTGCCCTCCGGGTGGATGCCGAACGCACCGCCGTCGCGCAGCACCTGCTCGGCCGCGTTCAGCGCCTCCATCGCGGCCCGCCCCTTGCCCCGGTCCACCGGGATGGCGCCCAGCGAGGTGAACAGCCAGCGGCTGAACCGCCCGCTCGGTCCGGTGCCGCGGAAGTACTCGGCCTTGGCGAGGAAGGCCACCGGGCGCGGCAGCACCAGCGGCACGATGAAGCTGTCCAGCACCGCCAGGTGGTTCGGCGCCAGGATCACCGGGCCGGACGCCGGGACCTTGTCGGCGTCGATGATCGTGGGTCGGTAGATCGTCCGGGCGAGCGTGCCCAGGACCCGCTTGCTCACCGTGTACAACATGTCCGCCTCCCGCGACGCCGTCCACCCGAATCTAACCCGGCCGGGTTTCGGCGCTGTGCCCAGTCGGCGAACTCGGTGAATCGGCGTCCCCGCGCTGACGGCACGCCCGACCGGGTGGCACCATGGTGCCGGTCTGGAGGTGGTTGTCCGTGCACCATCGCGACGACTCCCCGGTGCTGATCACCGAGGCCCGGCCGTCCTACGACGACGAGCAGGCGGCTCGCCGGCGCAAGTACCTCATCATGATGTCCAGCCGCATCCCGTGCCTGGTCGGCGGCGTGCTCGTCTACCAGTTCTGGCAGCTCTGGTGGCTCGCGCTGCTGATCATCGCGATCTCGGTGCCGCTGCCCTGGATGGCCGTGCTCGTCGCCAACGACCGGCCGGCCCGCAAGAAGGAGGACGCGCACCGGTTCCGCCGGTCCCCGCGGAGCCTCGAGACCGGCGGCAACCGGGTCGTGGAGAGCAGCTGACCCGCCCGCGACCTCGGGGACAACAGCCCCGGTCGTGGGGCATCATGGACCCATGAGCACGATGACGCTGCCGGAGACCGACACCCGGACCGAGACCACTGACCAGACCAGTGACGACCGTCCGGACATGTTCCACTACGTGCAGAAGGACAAGATCGCCGAGAGCGCGGTCACGGGCACCCACGTGGTGGCGTTGTGCGGGGAGGTCTTCCCCGTGACGAAGTCGCCGAAGCCGGGTTCGCCGGTCTGCCCGGACTGCAAGGAGGTCTTCAACTCGCTGCCGCCCGGCGGCGAGTGAGCGCCTGCGGGGCGGTGCCGGGCAGCCCGCCGCCGCCCCGCCGGAATCGCGATCAGTCCTGGTCCTGTCCGCGTTCCTGCTGCGCGCCCGAGTCCTGCGCGCCCGAGTCCTGCGCGCCCGGGTCGCGGTCCCGCCGCTCCCGCCACGCCAGGTAACCCTCCTCGGTGTGCATCCGCTGGTCCAGCCTGGCCAGCTCCAGCCTGCGCCACTTCCGGCGCTCCCGCCGCGTCATCCGGGCCGGCCACATCTCCTGGATGGTGTGGTTGAAGTGGGCGCCGATGATGACCGCCAAGCCGATGAAGAACGCGAACAGCAGGAACGCGATCGGCGTGGCCAGCGCGCCGTAGGTGTAACCGGTGCTGGTCACCCAGGTGATGTAGAGCCGCAGGCCGATGCTGGAGCACAGGAACACCGCCATCGCCAGCAGCGCGCCCGGCAGCCCCCGGTGCCACGGCAGCTTCCTGGGCACCGTCACCCGGTACAGCGTGGCCAGCGCCAGCACCAGCAGCAGGCCGGTCGCGGGGTAGTAGAACAGCCCGACGAGCCGGGCGATGTCGTCCTGGAACTCCGCCGGGAAGATCGTCGGCAGCCACTCCGGCCCCAGCGCCAGCACCGGCAACCCGAACACCGCGAGCACCAGCGACACCAGGTACAGCAGCAGGGCGAACACGCGCTGCCACACCGCGTTGCGCACCAGGTACTGGTCGTAGGCCAAGGTGATCGAGTCCACCAGCGAAGCCAGCGCCGAGGAACCCGCCCACAGCGACAGCACGAAGCCCACCGACACGATCTCGGATTGGCCCTTGGTGAGGATGTCGGCGACCGTCGGCGCGATGATCTGGTCCACCACGCTGGGCGTGAACACCGAGCGCGAGAAGCTCACGATCTTGCTCTGCACCACGTCGACCAGGTCCGGGCCGAACCAGTCGCCGAGGAAGCCGAGGCTGCCCAGCAGCGCCAGCAGCAGCGGCGGGAGCGACAACGTCTGCCAGAACGCGGCCGAGGCCGATTCCGAGAAGATGTTGTCCCACCACGCCTTGTGCACGGTGCGGCCGACCAAGCGCAGCGGGCCCCGGCGCACCGGCGGGGCCGGGCGGACCGGGGCGACCGGCGGTCGGCCGGGGGCGGGACTGGGTGGGTGCATGTCGTGCACCAGGATGCTGCATCCGGGGCCACCTCGAACGCCGACCCGGCCGAATCGACCCCGACCGCGCTGAGCCGGGGTGTCGCGATGCTCTCAGCGCGGCCGGGCCTGCCCGGTCGCGGCGCGCGTCGCGGGTAGGCTGCTCGACGGTCCGCAGCGGAGAACGCACGAAAGGAGCGGCGAGCCGGCGTGTCCGAAGCGCAACTCGACCACCCCGTCCGATCCGTGCTCACCGATCCGTCGCAGCCCGCGTCCCGCCCGCTGCGCGCGTGGCAGCGCCGGGCGCTGGCCAAGTACCTGTCGACCAAGCCGCAGGACTTCCTCGCGGTCGCGACGCCGGGCGCGGGCAAGACCACGTTCGGGCTGCGGGTGGCCGCCGAACTGCTCGCCGACCGCACCGTCGAGGCGGTCACCGTGGTCGCCCCCACCGAGCACCTCAAGCACCAGTGGTCGCTGGCCGCCGCGGGCGCGGGCATCGCGCTGGACCCCGACTTCCGCAACGGCGACGGGATCACCTCCAGCGACTACCAGGGCGTGGTGCTCACCTACGCGCAGGTCGCCGCGCACCCGACGCTGCACCGCGTCCGCACCGAGCGGCGCAAGACCCTGGTGATCCTCGACGAGGTCCACCACGCCGGCGATGCCAAGTCCTGGGGCGACGCGATCCGCGAGGCGTTCACCCCGGCGGTGCGCAGGCTCTCGCTCACCGGCACCCCGTTCCGCAGCGACGACTCGCCGATCCCGTTCATCAACTACGAGCCCGACGCCGACGGCGCGCAGCGCAGCCGCCCCGACCACTCCTACGGCTACACCGACGCGCTCAAGGACGGCGTCGTCCGCCCGGTGCTGTTCCTGGCCTACTCCGGGGAGGCCCGGTGGCGGACCAGCGCGGGTGATGAGTTCAGCGCCCGCCTGGGTGAGCCGCTCACCGCCGAGCAGACCGCGCGGGCCTGGCGCACCGCGCTGGACCCGTCGGGGGACTGGCTGCCCGCGGTGCTCCAGGCCGCCGACACCCGCCTGACGCAGCTCCGCCGGGGCGGGATGCCGGACGCGGGCGGCCTGGTCATCGCCACCGACCACGTCAGCGCCAAGGCCTACGCCAAGACCTTGCAGCGGATCACCGGTGCCGAGCCGGTCGTGGTGCTCTCCGACGACCCCAAGGCCTCCGGCCGGATCGCCGAGTTCGCCGAGTCCGACGAGCGGTGGATGATCGCGGTCCGGATGGTCAGCGAGGGCGTCGACGTCCCCCGGCTGGCGGTGGGCGTCTACGCCACGAGCGCCTCGACGCCGCTGTTCTTCGCCCAGGCCATCGGCCGCTTCGTCCGCTCCCGGCGGCCCGGCGAGACCGCCAGCATCTTCCTGCCCAGCGTCCCGGTGCTGCTCGGCTTGGCCAGCGAGCTGGAGGCCGAGCGGGACCACGTCCTCGGCAAGCCGCACCGGGAGAAGGACGGCTGGGACGACGAGCTGCTGGCGCAGGCCAACGCGACCCGCGACGAGCCCGGCGAGGAGGAGAAGGCGTTCACCTCGCTGGGCGCCGACGCCGAGCTGGACCAGGTCATCTACGACGGCTCCTCGTTCGGCACCGCGGCGTTCAGCACCACCGAGGAGGAGCAGGACTACCTGGGTCTGCCCGGTCTGCTCGAACCCGACCAGGTCCGGGCCCTGCTGCGGCAGCGGCAGGAGGAGCAGCTCGACGTCGTCGGGAAGCGGGAGACCGAGGCCAAGTCGGCGAAGGCCGAGGAGCAGGCCCGGGAGCAGGCGGAGCGCGCCTCCCGGCCGCAGAACGTCCAGGAACAGCTCCGCAAGCTCCGCAAGGAGCTGAACACGCTGGTGGCGCTGCACCACCACCGAACCCGGAAACCGCACGGCAAGATCTACAACGAGCTCCAGCGCAGCTGCGGTGGTCCGCCGACCGCGATGGCCACCGTGGAGCAGCTGGAGGAGCGCATCGCCACGCTGCGCTCCTGGTGATGCACCGCCGCTGTTCCTAGGCTGCTCCGCATGGCATACGACGTGGAGCGGATCCGGGCGGGCTACCCCGCGCTCGCCGACGGCCGGGCCTGGCTGGACGCCGGCGGCGGCACGCAGGTCCCGGAAGCGGTGATCGAGGCGATCGGGGACGCCCACCGGGGCGGCCTGTCGAACCTGGGCGGTGACCACCGGGCCAGCAGGCGCTCGGGCGGGATCGTCGCCGAGGCGCGGGCGGCGGTGGCCGACCTGGTCGGCGCGCCGGACCCGGCCGGGGTGGTGTTCGGTCCGAGCTCGACCGCCCTGGCCTACCGGTTCGCCGAGGTGCTCGCGGACGGCTGGAATCCCGGTGACGAGGTCGTGGTGACCCAGCTCGACCACGACGCGAACGTGCGCCCGTGGGTCGCGGTCGCGCGGCGCGCCGGGGCGGTGCTGCGGATGGCCGAGGTCGATCCGGTCACCGGTGAGCTGCCCGCCGAACGGGTCGCCGAACTCATCGGGGAGCGCACCCGGCTGGTCGCCGTGACCGCCGCGTCGAACCTCATCGGCACCGTGCCGGACCTGGCGAGCATCACCCGGCGGGCCCGCGCGGCGGGCGCGGTGTCGTTCGTCGACGGGGTGCAGCACTGCCCGCACGAGCACGTCCGGCTCGCCGAGCTCGGGGCGGACTTCTACGCCACCAGCGCCTACAAGTGGGCCGGTCCGCACCTGGCCGCCGTCGTGGCGGCCGATCCGGGCGCGCTGGAGGACCTGCACCCGGACAAGCTCGCGCCGTCCCCGGACACCGTCCCCGAGCGCTTCGAGCTGGGCACCCAGCCGTTCGCCGCGCTGGCCGGGCTGGTCGCCGCCGTCGAGCACCTGGCGGACTTGGACGACGCGGCCACCGGCACCCGCGCGCAGCGCCTCGCGGTGTCCCGGCGCGCCGTCCGCGAGCACGAGGACGCGCTGGCCGCGCGGCTGTTCGACGGGCTCGCCGAGCTGGGCGGGGTGGTCCGGCACGGTGCGCCCCGCGGCCGGGTCACCCCGACCGCGTGCTTCAGCGTCGACGGGTACACCCCGGCGGGGCTGGCGGGCGAGCTGGCCGCGCGTGGTCTGAACGTCTCCAGCGGCCATTCCTACGCCTGGGAGCTCGTGCACGCGCTCGGGCTCGGTCCGGCGGGAGCGGTGCGCGCGAGCCTGGCCCACTACAGCCTGCGGCAGGACGTGGACCGGCTGCTGGCGGCGCTGGCCGAGCTGACCCCGGCGAACCGGCCCGGACACCGCTGAGCGGCGGTCCCGGGCCGGGCACCACCTGGCCCCGGATGCCACGGAGCCCCCGGGAGGAACTCGTCCTCCCGGGGGCTCCGCTCGTCGGCTTACTGCACCTCGTGCTGTTCGTCCTTCTGGAGGTCGGCTTCCATCTCCCGGAGTCCGGCCTCGTAGGCGCGGGCGTGGTGCCCGCAGAACAGCAGCTCGCCACCGGACGGCAGTACGGCGCGAAGCTTGGCAGCGGCCCCGCAGCGGTCGCAGCGGTCGGCGGCGGTCAGCTCGGGGCGGGTGAGCGTTCCCGGCATCGTGATCTCCCTCCGTCCCGGCGTCGGGCATTCCTCCCGACGCCCTCGATCCTGCTACGACCACCGGTGGCCCACTGGCTGCGGGGTCGGTGCTCGTTGCTACCCACTCTTCCAGACGCATGAGCTCCAGTCAGTGTTCCCGCGGCGGGTCGCGATGGGCGTCACGGTGAAGCACCCGGTTGCAGCAACCGTCCCAACGCTGGGTGAACATCGCGCTTCGCGAGGCCCTGACGAGGGAAAACACTCTCACGTCAGCTATCCGAAGTGGATTCTCAGCGGCCCTTCCGGTGGTTCGGATCACAAGATCGCCGTGATCTCGGGCCGCTCGATTCCGCTGCGGGCGAACACGCCCGCACCCCGGCAACGGCGAAGTTCCCCGGAAGCACCGACCCCGGGAACGCCGAAGGGGGCTGCCGTCGACCCGCGGGTCGACGGC
>NZ_BAABII010000014.1:0-26377 GCF_039542665.1 Saccharopolyspora cebuensis
CCGTTCCGTTGCCCGCTTCTCGTCCCTCACCGCGCCGCCTCCATCGCCGTCACCACGCCGTGCTCGCGGGCGCGAGGGGACGGGGCACTGCGGATCTCGCCTCCCCTGCTCGCCTTCTGCGCGTAGGCGCCGGCATCAGCCAGGCGCAGCACGTCCTCCCGCGAAGCGCCCGGCGGAAGCTCAGCCGCACTGGCCACCCCGACCGAGGCCGTCACCCGCACCGACCTGCCATGCGGCAAGACGACCGGCTCGGCCATCAACGCCACGAACCCAGCGAGATTCTTCTCGGTGTCGAGGTCGCGGGTGACGACGCCGAACTCGTCCCCACCCAGGCGGGTCACCACCGGCGACCGGTCCCCGAACGCCTCCTCCAAACGCCGGGCCACCGCGCGCAGGACCGCGTCCCCAGCCAGGTGACCGTGGCGGTCGTTGACCCGCTTGAAGTCGTCCAGGTCGACCCACACCACGGCCGTGCGTGCCGGTTCCGCGGCGAGGCGGGCATCCAGGATCGACTCCCACACCGCCCGCACCGGCACCTCCGCCACCGTGTCCCACGCCCGGGCACTCGCCCGCGCCAACTCGCCTTCCAGATCGGCGGTGTAGTCCTGCCACGCCTGCAATTCCCGGCGAAGCTCGGCGTTGGCCACTTCGAGCGCGTGGGCACGGGGGCGGGTCCGGTGCAGTAGTGCTCCCGTGCCTTTGAGAGCGGTAGTGAGGGTGGTCCACATCAGCGCAGTACTCATGCAACGCTCCTTGCTGATAGTGATTTCCAGCAGATAAAGGAATTCTCAAAACTCAATTGCTCGCTGCGCAGGTCTCACAGCGACCCGGGCACCAGTGCCCTTCACTTCTGGAGAAGTCACAGATGCCAACGGACCTGTCTCGGCCGCCGCGATCACAGCGGCGCGAATTTGGCCCACGATTCCCGCAGCCGCATGGGCGAGGACTCGGTCCTGCGCTCCGGGATCAGTGGGATCCGCGAAGCTCCGCGCTCGGCTCGGGACGGAGGCATTCGTGTTGGTCTCCGTGGTCGAGGATCTCGGCGGGGAAGCTCCGCCGGTGCGCTCGCTCGTGGCGCGAGTGTGCTTTTTCATCGGACATGACTTGCTCCTGTTCGCCACAGCCCGGCCACATGTGGTATGGAAGCGAACCCGGTCACGGCCACGCGACGGGTTCGGGCTCACGTTCCTCGGCACGGAGATGTGCTGGTCGTCCGCGCGCGGGTGCCGCGTGCGCCCTGTTCAGGGCCTACCCGCCGATTCGCGGAGCTTCGTTGGTTCTAGTACAGCTGTTCAGCTCCCGCCCTACGGCATGGAGCCAGTCGTCGCTGCTTCGCAGCGCCGGGTGCCCTCGGTGGTACAACGACACCTCGACCAAAACTGTCCGATATTGTGGACAGGCACATCTCGAAGGTAGGAGACGTCGACCCAAGTGTCAACTGCAAAGGACATTTGATGTTGTCCTGTAGCATGTAGAGGACGTCTGCTGAGTGAGAAGGTGTGAGCCGTGGCCGAGGAGGAACAGGACGCCGCTGGAGGCGCGGGCACCTTCGCCTCCAGGCTCACCACGCTGTTCTCCAGCATGCGGCGCGAGGACGGGAAGCCGTTCTCCAAGTCGGAGGTCGCCGGGTCGGCCGGGATCACCCGCAGCTACCTGTACACGCTGCTCAAGGGCGAGAGCGAGCCGAGCTACGCGGTCGCGACCCGGCTGGCGGAGTTCTTCGGGGTCGAGTTGGAGTACTTCAGCGACTCCGAGCGCGGCCGGGAGCTCGCCCGGCAGCACGAGCTCCTCGCGCGCCTCGGCGAACAGCGGGTGCAGCAGATCGCCGCCCGCGCCAGCACCCTCACCCCGGACGCGCTGGAGAGCGTGCTGCAGTTCATCGAGTTCCAGGCCTCCCGCGAGGAGCGCGACGACGACTCGTCCGGGTGACGTCGACCGCACCCCGCTGAGCTGGCACTTCCCTTCCGCACGTCGACAAGGCACCCTTCCGCACGTCGCCATGCACGGGCGCGACTCCGCCTTGAGGATGTCCGTGCCCACGGGAAGACTTCGGGGAGGACCGGTGCGCGCACGGACCATCGAGACCAACGGCGGGCAGCTCTACGCCGAGTTCCGCGGCGAGCACGGCCCGGTCGTGCTGATCGTCCAAGGCGGTCTCAGCGAAGCCGGAGCCACCGAGCAACTCGCCGACGACCTGGCCCAGGACCACCAAGTGATCACCTACGACCGCCGAGGACTGTCCCGCAGTTCCGGCCCCGCCGGGGCCGACGCGATGGCCACCCACGCCGACGACGCCGCCGCGCTGCTCACCGAGATGACCGACGAGCGGGCCAACGTGATCGGCCCCAGCATCGGCGCGGTCATCGGCCTGCACCTCGCGGTGCGCCACCCCGGCAAGGTCGGCGTGCTGATCGCGCACGAACCACCGATGCCCTCCCTGGTGCGGGACCCCGAGAGGGAAGCCGGACTCGACCAGGTCGCCGAACTCGCCGACGGCGGCGACCTCGGAGCCGCCATCCGAACCTTCGCCACGCTCGGCGGCCCTTCGGTGGACTCCCGCGAGGACGGCGCACGCCCGGCGCCGACGGTGGGCGACGGACAAGCCAACCTCAAAGCCTTCTTCCGCAACGACTTCCCCGCCGTGCGCCGCAGCGACCTGCGCGCCAAGCAGATCACCGCACTGCCCGCCACGACCGCGGTCGTGCCCACCGGCGGACGCGATTCCCGAAGCCGGTGGGAATGGCGCTGCGCCCAACAGCTCGCCCGCGAACTCGGCCGCGAACTCACCGAACTGCCCGGCGGGCACAACGGCCTCGTCAGCCATCCCTGGGCCAGCGCCACGACCCTGCGCCGACTGATCGCGGAGGCCGACGATGGCGATTAGCTCCGGCCGCGGGTGGCGCAACGAGTTCCAGCTCCGGCGCAGCGTGCGCCGACTCCTGCGCGACCTCGACATCGACGCACCCCTGGACGTCCGCGAGCTGTGCGACCGCCTCGGCAGGCAACGCCAGCGGGAGATCAAGCTCGTGCCCTACCAACTCCCCGTCCCGGGCCCGTTCGGGATGTGGTCCGACGTGGGCGGCACCGACTGGATCCTCTACCAGCGCGACACCACGCCCGGTCATCAGGAGCACATCATCCTGCACGAGATCGGCCACCTCATCAGCGGCCACGACAGCGCCGAGACGGGCGACGACATCTGGGCCCAGATCTTTCCGGACATCCCGCTGGAGATGGTGCGCCGCGCCCTGCGCCGCGACGGCTACGAGCCCCACCACGAGTGGGAAGCGGAGATGGTCGCCACCGTGATCAAGGACTGGGCGCGGCTCGTCGACCGGCTCCAGCACGGCTCCGACCACGCCGGGCCGACCGCGAAGCGCCTCCGCGGTGCTTTCGACGACCACCAGGGGTGGTTGTGATGCTGGTGCCCAACCTGATCATGTGGCTGGCCGCGCTCATCGCCGCGATCTGGAAGGTCAGCCAGCTCGTCCGGGCACCGCAGGACCGCGGGCTGCGGGTGGTCACCCTCTGCACCATGCTCGTCGTCGGCGCCCTCTCCGCCCAACTCGCCGTCAGCATCCCGGACATCGCCGAGCAGCTCCCGCTGCAGATCCCCAAGCTCGTGCAGAACGTCTTCCTCACGTTCTTCTTCGCACTGCTGATCATCCTGCTCACCGACGTGTCCGCCAGCTCCGACAACGCCCGACGCGGCTGGCGCGAACTCGGACTGTCCACGGTGACCAGCACCGCCCTGATCGCGCTGTTCCTGGCCACCCCAGCCGACCACCGCGGCGAGAACTACGAGGACGCCGGAGCCACCCCGGAACTCCTCGCGTTCTACCTCGTCGGCAACCTCTACCTCGCCTACGCCTGCGCCCGCGGCACCTTGCTCGCCTGGCGCGCCGCCGACCACACCCGCTCCCGCGCACGCGCCAGCCTCCGCGTCGCCGCCGCCGGTCTCGCCTTCAACGCCGTCCTCGTCCACGCGCCCCGCGTGGTCTCCACCTCCGGACGCCTCGCGGTCGGCCACGACCCGATACCCGGCACCTCCACCTGGACCACACCGCTGCTGGCCATCGGCATCAGCGTGTTCTTCGCCGGCATCGCCTACCCCGGCGCCCGCACCGGACTCATCAAGAGCCGCATCTGGATCACGGAATGGCGCCAGTACCGGCAACTCCGCCCGCTGTGGCTTGCGCTCGTCACCGCGTTCCCGAACATCGCGCTGCTCAAGCCCACCACACCCCTTCGCGAAGCACTCCGGGCACGGCGTATCGGAATCCGCTACTACCGCCGCATCATCGAGATCCGCGACGGACTCCTCCAGCTCTCCCCCTACCTCGAAGCACCCATCACCACCGACACCCCCGCGGACGACGCCGCCATTCTGATCAGCAGCGCGCTCGCGCGGCAAGCCGAGGGAGCGCCGGGGTCGGCCATCTCCGTCGTGGCGGCACCTGAGCACGAGGGCATCGACGCCGACACCCACGAACTGCTCCGGCTCTCCCGAGCCTTCGCCCGGTCCGCGTCCCAGTCGGCGATGGACGAGCACCGCGCTGACGGCCTTCAAGGTCCTCAGCGTTCGGTGTAGGAGCAGGCGCCGTCGACCGACGCGGTGGGGCGCGCAGCAACTGGTGGCGCTTGGTCGAGAAGAGCAGGTTCGCGGCCTCTGCGGAGGTTACCCACCGGTGCTCGGAAACCTCATCTTCATCGACGCGCACGGACCGGGCCTGGTCGGCAGTGAGCGTGCCGCACTCGAAGACGAATGCCACGAGGTCGTCCCACGGGTCGTCCGGATCCTGCCAATCCACTGTCTGGCGTTGCCTTCGGCAGGTACGCTCGCCGCTCGTCGCTCAGATCGGCCATGGCTCCTCTTCGACGGAGTGGCCCAGGGCAGGCAGACCGCTGAGCAGGGCCTCGAACTCGGCGTTGAGCTCGGCTCATAAGCGGTCGAGCGCGCTTCGGGCAATGAGTGGAGTTCGTCGCAACCCGACCGGTCTGTGCGCACCAGTCGGCTTCGAAACCCGTCTCCTCAGTTTAATGATCGCCTGCTCGGTCACCTCAGGTGGGTATTAGGGCCAAGCCCGTAGCGAGTCTTGACAGACAGAGGAACCCGAGGTGACGCGCTTTCGCGCTGAGCGACCGGCATGGGCTAAAGCCTTCCGACGCGCGTTACGGTGCTCCCTCCTCGTCGCCGCCACGGGGATGTGCGCCGGAGTTGGTCGGGCGAGGGTGGAGGACCGCGGTGGCGGCAGCGTGAGCGAGCGCGTGCTGAGTAGTGGTGTGCAGCCCGAGTCGATTCCAGTGGAAGATCACGTGGTGGGCGAGGATCGATCGGAGGCCCCGTTGCAGGTTGGATTCCTCGGCCGCGCAGGCGAGCGCCTGGCCGGTCTCGTGGAACGCTTCCGCCCATGACCGTTTCGAGGCCAGCAGTCCCTGCGGGCCGAACAGCGGACCGGTCGGATGGGTGTCGTAGTTGAGCACGGTGCGGAGCTGCTGGGTGAGGGTGGCGTGGTGGCCGGTGTCGGTACTGCTGTGATGCGGATCAGGGCGAAGGTGGACCACGCGGTTCCAGATGTCACCGGCTTCGAACCATTCCTGCCCTGCGGCACGAAACAGTGCGGTGCACAGCAGCAAGGTCAGCTCATGCTTGCCCAACAGCTTGTGGTCAGCCTGGAGGTAGGTGAGCAGGTTGATGCTGTCCGCGCTGAAGAGGTCGTGAGCGAGCGCGATGCCGACCGGCCCGCCGAAGGGGACGACTTCCGGCTCGTAGTGGGTGGGGCGCCACGTGGCTAGGTGCCCTTCTTCGACGAGGCGGTCGAAGAGAGCGGCGGCGCTGGCGCGCACATCCTCCCAGGCGGCGGCTCGGGGGCGCAGACGCAGGCGCCAGCAAGGAGCCTTCCGGATGAACCACCACCGGTTCAGCAGGCCGTGGTTTGTCCAGGCCTGGAGGTGGGGGGCGAGGTGGACTGCGGCGACGTGCTCAGCCTGGGACCAGTCGGTGAATTCCACGTGCGCTTGCCACCAGCCGGCGTCGGCGGCGCGGCCGTACAGGGCCTCCACCCCGGCGTGGTGGTAGGTCTCCACCGCGTTCTCCACGTCGACCGCGGACAAGCCGTGATGGTCGGCGACCTCGCTGAGCTGAGCACCTGCGAGGACGCTGCGCACCGCGCTGAGCAGTTCGTCCGCCGATGCCGCGGCCGTGCTCGTGGGGGAAGTTATGCGATCAGCAGGCATGCGTCCCATCCAGAACGAGGTGCGGTGGCGGCGTCATCCGTGATGCCGCTGAGGGCGAGGGCAATCCCGGCGGCACCGTCGAGGAATGCGTGCTCGGGCGGCTCGGTGGCCTCGGCATGCTGGGCGAGCAGACTCGCCAAGTACGGCAGATGGCTCCGGAGCGCCGGGCTGTGTGCGTCGACGGCTGCGCGCGCAGCGGTGTGGTAGAGCCCTGCCCAGCCGTGGCAGAGGCCGACGTCGCTGATCATCCGCAACTGAGCAGGATCGGCAAGGCAGGCCGCCAGTGCTGTTTCAGCGGCATGTTGGCGGTGGGCGTCGTTGGTGGCGAGCGCTGCGAGCTGTTGGGCGCGGGCGATGCCGGGAGTGCCGTAGCACCACGACGGACGTCCGGGGTGGAGTTGGGCGATGTGCCCTCGGGCGTGGTCGCGGCGGTTGATCCAGTAGGGCCACCAGTTACCGGTGCCGGTGGTGTGGCGCCACCGGTCGAGGTGGGCGCTGATGGTGTCCATGGCTTCGCGGTGTCCGTCGACGGTGATCCCGAGGCGCATCGCCGTGGCGAGGAGCGCGAGCGGTCCGGCAATGCCGTGGGCAAGGCCGAGGTTGGTGTGCCCACCCGGGGTCGGTAGCAACGGATCCGGGTCGTGGCCGACCCACCACCCCGGCACGGTCTCGCCATCGAGGTGAAGCGGTTCGGTCAGCCGGACGAGATACCGCAGGACCCGGGCAAGCGCGTCGGTGCCGGGACGGAACTTCAGCAGTACCTGCCCGATGCCGGTCAGTCCTCGCAGCAGGTCGTACTCGGCGAAGGCGGCGGGCTCGCCGTTGTCGATGCGGGCCATCGCCGCGTCGACACGGTGATGCGCCAAGCGGATCAGGTGCGCGTCGCATTCCTGGACGGCTCGGTGGTAGTCGGGGATGACGGGCTCGGCGGTGTGCAGGAGGAACGTGATCGCCGGTAGTCCGGCGAACAGGCCAGCGGTCCCGGCGTTGCTGACTGGCTCGGTGAGTGCGGCCCGCACCCAGGCGTGCGCCCGCTGGCGCGCGCCCGGGTCGTGGTGATGGGCGCGTTCGAGGTGCCACAGCGCGATTCCGGCCGCCCCACGGGAGAGCGACTGTCCGCCCGCTTCGGCGGTCGCGGTGGGCCCGGCCAGGGGACCCGTCAAGCGCTCCAGCACCACCGCTCTCGGTGTCTTCCCGCACAACGTCACGGCTGCTCCCGGGCGTTGAGTGCCTGAGCGCGCAGCGCGATCGCGCGCGCGAGCCGGTTGGTGTCCTGCTCCCGGTCGGGGCCGACGCCGACCGTGCGGGTGACGTGGTCGTGCAGCAGCGCTCGAAGCACTCCGGAGGGGTCGCGGTCGAGGTGCGTCCGATAGGTGGTGAGCGCCTCTCCCCGCCGCGCCCAGGCGGTGAGTACCGCCTCTTCCTGCTCGGTTCGTCGTTCCGCGGCTGCGGTTTCGAAGTGGCCGAGGTGGTGAGCGAGCCGCAAGGACTCCTCCCGCAATTCGCGGCCGAGCTGGCCGTGGCGCTGCGGGAGCACCGTGGTCAGCCATTGGCATCCGAGTTCGGGGCGCGGGGCGAGCCTGGCCGCGAGGTCGGCCATCGACACCGCGGCGACCGCTTGGACCGGGATGCGCGCACGCTGGACGAGGCCGAGTTCGGCCAGCGCGGCATCGGAGTCGGCGGTGAACACCGGCTCGCTCATGGCGTTGCCGGTGCCGTACTTGCCGCTCTGCGTCCACGCGGTTTCGAAACTGAGCTGTGCTGCCAGACCCGCCCGGCGCAGTTCCTCGGTCCAGGCGGCGAGGTGGCCCGCGACCGTGCCGTACTGCTCGACGCCGACCAGCCTCACGAAGATCTGCAGGTAGTGGTCGGAGTCCGGACGAGTCGTGTTGTGACGTCGCTGGAACCACAGCCGGACCGCGTCGCCGATCAACCGTTCGTGCAGCCGGGGCAGATGACCGGTGAGGATCTCGTCGAACCGCTGGGGATGCCCTTCGAGCTGCGCCAGCACGAGCTCTGCCCCGCCAGGCACAGCAGGGAGCGAGGGGGTGCTGCTGGCGGCGCAGTCGTGCGCAGCGGGAGCGGCGGTATTGGTCGGTTGGCCTCGGGGTGGTGGCTTTCCAAGCTGATCCGGTCGGGTAGCGGCCAGGGGGACGACGAACTCGCACGCACGTCCGGTCCAGCCCTGAGAAGAGGGGGCGCCCGCTTCGCGCAGCTCCACGTGGTTGGCCCGGTGCAGGCGTGCACGCAGCAGGCTGCATTGAGTGGGCTGCTCGAGGTCGAGGGGAAGACGTTGCTCTCCCTCGCACAGCACGACGTGCGCCGGCACGCGCCAACGCTGCCGCCAAGAGGACAACGCCACCTGCCAATCGTGCGCGCTGACCTGCGGGCCGGGCAGGTCGGCGCGGTAGAGGAGCCATCGTGCCGGGGCCAGCACACTGCGCCCGTACCGGAGGCGGGGCAGGAACGGGAGGGTACGGGTAGCGCCGAAGTCGAGCGGTCCGAACACCGCGCTGCGGGACGTGGCGAGCTCCGCGAGGAACCGCACCAGTGGTGGGGTGAACACGGTGGTCTCCAGCGCATTGAGCACGTGGGCGTGCACCTGCTTGCCGGTGGGCCGATGGATCAGGAAGAACTGCGTGGCGGTCGCCGTGACCACGAGGGCGTCGACGTCGAGATGACCGGCAGCCTCGGCACCACCGGCCATGGCGCTGGCGGGATCGGCGATGGGCAGCAGCCACGGCAACAGGCGCGGGGTCCGGGTGACGGCGTCGTTGTGCATCCTGCGTGGCCGGAAGGACAACTGCGCCGACAGCACGTCGGGATCGGGGGCGTCGTAGCTGCTGGCGAACCGGTCGCGGTCGCGGTCATCGAACAAGGAGGTGAAGCGCCCGATCATGCTGCTCGACGCGGGCGGGGCGCCGCTGACCCACAACTCGAAACGACCCCGTTCGAGGGCGTCGGTCGAGTGGGACTGCACGGTGAAGGCGAGCTCTACCCGCCCAGGCGGTAAGAGGTCGGCGTGATCCCCGACAGCGAGCTGGTCGATCACCGGTTCGGACAGGACGACCTCGATGCGGCCGTCGAGGACCGCCTCCTGGACCAGTCTCTGGAGGACCGCGTCGCGATCGTTCAGACCACGGATGGGTTGCTCGCGGGCAGCTCCGAGGAAACCGACCGGATAGCCCAGTCCCGCGTCCGAGACGAGCTCGTGCACTGGCACGGCTGCGCCCGCGCCGTAGCGGTCGCGAAAACGGACGTGGTAGTCCCTCCACGGAGGCGTGCCGAACGGGTTGTGCGTGAGCCGCAGGAGCGCGGAGGCAGCGCCCTCAGCCTCCCGCAGCACGGCTTCAGGCAGGGCGAGCTGACCGTCGACCACGACGTCCACCCCTGGACGCGGCGGCGACTCCGACAGCGTGCTCGGGTCCGGAGCATGGCTCCTGACCGCTGTCCCGGCGCGGAGCGCGACCGGCTTTCCGGTGTGGGGATCGGGGGTGGTCATCTGATGGTGCAGGAGCCGCAGTGCACCGCGGACCTCGACGACCCGCTCCATGCCGGGCGCTCGCTCGTCTCGCCCGGTGTTCCGCTCGATGGCGTCGAGCTGGTCCAGCAGATGCGCGACCGGGTCGGTGTGGGTGGCCGGGGCTCGCAAGTTCGTCAGGAGGACCCGGTTGGCAACCAGCTCGGCGAGCATCGTCGTGATCTGCCCACGGTCCGCTGCCGGGAATTCCTCCTCCAGTCGGGCGATCAGCTCGCGTCCGTGCACCGGGCGGTCGGCGCCGTCGAGCGCGACTGCAACCGGGCGGGTCCGCAGCAAGGAGAGATCGACCTCTCCGAGGTCGGCCACGATCCGCTCGGACTCGGCGCTGCGGGTGGGCAGGTTCTTCGGGACGACGAATCGGTCTCCCCGCGTGACTCCAGCGTTGTTGACCACCAGGACCGCTTCGGCGAGCACAGCGGGCTCACGTTCGAGTCCGCCGATCACCTCGTCCAGCCACGCCGGGTCGCACCGGGCGAGCACTCCATGGTCCTCACCGAACTTGGAGCGGACGGTCTGACTGATGGTGGCGGTGGTGATGCCGGCGAACAGGCCGAACGGAGTGGGACGGTGCTGCCAGCGCAGCACGTACGAGCACACCGATATCAGCAGGCGACGCCACTGCCGATGCGGCAGGCGGGCGCCCGACAGCACCTCGGAGATCTGTTCGCACAATGCGGGGCTCGCGATGCTCAGCGCGGTACGAACGACCTCGCGGTCCCACAACCGCGCCAACCACGCCCGTCCGATGGTGTCGGCGCCGTCGGCGGTGTGCAGATCGAGTGCGGGCAGGGATAGTCCGCCCGGGTCGGTGCTGGCTCGTACCAGCACCAGTCCGGCGTGGTGGAAGTATCGTGGCGCTGCCATCCGAGCACATCTCCTACGGCATCCGGATCGGGAGGTGCTTGCGGCCCGCAGGGTGCCGACGCAGGGTGGGAAGGCCGCGTCGACACCCCGGGGCCGGGAGATCAGGAGGGGTTGTTGGCCTGGCTGTTGCAGGCGCTGGTCGAACAGGTCTGACCGCAGCCGTCGTCGGTGTCGCAGCTGAGCTTCGCGAGCGGGTAGGCCGCCTCGATCACCTCGAAGTTGAGGGTGAACTCTTCCCCCGTCTGACCGGTGCTCTGAGTTCCGGGCCGAGGGAGCGTGCTGGCCGTGCTGGGCATGATCCACCTATCCTTTCCTGTTGTTCTTCTTGCGAGCCTGACCGGACCCGCAGGCCCCATCAGGGAGCCGGATTCGGCCAGGAGATCGAGACGCGGGTGTGCCGCTTGTCGATGACGGCCTCGGCGGCCGGTGGTCCATCCAGAGCGGTGCCGCCCAGGACGGCGGCGTCCTGGTCCGAAGCGGTGCGGGACCGGGCAGCGACGATGGGGGCAGGTCCGTGGTGGTAGTCGCGGCCCCACACGCGGATCTGCTCGGCCATCTCCTCGGCCACGGCTCGGGCA
This sequence comes from Saccharopolyspora cebuensis, assembly GCF_039542665.1. NCBI lineage: Bacteria > Bacillati > Actinomycetota > Actinomycetes > Pseudonocardiales > Pseudonocardiaceae > Saccharopolyspora > Saccharopolyspora cebuensis. Next base: position 11,221 of record NZ_BAABII010000014.1, read on the forward strand.
TGTGGTCCGAAGGCGTGCGCACCGAACTCGAAGACGCCCTGGCCGACGCGGCGGCTGACCAGATAGGCGAACGAGTCCCCGGTGCTATCAACGCTGGCGCTCGGGAACCACTTGCCGCCTTCATCGACCAACGCGGGGCCACGATCCACTGCCTGGTCGTAGTCGCTGGCGACGGTGAGCAGGCAGAACCCCGGCAGTACCGTGGCCAGCCACAGCGGGAGCGAGTCAAAGGGTTCCACTCCGCCGACAGTCACTCCGGACCACGCATCGGCACGTTCGGAGGCCAAGACGCCGTCGAGCCGATGGGGCTCAGCTGGGTAGGTGTCGTCGTCGAAGCGCAGGGCGATCTGATCTTCGTGCAACAGCAGCATGCGCTCCTGGTGGGCGCCATGGCCCTGGATCTTCACGAAGCCGCAGACTTCGGCTGACCGGCTGACCAGGCGGTCATCGTCACGGTCCAAGGCCAACGAGCGCGTAATTCCGCGCATGCGTAGCGGGAGTACGAGCCTTCCTCCGTCGACGAGCTGTGTGATCCAGGTGGGCGGGATGTCCCAGCAGCCGACCGTCACCAGGATCACGTCGAAGAGCCCGGGACCGGGAAGACCGTGCTCGGCGTCGCCGCATTCGACCCGCACCTGCGCGTACCCGGCCGCATCCAGGAGGCCCCGGGCACGGTCGGTAATCTCCGGGTCGATGTCCATGGTGGTCACGCTGCCGGTCTCACCAACCAGTTCGGCCAGCATCGCCGCGTTGACGCCGCCCGAGCCGACCTCCAGAACGCGCATGCCCGGCCGGATGTCGGCCTGCTCCAGCATGAACGCCTGGATCTGGGGCGCAGAGATCGAGCTGATCGCGTGGCCGTGCTCGTCCCACTTCGTCTTCACCGCTGTGGTGGCCGCGTACACCTCGTCCAACGGCACACCGGGCGCGAAGGCATGCCTGTCGACCGTGGCGAAGACCTCGGCGACGCGGTCGGTCCGGAGCGCCTGCAACTCCCATAGCCGCTCGAGCATCGCGGTTCGTACCGCCTCCACACCCTCCGGCGCGTCGGACGCGCCGAGGACATCCGGCGCTGCGCTGAACCGCTGATTCCGGGCTAGATCCACGTGCCTGCTCGTCCCATCCCTCGATGCCGTCGGCCTCGATCGGACGGACGGCCCGATCCACGTCAACGACCTGATCAACATGATCGGCAGTGAAGCTACGACTGGGCGCGGTGACGAGGCCAGAAGTTTGCTCTAGTTTGCTCGCAGAAGACCTATTCGTGCGGGAGGTGGTTGACGGTTTCTCCGGGTGCCGCCACTATCGACGTGCTCAAGCAAACTTGCGCACGTCCCTGGTGGAAGGGGTAGTCATGCAGCTAACTTTCCTCGGCAAGGAGACGCAGGGCGGAGGTTCGCCGACGTTGTACGCAACTGATCGCGATACCTACGTGGTGCAGGGGTGGAAGGTCCGCGGACACGCGACACGGGTCGAGATCCCCCACCGCCTGCTGGGGCACGTCGAGAAGGGGAAATGCCTGGGCGCGCACCTCGATGACACCGGGCGCGGGAGTTTCCTCCTTTCCGGCGAACCCGTGACCGACCCCGAGGCGTTGAACCAGATGGACGTCCCGGGACACGAAACGTGCGTCGAGGTCCCGACGAGCAAGGAGGTTTGGGTCAGTGGAGCTGCTACAGGGTGACGCGTTCGACGCGCTCTTCCGCGATTTCGCGCACGACGCGTTCCACCTCGAAGTCCAAGACACGTACCAGACGCCGGAAGAGTCCGGGCCGTTCCACTCGTTCCTCACCGGCCAGCACGACGACTTCGCGTGGTTCCAGCCCTGGCTCGATATCGTCCGCAGCGCCACGCAAGCGGGGCGGGTCGTTCGGAGGGCGCGGATCGTGACGGTCCCGCACGCCGACTACACGAGGTGGGGACTCACGGTGGCGGAGCACAACATCGCCGCTGGCGAGGAGGTTCGTTGGCTGCCCCGCCATCTCATCGAGCCCGCCGAGCTGCCGGCCGATGACTTCTGGCTCTTCGATGACTCGCTCGTCGTCTTCACGGTCTTCGAGCCCGGCGGCCAGTTCTGCGGTGGCGCGGCCACCAGCGACCCCGTCATCGTGGAGCACTGCCGGACGGTGCGGGACCGCGTCTGGCAGGCCGCGATCCCGCACCACCGCTACCTGGAGACCGAGCACGTCACGGCTTAGGACGACATCTCGTGACGCACTCCCTCCGCGAGGCACGCCAGAGTCTCGGTCAGCAACTCCGCGATCTCCGCAAGGACGCCGGGTTGACTGGCCGGGGCCTGGCCACCCTCGCCGGCTGGCACAGCTCGAAAGTCTCGAAGATCGAGTACGGGAAGCAAACGCCTTCCGAAGAGGACATCCGGACGTGGTGCCAGCACACGTCAGCCGCGAACCAAGCGCCGGACCTGATCTCCGCCGTCCGCAATATCGAGTCGATGTACGTGGAATGGCGGAGGATGCTCGGCAGCGGCACCCGCCGCCGACAACACGCTTCCCGAAGGCTGGAGTCGAACACCAAACTCATGCGGTGGTACGAACCCGCCCTCGTTCCAGGAATCCTGCAGACCGCTGAGTACGCGCACGAAGTGATGCGCCGAGTCATCGAGTTCTACGATATCCCCGACGATCTCGACGCAGGCGTCGCCGAACGGATGGAACGCCAGAGGATCCTGTACCGGGGCGATCACAGGTTCCATTTCATCCTCGCCCAGCAGGCATTGGCGACGATGGTGGGCGGCGTGGATGTCATGGTCGGCCAGCTCGACCGGCTGCTCGCCGTGATGTCACTGCCTCGCGTTTCCCTGGGAATCGTCCCCAGCCATGCCGAGTACCGCACACCGGTCAACCAGTTCATCCTCTTCGACGACCACCTGATTCACGTCGAAACGATCTCCGCTGAACTGAGCATCAACCAACCCCGCGAAGTAGCGCTCTATCGCAAAGCCTTCCAGCACTTGACCCAGCAGGCCGTCAGCGGAGCAGCGGCACGGAACTTGATCAGCGAAGCACTCGATCACCTCTACGGATTGCAGAACGACCAGTCGACAACGGATCCGCCATAGCTTCGGTGGGAAACCCTGCACCCCGGCCCGCTATCGAGGCGGACGTGTTCTCGGCTGATGAGAAGTCCGTTCGTCCATTGGCCGCCTGAGCTCGATGAACGGCCGAGCAAATTCGGCGATGAACGCTTCCAGCAATGCGCAGACCTTATCCGCCGGTGATGCTGGCCTGATCCCAGACGCGACCGTTCGGCCTCAGCAGGACACGCCGCTGGTGACCGGCAGACGTCTCGTGCACGGGGTGTTGGAGGACGTAGGTGCCACCATGCCCGTAGACGATCACGGCGCGGGTGATCCCCCGCTGCTTGAGATCGTCGAGCATGTCGGTCACGAGCCGGTACGGCGTCGTCACGCAAAAGCGGCTATGACCAGCCGTGGATACCCGGGTCCGGCTGAGCGAGGCCGACGGCCACGTGCGGACAGCCGGACCCGGCCCGTCACTCGTCGATCACGTTGTCGATCCAGTCCTGGTAGTGGCTGGCGTCGGTGTAGACGTCGGGTTGCCCGTCGCATGGTGTGGCGGTGCCTTCACCTCCGGCTCGCGAGGCCCAGCCGATGACGCGCCAGTTCTGGTCGTGGCGGGTGAGTGCGGGGGCTCCGGAGTCGCCGAAGCAGGCGCCGGGGCGCTCGTGCTCGCCGTGCATGACGTGGGGGAGCTCGTCGGCGACGCACACCTCGCCCGGGGAGATGCTCGCGGCGGTGCACCGTTCGGCGGGTGCCACGCGGGTGTTGACCTCTTGGAGCGTCTCGGGGTTCGGCCCGTTTCCGGCCGGGTCAGTGAAGCCCCAGCCGAGCAGGCGCACCTCATCGTTGCGGACGGGGGCGGTGTCGGTGAGCTCGGCGGGCGGCGCGTTGACCGGCTCGGTGAGCTTGATCAGAGCGATGTCATCGACCGGGCCCGGTGTGCTGGCCCAGTCCCAGCCGGGGTGGACCACGATGGTCTCCACGCGCGCGGTCGGGCCGTGGTGAAGCTGCTGGGTGCCGCAGCGCACGGTGATGGCGTCCGCTGGCTTCGGTGGGTGCGCGGGGTCGTCGAGGGCGAACGTGCAGTGGGCTGCGGTGACGACCCACTCGGGATCGATGAGGGTGCCGCCGCAGAACGGGCCGCGCCCGTCGAGGTGGAGGCTGACCGGTCCGGCGTAGTGCTCGGTGGCGTCGGTGCCGCCGACGATCAGCGGTGCGGTCCCGGGGCTGGCGGGGGCAGCGGTGGAGGCGGGCGCGGCCAGCGCGAGGGGGAGCGCCAGCGCGATGGCGGTCGTGCGAGGTGCTGATGGCATATGCCGTCCTTCTTTCCGTGGTGGTTACTGGGTTGTGCGGAGCAGGGCGAGCGGTGCGGAGGCCGGTTTGGGTGGAAGGCGGTGCAGAGTCAGCCGCACCGGCCGGTCGGGCATGACGCTGCGGTGGTGGACGGTGTCTTCGGCCGCGGCGAGCCAGCCGGGCAGCGCGTACTCCAGGGCAGCGCACTGCTGTGCCTGCGGGGAGTAGCCGAACCGGGTGGTCAGCGCGGGGTCGACGACTTCGACCTGCACCTCGCACCACGGCGCTGGCCGGGGCGTGATCGGGGAGATGCGGCTGCCGGTGGCGAGCGTGCCGACCATGCGGCGGGTGGCCGTCATGATGTCGCTCAGCCCGTGCTCGGTGCCGAAAATCAAGTCGTGGTCGAGCTGGGTGCCGGTGGTGAGGTAGTCGGCGAGGTTGTCGGCTTCCTGAGCGTGGGCCATGTCCCGTTCGCGGTGCCACTCCGCCCTCCGCACGCACAGCGACGGACCGTGGCCATCGGTGGAGGTCCGGAGGTAGAGGCTGGTCAGCCACAGCGAGTCAACACGATCAAGCAGGACCCGGAACCACGGGGCGAACAGACCGTCCACGCCGTCGAAGGTGGCGGTGAAGAAGTCGACTGCCAGCATCTTGGCCCAGGCGACCCGCTTGAGGGTCGCGGGTGTGGCCCGCCGTGGTAATGGGTGGTCGAGCTCGTAGCGCTGCATGTCGATGACGGGTTCCACCGCGTTCTGCTGGGCGGTGCCCGTCCTACGGGGGGTGGTGTCGTCGGTGATCACTCGTCCTCCTGGGTGTTGCCCGTGCCCTGACAGGGGCCACAGGTCGGCCAGGTGATTTCGAGGACGCCGCCGCGGTCGGCAGACTCCGTGACCCAGCCCTTGCCACCACAGTTGGTGCATTGCGCCAATGCCGTGCTTCCTTCCTTCTGCTCGGTGCTGGTTGCGGCTGGTGGGCTTCACCAGCGTTTCTTGCGGAGCGCGTGCAGCACTTCCCGCATGAAGTGCGGGTCCTTCGCCCGGAGGGTGTCGTCGGCGGGCCGGGTGAGCTGCGGCAGTGGCAGCAGCATCGTGGGCATCTCCGGCGGCAAATCGCTGGCGAGATCGCCGGACCAAGCGGTGATGAAGCCCTCCGGTTCGTCACCGACGGAGTACCTGCCCACGGTGCTGACCGCCCTCACCGCTGGCTGCTCGCGTCGCCCGGTGCGGTACCGCCCGTGCAGCTCACCTGCTCCACCAGCGCCGGGACGTCCTCCTCGGCCACCGTGAGCACGTTCGCCGCCGCGGCGGCCGGGAAGAGCACCCTGATGCCGTCCCGGGAGTGCCCGAGCCGCAGGGTCAAGCGTCTGCCCAGCACGTCACGGGCCGGGATCTCGAACCAATCCATTAGCTGCTCCTTCGACACGAGGGAAGGGGCCCGGCCGGTGCGTCCCTCGGGGTGTCGGGGGACGGGGAGGAACGCACCAGCCGAGCCGTGGAACCCGGCCCGGCGTCGAGTCGGGGAATCACCACGCCGGGCCGGGGCTCAGAAGTGGAACTGGTCCCTTCGCTGGCGAAGTCCGACGAGTTCCATCGAACGCTGCGCGCAGTGTCCGCAGTACGATTCGAAGGTCCCTGGTGCGGGCGGAGCGCGGCAGCCCGGCTGCGCTACCGAGATCGCCGCACCGCACAGCATCGGGTGCTCGGTGCCGTCGTCCATATCCAGTGGGCAAGCCTCGGAGACGTGCCGGCGGTCGCAGCCGTGGCTCACCACCCACCAGAAGGTCAGGACTTCTGCTCTACGCCCGAGGTTCACGCCTTCACCTCCACACGCGGCTCACTGGCTCCGCCGGAGGCGGCCGGCCCGAGTACCCGGCCGCCTCCGGCGACCGCGCGCCGCGAAGGACGAAGCCCTCCGTCGCGACTGGGTGAGGTCTCCGGATGCCGCGAGCTTTCGGGCAGGAGCCACAGCAAGCACGCCGGTCCGATGACCAAAGCCCACGCCAGGCAAGCCAGGATGAAGTGCACCGTCATCAGTTCTCACCGCCGCCGCTCGGTCCCCACCTTTCGCTGGCGGCTACGTCGCCAGCAGCCGAGCCAGCGATGGAGTGGTGACTGCTTCCGGCTGCTGCCTGGGACTGTGGACCTGGTTGATGTGGAGGCGAATTGCTGGAAGGCATAGCCCTATGCAGGCACTATGCATCGCATCCATAAATGCAGCTAGTTCGTGATATGGACCGGATACACTAAGGGCGATCGCAACGCTACGGAGTGAAGCGCATATGGCGATGAAGAAGTGCGCTGACTGCGGCTGCCGTCTCGCCCACGACCACCGCGCGACGTTGTGCAGCCCCTGCGGTCGTCGCGCCTCGTCCAGCGGAGCTGAGCAGCCACCGACTCCCCCGGAAGGGTTCTGGCGACGCGAGGAAGTCCGCACCGCTATCGCTGAGCAGCACTTTGGCCGTATAGTCCGTTTGTACCGCTTCGCGTTCCCTTCGCCGATCAACCAAGCAGCGATGGCCGAATGGCTGGGCATCGGGCAAAGCCAGGTGAGCCGCATCGAACGGGACCGGCCACCGACCGACCTCGCCAAGCTCAGGCAGTGGGCGCGCTTGCTCAACGCCCCTCAATCGGCGCTGTGGTTCAGAAGCTCTGAGGATGCGCTGGATACATCTTCATCAAGTGGCACACCAGCTAGCCTCGCGCCGTATAGGCCCTATGACGGAGGAGATGACGACGTGCACCGCCGGGATGTCCTCAAGTTCGCGAGCGCCGCCATCATGAGCGTCGCACCGTGGCAACGGTTGGCCGACACGATCGAGCAAGGCCGCGCCCCGGACGTCCGCACGATCGACCTCATGCAGGACCGCACGACCGAGTTCTTCCACTTGGAGGAGACCACACCTTCACGGACCATCCTGGCGTCACTCACCGAGCACAGCAGGACCCTGCGGGACCTGTTGGCCGTCACCTCGGACGAACACGACCGGCGACGGTTGCTGTCAGCGGCAGGTGAGACGGAAGCGCTCGCCGGATGGCTGGAATTCGATCTTTCCAAGCCACGACAAGCCCTCAAGCGGTACAAAGACGCCCTGGGAATGGCGGAGGAAGCGGGGGATGGCCCGCTGACCGCGTGCACCCTCAACTACTGGTCTTACCTGCTCGCATCACAGGACAAGTCAGATGAAGCAGTGCAAGTCCTGGCCAGAGCCGGTGAACACGTCCGAGGGGCAGCACCGACAACGCAGGCGTGGATCGCCGCCCGACAAGCAGAAGAGGCCGCCCGCATCGGGGAAGTCGCAACCGTCGAACGCGCCCTCGAACGGGCGTTCACGGCCTACGACTACGCCCGGCCTCACCACGAGCGATCGTGGACGAGCTTCTTCGGTGCTTCCCGGCTCGGCAGCCTCGCCGTATCTTCCTACGGCCGCTTGAACCATCGCGACACCGACAACCTCGCGGGCTCCCTCCTGAAATCCCTGTCGCCGTCGGAAACCAAGGTCCGCGCCTTGGTCGTCGCGGATCTGGCGCTCTCCGCGGCGACCAAAGCCGACTACGACCGAGCCGACGAGCTCACATCCCAGGCGCTTCCGCTGGCCGTCCGCTACGAGGCCAGCCTGGCGCAGGACCGGCTGTGGGAACTGACCGAAAAGCTGCCGCAAGCCCCCGGTCGCGGCATCACCAGGGACCTGCGGCAGCGCATCACCTCGGGCCTGACGGCTCCGCGTCAGGAAGCCTGAGTTTCCTCATCCATCCACTTCAGGTACGCCTCGTTCCCGCTTGTGATCGGAGTGACGATCACTTCGGGAACGTCGTAGTCGTGGTTGGCCTTGATGTGCTCGATCAGAGCGTCAGTGCGCCCCGAAGCGGTCTTGATCTGCAACTGCCACTCCGGGTCATCCTGCGCTGCTCCCTCCCAGACGTAGAAGCTGCGGATCGGCACGACCTGCACACACGCCCCGAGATGCGCCTCCACGATGCTCCGCGCCAGCGTCGCCGCCCTGTCCTCCGAGTCAGTCGTGGTCACAACCTGCACGTAGTCAGCCATGCCGCGAGGGTACTGCCTAGGCATTGAGCACCACGGCGGAGCAGCGAGCGCTCGATTCGGCACCGCCAGCGCGACGGAGCGCTGGCGAAGATCCGTGGCTGCTGGACGTTTCGGCCGCGAGCGGAACAACGGTCGCGAAGGTGCGACATCGCATGCCGTTCCATGGCCGGGTTCGCCGTGATCGCGACCCTTCCAGCAAGAACGGCACGGCTGGTAGGCCCGCGTAGCAGCAACTCGTGGGCACGACTGCGGGGACGGTCCGAAGCCCGGCCATGAAATGCGCTCAGCCGTCCCCTGGCGGACTACCAGGGGACGGCTGAGCGCGTTCCGTTACAGCTCGGGGTAGATCCAGGTCCGTGGCGGGGTCACCGGGTTCGGGCTGCTGGGCGCGTCGCGGTGGGTTGGGCGGGTTGCGGCGTGGCGGTCGAGCTTCTTGGCCAGCGCCCGCAGCCTGGCCGCCAGGTCAGTGCAGTCTTCGGCGGTGACGTCGCCGCGTCCCGGAAGGCGGAAGGTGACGTCGTTGAGCTCGCGGCGGGTGCGCTTGGCGAACTCCACCACCGCATGCAGCTCCGGGTCGATCCCGGGATCATGCCGTTGTGTCATGGCGTTGTCCTCGATTCGTCGAAAAGGGTGTGCGCTGCGCTGGGTTCACGCGGCCAGAGCGGTAGGCTCCGGAGTGGGCGTGGAGAGCCCTGGCAGGCTGCAACTGCCAGGGCTCTCCGCGTCCTTGCTCGTTCGCGGGCCGGGAACCACAACGGGAACGCGGTCGGGGGTGGGTGTGGGGATGTAGGTGGCGGCTTCAGCGCCGATGCCCGCATCGAAACCGCAGCCCAGGCAGATCACGTAGCCCCCGGCGCGCGGTGGGCACCGGCCGTCGAAGCGGGCCACCGGGTGCGTGCGCGGTGCGCACCCGGCGCTGAGCAGGTGCCACTTCGAGGCCCCCACCGGCCGCACCCACACCGGTTCGTCCGGTGCGGCAGTCTCCTGCCCCGGGACGTGCCCGGCGGGTAGGGCGCCAGCATCACCACGATCACCGTGCCTGGGCGCCGTCTGCCAGCGGTCGCGCGTCGGCCGATCGCGGGCGGCCGTCCACCGGTGGCGCAGGCGGCGCCACCATCGTGCGGTGGTCCGTTTCACCAGCTCACTCCTTCGAAGATCAGGCGGCCCGGGGCACCGCGACGGCGCTGTCCGTCTGGGGGGTGCCGCGTCGTGCCGCTAAGGCGTCCCTGCTCCAGTCGTGGGGCCCGTGGTGCGCGTCGGGGTCGGTATCCGGCCAGAGGTGGAACTCGGCTGTGGCCCGCGCTTCCCAAAAGGTGAGGGTGTCGACGAGGAACCGGTCGGTGCTGCTGTCGAACCAGGGGTTTGCTCGAGCCTCCGACGCTGCGCAGACCGCGCGGCCATCCGTGCCCGCCTGAGGCTGGGCGCGTCGGAGATGGACCGGACCGAGGAGGAAGTGGCCGCAGCAGCATTCCAGGACGCCCCAGTCGTCCCGAGCGATGCAGTGCCATTCACGGTCGGCCGCCCCGGACGCCCACGCCCCCTTCGCCGATCCCGAACCGAGGAACGCTTCCCTGATGGTTTCTTTCTCAGGCATACCGGGCAAGCCCCCTCGACTGCTCCCCTGGTCGTTCTGACATCCACTCCGCACACAGCCGTGTCTTTCTCCGATGCCACTTCGTGCAGAGCGCCGGTTCCCGGCGCTGAAGTTTCTTCCGGTCGCATGGTCATCCTTTTCACCGGTCGGTTATTCGGTCTCGCCAGCAAGGGAGAACCGCTTCGGCGCTTCGCGTGTTTTGACGACCACGCCCTTGGTGGTCATCTTCTCGAGTGCGTTGTTCACCGCACCGGAAGAACGATGCAGCGCTTTGCCGATCTGACTCGGCCCGAATTCCTGCCCCGGGTGTTCACGCAGGAAGTCCTCCACCAATCCGTGCAGCGCTCCCGGGGCAAGCCGCTCCGGCGGCGCCGCCTCCTGGCTGGCCCCGGGATCCGCTTCGGGCACGTCCACGGCAAGCGGGGCCTCCGCAGACTCGGGCGCCGTCTCGGCCGTGGTGCCCGCTTCGGGCCCGTCGGAGACGAGCGGGGTCTCCTCGGATTCGGGTGCGGTGTGCGCTGTGGCGTTCGCCCCGGGTTCGGCGGCCAGTGGCTCGTCGGCGCCACCGTCCGAATCGGTTTCGACGCCGTTGACCTGCGCCTCCGTTGGGCCGGGCTCGGTAACAGCTTCGGGCGCGTGCGCGGTGCCGTGCTGCCCACCGGTCTCGGGGCGGGACCACAGCGCGGGGTGTCGTGGCCCCGGGCCCGTGGTCCGCGTGATGGCCCCGTTCTTCGACCAGCGGGCCAGCGCCTTACCGGCGGTGGACTTGCCGACCCCGGCGTCACGGGCGAGCTGCTCAGTGGTCTGGGGCTCGGCACTCAGCGCGGCCCACACCCGGGTTTCGGTTTCCGTGCGCGGCCCGTCCTGCTGAGAAGAGAAATTCTTCTCCGGACCCGGCACGTCGACGTCTTCCTGACGCTCGGCGACCACTCCGCTTGCATTGCTGGGCATGACATTCCTCTCGGAGATGGGATTCGAGACAGGGCAAGATCGCCCCAGTGATCACTTCCCCATTCCCCGACATTCAGGGACACGCGGAAATGACGTGGAACCATCAACGCTCGATACCCGGCGCCATGTCAAGCGGCATGAAAAACAAGACAACTGTCTTTTAACGACTACCTGCGATTTCCTGCGACAGATTCACCCATGCCGGTCGTGCACTGCGCCGGGTCGCCTACGTGGCTTGACATTCCGGCGCGATGGAGCGCCACGGACGCTGTGGCGGCACTTCCGGATTCGGGCGGGTTCTCAGCAGCAGAGCCGCGAGACTCGCCGAAGGCCGCAGGATCGATGGCACCGCCGCCGGTGTCGGGCGGGAGATGTCTGTCGGTCAAGGAAGTGCGGCAGACCCCGTGTGGGATGCCATCGATCTTCGCGCGTTCCTGGCTGACCACCAGCAGTGCACGACGCCGCAGGTGGCGTTCCGACTGGCCTACGAGCTGCCGCCCGTTGCCCGTGTCGCCGTCGGCACCAGCAACGTCGACCACCTGCGCGACCTCCTGCGCCGCAACCCAGCTCGCCATCAGCGAAACGGCGATCCACCGCTACCGCCTGATCGCAGGGCGAGCACGTCAGCGCTCGAGACCGTTGACGAGCTTGTCCGCTTCGCGCGTGGCGATCTCACGCAGGTACGCGGGGACGGAGGAGTCGTTGAGGAGCTTGGCGGCGCAGAACAGCGCCATCACCTTGCCCGACCGCGTCTCCAGATCAGCGCGGCGTTCCCGGTAGACCCGCTCGGCCAGTTCCGGCACGGTCAACGAGCTGGCCCACAGGTTCGCCGAGTCCAGCCCGCGCGGCGCCATGCCGTGATCTTCCCAATCCAGGATCCAGAACTCCGGTCCGGTGAGGTTCGACCAGTTCAGATCCGCGTGCGCAGGCGTCCACGGCCCAGTGATCGTCGAGTCCACCCGTCCCGGGAAGACCCGCTCGATCTCGCGGGTGACCAGCTTTTGCGTGATCACCTCCGTGTCCGGCGTCGCGACTCGGGTGGTGTGCTGACCGGCCAGGGCGTTCATCGAGTCGTTCAACGCAGCCCACCAGGCATCCGCCGGGAACACGTCGTCGCGCAGCGGGCCGCGCTGGACCGGATCGGCGGTGACCAGCTCGACCTCGTCCGCACGCCAGGCCAGCCCGCCGGCCGGGTCGTGCCAGGACAGAGCGCGGTACCACTCCGGCTTGGCGATCCCGTGCAGCAGTGCGGCGGCCTCCATGCCGTTGCCCGCTTGGCCCTGGGCCGACATCGTGACCAGCGGACGGCCCTCGATGCGAACCCACGTGCCTCGGTCGCTGCGAGCACCGACCGACCGCCGCTTCGTCCTCGCGGTGTCCCGATCGAGCCGGACGCCGAGACCACCCTCCACGCGGCACATCACTTCCTCGATCGGCTCCTTGCGCAGGTCTTCCCACCGGCAAGACTGCGGGCCCATGGGGGCGGTGGCATCAGCCATGCCATGAACCTAGCAGCGCAACTGCTCGACAGAGAGCACGACGTCGGGGGGTCTAGGCATGATCACCGCATGTCCGCCATCCAGAACGTCGACAAGGCACTGAGCTTCGTACTGGGCAAGCTCGCCGAAGACGCCGACGACCTCAACACGGCGAAAATGGTGATAATCAGCAATGGACTTGGTCAAGCTGAGCCGAGACGCACAGGTACTGCTCGAACGGCTGGCGGATCGGTTCCCGCCCGATCAACTGAGGATGTGTCGCGAATCCGGCAAGGGCGGCGAGTGGAACGAGATGGTGGACATCATGTGCGCCGTGCTGGCGAAACACGACGTCCCGGTAACCCCGGATGAGCGAGACGCGCTGGCCGACCTGCTCGCCCTGTACCCCGTCCCCGTTGAGGGCTACGACTACATCAACAAGCGCGACGAGATACTGGCTGCGCTCACAGTGACCGACCGGACCTGACCGGCGGGCGGAGGACCGGCGTCGGCGCCGGTCCGCGTCGCCATCGGCAATGGAACCCCGGCGCGACCGACGCCGGGGTTCCGTTATGCCTGTCCAGCTCGCCGACACCATTGTTCTACGGCCCGCCATGGGCGACTGAAGTGACACCGAAAGACCCTGCTTAGGGACACAGCCGCAGGCCTCGTTGCGCATAAAAGCCGACGGGGTCGAGGGCGCCGTTGCCGGTGTCGATTTGGAAGTGCAGGTGTGGTCCGGTGGACTCGCCGCGGTTGCCGACTTCGGCGATGAGCTGTCCGGTGTGGACGGGTTGTCCTGGGGTGACGTGGTTGGTGTGGTTGTGGCCGTAGGTGGTGATCGTGCCGTCGGTGTGCTGGATGCGGACCCAGAGGCCGTAGCCGGAGGCGGGGCCTGCATTGAGCACGGTGCCGCCTGCGGCGGCGACGATGGGGGTGCCGGTCGGGGCAGCGAGGTCAAGGCCGCGGTGGAAGCCTCCTGGGCGTGGGCCGAAGCCGGAGGTGCACCGGCCTTGCACAGGGAGGGCCCAGCCGGCCGAAGTCGCGGATGTGGTCGCTGCGGCACGGTAGTTCTCGGCTTGGGCGAGGACTTTGTTGACGTACCAGTCGGCGTGGTTGTAGGCGAAGATCGCCGCGCGGAGGTCTCCGTCGTCGGCGCCGGAGTCGCAGAGGTAGTGCGCGGCGGCGTGGATGGCGTCGTGCGGGTGGTAGCGCGAGGGTGGGGTGGCTCCGCCGGGCGGGAGGGGGTGGCGGGCGGTGACGGAGTCGAAGGTGGGCTGGAGGAACTGCATGGGTCCTCCGGCGCCTGCGAAGTTCTCGCCGGAGTGCACGCCGGGGGCGTCGAGGCGTCCGTGATCGGTTTCGATTTTGCCGATGGCGGCGAGGATGGCCCAGTCGAGTCCGGGGCACAGCGGGGCGGCCTGGTGGTAGAGGGCGAGGTAGTCGGCGGGGATGTCGGCGGGCGCTGCGGCGCTGGGCGCGCTGCTGGTGGGGATCAGGGTGGCGATGGTGCCGGTGACGGCGGCGACGAGGGTGACGAGTACGCCGAGGAAGGCGGTTGCGGCGGTGATCAGGATGCGGAGCATCGGGCTCACCGGGGCCGGGGGTGCTTCGTGGGTGGTTGGGGTGGAGGCGGCGGCAGCGCCGGGTTCGTGGACGTGGGCGGGCTTTCGCCGTCGGGCGGTGCGGGGGTGAGTTGGGGCCAGGTGTGCGGTAGCTGGTCGAGTGGGCGGCGCGGGCCGCTGGTCTCCAGCGGGAGCCACGCGTCGGCGGAGGGATGGGGGGCCTCACGGCTGGCGGTGGCGATCGGCAGGAGGCCGGGTTCAGCCATCTCGGTCCAGGTGCGGTGCAGGGTGCGGCGGGCGTGGGTTTCGCGGTGGGTGCTGGGGAACCAGAACAGCAGGGCGGTGGTCTGGCCGGTGGCGCGGGCGAGGTCGTGGTAGCCGGCCAGTTTGGCGGCGAGTTTGCCGAGGGCCTCGGTGCCGGTGTCGTACTCGACGAAGAAGCCGAGTTCACCGCAGGGTGTGGCCCAGTGAGCGTAGGCGTCGGGGCGGGCGAGGTCGCCGATCGACCGGGCGCAGCGCTGTTCGGACCACCACGCGCGCAGGTGGCCGTGGGTGGCGAGGTCGGTGAGGAGCTGGTTGCAGCCGATGGTGTGGGCCAGGCGCAGGCTGTGGGCGATGCCGAGGGTGCGGTTGCGGCGGTAGCCGAGGTCCGTGGTGTCGAGGCCGTGGCCGGTGGCCAGGACGGTGGCGCCGGCCGGGCCGAGGACGTAGTGCATCGGGGCGGTGCCGCGGGCGAGGACGGGTTGGAACCGGTCGAGGACCGACCAGCACCAGAGGTTGCGCAGCCGGGCGCGTGCCCCGCGGGCGGTGGGGAAGGCGAGTGCTGCGATCTGGTCGCCGGTGAGTACCCGGTGCTCGTGCAGCATCGCCACCAGCCACCGGTCCCGCGCCGTCAGGCGCGACGCCAGGCGGGCCTGGTGCTCGGCGGTGTTGGCCGCGCGCGGCGTGCGCCGGTCGGTGCGGGCGTTGCGGAGCACGGCTTGACGGACAGGCATCTGAGCCATGGGAGAAGCACCTCGCAGGGAGAGGGTCGGCGGCTATTCCGAAGGGGTGCGTGCCGTGGTGGTGCGGAGGTGGCGGCTGCGGCCGGGCACGGCGTCGGGAAGCGGGCGGGTGTGGAGGGTGAAGGGGCGGATGTGTTCGCCGTGGGAGACCAGGCGGGCGGCGGCGTGGTAGGCGCCGAGGTGGGTCA
>NZ_BAABII010000015.1:0-27149 GCF_039542665.1 Saccharopolyspora cebuensis
CCGTTCCGTTGCCCGCTTCTCGTCCCTCACCGCGCCGCCTCCATCGCCGTCACCACGTCGTGCTCGCGAGCGCGAGGGGACGGGGCACTGCGGATCTCGCCTCCCCTGCTCGCCTTCTGCGCGTAGGCGCCGGCATCGGCCAGGCGCAGCACGTCCTCCCGCGAAGCGCCCGGCGGAAGCTCAGCCGCACTGGCCACCCCGACCGAGGCCGTCACCCGCACCGACCTGCCATGCGGCAGGACGATCGGCTCGGCCATCAGCGCCACGAACCCAGCGAGGTCCCGCTCGGCATCGAGGTCGCGGGTGACGACGCCGAACTCGTCCCCACCGAGGCGGGTCACCACCGGCGACCGGTCCCCGAACGCCTCCTCCAACCGCCGGGCCACCGCGCGCAGGACCGCGTCCCCGGCCAGGTGACCGTGGCGGTCGTTGACCCGCTTGAAGTCGTCCAGGTCGACCCACACCACGGCCGTGCGTGCCGCTTCCGCGGTGAGACGAGCATCCAGGATCGACTCCCACACCGCCCGCACCGGCACCTCCGCCACCGTGTCCCACGCCCGGGCACTCGCCCGCGCCAACTCGCCTTCCAGATCGGCGGTGTAGTCCTGCCACGCCTGCAATTCCCGGCGGAGTTCAGCGTTGGCGACTTCGAGAACCTGGTATTTCGGGCTGGCTCGGGACAGTAGCGATCTCGTGCCGTGAAGAGCAGTAGCGATAGCGGCCCACCTCAGCGAAGTACTCATGGAAAACGCTCCTTGCTGATCGTGATTTCCAGCAGATCCGAAGGTGATTCAGAATTCGATTACTCGCTGCGTGGTCCTCACTTTGGGCAGCTCAGCGGCGGTGCCGGTAGTGGTTCCGTGGTGCCAAGTTTTGGCACCTCACGCCCGGCACCACAGACCCACACGGATGGGCGAACATGCCGCGTTGACGGACACCTGGCGTGTTACCACCGGAAGGGAAGGGGTTTCGGGAGGTAAGCCGTGGACGATCAACGGATGGGTGCGCTGGTGAAAGGCTGGCGTCTCAAGCGCGATCTCAGCGTGCGCGAACTCGCCCGTCTGATCCACATCAGCCACGGCCAGCTCTCCCGGGTCGAGGCCGGACGCCGGCGCCTGCGCAACGAACTCGCCCGAGCACTCGACGACGCGCTCGGAGCGCAGGGAGAGCTCGTCGACGCCCTTCGCCTCCTCCCCTGCGGTCAGCAAGCCGTCGCGCCGGTGCACCACCTGGTCAGCGGGCTGCCCGCCGCCGACGAACTCGTCGGCCGCACAGCCCTCCTGGAGGAGCTCGCCGATGCCCTGGACCCGCGTTCCGCAAATCTGCCTCGGGCTCCCCGCTTCGTCGCGCTGACCGGAGAAGCAGGAATCGGCAAGACCGCGCTCGCCCTCGCCGCAGTCCACCGAGCAGCCCCCGGCTATACCACCGTGCGCTGGGTTGACATGCGCAGCTGGGACCACTCCACCGCGCCGCGCACCCCGATCTCCGTACTGCGTTCCTGGTGCTCGTCCCTGCCCGGACACCACCTGAGCCAGTTGCCCAACGACCTCGATCACCTGATCGAGATCTGGCGAGGACTCACCTCCGGCGAACCGGTGCTACTGGGCGTCGACAACGCCCATTCGGACCAAGTTTCACCCTTGATCCCGGCCGCCGCCGGTAGTGTCATCGTCGTCACGAGTCGTGTTCGGGAACTGGAACTCCCCGGACCCGTGCAGTGGTACCCGGTGCCACCGCTGGGACCCGAGGACGCCACGGACCTGATCGCGACCCGCTCCGGGCAGCCACGCGAGCGGGTCGCCGTCCTCGCCCGGCGAGGCGGCGGACTCCCACTCGCGCTGCGGTCGCTCGGAGACGTACTCGCTGCCCACGATGCGGATCAGGAGATGATCGCTGATATGGCCGCCACCACCGCTCCCACCGACGCCGTTCGTCGAGCCACCAGCCTCTCCTACGCCGAACTCACCGACGAGCAGGCCCGAGCGTGGCGGCTGTGCGCGATGCTGCCCGAGGTCACCCCCGAATCCGCCGAAGCCACCACCGGCATCCCCGAACGCCAGGTCCGCACCCTGCTCGACGCCGCGGCGAAGGCCTCGCTGCTGTCCAAACGCGGACGCACCTGGCAGTACCACGAGCTCCACCGCGCCTACGCCCTGGAGCAGAGCCAGCGCGTCGACCCCATCGAGGTCCGCGACGAAGCCGCCTTCCGCAACCTGACCTACCTGCTGCACGGCTGGGCCAACGCCGCGAAGCTGCTCGCCCCCGACCGCAAACGCACCCCTGCCCTCGACGCTCCACCTCACGGCGTGCATCCCCCAGAGTTCGCGGACTTCGACGCCGCCCTCGAATGGGCCGAGTCCCGGTGGGAATACATGCCGACTGCCGTACGCATCGCACTCGAACGCAACTGGACCCGCCTAGCCTGGCAGCTCGTCGCCGTGGCCCTCGACTACGCGCTGCTGGCCAAGCCCTACCCCGTTGCCTACAGCTTGGCCGGGCACGTCGCTGCCAACGCTGAGCGGGCTGATGACCGCGAGGGGGTGGCGCGGATGGCCTTCTTGCAGGGCTACATCGATACCGAGCGCGGCGAGCTCGACGCCGCCGTCGACCACCTCTCCCACAGCGTGCAGCTGCTCCGCGAGATTGGCGATCTTCACGAGCTCGGTTGGTCCACCCAGTGCCTCGCCCGCGCCCGCCTGCTCCGCGCCGACCCCGTCGACGAGACCCTTGCCTTGCTCACCGAGGCCATCGACGCCCTGGAGACCGTCCACGGCGGCTCGGGTGATGAAAGCGCCCGCACCCTGCGCGGCCTGGTGCACCTCAGCACTTACGACCACACCGGCGACCACGACCACCTCACCGCGGCCGACACCGACCTCACCACCGCCGTCGGCAACCTCCCCGACAACGGCGAACCCCTGCTGCGCTGCTACGCCTACACCCGCCTCGCCGTCGTACGCCTCCGCCAACAGCGCAACGACGAAGCCGTCGACCTCGCCGGGCACGCCGCCACCTACGCCCGCGACCACGCGGCCCTGTTCTCCGAAGTCGACGCCCTCTACGTCCTCGGCCAAGCACTCACCAGCACCGGCGACACCACCACCGCGCGCGAGCAGTGGGAACGCGCCCTCTACATCGCCGACTACATCGGCTCCGACGACGCCGAACGCATCCAAGCCGAACTCGACAAGATCACTTAGCGCCGCGGATTGTTGCACATGGATGAGAAAGGGAGCCGAAAACCCACTATGGGGCCTGACGTGTCAGGTGGCCTTCTTGTGGGAGGAATGTCGTAGCGCATCCGTGAACTCACCCATGGCTAGCTTCATCCGCTCGGCTACCGTCGCGTCGTGAAATTCGCCGTTCTCGGCCACTCGAGCGGCGGCGCGGGAAACCACGACGCAGTCGACGAGGATGGAGCCCAGCAGGGTCAGGGTGGGCATCAACGGTGTTTGCGCCCGCATGCCCCCGGCTTGCCCTGGGGAGGCACTCAGGAGCAAGGTGGGCTTGTTCATGATGCCTCCGGAGCCGATCAGCCAGTCGATGGCGTTTTTGGTCACCCCCGCCGGGCCGTGCGCGTACTCCGGTGTGGCGATGACCAGTCCGTCGGCTTGATCCGCACAGGCCCGGAATTCCCGGACTGCTGCGGGAAGATTCGGCGTGTCCTCCTCCATATCGGGATTGAACAGCGGCAGCTGCCCCGCCAAGTCGCAGCCGATGAACCTGGTCTCGAGCGTGGTGCGTTCGGCCAGGCGTAGCAGCGCGGCGTTGTACGAACCTTGGCGCAGGCTCCCGCAAATCCCGAGCACCGTCCACTGCTGCATACGACCTACCTACGTTTCCCGTGTTCGCGGCCGATACAGACTACCCAGGGACGCGTACACGAAGTTCTGTGGCCGAGCATGGCGTGCAACCAGCATGTCGTCGGCGGCTGGTCCAGACGAAGGGGCCGACGTCGGTCGCTCCAGCCTCCGAAGGAGTCCGAAGGAGTGTCGCGTCGTTGGGCGACGAGGTCCCTTACACCGGCGACTCTGTCACCTCGGGCGCCTTGAGAAGACCTCGACCAGAGCCGCAGCGATTACACTAACGAACATTGCGGGAATAGTCCCAACATTCGATGCCATACTGTACCCAAGGCGAGTTCTGCAAACACAACAGGTGAACTTAGAAATACCTGCCACCTGAGGCAACAGCGGCGCCCCCGGCGAACCCCAGGCCCTCAGGAAACACAATGCTTAATGGCGCACACTAAATTAAAAGATCCGCCGCTATCGCGGATAAGGTTTGGCACACCTAGCCACTAACTCGAACAGGTGGGACATTTCCGCACCCTTGAAGCTTTCTCCCATAAACCAACGGTACGCGCCAGCCCCACGTGACAGAAGGAGAAAAAAGGAAATTTCCTCAAAGAACTTATGCTGAACAAGTCGTCCAACCCTTCGACGACAAACATGTACACACCAGTCACATCACTTACATGGGGGCACTTTCCCGAATGCGCGGTTGATTGATGTTCGCCCCGCGACATAGGCACTGATCGGCCTGTAGCCGGCCGCTCGATACAGCTTCAAGGCTTGCGTATTTTTTTCGCCACTTTCTAACACGATTTGCTGCGCGCCCGACTCTGCCGCGAAGCTTTCAAGGCGGGACAGCAAGCGCCGACCAGCGCCGTGATATCGCCACGCTGGCACTGTGAACATTTTTTTGATCTCCATGATTAGCGGTTCTGTTTGCCAGACGTGGCAGCCACCGCAGGATATCGGTACGTCACCGTGGTAGGCCACGATGAACAAGCCGACCGGAGGCATGAAACGGGCGGGGTCAAGCCAGCCCGGGTCAGCGTGCCCGTAGAGCGCGACTTGGTAGCTCTCCAGCTCCCGGACCAGGTATAGCGCGTCGGGGTGGTTGGCGGAGACGTTCCGCAGCTCGAGTTCGTTCACGGGCTTACCTTGCCTGATCGATGGCCTCCCGAGCGAGCGCTGCCGACGGGTGAGGCATCCGCAGGCCGAAGGCAGCACGCAGGTCGCTGACCATGCTGCGGCACCGGCCGGACTGCACCGCGTCGAGCCTGCGTACGGCGGTCACGGTGACCTGAGCGGCCGAGTCGATGTCACCGCGGCGGAGATGGGCCCAGGCCAGGTAGCAGCCGTGCAAGAGCGCCGAACGCTGATGCGTGCTGTTGTGATCTACATGGGCCAGCGGGGTGAGGGCGGCGACAGCTTGACCCAGCAACCGGTTGCGTTGGGTTTTCAGCTCGGTGGAGATTCGAGGATTGGCGAGGTCGACCAAGGCCTGTCCTGATTCGGCTGCAAGCTGCGGAGAGTCGAAGTAGTAGAGGAAAGCTGGCGGCGGTTCGTCGAGGGACTTTTGCAGGAGTGTCTGCGCCTCGTCTGCGGCTGAGCGGAACCCGGAGAGGTCGCCTGCTGCGGCACAGGCTGTGGCGAGTCGTCCCGCTGTTCGTGCTCGCACGACAGGATGGGCGGCACGTGCCAGGTGCATCGCTTGGGTGGCGATGAGTTTGGCTTCGTCGGCGGACCCGGTGTGCGCGGTGATGTAGCTGAGCATCCCGAGTTGGTTGATGACACTGTCGTTGTCGCCTAACTCGTGGGCCAGTCGCATGGCGAGTACGTAAGCTCGTTGAGCTCGGCCTTGGTCGCCAGCGTCGAAGCTCATCCAGCCCATCAACTGTGCGAGTTGTGAAGCGGAACGAAGCAGCGCTCGTCCGACTTCGGGTTCATGTTCGGTTTGGGTCCACAGGTCGAGCACCGCACGCAGTTGCGTCCGGACCCACATCACCGAGTCGACGCCGCCGCCGACCTTGTCGTCCAGCAGCCGCAGTTCCGCGATATGGCGCTGGATCATGCTGATCACTGGTGGCAAGGTGCGCTGTGGGAACAGTCCGGACGTGCTCGCAGTGGCAAGCGTGGCCCCCAGGGCGTCCAGTGTCAGGTCGCGAGCGGGCACTGTGCGGTACTGCCGCACGGTATCGCTGAGTTCCCGCAGTCCTTCCACGGCGGAGGCCGAATCGCGCCGCTCCACAGCGCCGTGGTCCTGTTCGCGTGGCGCCAGTCCCGGCCATAGCTCCTTCACGGTGACGGCGCGCCCGCACTTGTCCGATAGCGCGGCGGCAGCGGCGGCGGCGACCGCGGGGTCGCGCGGTGGGCTGCCTGTTCGCAGCCAGTACCCCGGTGCCCGTACTCCGATTGCTTGACTGGGCAAGAGTTGGCGGTTGATGGCTCGGGCCCAGGCCCGTTCGGACCATGGAGCGGCTTCGTAGCGCCACACGTCCTTCAAACTCATCGCTCGTATCACGCCTTTCGGCCTGGGGCCAGTTTTTACCGCTTTTGACCACAGGTGCCTTGATTTCGACATCATTTACCACGAGTTCAGGGTTCCCGGCACATGGTGCGGACCGCAACACTGCCGAGAGAGACGACGACATGTCCTCCGCCTCGATCGGCAGCTGTTTCATTCTCCTAGGCCAGAAAGGGTCTGCGCCAGTGGCAGCACCATTTTCACCTCCCGATCTGCGACCGGCATCCATCCATCCCCTACGAGTTGCCACGAATGGCGGGGTCGTCGAACTGTGCGGGCCAGCCAGCGCATCAGCTCAGCTTCCTGAGCCGCTGCGGTTCGCCATGGCCGAAGAGGAGGCACGAGCCCACCTCGCGCTCGCGCACACCGTCGACCACAGCATCTGCGGGCACCGGCTCCGAGGGCACTGGACGTTCCAGCAGCAGGCGCTCTCGATGCCCGGCAGGGAACTGTGCCCCGCCTGTACCGGGTCGTCCCCCGAAGTTGACCAGCAGGTGTTCGTGCTGTTGGTCGGTCTGCTGTCCCGGGGCGACCTGGCGAATCCCGGTCCTGCCATTCCCGCAGCGGCATGGTCGCCGAGCGAGTGGCCGACGTCGTTGCTGGCCACCATCGACCCGCCCCAAGCAGCCTGAGAACCGAAAGCGATCTCCATGTCTGATGCCTTGACCGTCGGCACCTTCAACATCAAGTCGTTCACCTACCGCCCCGGTCGCGGTCACGACTTCGGCCCCGCGCTGCACCACATCAGCAGGTGCACGCCGTCGCCTCCGGATGTCTTCTCGTTGCCCGAAGCCACCCACGCCGACCTCGACGGCCACCAGCCGATGTGGGCGTTCACCAACGCCTTGTCGGACATGCTCCCGGATGGGGAGTCGTACCTTCCGTTCTGGGCGCCGGTGGAAGGGCGCGGGAATCCGCCGCTGCTGCTGCTCAACGCTGGCAAGATCCGGGTGCGGCGCTGGTTCCCGCCGCACTGCCGCAGCGGGCTTTTCCGATGGGGGTTCGTCGAAGCCGAGCTTCCCGGGGTCGCCGGTACGACCTGGATCTCGGCGGTGCACTGGCAGGGCGGGCAAGGACGTGCGGTGTTCGAGCAGCACGCCGCCGCCCTGGCGCCGTACGCGGCGGCGAGCACCCTGCTGGCCGGCGATTTCAACGCCACCTCGTCCTGGGCAGGTGAGGTGCAGGTGGACTGGCCGCGGCAGAGCATTGCCCGCGGCGAGCAGTACAAGCTCCTGCAGAAGTGCCGCTGGAGCGAGCTGGCTCAGGACTGGGTGCTCGACACCCGGCAGATCGACCTCCTCCGCACCACCTTCGGATTCTGGGACGCCGGGGAGCGGGCTGGAGACCCCACGGTGACCACCCATGAACAGGGGTCGAGCCTGCGGATCGATCGCATCATGGCTTCCACGGCCTTCCCCTACTCCACGCTCCGCGACTACCGGGTGTTCCGCGAGGAGGAGGACGACGACTCCGCGCCGCTCAGCGACCACCGGTACGTCTACGCCGAGCTCGGCTTGGCTTCCTGATCGCCGGTCCGGCG
This sequence comes from Saccharopolyspora cebuensis, assembly GCF_039542665.1. Classification (NCBI taxonomy): domain Bacteria; kingdom Bacillati; phylum Actinomycetota; class Actinomycetes; order Pseudonocardiales; family Pseudonocardiaceae; genus Saccharopolyspora; species Saccharopolyspora cebuensis. The sequence continues at coordinate 7,856 of NZ_BAABII010000015.1, forward strand.
TGGTGCGTCCCCGAACCCACGCCGGACCGGTTCCCACCTGGAGGTACGCACAGTGAAGTGGAACGAGATCCCTGTCCGCGGTCTTCGCGGGCAACGCCTGCTGCTGGGGATAGCCCTTGCCGCCGACGGCCGAGTCGGTCTGCGCCTCCCCCTCGCTCCGTGCGGGCGGATGTGGTTCACGAGCCCGCCACCGTTGCCCTTGGTGCCCGGAGCGCGCGTCCTTGCCCGCACGATCACGCAGCAGGGGGTGTGGATTGCGGTTCTGCGGGAACCGTGCGGCTCGTGGGGGCTCATGGTGCCGCCGGCTGCTGCCGGGACGGTGCTGTGGACCGACGAGGGCCACGGTGCGCTCGGCGGTCTGGATGACCTCGCGCTCGCCCCGACGAGGTAGCCGGTATGGACAGGCGCTGCTGGACGGGCCATGGAAGCACCTCCCCGGCGCTTCCCGTCGGCGGTTGTGTGCCTCGCACGTGTGCGGAGGCGGCCTTGGTAGGAGAGGCACCCGGGGCGAGCGCGATGGCTTTGCTCAAGACGCTCCAGGTACGTCCGGGGCAGCGGGTGCTGCACATCGGCCTGCACACCGGCGCGTGGGCGACACTGCTGGCGCACCGGGGGGCGACAGTCACCGCCACGACCACCGACCTCGCCCGGATCGGCCCCGTACAGGACTTCGTCGATCGCCACGAGCTCCCCGTCCAGGTCGAAGCAGCCGATGCACGCGCTGGCTGGCCACTCGGAGCCCCGTACGACGCCATCATCGCGCTCGACGACGGCGTCCAGGAGATCCCCACCAGGTGGACCCAGCAGCTCCGCCCCGAAGGGCTGCTACTCGCCCACTGCGAACTGGCACCGAGCGCGGGCAACCCGGCCACGCTCATCCGGGGCACGGCACACGAGCTGACCGGAACCTTCTGCTCCTTCCCCCAGACGGCCACCGACACCGTTCGGTCCGGCGAACCCTTTCCGCGCACCACCGACAGTGCCTCGAAGCGGACCACAGCGGTGCCGTGGCGGGACGACCGCATCGTCTGGGTCCTCGCACACCTGCTGGGAATGCCCGCTGCGGTGCGTACCAGCTTGCTGGTTCCACCCGACCGCAGCGTCCCCACCGGCGTGCTGTCCACACCCGACGGGTCGTGGGCCGAGGTAGCGGACCTGCCGGGCCCGGACGGGAGATGGCCCGTGACCGAAAGCGGCCCCACCAGACTCTGGAGCCTCGTTGAAGAGGCGTTCACCTGCTGGCACGACCATGGCCGCCCGCCTTGGGAACACTTCCAGCTCTCCTACGCGCCCGGCCACCAGGCCGTGACGCTGACCGGTCACCGTGGCCTCCGCTGGAGCCGCGACAGCCCGGAATCAGCCTGGAATACCCCGGAGACATGACCCCGCGCACTGCAGCCACCACTGCGGCCCTGATCAAGGCGGCCCGACATCACAAGGACCTTCTGTGACCGAAAGCCAGCACACGTTGCTCACCGCCGCGCTCAACGACGGGATCGAGGAGATCGTCGTCGGTGCCGTCTTGGCCGACACCGCTGGGCGTGTCCTGCTCCTCCACCGGCCCAACGACGACCCGGACGGTTTCGCCGGGCTGTGGGAATTGCCCAGTGGCACCCGAGAGCCGGGCGAAATGGTCTTCGAGACCCTGGTTCGGGGGGTCGAGGAGGCGACCGGGCTGACCGTCACCGTGGTCGGCGGGTATCTCGGGCAGTTCGATTACCGCCCGGGCAGCGGGACGGCCACCCGCCAATTCACGTTCGCCGTCACCACCGACGGCGACAGCGTGCAGCTCAGCGAACATGACGACTACCAGTGGGCGGCCCACGACCGCTGGGACAACGTGTCACCCGAAGTGCGACGAATCCTGCAGGATTGGAGCGCCGCGCACCTGGGCAATCGCGGTTGAGCACTGGCGCTGACGGGTCGGCGGCAGGTTCGGAGGGCTCGGTGCCCTTGACGCTCAGCGCAACGGCACCAGCACGCTCGTCGGCCGGTGAAAATCCGTAGCTGCCCGCCGCACCCATTCGGTTGCGCCTGACCCAGCCCTGAACGCACCAAGCCGCCCCCGGCACATGCCGGGGGCGGGTTGCGGCGTGGCGGTCGAGCTTTAACGGGGCGCCGATCGCGGTGGCAAACCACGAACAGTCCCACGAACACCCCGACCCGGGCATACGGTAACTCTTCGCTGCGTAGGAACAGCGCGATCGACAGCGGCCCCATCCCTTTCTGCAGCCTGCCGAGAAGGTTGGCCGTCAAAAGGTATTTCGCGTGGGCTGCGCGAAGCAGTCGCGGTAGGGGCATCCCATCAAAAGTGTCCTTGGAGTTGTGGGGCGCTCAGCGGGTGAGCAGGGTCAGCGCCGGGTCGTGGAGCAACGCGTTCGACGACAGCGCATTGCCGCCCGCGATCGTGTCCGCTCCCGCCAGGTCTGTGAACCGGCCGCCTGCCTCTTCGACGATGATCTTCAACGGTGCAACGTCCCAGATGTTGACGATCGGGTCCGCAGCCACGTCGATGGCACCTTCAGCCACCAAGCAGTGCGACCAGAAGTCACCGTAGGCGCGATCTTCCCAGCACGCGTCGACCAGGGCGAGGTAGGCGTCCCTGTCGTAGAACTCCGGCCAAGTGCGCATGTGCGAGGTGGACACGATGGCCTCGTTGAGTCGCGACACCGCCGAGACGGTCATCGGACGAGTCTTGCCGTCCAAGCCGCGGACGTGCGCACCGTGTCCCCGGCCTGCCCACCACCGCTTTCCAAGTGCGGGAGCACTCACCGCGCCCGCCACCGGCTGACCGTCGATAAGCAGAGCGATCAAGGTCGCCCAGACCGGAAGTCCGCGCAGGAACGCTTTCGTCCCGTCAATCGGGTCGACCACCCAAGTGCGCCCCACCGAGATGGTCCCGCCGCCTTCCTCACCGACGATGGTGTCGTCCGGACGTTCCCTCGCCAGAATAGCCCGCACTTCTTCCTCGACGGCGAGGTCGGCGTCGCTGACAGGCGTGCGGTCCGGTTTGCGTTCCACGCGGAGATCTGCGGTACCCGCACGCGACGTCGTGATCACGTCGGCAGCGTCGGCGAGCAATTCCACGAGCTTTACATCGGGGGAGCCCAGTTCCATGTCCGGGCATACTGCCATATTTGCGGCTTCGTCGTCACCGGCATGATGGGTGAACGCGCGGACGTCTCTTGCCTACCAGATTTCCCATATAGCGCGTGAAAATAAAGGCCCAACCAGGGGATTGCCACACTGGAGCATACAGACAGAGTGGAACATTCACACGTTCAGAGGTTGACAGATTTGCGGAGAAGTTGGGGCTGCTCGACGCGGGCAACTGGAACCGGGAATTCAGGCCTCCGTGCATACCTAATAACATATTGCGAGAGGGCAGGTATGGCTTCGGCAGAGGAAACGGACGACCATAACACAGTCCATTCAAAGATCACCAGAAAATAAATTCTAAAAGCGGACAACTCATCTTCCGCAGCGGATAGGGAGCGGCGAGGTTCGGACGACCGACGGAGCGGGATAACTCGACTTCGTCAGGTTCGGGCGGGCTCGGTGCCTTGACGCTCAGCCCGACGGCACCCAGCAGGCCGGACGGCCGGGGAAGCGCCGTAGCTGCCTGCCACACCCATTCGGTCGCGCCTGACCCAGCCCTGAACGCACCCAGCCGCCCCCGGCACATGCCGGGGGCGGCTTGCGGTTCCCTTGTTACACCTCGGGATAGATCCAGGTCCGTGGTGCGGATGCCGGATCCGGGCTGCCGGGCGCACGGGGACGGGAGGGGCGGGTTGCGGCGTGGCGGTCGAGCTTTTTCGCCAGTGCCCGCAGCTTGGCTGCCAGGTCCGTGCAGTCTTCGGCGGTGACGTCGCCGCGTCCCGGAAGGCGGAAGGTGAGGTCGTTGAGTTCGCGGCGGGTGCGCTTGGCGAACTCCACCACCGCGTGCAGCTCCGGATCGGGTCCGGGGTGCTGTGGTTGTGTCATGGCGTTGTCCTTGATTCGTCGAGGAGGGTGTGCTCTGCGGTGGGTTCACGCGGCCAGAGCGGTAGGCTCCGGAGTGGGCGTGGAGAGCCCTGGCAGGTATCGGCTGCCAGGGCTCTCCGCGTCCTTGCTCGTTCGGGGGCCGGGAACCACAGCGGGAACGCGGTCGGGGGTGGGTGTGGGGATGTAGGTGGCGGCTTCGGCGCCGATGCCCGCGTCGAAGCCGCAGCCCAGGCAGATCACGTAGCCCCCGGCGCGTGGTGGGCACCGGCCGTCGAAGCGGGTCACCGGGTGCGTGCGTGGGGCGCACCCGGCGCTGAGCAGGTGCCACTTCGAGGCACCCACCGGCCGCACCCACACCGGTTCGTCCGGCGCGGCAGGGTCGTGCCCCGGGACGTGTTCGGCGGGTGGGGCGCCAGCATCACCGTGTCTGGGCGTGGTCTGCCTGCTGTCGCTGTCGCGTGTCGGCCGGTCGCGGGTGGCCGTCCACCGGTGGCGCAGGCGGCGCCACCATCGTGCGGTGGTCCGTTTCATCAGTTCGCTCCTTCGCAGAAGGGTGTGTCAGGCGGCCCGGGGCATCGCGGCGGCGCTGTCCGTCTGGGGGGTGCCGCGTCGTGCTGCTAAGGCGTCCCGGCTCGGCTCGTGGTGCGTGTCGGGGTCGGTGTCCGGCCAGAGGTGGAACTCGGCTGTGGCCCGCGCTTCCCAGAAGGTGAGGGTGTCGACGAGGAACCGGTCGGTGCTGCTGTCGAACCAGGGGTTTGCTCGAGCCTCCGACGCTGCGCAGACCGCGCGGCCATACGTGCCCGCCTGAGGCTGGGCGCGTCGGAGATGGACCGGACCGAGGAGGAAGTGGCCGCAGCAGCATTCCAGTACGCCCCAGTCGTCCCGAGCGATGCAGTGCCATTCACGGTCGGCCGACCCGGACGCCCACGCCCCCTTCGCCGATCCCGAACCGAGGAACGCTTCCCTGCTGGTTTCTTTCTCAGGCATACCGGGCACGCCCCCTCGACTGCTCCCCTGGCCGTTCTGACATCCACTCCGCACACAGCCGTGTCTTTCTGCGATGCCACTTCGTGCAGAGCGCCGGTTTCCGGCGCTGACGGTTCTTCCGGTCGCATGGTCATCCTTGTCGCCGGTCGGTTATTCGGTGTCGCCAGCAAGGGAGAACCGCTTCGGCGCTTCGCGGGTTTTGACGACCACACCCTTGGTGGTCATCTTCTCGAGTGCGTTGTTCACCGCACCGGAAGAACGATGCAGGGCTTTGCCGATCTGACTCGGCCCGAATTCCTGCCCCGGGTGTTCACGCAGGAAGTCCTCCACCAGCCCGTGCAGCGCTCCGGGCGCGAGCCGTTCCGGCTGAGCCGTCTCCTGGCTGGAACCGGGATCCGCTTCGGGCACGTCCACGACAAGCGGGGGCTCCGCAGGCTCGGGCGCCGTGGCGCCCGCTTCGGGCGCGTCGGAGGCGAGCGGGGTCTCCTCCGGCTCGGGTGCGGTGTCCGCTGTGGCGCTCGCTCCGGGTTCGGCGGCCAGTCGCTCGGCGGCACCACCGTCCGCATCGGTTCCGGCGCCGTTGACCTGCGCCTCCGTGTGGTCGGGCTCGGGTGCAGCGTCGGGCACGTGAGCGATGTCGTGCTGCCCACCGGTGTCGGGGCGGGACCACAGCGCGGGGTGTCGTGGTCCCGGGCCGGTGGTCCGGGTGATGGCTCCGTTCTTCGACCAGCGGGCCAGCGCCTTACCGGCGGTGGACTTGCCGACCCCGGCGTCGCGGGCGAGCTGCTCGGTGGTCTGGGGCTCGGCGCTCAGGGCGCCCCACAGCCGGGTTTCGGTTTCCGTGCGCGGCCCGTCCTTCTGCGAAGAAGAATTCTTCTCCGGACCCGGCACGTCGACATCTTCCTGACGCTCGGCGACCGCTCCGCTTGCATTGCTGGGCATGACATTCCTCTCGGAGATGGGATTCGAGACAGGGCAAGATCGCCCCCGTTGGCCACTTCCCCATTCCCCGACATTCCGGGACACGCGGAAATGACGTCGACCATCAACGCTCGATACCCGGCGCCATGTCAAGCGGCATGAAAAACAAGACAACTGTCTTTTAACGACTACCTGCGATTTTCTGCGACAGATTCACCCATGCCGGTCGTGCACTGCGCCCGGTCCCTATGCGGCTTGACATTCCGGCGCGATGGAGCGATTCGCGCGATGCTGTGGCGGCACTTCCGGATTCGGACGGATTCTCAGCGGCAGAGCCGCGAGACTCGTCGAAGGCCGCAGGATCGATGGCACCGCCGCCGGTGTCGGGCGGGAGATGTCTGTCGGTCAAGGAAGTGCGGCAGACCCCGTGTGGGATGCCATCGATCTTCGCGCGTTCCTGGCTGACCAGCAGCAGTGCACGACGCCGCAGGTGGCGTTCCGACTGGCCTACGAGCTACCGCCCGTTGCCCGTGTCGCCGTCGGCACCAGCAACGTCGACCACCTGCGCGACCTCTGCGCCGCAACCCGGCAGGCCATCAGCGAAACGGCGATCCACCGCTACCGCGACCTGATCACGGGGTGAGCACGTCAGCGCTCGAGACCGTTGACGAGCTTGTCCGCTTCGCGAGTGGCGATCTCGCGCAGGTACGCGGGGACGGAGGAGTCGTTGAGGAGTTTGGCGGCGCAGAACAGCGCCATGACCTTGCCCGGCCGCGTCTCCAGGTCAGCGCGGCGTTCCCGGTAGACCCGCTCGGCCAGTTCCGGCACGGTCAACGAGCTGGCCCACAGGTTCGCCGAGTCCAGCCCGCGCGGCGCCATGCCGTGATCTTCCCAATCCAGGATCCAGAACTCCGGTCCGGTGAGGTTCGACCAGTTCAGATCCGCGTGCGCAGGCGTCCACGGCCCGGTGATCGTCGAGTCCACCCGTCCCGGGAAGGCCCTCTCGATCTCGCGGGTGACCAGCTTTTGCGTGATCACCTCCGTGTCCGGCGTCGCGACTCGGGTGGTGTGCTGACCGGCCAGGGCGTTCATCGAGTCGTTCAGCGCAGCCCACCAGGCATCCGCCGGGAACACGTCGTCGCACAGCGCGCCGCGCTGGACCGGGTCGGCGGTGACCAGCTCGACCTCGTCCGCACGCCAGGCCAGCCCGTCGGCCGGGTCGTGCCAGGACAGACCGCGGTACCACTCCGGCTTGGCGATCCCGTGGAGCAGTGCGGCGGCCTCCATGCCGTTGCCCGCTTGGCCCTGGGCCGACATCGTGACCAGCGGACGGGCCTCGATCCGGACCCACGTGCCTCGGTCGCTGCGAGCACCGACCGACCGCCGCTTCGTCCTCGCGGTGCCCCGATCGAGCCGAACGCCGAGACCACCCTCCACGCGGCACATCAGTTCCTCGATCGGTTCCTTACGCAGGTCTTTCCACCGGCAAGACTGCGGGCCCATGGGGGTGGTGGCATCAGCCATGCCATGAACCTAGCAGCGCAATTGCTCGACAGAGAGCACGACGTCGGGGGGACTGGGCATGATCACCGCATGTCCGCCATCCAGGACGTCGACAAGGCGCTGAGGTTCGTGCTGGGCAAGCTCGCCGAAGACACCGACGACCTCAACACGGCGAAAATGGTGATAATCAGCAATGGACTTGGTCAAGCTGAGCCGAGACGCACAGGTACTGCTCGAACGGCTGGCGGATCGGTTCTCGCCCGATCAACTGCGGATGTGTCGCGAATCCGGCCAGGGCGGCGAGTGGAACGAGATGGTGGACATCATGTGCGCCGTGCTGGCGAAACACGACGTCCCGGTAAACCCGGATGAGCGAGACGCACTGGCCGACCTGCTCGCCCTGTACCCCGTCCCCGTTGAGGGCTACGACTACATCAACAAGCGCGACGAGATACTGGCTGCGCTCACAGTGACCGACCGGACCTGACCGGCGGAGACCAGCGGGCGGAGGACCAGCGTCGGCACCGATCCGCGTCGCCATCGGCAATGGAACCCCGGCGCGACCGACGCGCCGGGGTTCCGTCTTGCCTGTCCAGCTCGCCGCCACCATTGTTCAACGGCCCGCCATGGGCGACTGAAGTGACACCGAAAGACGCTGCTAAGGACACAGCCGCAGGCCTCGTTGTGCGTAGAAGGCCTGGGGGTCGACGGCGCTGTTGCCGGTGTCGATTTGGAAGTGCAGGTGTGGTCCGGTGGACTCGCCGCGGTTGCCGACTTCGGCGATGAGCTGTCCGGTGTGGACGGGTTGTCCTGGGGTGACGTGGTTGGTGTGGTTGTGGCCGTAGGTGGTGATCGTGCCGCCGGGGTGCTGGATGCGGACCCAGAGGCCGTAGCCGGAGGCGGGGCCTGCGTTGAGCACGGTGCCGCCTGCGGCGGCGACGATGGGAGTTCCGGTCGGTGCGGCCAGGTCGAGGCCGCGGTGGAAGCCTCCTGGGCGTGGGCCGAAGCCGGAGGTGCACCGGCCGTTCACGGGAAGGGTCCAGCCGGCCGAAGTCGCGGGGGTGGTCGCTGCGGCGCGGTAGTCCTCGGCTTGGGCGAGGACCTTGTTGACGTACCAGTCGGCGTGGTTGTAGGCGAAGATCGCCGCGCGGAGGTCTCCGTTGTCGGCGCCGGAGTCGCAGAGGTAGTGCGCGGCGGCGTGGATGGCGTCGTGCGGGTGGTAGCGCGAGGGTGGGGTGGCCCCGCCAGGCGGGAGGGTGTGGCGGGCGGTGACGGAGTCGAAGGTGGGCTGGAGGAACTGCATGGGTCCTCCGGTTATCTCCAGGTACGGGCGTAAACAGCTGATCGGAGACCTGTCGCAGGTTCAGTCACGTGAGGCACGCGATGATCTCCCGTGTGGGTCGAGCGTTGTGGGCTGCCGCCCGCAGCGGCGCACCGGCTGCTCGGGGCACCTCAGGTCGGGGGTTTTTCGGCGATCACGTCCACCGGTTCGATGGTGGGCTGGGCGAACAGGGTGCCGGTGTTGTCGGCGAGGGCTTGGGCGACTTGGCCCGAGAGGTGGGTCTGGCGACCGGAGTCGTCGGGAAAGGCGTCGTAGATGCCGAAGGACGAGGGCCCGAAACGGATGGCGAACCACCGCACCGTGTTGGGCTCCTGCTCTACGATGCCGAGCCCCTGCTGCAGGAAGTTCTCGACGTCGCTTTCTCGTCCGGGTAGCGCCTCGATCCGGACGAGGAGTCCGACGGTAACTGGTGCAGCCATTTTCTGGCCTCCTACTCAAACGGGTGCTGGCCACAGGCGCGGCTCTCATCGCCCGGGGCCTTCGCCCCTCCGGGTGACGAGAGCCGCGCGAGGGACAAGTCAGGCGGCCTGGCCGGGGTTGAGCACGACCTTGGTCCAGCCGTCTTCGCGGGCGTCAAAGTGTTTGTAGGCGTCTGGGGCTTTCTCCAGGGGCAAGTTGTGGGACACGATCCAGGAGGGGGTGGCCTTGTCGGCGGCGATGAGGTCGCGCAGTTGGCGGTTGTAGCGCTTGATCGGGGCCTGCCCGCAGCCCATCTGCTGGCCCTTGAACCAGAAGTTGCCGAAGTCGAAGCGGACCTTGCCCTGCTGGGACAGCTCATCCGGGCCGCCGGGGTCCTGCGGAATGAACACCCCGACGGTGCCGATGCCGCCGGTGAACCGCACCGAGGCGACCAGCTTGTTCAGGGTCGCCGCGTTGTCCTCGTTGCCTTGGGGGTCGTGGGCCTGGTAGCCGACGCACTCGGCGCCGCGGTCGGCGCCGACCCCCTTGGTGTGCTCGGTGACCTGCTCGACCGGATCGGCTTTGGAGTCGTCGATCGCGATCGCCCCGATCTGCTCGGCCAGGCGTAGCCGGTCGGGATGGCGGTCGACGACCATCACCTTCGCCGCCCCCTTGACGCTTGCGGAGAGGGCGGCCATCAGCCCGACCGGGCCGCCGCCGTAGATCACGATGGTCTCGCCCGGCTTCAGCCCCGACATCTCCACTGCGTGCCAGCCGGTCGGGAAGATGTCCGAGAGCATCGCGTAGTCGTTCTGCTTCTCGGCCGCATCCTCGGGCAGGCGCAGACACTGGAAGTCGCCCCACGGGATGCGCAGGTACTCGGCCTGGCCGCCGGCCCAGCCTCCCATGTCGGCGAACCCGTACGCGCCGCCGGCCATACCCTCCACGTTGGCGCGCAGGCAGTAGTTGGTCAGGCCGTGCTCGCAGTTCTCGCAGTGCCCGCAGGAGACGTTGAACGGCGCCGAGACCATGTCCCCGACCGCGACCTTGTCGACCCCGTCGCCGACCTCGACGACCTCGCCGACGTTCTCGTGGCCGAAGATGCGGCCCTGCTCGAAGTCGGTGCGCCCTTCGTACATGTGCAGGTCCGACCCGCAGATGTTCGTCGCGGTGATCTTGACCAGGACATCGTTCGGATGCTCGATACGCGCGTCCGGGACGTCGGAGACCGAAACGTCGCGGGGGCCGTTGTAGACCAGTGCCTTCATGCTCTTCTCCTCTGGATCGGGTCGACTTCAGGACTGGGCAGGGGCCCGGTGACGGCCTTCGGCGAACTCCTCGACGATCTTCGAGCAGAACGCGGGCAGGTCGTTGGGGTCGCGGCTGGTGACCAGACCCTGGTCAGTGACGACTTCCTGATCAACGACGTTCCCGCCGGCATTGCGGATGTCGGTGCGGATACTGGGGAACGAGGTCAACGTGCGGCCGCCGACCACGCCAGCCTCGACCAACGTCCACGGCCCGTGACACAGCGAGCCGACCGGCTTACCGGAGCCCACGAAGTCCCGCACGAAACTCACCGCGTCCGGGTTGACCCGTAGCCCGTCAGGGTTGACCGTGCCGCCGGGCAGGATCAGGGCGTCGAAGTCGTCGCCGGAAACGTCGGAGACCAACCGGTCGACGGTGAAGGTGTCGCCTTTGTCGATGTCGGCGTTCATCGACTGAATCTGCCCGGTGTGGATCGACAGCAGCGTCACCTGCGCCCCGGCCTGCTCGACCGCCTGGCGGGGCTGGGTGAGTTCGACCTGCTCGACACCGTCGGTGGCCAGGATCGCGACCCGTTGGCCGCGCAGCTCATCTGCCATGGGAATCACGCCTCCTCATAGTGTGGCGAGTACCACAGCGAAGGCTTACCCCGGTCAGACCAGGACGAAACGACCCGTCGACTGGCGGCCAGCGCGGATCGGCGGGCCGTGCGGACGGTGGCCCGCACCGGGCCCACGGTTGCTCACCGCCAGCCCGGCAGCGCCGGTGGAATGCGCCGCGCGCCCGGCGGGGCCGCGCTGGGGAGCGGACAGCCGAGATGGTGCGCATCGCCTGAGCCGCGCCCGTGGTGGTGGGGGTTAGGAGCTGTTTAAGAACGAGGGGTCTCTGTCGGGAAGTAGGGAGGTCTCCGGTAGATGGATCAGCGACGAAGAAGATCAACATCTATCCGGAGACCTCAGTGGGAAGCGTATCGGTTGGCGCGCGTAAGGATCTGACGGACCGGCAGTGGCAGGCGTTGCAGCGGGTGCTGCCGCCTCGGCCTGGGGTAGGTCGTCGTCCGAAATGGGCGAGGCGGCAGTTGCTGGACGGGATCCGGTGGCGGGTGCGGGTCGGTGCTCCGTGGCGGGATGTGCCGGAACGCTATGGGCACTGGCTGTCGATCTATCAGCTGTTTCGCCGCTGGCAACGTGAGGGCGTGTGGCCCTGGATCCTTTCGGCGCTGCGGGCGTGGGCCGACCAGGCGGGGCTGATCGACTGGCAGGTGTCGGTGGATTCCACGATCAACCGGGCCCACCAGCACGCCGCCGGAGCCCGCCGCCGGCCCGGCAAGCAGGTCGAACCGCCCGGCGACGAACCAGCCGATCATGCCTTGGGGCGGTCCCGGGGCGGGTTCACCACGAAGCTCCACCTGGCCTGTGAACAGGGCCGGAAACCACTGTCACTGCTGATCACCGCCGGTCAACGCGCTGACAGCCCGCAGATGGTCGCCGTGCTCGAGGCGATCCGGGTCGAGCGGTGCGGGCGCGGCCGCCCGCGTAGGCGCCCGGATCGTGTGCTGGGCGACAAGGCCTACTCCTCCCGGGCGAACCGCTCGTACCTGCGGCAACGAGCGATCCCGTCCACGATCCCGACCCCGAGCGATCAAGCCGTCCACCGCCGCGCCCGCGGCTCACGCGGTGGCCGACCACCCTCCTTCGATCCCGGGACCTACCAGCGGCGTCACGCTGTGGAATGCGGCATCAACCAGCTCAAACACCACCGCGCGGTCGCCTGCCGTTACGACAAACTTGCCCTCCGCTACGAAGCAACCGTGCACGTGGCCAACATCGACATCTGGCTCCGCAGCCTCACCAAAATCGATTCTTAAACAGCTCCTAGCCGCAGAGCGACGGTGCTCCTTGCTGCTGGTAGTAGGTCACCGGATCGACCGGCTGCCCGCCGGCGTCGATCTGGAAATGCAGGTGTGGTCCGGTGGATTCGCCTCGATTGCCGATCTCGCCGATGGGTTGCCCGGCGCGGACTGCCTGGCCGCTTTGGACGTGGTTGGTGTGGTTGTGCCCGTAGGTGGTGATCACGCCGCCTGGGTGTTGGATTCGGATCCAGAGTCCGTAGCCGGTGGCGGGGCCGGAGTCGATGACGGTGCCGTCGGTGGCGGCGACAATGGGTGTGCCGGTGGGGGCGGCGATGTCGAGTCCGTTGTGCCTCTCGCCGTTACGCGGGCCGAATCCTGAGGTGCAGGTGCCCTGGGCGGGCACGCCCCAGCCTCCGGCCTGGGGTGGGACGGTGGCGGCTGTACGGTATTGCTCGGCTTGGGCGAGGACCTTGCGGACGTACCAGTCTGCGTGGTTGTAGGCGTAGATCGCGGTGTAGAGGTCTTCGGGTGCGCCGGAGTCGCAGAGGTAGGCGGCGGCGGCGTGGATGGCGTCGTGCGGGTTGTATCGGGAGGGTGGGGTGGCGCCGCCGGGTGGGATGGTGTCGTCGTAGGCGTCGAAGGTGGGTTGCAGGAACTGCATCGGCCCACCGGCCTGGGCGTGGTTGACGGTTCCTTCAGCGACGCCGGGCAGGGTGCTGCGGCCGTGGTCGGTTTCGACTTTGCCGATGGCGGCCAGGATGGACCAGTCCAGCCCGGGACATGTTGGGGCGGCTTGTTGGTACAGGGCGAGGTAGTCGGCGGGGATGTCGGCCAGGGCGTGGGGGCTGGGCTGGTGGGAACCGGAGTTGCCTGCGTTGGTGAACGCGGTGAGGATGCTGGCTGCGGCGGCGGCGATGAGGACGACGAAGAACAGCAACGCCGCGATCCCGGTGGCGATGAGTTTGACGAGCATGACGAACTCCCAGGCGGACGAGGGGCAAGCCGGCTGAGTGCGTTAGAGGTGGGACGAGCGGGTTTTCCGGTGCCGTTCGCTGAGGTGGGACAGGTGCTGCGCGCGGATCGGGCACGCCTGCTCGGCGACAGCTGCAAACGATCGAGGTGTTTCTGAGGCGACTTGCGTCGCGGGGCCAACGCGGAGCGCGGCGGGCACGTCTTTCCGGTTGTGGTCGCGTAGCGAGGCGTGAGTGGCTCGTGCCGAGGGGCCGGTTAGTTCTCGGTGTGGAGGTTGTCTGCGCGGATCATGCGGCGCAGGCTGGTGCGCGCGGCGGTGAGGTCGTCTTCGAGTTCGGTGACCCATGCCTGGAGGCGCTGGTTGTCGGTGCGGTGTTGTTCGGCGACGGTGGCGAGTTCGTGGTTGTGGCGGGTGAGTTCGTCCACTCTCGCGAGGAGATCGGCTTTGGCGAGGTTGTCCATGCGGGCGCCCAGCGCGTGTCGTAGCTGTTGTTGCTGCTGGTCGCGTTCGGCGCGCAGACGGGTGATTTCCGCGCGGGCCAACGCAAGATCGGTTTCCAGACCACGGCTGTGCTCGCGATCGTGGCGCGGTGCGGGGGTTTCGTTGTTCTGCTGTGTGCGGGCGGACTCGATCTTCTCCCGGACACCGGGGGCGTAGACCAGCCAGGTGGACACCTGCGCTTGTCGGGCTACTGAGGCGAACGTGATGGGTGTTCCCGCTTCCAGCATCTGGTGCAGTGTGGTGCGGACGCGGGCGCGTTTGGTGTCGCTGTCGCGGCGCCGGGCGTGGATCATCCCGTCGGTGCTGGGCGCGGTCATGACCCGTCCTGGACAGTCAGGGGCAGCAGCGTGCGGCCACCGGCGAGGTCACGACCGGCGCGTGCTTTGCGCAGCAGCGCACTGGCCTGGTCGACTTCGGCGCGCTCCTGGTCGGGCAACGCCTCGAGTTTCTCCCGCATCCGGGCAGCGACCTGCTGGAAGGCGTCGGTCTGGTCGGTGAGGTTGCGGACGACGAAGTCGTCGACCTCCATCGCGTGCGCGGTTTCGCGGTCCGCTTTGAGCGCGATGATGTGCTCCTCGATCGCGGGCAGGTAGGACGGATCCGGGCGGTAGAAGCCGCAGCCGGCGCACTGGAATCGGATCGGGCACTGCTTGCCGCCGGCCTTGACGTTGCTGGGTTCGAGGCAGTTGCCGAACGGCACAGCCACCGACTTCAACGCGTAGCTGGCCGCCGACCCAGTTCCAGAGAATGGCGTGCCGGTGTGGTCATGCACGTAGCGGCGCATGACCTTGATCGCTTCGCGTTTCCGTTTCAGGCTGACCGTGTAATAGCCCTGGGTCACGGTGAGGTCCTTGTGATCCATGAGCTCGCTTAGGATCTCCACGGCCACGCCTGCGTCGGCGTGGCGCTGGGCGTAGGAATGCCGAAAGGCGTACGGATAGATCAAGCGGCGGTCGAACGGCGCCGGAGAGCCCTCGGGGCCGGGGAGGTCACTGTCCAGGACGGGTATCGCGCTCACCCAGTCCCTGATCGCCCGGACGAGCCGGTTGGTGCTTAAGTGTCCGGGCCCGCACGATTCGCCCCAGGAAGGAAACAGCCAGGCTCGGGTGGAAGCCGGTAGGTCGAGCCCAGCGCGGTAGTCCTGCCAGTGCTGGATGGCCTTGGCGGTGGCGCCAGTGATCGGCAGCCGCCTGCGCAGGCGCTGGCTCTTGTGGTTGTCGTAGACCAGCGCGTACTCGCCGTCCTGACGCTCGAGGCACTCCAGGGACAGGGACACGACTTCGTTCGGACGTCGGCCCGTATCCCGCAGAACCTGGTAGACGGTACGAAACATCATGGCGGTGGCCGCCGGTGACCATGACCGCCCGTAGGTGCGCTGGGTACCCAGCAGATGCACGTGCGCGTCCAGTTGCGCGATGACGGCTTCCGGGATCGCCTTGCCGAGTTCCTCTTCGTTGACCTCGAGGGCGCCGATGGACTGCGAGGGGTGCCGGCTGAACGCTGCGGGGAGCTCGGCCAGCCGTCCGGTTTTGCGGCCGAGTTCGAGGACCGCGTGCAGCCGGGCCCACAGGCCCCGACGGTAGCGGGTCTCGTAGAGTTTCCCTGCCGTGCCAGTGGCTTTCCTGACGTCGTCGAACACAGCGGCCATGTCGGCATAGGTCAACTCGTGCTGCTGGTGGCCTCCGCCGGGCCGACGGGACAACGCCCTCGAGGCGAGGGTGCAGACTTGCACGGTGCGTTTCAGTTGACCGGTGTCCTCCGGGCACACGGTGCGGACCCAGTCCTTGGTGGCCTCCCGTAGCCACTGCTGCTGGATCGGGGTGAAGTCAACGGAGGTCAGGTTGGGCCGACGCCCCGCACGGGGTGTCTGCAGGTCCAAGGCCAGGCACTGCCACACATCCTTGTCGGTGTGTCGGATACCGCGAAACTCCTCGAACCTGAGCGCGATGACGCGGGTGAGCATCCGTGCATAGGCATGGACGGCGCGGTTCTTGCTGATCAGTTCCCGCACCGTGCTCTCGGGTGTGGTCGCCACGGAGTCCAGCCCGCGCAGCGCGTTGGTCAGGCTCTTCATCGCCACCGGGTCGAGTTTCTGCCCCTGTGCGTCACGCTGCTGCAGCGCATACAGCAACTCGAACCGGACAGTGTGGGTGACCAGCGCGAGGCTGAACTGGTTCACCCGCAACTGAGACGGCGGCTGGCCGCTGGCCCACTGCTCTGCCGTCTCGCGCTCACCCTCGGCACGTGCGCGTTGGCTGCGGCGAAACGCTGTCGAGTGGGCACCGCACAAGCGCATGTCGAGCGTGGCATCGGCCGAGCACCCCACAATCGAACATGCCTCCCGCGGCGGCAATGGCCGCGCACGGGTGCTGCTCCACTGAGCCATCGAGAGACCGCTGTGTTGGCCGCGGCGCTTCCACTGGGTCGTGTGCGCGTGACAGAGCCCGGTCCGATTACTGAGGCGACGCCGCTGACACCCCACGCCGTCGTTGCCGACCACGCACCTGGTGTCAGTCCGGGTCTGCTTCGTCACCGACGGCTGGTAGGAGGCGAGAAACTCGTGGGCTCCCAGGTCACTGTGCGCCGCTGCGCGCTGGCATTGCTGGCACAGGGTCCGTGAGGTGACCACGGTGTCGCAGGCCCGCACGGTGCACCGCGTCGAGGTGGTCGCCGGGTTGTCGGGATCCCCGGTGAACAACCACCGTTCGGGATCGAACTCGCCCGGACGCCATTCCGGGGCGATCTGCTCACGCAGATACGACACCCACGCCCCGTGATCGAGCCGGTAGGTCAGGGCGTCCGTGGCTGTGGCCTTGATGACGGGTGTGTTCATCGTGTCCTCCGTACCCACTCGGCGCCCTGTTCCACAGCGCAGCGCAGGTCGCCTTCGTCGGGATGCAGATAGGGCTGCATCGAGGCCGGGCTGACATGACCCAGCAGATGCTGCACCGTGTCGCGTGCACTGCCTTGCCGCAGCCACGTGGTCGCCGCGGTATGCCGCAACAGATGCGGCCGGGCCGCAAACCCCACCGAGCGGGACAATCGGTCGAACATCTCCTTGACGTTCTGATAGCTCACCGGCTCACCCAGCGGTGGCCGATACAGGTTCACGAACACCATGGGACTCAGATCTCCTGCATCCAGCCGGCACCCGCGTTCGTGGACGTAGTCCGCATACAGCGTCGCGGCTTGCTCCGGGACAGGGATCCAGCGGTGAAACCGCGATTTGGCCAGCGCCCCGTTCGGATTGTCCTCACGCCGCCGCACATGCACATGCGGCCCCGCCACCGGGCAGCCCAACACGCGGGAGCTGGCGAGGAAATGCATGTCTTCGCGGTGCAGCCCGAGCGCTTCACCGATCCGCATCCCGGTCATCCCCACCAAGGCGACGAGGAACCGATCTCGCGGGTTACTCGTTGCCTGCGTCAGGGCCTCGATCTGGTCTGGTTCGATGAACTCAAACGGTGTCTCCGGGACGGCGAACTTCAGCACCCGCGACCGCACCGTACGGAACTCATCCGCCTCCCCCGTCTCGTAACCCGGCGGCAGAAATCGCAGATACCGGGGCTCATACAACCTCGTCACCACCTGCGGGTCGATCAGTTCGTGCTGGGCACAGAACCGGAAGAACTCGCACACCGTCCCGACAATCGCATCCGCCGTCCCCGGTGAGCGAAACCGTTCCTCGCTGTGTCCTGCGCGACGGCGCGAGGGCAGCGGTGTGGTGACCAGCCAGTGCTTGAACCGCACCATCTGTCCCAGGTGGACGTTCCTCCAGTCCACGCCGTCGCGAGCACTCCACGACAAGAACAGCGCAACCCGCCCGGCATACAGACGCTCGGTGTTGACCGACCGGCCCCGACCCCGCAACCCAGCCAGGAACGCGCAACCTTCGTGTGGAGGTCGTAGTCACGGTCGATCACGACCCAGGCAACCGACCCGTCTGCCGGAGAGACCGCCCGCTCCGCCCGGAATACCGCCGACATGGCCGAAACCGTAGGTCGACGTGCCTGCCACCTTGCGGATACGTCACTGGGACGCGGCGTGTCGACCGGAAACCTCACGTGCCTCATGCCGTCACGGACCTAGAGATAACTCCGGCGCCTGCGAAGTTCTCGCCGGAGTGCACGCCGGGGGCGTCGAGGCGTCCGTGGTCGGTTTCGATTTTGCCGATGGCGGCGAGGATGGCCCAGTCGAGTCCGGGGCACAGCGGGGCGGCCTGGTGGTAGAGGGCGAGGTAGTCGGCGGGGATGTCGGCGAGCGCTGCGGCGCTGGGCGCGCTGCTGGTGGGGATCAGGGTGGCGATGGTGCCGGTGATGGCGGCGACGAGGGTGACGAGCAGGCCGAGGAAGGCGGTTGCGGCGGTGATCAGGGTGCGGAGCATCGGGCTCACCGCGCGGGGTGCGCGCTGTTCGGGGGGTAGGGCGGTGGAGGTGGCAGTGCTGCGCTCGTGGCGGCCGGTGGGTCTTCGTGCGCGGTGGTGGGCTGTGGCCAGGCCTGCGGTAGGTGGTCGAGCGCGCGGCGTGGTCCGCTGGTGGTCAGCGGGAGCCACACTTCGGCAGCGGGATGGATGGCGGGCTCAGGGCTGGCGGTGGCGATGGGCAGGAGTTCGGGGTCGTCGAGCTCGGTCCAGGCCCGGTGGAGGGCATGGCGGGCGTTGGCTTCGCGCTGGGCGCTGGGAAAGCGGAAGAGCACGGGCGTGCGTTGTCCGGTGGCGCGTGCGAGCTCGTGGTATCCGGGGAGTTTGCTGACGAGTGCGCGCAGGGCTTCGGTGCCGGTGTCGTACTCGACGAAGAAGCCGAGTTCACCGCGGGGTGTGGCCCAGTGGGCGTAGGCGTCGGGGCGGGCGAGGTCGCCGATCGACCGGGCGCAGCGCTGTTCGGACCACCACGCGCGCAGGTGGCCGTGGGTAGCGAGGTCGGTGAGGAGCTGGTTGCAGCCGATGGTGTGGGCCAGGCGCAGGCTGTGGGCGATGCCGAGGGTGCGGTTGCGGCGGTAGCCGAGGTCGGTGGTGTCGAGGCCGTGGCCGGTGGCCAGGACGGTGGCGCCGGCCGGGCCGAGGACGTAGTGCATCGGGGCGGTGCCGCGGGCGAGCACGGGTTGAAACCGGTCGAGGACCGACCAGCACCACAGCTCGCGCAGCCGGGCACGGGCGGCCCGGGAGCTCGGGAAGCCGAGTGCGGCGATCTGGTCGCCGGTGAGCACCCGGTGCTCGTGCAGCATCGCCACCAGCCACCGGTCCCGCGCCGTCAGGCGCGACGCCAGGCGGGCCTGGTGCTCGGCGGTGTTGGCCGCTCGGGGTGTGCGCCGGTCGGTGCGGCCCTGTCGGAGGAGGTTCTGGCGCGCGGGGAGCTGGTTCATGGCAGGGCACCTCGTGGGACGTGGGTTGGCTAGTTCGGGACGTCCGGGCGGGTGTCCGCAGCGGCGCGTGCCGTGGTGGTGCGGAGGTGGCGGCTGCGGCCGGGCACGGCGTCGGGAAGCGGGCGGGTGTGGAGGGTGAAGGGGCGGGTGTGTTCGCCGTGGGAGACCAGGCGGGCGGCGGCGTGGTAGGCGCCGAGGTGGGTCA